>JANXLU010000071.1 GCA_025354985.1 Chloroflexota bacterium
CCGCCGGCGGCGCGCACCTCGGTTGCGACGGCTTCGCAGCTGGCGAGCGTTCTGCTCGCCAACACCACGCGTGCGCCCGCCCGCGTGTAGGCGTGGGCGATAGACGCGCCAATTCCCCGCGAACCCCCGGTAATGAGCGCCACCTTCCCCGACAAGTCATTTCCAATATTCATAGAGGGGCCAAGTATGCGGCAGATTTTTGGGTCGTAGAACCGAAGTTTTCCAAGCAAGCGCTAAAGAACAAGGTGGGCGCAGGCCATACTTGCATAAGTGCCGCGGATTTTCGGGTGATGGTGCGATTTTAGATGTCCTCAAATGTCCTTCGAATTAACAAATATTTTCGGTTGGAGGACTTTTTTCAGCGATTTGGCCGAGGTTATGAGAGCCGTGAGGAGCGCCGCTGGCGCGGTTGGATGTATGGGTTTGGCCTACATTGGTCCTGATTGGGTTTCGAGCTTCATGTTATTTTGTGGGTTACCGAAAGGAGGTGAAATGACTCACTCGGATCCATGTCAGGGCCAGAATGGGGTGCCATTCACATGGCGCGGGAGTGAGTGGATCGCGGTCTACAATATGCGGATGTTTATCCCTCACATCACACCTCTCCCGAAGGTAGAGGCGGCAGACATTCACCTCGGCGCTTTCCTCAACCCAGTTCCGAAGGTAGAGGAGCCTCACCCCAACCCACTCCCTTTGCAAGATGGTGCGCAGCCCGCGCCACAGACCGGTTTACGGACCGACGCTGCGGAGGCGGAGCCCGCGCCCCAACCCGTTCCAGCGCCCGAAAACTCTGCTGAGGGGGAGCAACCGGTCGGTGGACTGGTGGCAGACTGAGTTGCAAGGGACGACAGTCGCGCCATATAGTTCGTCACGATAACGGCTCGCATATCTGACCGTGAATAAACACCGCGGCAGTCGCGCCGAGGGAGCATTACAAATGTCTGCAACCGTGACGAAAGAGCTGATGCCCTGGCTCCTCGCCGGGGACCCTGCCATCCGTTGGCAGGCAATGCGCGATCTTCAAGGCGCACCGAAAAAGCGCTGGCACGCAGAGCGGCTCCGCACGGTAAGTGAAGGCTGGGGCGCACGGTTGTTGTCGTTGCAGGCGCCCGATGGGTGTTGGGGAGGCGGCATATATTCACCAAAGTGGACCTCAACGACCTACTCGATGCTCACCTTGCGCGCCATCGGCATTCCGCCCGATCATCATCCCGCGCAACAAGCGGCAGCGCTGGTGCTGGACAAGCAACTTGGCCCCACCCGCGATGAAGCCTTTATGCGCAATTTGGCGGCGTGTGATAGCTGCATCGTCGGCATGGATTTGTCGCTGGCCGCTTACTTTGGCATCCGCGACGCGCGCATCGATGCGATGGTCGAGAATCTGCTGGCGGAGATGATGCACGACGGCGCGTGGAACTGCCGACGCCACCGCCGGCCGCTGCCGCACCACAGCTCGCTCCACACCACCTTCAACGTGCTCGAAGGGTTGCGCGACTGGCTGGAATCCACGCCAAAGCACGCGCTGCGCACGGACGTTTTGAATGCAGAGAAGAGCGCATTGGAATTTGTGCTTCAGCACCGCCTGTTTAAGTCGGACAAGACTGGCAACATCATCAACGACAAGTTTACGATGTTGTCCTGGCCGCACCACTGGCACTATGACGTACTGCGCGGTCTCGCGTATTTTGCGCGCGTAGATGCCCCGCACGATGAACGGCTGGAGGATGGCATTGCGTTGCTGTATAGCCGTCGGCGTGCGGACGGCATGTGGACCGTGCAGCACAAGTATACGGGCCGAACCTTCTTTGACATGGAAAAGGTTGGCGGGCCAAGCCGCTGGAATACCCTGCGCTCGTTACGCGTTTTACGATGGTGGGAGCGCTGACACCCCGGTGTTGGTCAGCGTCTCATAGACCAGATTCCAATCGGTCCTGGACGCCTTCGGCCGGATTTGACTCAAGATGAGCCTGGCGTCGTTGAGCCATGGGCGCGGCGCGAGCCTACCGCACAACCCGCCAGACCTCATCGAGCGCGACGAGCGCGCTGAGGTTTTGCAACCCGTGCCCACGGGTGAACGCGACAGGGTCGGTGAAGTCATAGCTGAAATAGTAGGTCAGATGCACGTGATCGGTGGTGTTGATGCCGTGATCCGCCAGCGTGTCGGTTAGCAAGTCCAAGTCCCACAGCGGAACCTGGAGACTCGCGGCGATGCGCCGCAGTGCAGCGTTCTTGGTGTTTTCAGGATCGGCATTGCGATCCGCCTTGGTGCCCACAATCGGCACCACACCGGCATCGATCAAAAACTGCACCGCTTTGCGCATGTTGGCCTCAAACGCGACCGTTGAACCATCGTCATTTGATCCAATCCGCACGAGCATCAGGCTGGGGTTGTACAGGCTAATTTCGCACGGCAACGGCCCCAATGGCGCCCCGTGCTGGCCGGCATCCCCATCACACAGCCCGGGCTTCACCCACGCCTCGTCAAACATCCCGGCGGAACCCATACCGCGTACAACCGCCAGGCTTGAATGCGAAAACGACCCGGCAAATTGCAGAAGGGTCGCGCTTAGGTGTCCATAGGCACCCAACTTATACCCCGGCGCGTCCCAGCCGATATATGCAAGCGGTGGCTCAGTGGTGCTGTCACCCAGCTTGCCAAACGCGTGCTGGTTGCGACCAAGCTGTGCTCCGCGCTTGTAAATCGCCCGCACGTTGGCCTTCACGGCCTCGTTCATCACGACAATCCGTTCAAACGCCAGACCATTTATCGCGTGGACACTGGGCGTGGGCAGCGGCGTGGGCTGCGGTGTATTGGTCGGTGCGCGCGTGGCGGTGGCCGAAGGTGCGGTGGTTTGGGTCACGGTAGCACGTGGTGTTGATGAGGGCGTCCGGGTTGGCGTCGGGCTGGGTGTGGGCGTGCCCGTATAAAGCGCCACCTCGGCTGTGACGGATGCAGCAGCATCGGCGGTCGCAAGGGCCTGCGCCACAAGCGCGCGCTCGGATGACTCGCTGGTCGGCAACTTCGAGGATGCAAACGCCAGGAACCCGAGCATGATGATACCGCCCACATGCGGTGCAATTTGTCGCATGGACAGATGGTAAGCTATCGGGGAAACATGTTCAAGAAAATACTGGTCGCCAATCGCGGAGAAATTGCCGTGCGAATACAGCGCGCCTGTCATGAATTGGGGATCGCCACGGTGGCGGTGTATAGCGACGTTGATCGCAATTCGCTGCACGTGCGCTATGCAGACGAGGCATATGCCATTGGCCCGGCGCCATCCCGCGACAGTTACCTGCGGATGGACAAAATACTCGGCGCGGCCAAGGCTTCGGGCGCGGATGCGATTCACCCGGGTTATGGCTTTCTGGCCGAGCGCGAGGACTTTGCACAAGCTTGCGCCGACGAGGGCATTATCTTTATCGGCCCGAGCCCGGAGGCCATCTACAAGATGGGTGACAAGGCCGTGGCCCGCGCCACCGCGCTGAAGGCCGGCGTGCCGGTGATCCCGGGCACCGAGAATGAAGGCGATATGACCGACGAGGAGTTGGTGGCCATTGCTCCGAGCATCGGGTTCCCGCTGCTGATAAAGGCCAGCGCCGGCGGTGGCGGCAAGGGTCAACGCGAAGTGCGCAGCGTAGACACCATGCCCGCGCTTATCGCCAGCGCACGGCGTGAGGCGGAGAGCGCGTTTGGCAGTGGTGCGCTGTATCTTGAGCGGATGGTGGAAGGTGCACGCCATATCGAATTTCAAATCCTAGGCGACCAGCACGGGAACATCATCCACCTTGGCGAACGCGAATGCAGCCTGCAGCGGCGGCGGCAAAAACTGCTTGAGGAGTCACCCTCGGTTGCGCTGGACCCGGAAAGCCGCGCACGTTTTGGCGCGATTGCGGTCAAATGCGCCCGGGCCGTGAACTACACCAATGCCGGCACCATCGAGTGCCTGCTTGACAAGCAGGGCAATTTCTATTTTATGGAAATGAATACGCGCCTGCAGGTCGAGCACCCGGTCACCGAACGCGTCACCGGCATCGACATTGTGAAGGAGCAGATTCGCATTGCGCGGGGGCGCAAGCTGATGCACACCCAGGAGGACATTCAACCCAATGGATGGGCGATCGAGTGCCGCATCAATGCCGAAGATCCGTTTAACAATTTCATGCCCAGCATCGGGCGCATTCAGCGGTTGCACTTCCCCAGCGGCCCGGGAATACGCGTCGAAAGCGGTGTGTATGAAGGCTATGAGATCACACCGTATTACGACAGCATGATCGCCAAACTCATCGCGTGGGGAGACACACGCGGTGAAGCGGTCATGCGCCTGCGCCGGGCGCTCAGCGAGATGCAGATTATGGGTCTGAAAACAACCATTCCGTTTCACCAGCAACTGGTTGGAAGCCTGCGCTTTCAGGCTGGTAATTTTGACACCCGCTTTGTGGAGGATCGCTTTAGCCTGGAAGAACAGGAGCATCCGCACAGCGAAATTGCGGCCATCGCGGCAACGCTCGCCGCGCACGCGCGGGACACCGCGGCCAGTCACATCGATCCTGGCACAGGCGCGGGCACACGTGGTGGCAGCCGCTGGAAGTGGGCCAACAGGTATTGATGAGCCGATCACCCGACCGTGTTGCGTGGCTTGTGCTGCTTGGCGCGTTTGCAACCTTCTGCGCTTTGGTGATTGGCGTGCCAACGGCCATCATCGCGTATACCAATAATGCCACGGTTCAGCCCGGAATGCTGGTCAAGCTGCAGGCCGGCAAGCTGATCAGCTTTGGCCCAACCGAACCGGAAAGCGACGGGCGGGTGGTGGGTCTGGACGGGCGCGCCCTTGAAGAAGGCAGCACGGTAGTACTGGACAATGACGGTCAGTCTCAGGCCTCATTGACCGTTTCGCTGAAAGATTCCGGACAGGATGCCAAGATCAACCTGTATTCCGGCGCACGGCTGCGGATATCACGTGCACGCCTGCCGCGCTACGCCAGCTCTTCGCGTGCCCCAGAATTGGTGCTAACGCTGCAATCCGGGCGCATCCAAGTGCAAAATCCCGATAACAGCGACACTCCGATTATTGTTAACACAAACCAGCTGACGACCACCTTGCGCAGCGGTGTTTTCTCAATCGACATCCTTGCCGATGGCGCGGCCACCGAAACCAACGTGTCGGTTCGCGAAGGATCGGCCACGGTATCGCTGGCGCATCCGGAATCGAACAAGGAAAATGTGGTTCATTTGCTCAGCAACCAACGGGTGGCGGCACGAGGCAACGCCAGCCGTCTTGAAGTCTCGCAGCCGTATCGCAACTTGATCCGCAATGGCGACTGGCTGGCACCGCTCACGCAGGATTGGATCGACATCAGCCAGCTGGAAAATGACGGTGATCCATTTGGCGTCATCACGGTGACCGAGCACTCATTGGTGCTGTACCGCACCGGACCAAACCTGCACTGGGGCCGCACCGGGCTTGCCCAGTTGATCTCGGACGCCGTTGAGGGCCGTCGGGCTCTGGTCTTGCGACTGTCATTCTCCATCCTGGACCAGGACGTGCCCGTCTGCGGCGGCCAGGGCAGTGAATGCCCGCTGCTGGTAAAGATCGTGTATCGCGCACCGGACAGCGGCGAGCACGAGTGGGTGCAGGGGTTCTATGCCAAGGGCGTGCCCGATGGAGATAATTTTCCGGACTATGTGCGCAGCGTGCCGCCCGACGTCAGGCAAAAGCACGTCAAGAAAACCGCCGGATCACGCGAAACCTGGGAATCAGGCAACCTGCTCACCATAATCAAAGACCTGCAAACGCTCAAGTCGGTCAGCATATACGCCGAGGGCCACGGCGTTTCCACGCTCGTGCACTCTGCCGAGCTGCTGCTGTTGGATTGACTCGTTCAGACCGACGGGGATTGGCCGCGTTTGAACTCGTCGGCAGCCAGACTCATCAAAACCGTGTCCACATACGCGCCATTCGTATATACGGCGCGCCGACGGCGTCCTTCATGTACAAATCCCATGGCATCGTGCAACGCAATCGAGTCCGCATTATCGGCATGAATATCCACCTGGCACATTTGATAGCGCAACGCGTCAAAGTAATAGGCCAGCACCAGCGTGATCGCTTCGCGCGCATAGCCCAAACGGCGGTGGTCGCGGGCGATATCAATCCCATAGGCAAACGTACCGTTGCGCGTGTTGCAATTGTGGGTGCTCACCTGGCCCACCGGCTCGCCGCTGGCGGCCCGCACAATTACCCAGAAAAATGCGTCATTGTCCAAACGTTTGAGCGACTGTTCACGCGCCCACTCACGGACGGCTTCCGCCGAGATTGGCGGCCAGGCATAATCCAGCAGGCGCGCGCGCTCGGAATCGAGGTTGAAGCGCGAGAAAATTTCGGCGTCGGTCGGTTCCACGCCGCGCAGACGCACCAGTTGCCCCTGCCAAACGTTGGTCACATCAAGGCCAATAGCCGGGACGCGGCCTGCTCCGGTGTGAGGTCGCGCTGGGGCTGTGCAAGCATTTCATATCCCACCATAAACTTTTTCACGGTGGCGCTGCGCAGCAGTGGTGGAAAGAAGTGCAGATGCATGGTCCATTCCTCATGCGCCAGATCATCAAAGGGCGCCTGGTGGACGCCCATCGAATAGGGGAATGACACGGCAAACAATCGGTCATAAGCGGCCGTGATCTTCTGCATTGCCTCGGCCAGACCCGTCCTTCCGGCGTCATCCAGCTCGGTGATGCGTCGCACCGGTTTACGCGCCACGATCATGGTCTCAAACGGCCAAACCGCCCAAAACGGCACCACCACCGCAAAATGCTGGTTTTCAAACAGCACGCGCTCGGCGCGATTTTCTTCCACGGCCAGGTAATCCAACAACAGCGATGACCCGGCGTGCCCGGCGGAATATGCGAGCTGGCCGTTGGTTTCCTTCTCAATCTCGGTGGGAACGTGCCGGGTGGCCCACAGCTGACCATGTGGATGCGGATTACTGCAACCCATAATCTCGCCCTTATTTTCAAAAAGCTGAACGTAGGAAATGTCCGGTCGCGCTCCGAGCTCGGTGCATTGATCAACCCATGTATCCACCACCGACCGAATCCCGGCAATTCCCAGCTCGGGCAACGTCAGGTCATGCCTGGGCGAAAAGCAAATAACCCGACAAATACCCGTCTCGGGCTGGGCCTGCAAAAGCTCCGAGCCAAATGCATCGGCCGGCATCGGCTGCACCTGATCGGGCGGGAGCACGGCCATAAAGTCGTTGTCAAACGCATGCACACTGGCGTAGTCCGGGTTCTGTATCCCGTTCACACGCTTGTTGCGTGGGCACAGGTAACACGAAGGGTCATATTCCGGACGTTGGGCGGTGGTCTGCTTTTCCTGCGCACCCAGCCAGGGGCGCTTGGCCCGGTGAGGCGACACCAACACCCATTCACGGGTGAGCGGGTTGTATCTACGGTGGGGCTGGTCGAATAGTGGCATCTACTTTGGTTGAAAGTCGTCGCCCAAAATAACCAGCGCATCGACCGGGTTGGCCGCGTCTAGTTTGGTTTGGATGGCGGTAACCGGGACGCCAAGGGCAAGCGCAATGCTTTTGGAATATGACGAGCGACCATGATAGTCCACGATCACGGTCTTGGGGAAATTACCAACCGCGTTCTCCACCCGGCTAATGACAAAGCCCTTGCCCGCGAGCACACTCCCTGTGTTTATGGCAAGCCCCTTGGTCAGCGTTCCGTTTTGCAGAATGATCTTTCCAGGTTCCGGGGTGGGCGTGACCTTTGCGTTGGCCTTGGTTGGGTCATACAACTCGTCCCGAATCTCGCGAATTCGTTCGCGCACCGGGATGAGCACCTGCGCACCCTGCGAGGTCGTCCAAGCCTGCGTTGCCGTCTCGTCTATCGAAACCTTTGCAATGCGCTCGGCGGGCAGGTTCTTGGCAAACACAAGCATGCGCAAGAGTTCGGTCAGGCTCAAATCCGTATCGATACTATCGCGTAACGCCTGATAAAGTTTTGGCGCCTGGGGCAAAAACGTGGTTATCGCGTCCGTGCTCAATGCCTTGTCGCGCAGCGCAAAGATCACCTGCTGTTGCCGTCTGATCCGGATAAAGTCGCTGCCGCCGTGACGTGTGCGCATATATTTCAGCGCGGTCTTGCCATCCAGCTTTTGCGGTCCGGCCTTTAGGAAAAACGGATCATAGCCAAACGCCATATCCGGATATTGATAATCGGCGATGTCCTGGTCGTTGTATATCTCCACGCCACCGACCAAATCAATGATGGTGACCACCACGTTGAAATTGACCCGCACATAATGGTGTACTGGCACGCCAAAGTTGTAGGCCACTGTCTGCATCGATAATTTGGGGCCCCCATAGACGTGAGCAGCGTTGATCCGGTCCTGTATTTTGCCTGGTATCGGAACATACAGGTCCCGCGGAATACTCATCATTCCGGCCGTGTTGCCGATTGGATCGAGCGTCACCAGAATCATGGTGTCGGTCCGGTTGGTGGCGGGGTCTTCCTTTGGTCGCTGATCGATGCCAAGCACCAAAATATTCTGACGCTCAGTGCCGGTCCATGGAGAAATCGTCACCGGAGGCGCCACCAGCGCGTCTTGTGAAGTTTGCGCGGCGGGCGCCGCTCCGCTACGCGCAGCGGTATCCGGCACAATCTGCTGGGCAATGCTTCCAAGCGGGCCATCGATGCCAAAAAATCCGGTGGGCGCGGGCAACCCGGCTTCAATCGCAGCGCGTGCGCGCAGGATCGTAATAATGAGGCTGATGACGACCGCCAGCACTATTGCAGTGACGCCTGTAAGACCGATCAACAGACCGATGCCACCCTGGTTATCCTTCGAGGCGTTGTTGTTAGTTGACCGCTTGGGTGGCGCTGATCGCATTAGTGAGAGAGTATAAACGCTTAAAGAATGTTTGGGCCTCGGCAACAAGGTGCAACGAGCCGGTAATACATGCAACTCCGCCGAGTTCGGCATGGCTGCGCGCTATGGCAAACGCCTTATCCGGACTCTCCGCCACGCTGACCTTGGTGGCCGAGAGCCCCACTTGTGCGCATAGACTTGCCAATTGATCTGCAGACAGGCTGCGGCGGTTGTTTACAACCGTCAACGTAAGGGTGGTCGCCATGCGACCAATGCGGGTCAAAATGCCCGCGGCATCCTTGTCACGCAACACGCCCAACACGACGTGAATTGGCGTCCCAGGGAAATACGTGTTTAGCGTATGCGTCAGCATTTCGGTCGCATACGGGGTGTGAGCACCATCGGCAATGACCAGTGGGTCAAAAGAAAGCACCTCAAAGCGCCCGGGCCAGCGCACTGCCGCAAACCCGGCACTCACATTGGCGGGACTCGTCGCAAAGCCGGCCACATGGAGCGCATCAAGCGCGGTGAGCGCGGTTGCAACGTTTTGTAGCTGCACCTCGCCCAATAGGGGCACGAACACCTCGGCAGACGTTTGGGCTGGAACTCCCCGCTGCAACCGCGTGATCGTCAGCTGCTGCCCGATTCGTTCAGGTGTAATGTGCTTCGCCCCAAATGTCACCTTCCAGTGATCATTTGCGAACCATACCGGGCAACCCAATTTGCCGGCGGCATCAGCCAGTGCCGCACGAACGCCAGGGACCTGGGGCGCGCTTACGGCCTGGCCGCGTGGGCGCATGATGCCGGCCTTTTCCACCGCGATCTTTTCAACAGTGTCGCCCAGCATCTCAGTGTGCTCCAGGCTGATATTGGAAAATACGCTGACCATCGGTTCACCCAAATTTGTGGTGTCATCCCGCCCGCCGATACCGACCTCCAATAGTGCCAGGTCACAGTCCTCCTGCTCAAACCAGCGATAGGCCATGGTCGTGTAGGCTTCAAAGCGCGTCGGGCGGCCAAGTTCAGGCGCGTCCCAGGTTTGCACAATCTGATCGAGCCGGGTAGCGAAGCGGGCAAACTGAGACTCCGGCATGAGTTGGACCATGTCGCGCGCAGGTCCCTTCGGATCCAAAATCCCAAAACGCTCGGTAACCGTGTGTAGATGGGGCCCGGTAAACACGCCCACCTTGTAACCGGCATGCGCCAGAGCGTGGGCCACAAGCATTGTGGTGCTTCCCTTGCCCTTGGAGCCCGTGATGATCACACACCTGGCCACAATCCGGGGCGCCCCACCCAACCGTAGCAACAGGTGTTTCGCCCGGGCGATGCCGTTCTCAAAGGCATACGCGAAGCTCAGCTGACCCGCCGTGCGCTGATCGAGCGCCGTTACGTAAAGGTCGGCCTCTTCGAAGTTCATATGCGCCCGGCCTTCGGTCGCGCCACCTGTTTGATCGCCATTCTGAGCGCGACACCATACGTGAACCAACCGTCACGGTGTGCGCACGAGGAATCATGCCGCAACGCCGAAATGGTACGGCGCGGCGCGTGATTCCTCGCGCTGCATAGTTTTGGGCGTGGGTAATAACAGATTCGCGCTCGGAATGACAGGTGGCTGGGGCGCATCGGAACCGTCACACCGGCGGCCAGGGCACGCTGCGCTGGTTGCGTGATGGTGATGGGAAGTGTCCCAGCGAAATCAAGCCGTCAATACGGCGGCGAAACGCCTTGACCTCGCCAGCGGTCAACAACTGGCGCAGCGACCTGCCAAGCGGGCGATCCGCTTCCACCGATTTTTGCAGCCCGCGCAGGTCATTCAGCAGCATTTCTGGAATCTCCTGATTGGCGAAGTCCCACACCACCGTCCGAAGTTTGTAATCGGTGTTGAACGTAATGCCGTGGTCTATCCCCCAGACGTGGCCGGTGGTGTCGAGCAAGCAGTGCCCGCTTTTACGATCCGCGTTGTTCGTGATCAGGTCAAACAGCACCATTCTCTGCAAATCCCCGGTCACGGTTTCGTTGTCGCGAAAGTTGAAATAATGTTGATTTGGGTCGGCGTCTACATAAAGCTGTACCGAGCCCAAACCCTGCGGTCCATTGCGCAGCACAGTGGGCGGCACCACGTTCCAAGATAATTCTGTGCTAACCTGATAGGCCGCATATTCGCGCAGGCACAGTGTGCCCTCGGGAAAATCCCACAGCGGGTTTTCACCTTTTTGAGGTTTGTATACCGCCAGCAAATCCGCTTCAATGGACTGGCCATCAACGCTTATGTGGGCGCGTTCGCCGCGATCCGCCGCCGCGGAATAGTGCTCATCGTTTACCTGAACCAGGAATGTGTAGTTGGAGCTCCAGGGCATCATCCCCAACATGAGCAGCTCGCCGTCGACGAGCGCGCGCAACACCTCGGCTGAATCTACCTGCATGGTAAGCCGGGTGCGCTAGGCAAACACAATCTCATCCCCGTGGCCATTGCGGCGCGGGCAAAATCCTTCCACATTGCCATTGACATCCATGGGCTTGCCGCACAACGCGCAGATCGGACGGCCCCGGCCAACCACTTCCTCGGAGTGGCGGGCGAGCGCGTCGGCCTGTGCGCGGGTGCAAAATATGCGAATCGTGCGGCCCTCATCGGCTTCGCGCTGCTCAAGGGTATCGGTTTCGCTCTCATCCGGAGACAACCGGGCCACTTCGCGCAACACCAGCACGATCATGTCGCGATCCTCGTCATAGCCCAGACCCATCTGTCCGACCCGGAATTCGGGGTTCACCGGATACTCAAGTGACATATCCAGCTCAAGTTGGTTGAATCGCGCACCCTTGGGATAGCGCGTCTTGAGGTCGTCAACCATGGTGTTGAGCGCCTGCGAGAGCGTGCTAATTTGCTCCTTCTCGCACGTGAGCGTGACAAGGCGCTGAGCCTTGCGCGCTTGAATATAAAACGTGCGCTGTCCCGGAACTCCGACCGCGTCCGCGGTCACGCGTGAAACTGGGTTGAGGTCAATAGTGGTGCTTGCCACGCGCGCGATTCTACCCCGCACGTCTGAACCTTCCCGTGTTATGATTTTCGGATGCACTTCCGAATCGCGATGCCGTCGCGGGCAGCCCGACATTGTTCACAGCCGGCAGCGAACTTGATGCGCTGAGGCGCGCGCTAAAGAGGCCGTCCCCGCCCGGGCGCAGCGTGGAAGCCGAGTTCTCCAGCGCCAACGCCGTCGCACCCTTCAACAACCGCATCTCAAAACCCGATCCGAGAATCCGATCAAATCACCGAACATCATGAGCCTGACAATTTACAACGTGCTTTCACGTGAAAAAGAAGCCTTTAAACCCGTCGTTGATGGGCGCATCAACCTGTATGTCTGCGGCCCAACCGTCTATGACTATGCACATTTGGGCCACGCGAAAATGTATGTCAGCTTTGATGTGATTGTCAAGTGGCTGCGGTTCTCGGGCTTCCGCGTGCGCTATGTGCAGAACATCACGGATGTCGGTCACTTGACGGATGATGCAGATCGTGGCGAGGACAAGATTCTGAAACGCGCACGGCGCGACAAAGTCGAGCCAATGGAACTTGTCGAAAAATATATGCGCGAATATTTCACCGACATGGATTCGCTCGGTATTGCCCGGCCGGACATTTCGCCGCGTGCAAGTGCCCACATTCCCGAGCAAATCGCCATGATTGAAACGCTGATCTCGAAGGGTAACGCCTATGTCGAAAATGGATCCGTGTATTTCTCGGTTGAATCATTTAAGGAATATGGCAAGCTAAGTGGTCGCCGGGTGGAGGAAAATGAGGCCGGCAAACGCGTTGCGGTGCGGGACGAAAAGCGTCACCCGCAAGACTTCGCCCTGTGGATCAAGGCGCCGGAAGCCCACATCTTGAAGTGGAATTCGCCGTGGGGCATCGGCTATCCCGGTTGGCACATCGAGTGCTCGGCAATGGCCGCCAAGTATCTTGGTCAAACGTTTGACATCCACGGCGGCGGCGTTGACAATATTTT
The DNA here is from genome assembly GCA_025354985.1 of Chloroflexota bacterium. GTDB lineage: Bacteria > Chloroflexota > Anaerolineae > J036 > Brachytrichaceae > AQU-03. The sequence continues at coordinate 12,878 of JANXLU010000071.1, forward strand.
CCCGCACAATGAGGGCGAGATAGCCCAAAGCGAGGCCGCACATGGCGTGCAATTCGCGAATTATTGGATGCTCGGCGGCACGCTGTTGGTGGACGGCGTCAAAATGGGCAAGAGCCTGGGAAACTTTACGACGGTCAAGGATGCGCTTAAGAAATACACGCCCGAGGCCCTGCGCTTCTTCATCCTCAGCGGTCTTTACCGCAGCCCGGCCGATTACAGCTCGGAGGCGCTCGACGCGGCAAGCAAAGGTTACGAGCGCCTGAACACCGCCGTACGGCGCCTGCGCGACGAGCTAAAGAACCGCACGACCGACGAAGTGACAAGCGGCGACACGCGCGTTCAGGAAAAAATCGACCAGACACGCATGCTCTTCACAACGGCGATGAACGATGACTTTAACGCACCGCTGGCGCTGGGAGCGCTGTTTGACTTTGCGAAGGAAATCAACAGTGCAATCACCGAGGGCTATGCAAGCACCGCCTCGCTGCAGGCCGCCGATGCCACATTCAAGGAATTGGGCGGCGATGTCCTGGGCGTGATCCGACCCGACGCCGTATCGGCGGGTGGGGCCGGCGGCGACGCCGAACGTGAAGCCAAGTTGGTTGAGATGCTGATCGACATGCGCCTGACCGCGCGCAAGGAGCGCGACTTCGCGCGTGCGGATGCGATTCGCACCAAGCTCACCGAGATGGGCATCACGTTGGAAGACGGGCCGAAGGGCACCAGTTGGCGCGTGGCATAACCGTTCTGCATCGTTCGTAGGGGTTTTGCACGGGAGGATCGAACGCCAGACCTGTCACCCTTCATTGCGTCCCCGCGCAAAACCCGGAACGCAATACCCCGCCGGTGACGCATCGTTTGCCAATGGACCGTGCGGGTTTTGCATCGGGGGTTGGCTGCTGATTAACCTATCCGCAAGATCGCCCCGCGATGCAAAACCCCTAAACCGATGGCGCAACACGTGGTCCGCCCGCGGGCCTACCACCCACCAACCAACGGCAAATACACTCGTGTGCCGCCGACAATGTTGTCCAGCGCCACCTGTGAACCGCTGGGGTCTGTAACGAGCGCGTCGGTCAACCGCAATGCCGGCGCGCCGGACACCAATGCCCGCACGCGCAACCGCGCAAGCACACCGTCGCCGCTGGCGCCGCCGCCCAGCCGACCAAGACTGTAGCCAAACAATTTTGCAGACCCGATTGCGGCGGTCACCTCACTCTGATTCAAGAACGAACGACTACTGGTATCCAACAACTCACCGCTTCCAATGCTCTCGATCTGCATGCGTGACGGGTCAACCGCCAGGCTGACCGCATATGCGCCCAGGTCGCTGATCCGTGCAAGACGAATCTCAACCGTGAATTCCTCACCTGCAACGACTGACTTCGGCTGCGCCAGAGTGATCCGTGTAAAGGCGCCCGGAACGCCAAAACCGGCCGCTGCTTCGCGCGCAAGTGGGTGATTGCAGTCCAAACCCAATCTCAGAGCAACATCATTGATATCAATCGTGTCCACCCGGCCATTGTTGTTCAAGTCCAGACTCGTCTGATAGAAGCCGTCATTCGGCACCGAGTTCCAGCGATAGGCGATGTATTGCAAATCATCGATCCGGATCAACCCATCGGGAGGATTACCGAGGCCGGGCCCCGTGAAATCGGCGGCGCAACCGGGAAGAGGTGTGGCCGTCGCTGTTGGCGTCGCAGTAGCCGTCCGGGTTGGGCGCGGTGTCCGGGTGGGCGTTGGCGTGTTGGTCGGTCCCGGCGTGGGCGTAACCGTGGGTGTTGGAGATGGAACCGGGGTTGGTGCCACGGTGGTCAGGTTTACCAGACTTTCCGCATACGACATATTGTCAAAGTTGTCGATGGCGTCCACTTCGATCATCCGTGGGTCGGCCGCACCCTGCACTGCCGGGAAAACCACCTGCAAAAAGGTGTCGGACGGCGAAAGCACGGTGATTCGCTCACTGTCGGTGATGACGCCATCTCCATCCACATCAAACCCAATCCGCACAAATTGCACGCCAGAAACATCTGACAGCACAAGCGAAACGGTCAAGGGTGAACCGACCAGCATTGTGCCCGGGCTTATCGGCTCGTAGAAGGAAATGTCCGGTGGGGTCAGGTCCGGCGCCACGCCACCATTCGCTGCCACAACATCCGCAGGTCGTGGCTCCGGGTCATCTTTTGGTGCATATGGAATGGTGTCACCAGAGCCGCTCAAGCCCCAGCTGTTGCCAATATTGGCCGCGCTGTCTTGGAAACCCAATTGCAGGACATCCCACTCATTCATATCGGCGCTGGCATCCGAGTAACTCCGAACAGGGCTACCAAACGTGGTTTGATAGCGATAGCTCATCAAGCTCAGGTGGTCTGGTGACGACGGGTTGATACAGGGCAAGCTACCCGCGCCATAAATGCCACAGTGAAACAAACCAAGTGTGTGCCCAAGCTCATGGGCAAGCGTGCGCCACTGCAAAACCGGGCTGCGCTCCATATCCGTGCCCCAGTCACCCACGGTCACCTGAAATTCATTGCCGGCACGTGCAACAGCCAGGCCAAAGTCTTCCTCCGCCAGGCCGCTTGAGCCGTCAAAAAACACCAACTGACTCGAGGTATTTGGCACAATGTAGTAGGGAATGAACGGATAGTTATTTGGTGGGAAGATCATGGACGCGCCGGCCCGCTGCACGTTCAGCGCGCGCACCTGGTTCTGCCCAGTACCACCGATGATTTTTGCAATCGCATCATCGGGATCGGCGTTCCCGGCAACACAGGTGTTGGTTCCCAGGGTCAGGTTCCAGCTGTTGGCACCACTCGGCGCGCCAAAAGTTCCGGAACGCAGGCAGTAGTCCGTCGAATGGGCGCCAAAAAACGCATAGCGGAATGCAAACTCACGCGCAAATTTCTCACTGGCCTTGCCAAGGTTTTTGCGCTTGATGTCATCCATTGAACGGGTGGTCGGAGCACCGATACCGTACGGGTCCGTTTGTGCTTGATACGTAAAATTGATGTGTTGACCGCCATTGCTGACGGTGTTCCCACCCGCCAGCAGACTGGTGTTCACGCTGCCGCCGGGTCCCATGTTGTATGACATTGCGTAGACCTTGCGCGAAGCAAGTGATGCGGTAATACTGCCCATATTGGGCAAAACTGAGGGTACATAGTCGGTCCCCGGTCCGGCGTCCATGTGCACCGTGATCCCTGCCGGGATTGCGGCTGGTGCGCCCGCATCGCTGCGGAAACCATGTGTGTCGGTGAGCGCCGGTGCCGCATCGAACATCACGCCAAGGCGACGAAGCGCAGCCGGACGCGGCTTGACCGTCATTGTGACCGGATTTCCATTCACCGCCGGCCGGTCGGCGTCCCAGTCAACCTGCATAAACATATCCCGCTTGGCCGGATCGGCTCCCATATCGGACAGCTTCAGGTCAACCACGCCATCACCATCCATATCGATGCCGCCATCTGCGCGCTCCCAGTGATCCGGCAATCCATCCTCATCGCTGTCGATGTGTGACGCAAGAATGACACGGTCACCCTGATCCGTTGACGCTGCGAATGCGATCCGATGATCGCCCCGGCGCTGGGTGCGCGGGGTGGCGCTGGTCAAGTCCGTGGCGGCCTGTGCCAACGGCGCGTTGGCATCAAACCCCTGAATCACTGCGCCGTCGATTTTGTCGCCCAATTGGGCCACTTTTAGGGGCAATCGCGGAACCACGATTGCCGCCGGTTGATCATAGGGTTTCAAAACATCAAACCGCATGGTCCATAGACCTGGTTGCGCCGTAAACAACAGAGGTTTGAGCGTCACCGGGTTGGTCCGGCTCGGCCCGTTGGGGGTGCCATAAAAGGAAACCACAAAGGAGTCACCTTCAATTCCGCCGACGCCCAGAGGAATGTGAATGATGCCCACCCGCTTGTTGATGTCCAGCGAAGTGAAGCAGAGTTTATTGCCGGCATCGTCATATCCCAACTCTGGCTGCGCACAGGTGGTCCCGTTCCAGCTGCTTCCAATCAATTGTTTGGTTCCCGAGAAACCGCCGCCACCTCCCTGTAGCAAGACCCGCAAGTCGCTTTCACCCACGGCAGTGCCGCTGATCGTATAGGCCGCGGCCACGCCATCGCGCGAAATATTTGGCTTCATCCCCAGGGTGGGGAAGCTCGCATCGGTGCTTGCAAGGATGCTGTTTCCCGCCGGCCCCACCAGAATGTCTTTAAAGGAACTGTACGAATCAGCAACGCGAACCAGCATCGTTCCATCATCTGCGAGTCGCGAATACATCGGGCCATTTTGATATGGGCCCAAGTACATCGGAAAGTTGAAGTTGTCGCTGGACAGGCCAAGGAAACCCATGGCCGGACTAAAACCCATGCTGGCGCTGGCATACACCACGTTGCCGCTTGCGTTGATGCTGGGTCCCGGCCCGATCAAGTCCACATCCTTGGTGTATGTTAGGTAGTTATAGGACCGTACGCGGATGCTATAGGTGCCCTCGGAGCCGGGATGTGTATCCCAAAGCCGGATTGAATTCGGCACAATCACGTACGATGTGTTTGGCGAAAACGCGGGAGGTACTGGAATGATCAGAGGCGGGAAGCTCGGTATGATGACCGGCGGAAGGAAAATGGGATAACCGACCGACCAGCCCGCCACGATGTTATCGGCCACGCGCGATACCAGCTGATTGTTGTTATTTAAGTCCACGGCCGGGCCATACCGCAGTGTGGACTGCACATTGGTGAAGCTCACCTTGCGGAATGGATCACCCGGCCCGCCGAACGCAATGAACTCGCCCGATCCGGGATCCGGCGTTTTGGCGACAAACGCTATTTTGCCCAAGTCGTTTAGCGCCAGGCTGGCAGAAAGAATCGAATCTGCCGTAACCGAACCGCCGCTACCACCCACGACATCACCCTTGCGAACCAGCACTTGGTATTCAAACATCGGGTTGGGTCCGCCGATAAGGGCCAGCGGGGCGGCGTGGATGGCGGTGGCGCCCATCGCCACGATTCCCAGCGCCAGCACTGGCGCGCACAGGAGGGTTTTCAAACTGGATTTCATCATGGTTGCAATTCGCTTATTTCTTGAGCACCAGCGGCAGATCCACCTTGTGGTTTGCATGCGGTAACTGTGTGGGGGTTACGGTTGGCGTGGCCGACGCGGTTGCCGGCTGCGGCGTGGCCGACGCGGTTCGCGTTGGGGTTGGGCTACTTGTTGCCGTGGCAGTTGGCGTTGCGGTCATGGTCGGCGTCGCGGTCATGGTCGGCGTCGCGGTCATGGTCGGCGTCGCGGTCATAGTCGGCGTCGCGGTGGGTGTCGGAGTGTCGGTCGCAGGCAGCGCCCCCAGCGTATGTACCTCGCCGTTTGTCAGCGTGGGTGTGATTGGCCGACCCTTTGTGTTTCCAAGCAAGACTTCGCTCAAGGTCAGGTTGCTCCAACCAGCTGCAAGCGGCATCAAGCTCACGTGTGCCAACTGGCCCAGCACTTGGGGACCGGGTTGCGTGCCATAGGTTCCAAGCCCAAACCGGATGTAATTTGCGCCCTCCGTCATCTGGACCGGTTGCATGGTGCGCCCGGTGCTGGTGATAAACGGCCCCGGGATGACCTCGGTGACGGTCACCACGCTTGGGTCAAACGTGAGTTTGAATTCCGCCGCACCCAAGTCCCATACGTCAGAAATCATGATGTCTATCGTTATGGGCACCCCGGGCGCCACGACCGCATCGAGTGGTGACACCTGCAGCGTGGCATGGGTGGGGTCAGGGAGGTGGCTGACCACGGTGACGGTAGCCACCGTGCCCGCGGTGGTGGTCAGCGGCACACTGTAGGCCGTCCACTGCGCGGCGTTTACCGTGCTGATGTCCATCACATGCGACGCCATGTAGGTAAACACCCCGCCCGGGGCCAGGGTGATCGGCTCAAAATACAACAGACTGCCATCAATGGTGCTGGTCAGCGAGTGTTCAGTCAGCGTCACATCGCCCGTGTTTTGCACCTGATAACAGTAAAACACCTCGGTCCCTGGCAGCACGCTGATGGCCGTGTCGACGCTGCATAACGGCTCGGTGCTCACCGTCTCGTTTACGGCCACCGAAATGGGCAGTTCCACGCCCGGTTCGCAACCACCAACAATCGGCTTGCCAAAGCGGAACCGGTCCAGAAAGACACCACTGTCGTAGCTGTCCTGGTTTTCCGGGTGCAGCGGGTCACCAACGTCCGTAATCGTCAGGCTGAATACGCTGGTGGCGCCCGGCGTTACCGGAACTTGGGCGCGCAGCCGCGGCGTGGCCCCGTCATAGGTAGAGCCAGCAGCATTGGCCGCGTTTGCGCCAAACACCGTGTTGATGCTGATGCGGTTGCCATGCGAATCGCGGGCAAACGGCACGCCATCCAAATACATGTCAAACGAATCATTAAACTGGCTGCCCACAAACTCCGGGAATTCCTCGCTCAGGAACTTGAAGTCCACGCTCATGCAGGTTGCGGTCATGGGCACCGTCAGCGTAAACTGTGCCGCGCCGTGCAGCCCCAAACCAAACGAATTTGGCGCGGTGTTCGGCTGGTCGGCAAGGATCATGTTGCCGGTACCAAGGTATGCAAAGCTGGATCCCTCAATGGGGAACTGCTGAATGTGTGGCGTGCCGACGCCCACCTTGAGAGCGGCCTCAAGCAAGCTGGGGCCGTCGCCCTGAACGGAGCCAGACAAAATCCAGCTGCGGTTAATCCCCATTGCATCAGCGAAGTCCAGGGCGCTGGGTGCACGTTCGGCAAAGTTGTAGTTCAGCCCGGGGCCGCCAACGGACAGCACGATGCCGGTGATGATATTGGTGGCGCTGGCAACGCCGGTGGTTATTCCGCTGACCGTCCCCACGTTCGCCGCACCGTTGATGAAGCCAAACGGCGGCGTCTTTTCCAGCCAGTAGTCACCGGGTGCCACATCAAAGCTATAGGAGCCATCCACGAGCGTTTGCCCGGTGAGGTTCACCACATTCTGTTGCGCATCCAACCCATGCAGCTGCAGTGTCACGGGATATAGACCGGCCTCGCCGGTCGTCCCGCTGATGTCGCGGGTGTCATTCAGGTTTTGATCCCAATATACATAGCCGTTGATCCCGCTGTTGCGCTCGCCAAAGTTATACCCATATCCGTCGACGGCAAAGCTGATCTGAATTCCGATGATGTCGTTATTGGCGCTCTCGGCCACGCCCGGTGAGTTGCCCGGCACATAGCCCGCCGTTACCTTGCCATTGACATAGGCCGGCTGGGTCTCATGTATCTCATATAAACCCGGCTGCAGGCCAATGAACTGGTAATACCCACTCGAATTTGTGCGCGTGACCTGAATCACCGGTTGTCCCTGATTCCCGGTCAGCGTCATGGTCACCCCGCCGATGCCCACTTCGCCGGTGCCGCCAAAGAGCCCGTCGTTATTGGCATCCACGTAGACATAACCGGCCAGGGTGCTGGCGGGAATCTCGCCAAAGTTATATTCGTGCCCATACGCTTGGGCACCGGTGCCCAGCATGATGTTGCTAATCAGATTATTGGCGCTATCGCCCACCCCACCCCGTGTACCGGGCGAAGCCTGTCCATTGGTGTAGCCCGGCGGATCGGCCAATTCCTTAACCTGATAAGTCCCGAGTGGCAGGTCGGCAAACTCGTAATAGCCCGAAGTATTAGTTTGCGTGCTGCTCAGCGTGCCGTTGGTGGTGCTGCTGAGCTGCACGGTCACGCTGAGGATCCCATGTTCCTGCGTGCCTGGCCGCTCATACACACCATTGTTGTTGTAATCCGCATAAACAAACCCAACAATGCCCAGCTGACGTTCGGCGAAGTTGTAATTTTGCAAATAGTCGCCCCAGTTTATGGGAATTTGCAAGACCTTGTCATTGCCCACAATGCCCACGGTGCAGCCCACGCAGTCCACCCAATCCGTGTAATTGTCCGGCTGCACTTCCGCCAACGTATAAACGCCCTGACGCAGCCCGGTGAAGGCATAACCACCCGTGCCATCCGACGTCTGGGTCAGCGCCACAATTTGCCCAAGGTCATCCACGCCGCGCAGCGTCAGGGTGGTCACCAATCCATAGTCGAGCCCGCTGGTTGGCGGTTCAAACAGTCCGTTTCCATTGTCATCGTAGAAAACGATGCCGTGCAACTGACCGGGAGCGTTCTCGCCAAACCAGTAGTTGCCGCCAACTTGATTCGGAACGTAGGCAACGCCCGTGATGACGTCGACATATGCAGCATCAATCGGATTTGTAAAGCTGCCGGTTGAACCCAGCAACGTACCAGCTGTGTCCTTTCCGTCAAAGTATCCCGTAGGTTGATACTCCCAAAGATCATAGGTGCCGGTCAGCAGCCCGGCAAAACCGAACTCGCCATATTCCGTGGTCATGAACGTCTGGCTGACTGTAGCGCCAGTAGACAGCGTCCCGGTGAGAAATACGCGTGCGTCAAATATGCCGACTTCCTGTCCGTTGAACAGGCCGTCCAAATTACGATCGCTAAACACCCGCCCGGTAAGCACGGGTCCGGTGCGGAACGAGCAGTCATATGTGACGTCACCAAACTGCAACGGGATACTCATCACAACCCGGGAGCCAACCACCGTTGCCCCGTTACATGCGATGGCCGGCCGCTCGGTGTAGCCCAGCGGCACATTGAGCAATGTAACGGTGTAACTTCCAGGCAGCAAGTTGTCAAACATATAGTTGCCGGTGCCATCGGTGACCGTTGTTGTGAACACAACGCCGCCGGCCTTTCGCACGCCGTTGAGCTGAATCGGCATACCCGGCATACCCGCCACACCGCGACCGCTGTTTAAGAACGGCTGATACCACACATCCCCATGGATGGACGAGGAAATAACCTCGGCGAAGTTATATCCGGTTCCCAGTGTGCTGGCGTTTGGCGTGATGGTCAGCCCGGCAAACACATCCGGCCCGGCCACTTGCCCGCCGGCGCCGATCCCCAGTTGTTCTCCGCCATACACGTAGCCGACCGGGTGACCGATCTCGGTAATCGTATAGGTACCCGGTCGCAGCCCGGCAAACTGATACCCACCATTAGTACTGATGGTTTGCGTCACCCGGTGGTTGAGATCGTCAATCCCGCTCAACTGGATACTTGCCGGGTTGTTCACACCGCTATCGCCCTGATCCAGCACGCCGTTGCCGTTTCGATCCAGAAATACCGAGCCGGCAATGACGTTCTTAAGCTCTCCAAAGAGATAGCCGGTAATGGTGTGCCCGGGTGTAAACACAATCCGGCTGATCACATCATTGGTCGTGGTCAGCCCACCGCCAGTCCCCACGGTCTCCTTGCCGTCGCCATAACCATAGGGCTGGCTCTCATTGATGTCATAGGTCCCGGTCACCAGGCTGCCAACGTAAAAGTAACCGCGATCGCATTCCAGATTGCCGAGCGGCGGCGCGGGTGAGTAACTGCTGGCGCCACGATTAACCCCGTGGTTATAGCTATCTGAGCCCGTCAGCTGTAACGACACTCCGCCGATTCCATTTTCTGGTGTGGTGCACTGACTGATGATGTTGCGCTCAAACAGACCGTTGTCGTTGTCGTCTTGATATGTAAACCCAATGATCGACGGATCCTCGCCAAACACTGCGCCGCGCGCGTCACCTGGCGAGAGAACAATCCCTTGCACTGTGTTTGTTCCGGTCACGGCCATGGGCGCGTTTATCCGGCCAACCAGACCGTCCACATCCACTTCACGCTGCACTTCAAAAATGTTATATGTGCCCGGTCGCAACAGATCGAATTCAAAGCGGCCACCCGTGTTGGTCGCCCCCGTTATCCAAACGCTGTTGCCCAGGTCGTCTGTACCGGTCACGATGATCGTGATCGGCCCGTCCAGTCTCCCGGCCGGCTCGGCCGGGTTTACATAGACCGGCTGCTCAATGCTGTTGCTTTCGTATAGCAGGTCATCAGTCAACGACACAAAACATAGCCAATCTCCACCAAGTGGATTGCAACCACTCCAGGCAAACGACCCATTCTTGTGAATGTCGTAGAACACATATCCCGCCAGAATGCCGGGCTGAATTTCGCCAAAGTTGTAATCCGTGCCATATGACCCACTGATAGCCGGGCTATAGGTGAAGTCAATCATGTCGGTGCCCACCGGGCCCACGCTGCCGCCCAGCGTGCCGGCCTGATCCGGGCCATCTACGTATGCGCCGGGCTGCGCGGCCTCACGAATGCGATACGTGCCCGTCACGAGGTTGCCAAAACTGTAGTAACCCGCGTTGTTCGTCTGCGCGGTGGCCTGTACGGAATTGCTCAGGTAATCGGTACCCGTCAGGATCAGTTGTATCCCGCCAAGTGCCAGATCACCCGCATCCCTGACGTGGTTGAGATTGTTGTCGACGTAAACATATCCACTGACACCCGTCTGGCGTTCACCAAAGAAGTAGGTGCCCACGGCCTGACCCGCGCCCACCACTACGTTTGCAAACTGATCACCGTCCGGAGGCGTGCTGCACAGGGTGGCGTTCGGTTGCTTGCAATCTATTCCATCCGTGTAGCTTACGGGTTGTGTCTCGATGATGTTGTAAATGCCCGGGCGCAAGCCTGCAAAACCAAATGTACCGTCACCCTGGGTCTGCAACGATAGCAACACCGCCTGACCAAGGTCATTCGTACCGCTCAGAGCCACGGTGACCAGCGGAATATCCGGCTCACCATAATCCTGCACGCCATTGTTGTTTGCGTCGAGAAACACATGCCCACTCACGCTCGCAGGCGGCAACTCTCCAAAGTTGTAATCTGAGCCAAACTCACCCTGGTTGAAGTTCACATCAAAGTAATCCGGACCGGCCGTGCCGCGCACCGTGCCGCTGAAGTTCCCAACGGTCTCCAACCCGTCAAGCAGGCCAAACGGCTGGTTCTCGATGATGCGATAGGTGCCTGTGACCAGATCACCAAAACTGTAATATCCAAGGTCACTCGTTCCCGCATACAGGTGCACGGCCTGATTGTCAAAGGTTGTGCCGGTCAGTTCCAGGAACGTATTTAGAATTCCGGTGTCTCCGTTTGCGACGTCGCGCACGCCGTTGTTGTTCAGGTCGCGATAGACATAGCCACTCAGCCCGGTTCGGCGCTCGCCAAACGTGTAGTAGTTGTTGTAATTGCTCACACCCGGCGTGATGGTGATTCCCAGGATCGCATCCAGACCATTTGGCGTGCCTCCAAAACCGCCGGCCGCATCCGTGCCATCCGTGTATCCTTCCGGCTGTAGTTCCAAAAGGTCGTATAGCCCGGGTCGCAGCGCATTGAAGGCGGCGAAGTTGCCGGCAATGCTTGTGACAGTAACGCGAACCGTTTGCGATAGGTCATCCGTTCCACTCAAAATGAGCGTGGCTGCCAACAATGGTTCGCACGCGTTGGTGCAATCCCGCACGCCGTTGTTGTTTAGATCATAGAAGGCCAACGCATACAAGGTGCTGGGCTGCAGTTCGGCAAAGGTCACCCCGGTAATAGGTTGTCCAGCGGACATTGTTACCGATACGAGGTCATTCCCAATCAGTGTTCCACTAATCCCGGGTGAATCCTTGCCGTCCAGATATTGCGAAGGTTGCACTTCGCTGATCACGTATCCGCCGTCGACCACACCCACAAAATAGAACACCCCATTGCCGTCGGTCTGCGCACTTGCCGTGAACGGAATACCGCTCGTACTGCTCAGCACCACGCGAACATTTGCCAGGGCGTATTCGTAAAAGCCGTGTATTCCGTCATTGTTTGCGTCCAAAAATACATTGCCGGCCACGGATGGTCGCTCGCCAAAATTGTAGTTCGTGGCGTTTGGGTTGGCGTTGATGGGACCAAGCACAATCGCGGTGATGGAGCCTGTCAGGGGAACACCGCCATATGATCCGGCAGTTGATTTTCCCGAGGTAAAACCTGCGGGCAACTGTTGGGTGACCGTATATGAACCCGCGCGCAAAGCAGCAAACAAATAGGCGCCGCTACTATCGCTGACGGTCGTGCTCAGCACGTTTTGACCATAGTCGTTTTGCCCGGTGAGTGTCAGCGCCACACCCGGCAGCACCGGTTCTTGCGTGTATGTTCCATTTCCATCCGCATCCACATACGTGGTGCCCGCGATGGACCATGGCACCTGCAACCCGATGTTGTAACCGGTCGTCAACAGTCCGGCGGTATAGGCAAAGGAAACCTCCACCCGATTCACCACCTGCCCTCCCAGCGTACCAGTCGCTACCTTGCCGTCGACGAAGGCACCGTAGCCGGTGGCGGGTGGCGTTAGATGGAAGAGCCGGTAGTTCCCAGTGGCAATGCCAGAGATGCTGTAGTCGCCATTGGCGTTGGATGTGGCCGTGTAACGTTGGGTGTTGTTCGTGCCTGAAAGGACTACCGTCAACCCGGGAACCCCGTAATCGCAATAGCCTGTGAACGCCCAGCAATTTACAGTGCCGTCACCGTCAAAATCACGAAACGCCCGGCCACTTACCCCATCGTGCCGTTCTCCAAACAAATATGATTGAAACATCACATTTGAGGGCAGGCTGATTGACAGGATCGAATCCGGCTCAACCACCGTTCCGTAATAGGGGTTATTTGTGGGCAGGCTATCGGGCCCATCCGTGTAGCTCACCGGTTGGGTCTCAAGAAGCGCATAGTTGCCAGGGCGCAGACCACTAAAGTCAAAACCCCAGAGATTGGTGCTGTAGCACTGTTGTGCATATACGGAGGTGCAGGTAAATGCGCGGGTGGCGCTGATTACAGTCACACTCTGCCCCAGGTCATCCGTGCCGCTCAGGGTGACCGTGGTGCTTAAGGTGGCCTCGCCCGTATCAAACAAACCATTCCCGTTTGCGTCGTAATACACATACCCACGGATGCTTGATGGCGTGAGCTCGTTAAAGTTGTAGCCGTCACCATGATCATTGGTGTTGAATACGATCCCGCTGATCATGTTGGTGGCGGTCACGCCTCCCACCGACCCCACCACAACCGGGGTGTAGGCATCCAGAAATCCGATTGGTTGCGCTTCCACCAACGCATAGGTCCCACTTAAGACGTTCTCAAAGAAATAGAACCCACTGGCATCCGTTTGAACGGTGCGCGAAACCGGGGCGCCCAGGTTGGTTGTGCCCGTCAGTTGGATGGATACATAGGGCATCGCGTAGTAGGTATCCTTCTTTACGAATCCCGAAAACCCGATTTCCCGTTCGCCAAAATAAAAGCTGCCCACGGTGCTGCCATAGCTGCTCGAAGTCACCGTGATGTTCGAGAACGAATCATTGCCGTTAATCAACCCAATGTTGTTATATGTGAAGTCCGCCCCGTCCGAATAACTGATGGGCTGGGTCTCGGTGATTGTGTAGTAACCCGGACGCAGTCCGGATGCTGTAAAGGTGCCATAGGCATTGGTTGTTGCGGTGACGAGCGCAGTCGGCCCGATGTCCGTCATTCCTGTGACTGACACCACCACGCCCAGGATGCCCGGTTCACTATTATTTTGCAGGCCGTTTCCATCCACGTCGTTATATACCTGTCCCTGGATCGCGCCACTGTGGTACTCGGCAAAGTTGTAGCCAAGCCCATATTGACCGGCGGCATAGGTGATATTGCTGATGACCGGGCCGACCACCAGCCCGGTTGTGAATCCACCCACCGCCCCCAGCCTGGGCACCGAATCCAACAAACCATAGATCGTCGGAACAGTGCGGCTGACACGATAGGTGCCGGTAATTGTGTTCGAAAACACGTAATAGCCGGCATAGTCAACCGTCGTGGTCAACGCCACCGGGTTGCCCAAATAGTCCTGCCCGTTCAGTCCGGCAAACATGGGCGGATAGTACGAATACGAGCCCACCTGGGCGTCATTCTGATCCAACGTGCCGTTGATATTGCGATCTTCATAAAGGTAGCCGCTAATCCCGGGCAGAGTCTCGGCCAGCATCAGACCATTCACATAGTCACTGGAGTTTAGGGTGATGCTGGTAACCTGACCGGTTCCGGTGATTCCGCGCAGATAGTTGCCAGGCGTGCCAACCCCGGCGACGTAGCCGGGTTGGACCAATTCACTCACGGTATAGACCCCCGGGCGCAGACCTATAAAACTAAACGGCCCGGGCGACACGCTGCCGTAATAGTTACTCCCCGAGAGGGTGGTGCTGATCACCGGGGCGCCCAAATCGTCCACACCCGTTAACGTCACGGTCGTCGAGAAATACTGATCATATTGGGACTGGAAAACGCCATCGACATTGCGATCATGATAGACGTTGCCGGCGATATTGCCCGGTTGCACCAGGCCAAAGTTATAGCTTATCCCCAACGTTGGCGTAACCGCGATCACGATGTTGGCAATTGAGGCCGGCGCGCTGATCTGGCCTCCCAACGTGCCAATCTGCATCTTTCCTGGCAAAAAGCTCCCATACTGTGGCAGACCCAGCCGGGTGAGCGTGTAGGCTCCGGGCGTGTTCAGCGCAAAGGTATATACGCCATTCGAGTTGGTGGTTGCGGTGCGCGACACCGGGTTGCCCAGGTAGTCGATGCCCGACAGCCCAACGAGCGAACTGTAATAGACGGGTTGATCCGGATAGGGCCCAAATATGCCATCCGAGTTGTAATCATTAAACACCGTCCCCTGCAACCCGGGCACGCTGGCAAAAAAGTCGTAGGTATAGCCCGCCGAGCCATAACCCACCGAGATGGCGGAAGTGGCGCTGATTCCAGACGTGCCCCCAAGCGAGCCGGATTTGGTTCCCGCCCACAAATAGTTGCTCAGCGAAGGTGCGGTGATCGTGTAGCTCCCGCGCCGCAAGTTCAAGAACGTAAAGTTTCCCTGGCTCGCTGTTGTCGTGGTGAGCTGCACCGTGGCGCCGAGGTCGTCCACGCCAGACAGACTCATCACGATGCCATTCAGCGCCGTGTCGTAATAACTGGTGAAGAAGCCTCCGCCATAGCTGTCAACGTACGCCTGTCCATTCAGTTGAGAGGAATTTCGCAGCGCAAACCGGTTGCCCGGGCCATCGATAACACCCGCTACGACAATGTTTGAGATGACAGGCGCCTGCTGTGCGGTTCCGCCGAGTGGTCCGGTTGAACTGGGGCCGGAAATGTAACCTGCCGGCTGCGAAGCGGTCAGTGTGTAGTTCCCAGGCGGCACCAGCGGGAAGCTAAAAATCCCATACTGATAATAGGGCACGCTCAGGGGCCGCACCAGCGGTGTTCCCGCGCTGGTCTGCCCGCTCAGGGTGACCACAATGGCGGTATACAGCAGTTGATCGATGCTGCTTGAGTACACGCCGTCTGCGTCGATGTCAACAAACATTTGGCCACTGAGCGTCGGCCAGCGGTCACCCAGGTTGTATCCGGTGTTCGTGGAACCCGGCGCAATCGTGATCGTCACCTGGAACGCCGGTCCAACGACCCCACCCGCGATACCGAGGTTGCTCGTTACCGGGATGGCGCTCGTGAGCGTGCGGCTCAACACATACTGCCCGGCGGGCATGCCCGACAGTAAATATGTGCCATCCACCTGCGTCACAACGCTCATTTGCACGCTGTTGGTCACGCCGTTCAGTGTCACGGTAACGCCGGCTTCCGCCCCGTCGGTAAATTCATATAGCGCAGTGCCGTTCAAGTCGATATATGCACGCCCGGTCACGCTGGCTTGTGGCACCTCCCCGAACGCATAATTTAGACCGTCGGCGTTACCCGCCACGACGATCCCGGTTATCACATCGCCCGCGAGCACCTGCCCACCCAACGACCCGGAGGCGTTGATCCCTTGATCAAAGCCGGGCGGTTGTTGCTCGGTCAGCCAGTAAGTGCCGGGCGGTATGTCAGAAAAATAGAAGGTGCCATACCCGGTCGTCACAAAATGGGTCAGATTGTTGCTCAATGTGAGGGAGACACTGGCATAAATCGGCGTATCAATATAAAGATCGTAAACGCCGTTGTTATTGGCGTCACTATAGATCACGCCAGTGACATAGGGAAATCGATCCGAAAAATCGTAGTTGGTCAGTACTGTACTTACTGGAATGGTCGTCATAATCACGCCAATGCCACTTTGATCATTGCTTCCACCAATTCCCGGGTATGCGTTGAAACGAATTGCGGTGATCGGCAGTGTCGGCACAATCTGCCACGTGCCTGATGGCACCCCGGTAAAGGTATATTGCCCGCTGGCGTCAGTGGTGGTGGTCAGCCAGCCCGCTCCG
>JANXLU010000087.1 GCA_025354985.1 Chloroflexota bacterium
GCCACACCAGACATTTCAAGCACGCCGCAAATGCTGGCAATCGTTGCAGCCCACCACAGACTGGGCGCTTGTTCGCTCCAAAGTGGGTGGGGCGTTTCAAATCCATATTCTTGCGCGGATACGGCTAAGACCGTTCCAGTCTGATCCATTAAAAGGGCTTTGGTCGCCGTGGTGGATGTGTCGATGCCGATAAAGTAAGCCATTGCCAAAATTGTATTTGCGAAAAAACAAAAATCCAGCCTCTGCTTTTCAGCTGGGCTGGATTTTTGTGTCAATTGCGAAACGTTGCTAGTTTGACACAGTCGGCATAAACACGCTGTGCAACGCGGTTAACACCGTTATCGAGGAGGCCTGTGCCTGCCCGGTAATAGTATTAATCTTAAGTGAAACCATAACTGGTTGGCCATTGGTCAACTGTCCGGCTGACGTGTCTATCATGGTCGCATCATTAACCAAAATGGTTCTGCCATTAACAGAATAGGACGGTACTGCCGCCTCACCGCGAGCAACAGCAGATCGGCTAATTTTCAGGCGTCCCAGCAACTGCCGAGTCCATGGACCCGGGGCTGGTAACGTCTCTACGCTTAGCGCAATCTTGGGGCCTTTGCCCGACCTTTCAAACACAATGCGCACAAACGATCCAATCATGACAGGTCCATTGGTTTCACTGACAAGGGTGCTCGCCGTCACGCTGAAAGATGTGCCGCCGATTACCCAAATACCCAGTGTGGCGCTCATGGGCATGGAGCGCACAAATCCGTATTTGCGTGCCAATTCCGTGGCGGTACCGCAGTCATCGGCCCTGCCAATGCTTACGGCAATGTTGTCACCATTTGCCGCCTGGCGAAAATAGGCCTCGACACAATCGCTAATAGCAAGCGATCCATCCACCCGCGTTGTATCGCTCACAATCAACGTTGTGCTCGCCACAACCCATGTTCCCGCAATGGTTGGCGTAATTGGTCGACTCTGCAAAACGCCGCGGATCTTGACCCGCTCGTGCTCGGAATCGGTCATGGTTGTTCGACCGGATATCTCTACTGCAACGTTAATGCCACCGGTCGAAATCCACTCCACCTTCACCAACATCGTCGGCGTGAATGGCCCACCCTCCAACACTGTCGAGGTAACAACCTCAAATGATCGACCGCCTACGTTCCAGGTGCCGGTCAAATCGATGCTGGTTGGCAGGGTCATGATGGTGCCAAACGCAACATGATGCTCCTGTCGCGCACATCCATCGTGGTCTTCCTTTTCCAGCTCGAGGGCAACATTTCGATCAGCGGACACGACAAACGCCACGCCGATACAATCTCCAACTTTGATCGACGCATTGTTGTCATGCCCGCCGCCATGGCCGCCATCATTCGAGCGCATGAGATCGTCTCCGCGATCAAACGTCGTCACTCCCTGTATGGCCAGGTAACCCACTTCACCAATCATCCAACCGCCGAAGTCACTACCGACCGGCATCGAAACGACCGTGCCATGAGCACGTTGTACGGTGAAGCACATACTTGGCCTGATGCTGGCAATTCGCATCGTAACATTGCCGTTGGCTCCCTTTGTATACAAAACCCCGGCGCACGTGCCCACTTCCAACGGCCCATTGTTTTGCTCAAACGTGGTTGTACCGCTTACGGCCGTGTAGGTATTGCCATTGATCACCCAGTCACCAAAAAGGGTGGTGCCTGTCGGTACAACGGTAATCGGCCCAACATCTCGCAACGCGAGTAACGAAGAACATTCTGGCGCGGCCAAACTAACAACCAACAATGCCACACTCTGACCGCCAATAGTGGCATAGCTCACACCGGCGCATGAACCGACAGATAGTGGGCCAAAATGTTCATCAAACGTGGTGGTGCCTGAAATCGCAGCATAGCTATGACCGTTAACGGACCACTCGCCATAAAGGCTGGAAACTGGTCGGGTCATGACCACACCCCGATCCCGCTGAGATCGGTAACATTCGCCCAAGTTCAAACTCGTGATTAGCGATGCAACACGCATTGATCCTTGCATCGTATAGTTGACCCTAACACACGAACCCACACCTATAGGACCAGCCAGAGCTTGGAAATCAGTGGTACTGCTCACCGCTTGATACACGTTTGAACCAACCATATAATCACCAAAAGGTGCGGTGACAATGTCGGTTGGTACGGCGGTAACGATGCCACGATCCACAAAGAACATGTGGTGACTCTCGGGTTCCGGTGGTTTCGGCACCGGATCACGCTGGGGCCTCAGCACAGCAACTGGCGCCTGCCATACATCAGACTGTGCCATTGTTGTCTCGCTTGCAGTTTTCGCTTGCACGGAGGTTCCCGTGCCAAATGCACTAGATATCGCCAGGACGGAAAAGGCCAACACATGAAGTGTTTTCTTGCGGTTTAATTTTTGAAACATAGTTGGAGCATCCTACTTCTTTCATACTAGCTGAATCCGGTCATTCAGCATGAATAGGCTGTGAGACTTCTCTCATTGCCACTTGGAGAGTAAAATGTCGAACAATTGTTTCCGATGAATTTCTTCGCTCGTTCTAGCACCAAGTCAAAGGCCAAGTCCAAGCCGCGCGGTAAGGCGACGCCACCGGCACCGTTGCTAAATTCCGACCAGTTTATTGATCTGATAGGGCTCGTGTTAATTGCTGTCGCCGTTATCACGCTGCTCAGTGCGTTGTCACCTGGTGGCCAAGGCAACATAACCGGCGTATGGGTTGGCGGCCTCAAACTTATCTTTGGTTGGGGAATGCTGATCGCACCGGTTCTACTATTGGCCTTTGGTGGATTTCTGGTGGCGCAGCGTTTTGGTGATCGATTCCCACGACCATCCCCTGGCAGAATTTTTGGAATATTCCTTGCTTATTTGGCTGCACTTGGGCTTTTTCATGTATTTAATGGTGTTTCAACGGATCGCGGGCTTAATATTCAGCCACAATTTGGCATGGGCGGTGGGACTATTGGTTTTAGTATCTTCAGCGCTCTCAGCCCCTTGGGCGATGTTGGAGCCAGTGTCTTGCTTCTAGGCGGGTTGCTGATGTCCCTGACGCTTATCAGCGGGCTGACGCTTGCGCAGTTGGGCTTGGCACTTGAGCAGTTTGCGGGCAAACTTAGAATACGGTTTTTCGGGCACAATGCTCAGTCCACTCGTGAGCGTCCAATCGTGCCACGTTATGACCCGTCATTCCGCCAACCCAAACCAACGAACGGCATTGATGATAGCGAAAACATCGATTCAATCCGAATTAATGGTCTCCGGCCCCGGGGTGCCGAACCAAAACCGGGCAAAAAATCCGCACGGAATTTTGTAGTCGAGCCGGTTGATCAGCGGGATCGGAGCAACGAGCAGGAGGAGGACGTCCCTGCGCCAATTCAGAGCGAAAAATCGAAGCGCATTGGGCCGTCCCCGGTCGCCGCCAAACTAGGGCAGGCGGCAATCGCATCGGACGTCATTGTCAATATGCCCACGCGCAACTCGCCGCCTGCTGAGTACGCCCCCAGTAACGCGCGCCGCGTCCCGCCGCCCCACATTATCGGGGGAATTAACAGCGCCGCAAGCGCAGCTGCTTCCAGCGCCATTCAAATGGCTTCCGAGCCATCACGCACATGGACCCTGCCAGACACAAGCGATGTTTTGGAAGTTGGAAAAGATGTAACCAAGAGTGCCAGCGACCTTCGTGAACGCGCCAAAGCAATTGAAGAAACATTGATTTCTTTTGGCGTACCCGCCAAAGTCACCGAGGTGAACCCGGGACCCACGATCACGCAATTCTGCGTAGAGCCTGGGTTCACCCAGCGCGGCCAGAGTAGTGACAGATTTGTCCAGCGCGTCAAAGACAAGCTTATAGCCAGCATCATTTCGGAGACCTCCGAGTCCGAGGAAGGTCTAAGTAAGAAAGAAGCGACGGATCGGTTTGCCGAATATTTTGATATTACTGAAATCCCGTCAAACGACGGCGACCTCGTGACGATCAAGAGCAGGCGACATAACGTTGACTTGATCACGATTGCACGAAGTGCGGGTGGAAAAGTCGTCGAAGGCGTGCCTGGTGGGCGCTCAGTCACAGCGGGCCTGGAACGACAAAAGGTCAAGGTGAGCAGAATTGCAGCACTCGCCGACGACCTTGCACTCAGTCTGGCAGCCCCGCGGATTCGTATTGAGGCGCCTGTTCCCGGCAAAAGTTATGTGGGTATTGAAGTCCCAAATGGTGAGACTTCACTTGTGAGCCTGCGGGATGTGATGGAAAGCGAAGAATACGAGGCTTTGGCGCGCAAGACCCGACTACGGTTGGGTCTTGGTTCAGATGTCAGTGGCCACCCTGTGGTAGCTGACCTAAGTGCGATGCCACATTTGCTCATCGCCGGCACGACAGGATCGGGAAAAAGCGTGTGCGTGAACAGCATCATCACTGCCTTGCTAATAAATAACTCCCCGGACGACCTACGCCTCTTGATGGTCGACCCAAAGCGCGTAGAGTTGACGGGTTACAACGGCATCCCTCACTTGATTGCGCCCGTGGTTGTAGATCTTGAACAGGTAAGCGGTGTGTTGAAATGGACGACAAGTGAAATGGATCGTCGCTATCGCACGTTTGCCAGATACGGATCCAGAAACATCGTCGACTTTAACGAGAAGGTACGTGAAAAGCAGCAAAAGAATATGGCCGCAGCCGATCAAGGTGTCAGCGAGTCAAGCGCCGATTCCGAGCTCAAGCATTTGCCTTATATCGTGCTGATTATTGACGAACTAGCAGATTTGATGATGCTCGCGCCTGATGAGACCGAAAAGACAATATGCAGGCTTGCTCAAATGGCTCGCGCAACAGGCATTCATTTGATCCTGGCCACGCAGCGCCCCAGCGTCGATGTGGTGACCGGTCTGATCAAAGCTAATTTTCCCGCACGAATTGCGTTTACGGTGGCCAGCGCGATCGACAGCCGTGTTATCCTGGACAGCGTCGGTGCCGAGAAACTTCTGGGGCGTGGCGACATGCTCGTACTCAAACCCGATTTAGGGTCTCCGCAGCGCGCTCAAGGATGCTTTCTAAGCGACAAGGAGATACAGAAGGTAGTGCGACACTGGCGTGCGCAGGCTGCAGGCGGAACAGTCGTGCCCGGACCATTGACACCGGTTCAAATGAGGTTGCCAATCAGCCAGAAAGTCATGGACGGTGCCGGACTGCCGTCAGCGAGCAACTTATCCGTGGTGCGGCCAGGCGATACGCCCACCTGGACTGAATCGCCCGTCTTTAACCCTGCAGCGGGCGTGGGGGAAACCGCTCCACCAAGCGTCGGCGCTGATACTCTGTTCGATGAGGCGGTCGCGACTGTGCGACTTCAAGGAAAGGCCTCTATCAGCCTGCTGCAGCGTCGGCTCCGCATTGGATATACCCGATCTGCGCGAATGATTGAAGAAATGGAAGAAAAAGGTATTGTCGGGCCGAGCCTAAGCGGTTCGCAATTTAGGGAAGTGCTTCCGGCCAAATAGTCACACATTTTGAACATTTCATGGAAACCTACGAAGATCGCATCAACAAAATCGAGCAATTGCCCGGTCAAATTGCCAGCCTCGTCGCCGGCCTAACCTCTGCGCAACTGACCACGCGGTTTTTGCACTCCGAGTGGACTGTGGCCCAAAACGTCCATCACTTGTTTGATTCGCACGCCAACAGCTATATACGCTGCAAGCTGATCATGAGTGAGGATATTCCGCCGTTAAAAGGTTATGACCAGAATGTGTGGGCAAATTTCCCGGACGCGACCGATTCCGATGTCTCACGCTCGTTACTATTGCTCACTGGTCTGCATCACCGGTGGGTCATGTTCTGGCGCAATCTCACCGTAGCCAACTTTTCCCGTCAAGGCATGCACTCAGAATCCGGCTTGGTCAGCATGAATGAACTGCTGACAATATATAGCGGCCATGGTCTTGCGCACATAGATCAGATTAAGCGCACGCTTGCAGCGGGCGGTATCCACCGATAATCGCCTGCGCTCTATTAGTTCGCGGACGGACTAGTCAAGAAATCGTGCGCGTGTTTCGGCCTTCGGAATCTGGCAAGAATCGTATTTCCCAAACCAAGCATAGCGCCGGTGCGCGATGAAGTCATATATGTGATCTGTAAGCGTACGTGGCACAACCCGCAAAAGAGCCGGCAGACGCCAAATCCCTCCGAGAAGATTGAGAATGCGAAATACGGCGGCAGACCTCGTGAGGATTCGCCCATTTTCGACCAACACAACGCTACTAAGTTCTTGATTTGGCAGGGCAGCAGCAGTCAAAATGCCCTGACCGAATGAGTTTTGCAATGCAGCAAACCGAAACTTCTTGTGCTTGTCTTGGGCCAGAATAAACTGGACCGTGCTATTGCACAGACCGCACACCCCGTCATACAGCAGAATAGGATCAGCCATAAATGCCGAGTACACCACAGTCGGCTGAACTGCAGCGGTACCCTACAATTGCTCAATGCTGACACATGCACCTATAAATCGCATCGGATTAACGGTCACTAGTTATCAGGCATCCGTGCGGTTTTACACCCGCATGTTGGGATTGTCCACACTTTGGGAAAATGCCGTGCTCAAGAGTGCCGGCTTCCAAGCCGGTGCAAACTTGGTGGTGCTCCAAGAGGGCAAAACAGGAGGTGCAAGTGGTGGTATACGAATCTACTTTTCGGTCACAAATATTGAAGTCGAACTAAATGAGCTTCGAGAAAACGGTGTGGCTTGCACCGCACTCAGAAAATATCCCGACTGCCTGATTGTGGAATTTAGTGACCCGGACGGTAACCGACTTGGAATAGTAGAAAACAGGATCCAGTCTGCTCTGGACGGGTAGCTCAGGCTCGTCAACGTGCGTGGCACGTCAAATCTGGCTGAATACTTTTTATGGAAGCTTCTGCGCAGCCATTTCCTTTAGTTTTCAACCCGGATGGACACCAATCCGGGTTAACATTTGCGGAGTTCAAACTTTCGAGCGGTTGCGCGATTGCGTATAGCCCCGCCAACCTTAACAACAAATACTATTTCATAGCCATGAGTACACTTTTTGACCAATCCCTTGACAGGCGCGCAAATTCTCGCAGTGCCAAATGGCATTTTTTCGACGAGGACGTGCTACCCATGTGGGTTGCTGACATGGATTTCCGGTCGCCGCAAGTGGTCATTGATGCCCTTAAGGCTCGCGTCGAGCATGGTGTCTTTGGTTACGAATGGCCCTCCAAAGAATTTCTCCTAAGCTTGTGCAATTGGTGCAAGAAGCAATATGACTGGGACATTGAAACCGAGCACATCGTCGAACTGCCGGGTCTCGTAAGTGGTTTGAATGCGGTGTCACGCGCCTTCAGCCACGTCGGCGATGCAGCGATCACCCTGACGCCAGTCTATCCACCTTTTTTGAGTGCTCCGGTAAACCAGGGCATGACCGTGACACAGGTGCCTTTGGTCCGCGTCGACGATGAACATGAAACGTTCCACTATTCAATAGATTTTGAGGCGTTTGAAAAAGCAATCACATCTCGCACAAAGCTGTTTATTCTTTGTAACCCACATAACCCCACTGGTCACGAATATAGCCGGGATGAGCTTTCAAAATTGGCCGACATTTGTGTACGGCACGATGTACTCATTTGCTCGGACGAGATTCACTGTGACCTGTTGCTGGACGACACAAGCCATCTACCCATTGCAAAAATTTCGCCCGAGGTTGCCGCGCGCACTATTACGCTGATGGCGCCAAGCAAAACGTTTAATTTGCCCGGTCTGGGATTTAGCTTTGCGGTGATACAGGACAAGAAATTGCGCGATCGGTTCAATCAGAGTAACAGCGGCCTGATCCCCCACACCAACGCGCTGGGAATGGTAGCGGCGCAGGCTGCCTATGACCTTGGTCAAGGATGGCTTACGGAGCTACGGAGTTACCTTACTGAGAATAGAAACGTTGTCATGGACTTTGTCGCCGAAAATTTGACTGGTGTAAAAGTTACCAAACCAAATGCCACGTATCTTTCCTGGATGGATGTATCCCAGACCAATGCAATGCCAGAACCACAGACCTTTTTTCTAAAGCAAGCCAGGGTGGCATTGAATAATGGAGCAATGTTCGGAGCAGGCGGTGACGGGTTTGTGCGCGTCAATTTTGGCGCACCGCGAACGCTCATCCTCGAGGGATTGGAGCGCATGCACAAAGCGCTTAAGTCATAGTCACCGGCGGCACGAGAGCGGGATAATGAACGGACATGGCTCGCACAGACCAGTCGGAAAGTCTGAACCGTATTGCATTTGTAACTTTACTGGGCGAGCTTTGCACGTGTTCGCCGGCCGGCGAATCACTTCATGTGATCAGCGCGCCGGGAAGATGGTATCAGTTTCCGGCGTGGGCGCCTGACGGGTCTCGCCTAGCAGCAATTGGCGGTGTACGGGGGGGCGCGGGTGTATACGTCTTCAAGGATTCGCCGAGTTCGGACGTGGCTTCTGTCCACATCGATAGGGCCCTGCCGCCAATTTACCTCTCGTGGTCCCGGAATAGTCAATGGCTTACGTTTTTAGCCGTGGATCAAACGCAGGATTCCATGGCCTTGTATTTGACAAGCCCGTTTAGAGAAAGTTCGCCACGTCGCGTCACCCGCGGTCGGCCCTGTTTCTGGGATTGGTCGCCTGATAGTAGGAACATACTTATGCATAGTGGGTTTGCAGGTGACGAGGGCCGTCTACTCTATCTCGGTGTGAACGAAGACGGTAGCACTCGTGTCGTGCAAAATAACGTGGCGCGTCCCGGGCTTTTTCAAAGTCCGGGGATCTCGCCATCAGGAAAATATTGGGCATTTGGCGATCTCGGTGATGAGGGTGAACTGCGCGTAGTGATTGATGGTGGCAGCAAATTCCCGCCCATGGTGGCGCTACACAAGGGCGTTGCAGCAATGAGTTGGAGTCCTTCAGGCGACCAACTTGCGTTTATTAGCCCGGCTGAACCGGCCCAACATTGCTACGGCGAGCTCCGCATGGTGGACGCGCGAAGCGGAAACGCTCGTATCCTGACCGAGCAAACCGTCATTGCATTTTTTTGGTCTCCGGACGGACGCAAAATCGCATATCTCACGGTCGCTTCCGGACCTGCCAGCTTTGTTGAGTTGTTGAATCTGGGCGACATCATGGATCCCGGCGGTGTGTTTCAAAAGGGTGACTTGGAAGAACTGCTGCGTCGGCCGCCATCAATTAGTGATCGAAAACGGCTGCAACTTGCACTTTGGGTGGTGACTGTTGACGATTCCGAGCGACATTTGTTGGGATTATTTGAGCCAACCGAGCTCTTCGTCACTCAGTTTTTGCCATTCTTTGATCAATACGCATTGAGCCACCGGTTGTGGTCACCCGCAAGTGACGCCATCGTGTTACCTACCATGCAACCGGGAACTGACGGGAACCGTACTCCGTTTATTACTGTATTCGAACTTAATGAGTTTCGATCCAAAACAATTGCAGCAGGTGTTTCAGCCTTTTGGAGCTGGCAATAGGATTGCACCGTTGTGACCTATCTCGACGCCGTCACCTATCTCTATAACCTTGGAAACAGCGGTGGTACACAGCGCACGGCCAGTCTGGATCGCATGCGTGCCCTGCTGGACACGCTTGGCAGTCCGGAGTTTCAATTCAAAAGCATTCACATCGCGGGCACAAAAGGAAAGGGAAGCTCGGCGGCAATGCTGGATAGTTGCTTGCGCGCACACAACATCTCCACCGGTCTTTTCACCTCGCCTCATCTGCACACATTGCGCGAACGCATGCGGGTTAGCGGCCAGTTTATCTCTGAGGCCGATGTTGTCCGACTTACTGGCCGACTTCGGCCCATCGTGGAAAGTCTGACTGGTGCAACAACATTCGAGGCGTTGACTGCCATGGCCTTCCTGCATTTCGCGGAAAGCAAGGTTGCGTGGGCTGTGATTGAATGCGGTGTTGGCGGTCGGTTGGATTCAACCAACGTTTTAGCTCCGTGCGCGTGCCTTATTACGTCCATCAGCTTCGATCACACGGCCTGGTTGGGTGGCACACTTGCGCTGATCGCCGGTGAAAAAGCCGGCATTATCAAGCGGGGGGTGCCCGTAATCAGCCACCAACAACACCATGAAGCGCAGAATGTGATCGAAACCTCTGCGCGCGAGCGGGGCGCCCCGTTGACGCTCATGGGAAGACACTGGCGTTGGAGCACCATGTCAAAACTCAGCTCCCGTGACTCCTCCATGCGCGATCCATTTGATCAAATCCACCGTTCGGGAAGGGTGAAGGCGCTGCCACCGTCGCAGAGCTTTGAAGTCAAGCAGGTTGCGTTTCGGCGAAGCGAGGCGATGCCTTATCCAAACGATCTTGAGGGCATCTACGATTTGCCACTGTTCGGCGCACATCAATTGGAAAACGCAACGGGTGTTATAGCGACCCTGGACGTATTGCGACGCGACCCGACAAACAATCTAAAAATATCGGCGGCCGCCATTCAAAATGGACTGCACAACACCCACTGGCCGGGTCGGCTGGAACTATTGCGTACCGAGCCACCTTTGATTGTTGATGGCGCGCACAACGTGGATAGTATCAACAAAATGGCCGCCGCCCTGGCTGAATTGTTCAGTGGCGTGCGCTGGACTGTCATTTTTGGCTGTTATCTGGACAAAGATGCCGCGGGAATGCTCAAATCATTGGCTCCGAGAACAGCACGCTGGATTTTTGTGCAGAGTCGCTCGCCAAGAGCAATCCCGGTGGAGCAATTGCTGACCCTCGCAACCAGCCAAAACTTGCGCAATTGCTCTGGTGCGGCGTCGGTAGAGGATGCGATAAATGCCACTCGCAACGTTAAGGAGGCGGTCTGCGTGTGCGGCAGTCTGTCAGTCGTGGCTGAAGCGCGCGAAAGCTGGTTGCCAGGATCGATTGAAAAGGATCCTGTCTAGTTCGGATACGCACAACCTGCCGGTTTCAGTTACGGGACATATTTATAACCACGGCCGGGCACTGTGACAATATGCCGCGGTTTTGAAGAGTCTGGTTCAATCTTTTCCCGGAGCCGCCGGATCAATTGAGCCAGGGATTCATCTCGGACACCTATTACAAAGGCCTGATCTTCAGTCCAAACTGATCGGATGATATCGTCCTTTGCGCATATGTTGTGTGGGTGTGATTGCAGGTATTTCAGTAAACCCATCTCCTTTCCCGTTAATGCATCAGTATTGATCGCAAAATCTTGCGCAAACCCAGGGGGTGCCCGCTTCATCAAAATGTGCGCATCGTGCAGACCGCTATTGACCAACTCCGCGTTCGTCGGTGCATCAGCCCAGAATTCGCGAACCCGCAGGCTGATGGTTTCCGAGTCCTCAAGGTTCGCCACGCCCGCGGCACGTGCCTCACACGCGCCTCGCAACAGTGACGGGTATGCATGGGACACCTGCATCAATTGTTCCTCAACGTCTGAAGACCAAACGAGGCCTTTTCGACGGGCATATTGTTGGATCGTCCAGCGCGCGTCCGCCGGTACCAGAGGCCCAATCCATATCGTATTTGCGTGGAGCAACTCTGCCAGCTCATTGGTTGCGGGCAGCGCATGGCGTGTTGCAAAAACATAGGTTAATTTGTATTTGTGGGTGTCGCGAAGGGCACGCAGATTGGAAAACAAATCTGCGCCACTGGCCGCAGCGGCATCAAAGCGATCAAATAACAAACAAAGTGTGGTACCCGGCGTTCCGATAAAACGTGCACGGATAGCATTGTCAACGTTTTCGTACCATGTGGTTCCATCTGCAATTGCTCGTATGCCAAGTTCCGCCGAAACGAGCCTAAAAAGGCCGTCACTGCTTGTCTCACGCAGTTTATTGCAATCAACAAGGACAAACGATACGGGTTGCGCATCTACCCTGTGCGCCATAAACCCCATCAGATTACTCTTTCCGGCGCCGCTTAACCCGATAATGGCGACAGAATCGCCCGTGCGCACGGCACTTACGACCCGGCTGACCTCTGCAGCCCGGTAATCGCTCGGATATGCTTCCCACATGGTGGGATTATCACCTTGAACATTTTGGGCCGTTATACTTTGAAATTGATGGTCAACGGTGATTCACGGTTCGGCATGATTCTCATCGTATTAGGTTCATTGATCATCGCGGGATCAATTTTGATATTGGTCACAAGCTTTGCACGACAACCACTGCCACAAAGAGAAACCGTGGTTGTTACACCTTACGTAATACCCTGACATGGCCGGCCTACTCCGGAACATTCCGCTTGCGGTGCTGGTGACACTCATAGTAGGTTGTGCCGCACCGTCTGCACCGCGACCTCAGAGCCCGGCCGCATCGACAGAAATTCCGGCAGCAATACCAGCTCAAACAGGGTCGGCAACAATTCGCATCACGGCGATGCCTGCACCCACGAGCGCCCCCGCAGCCGCGCGCCGTCCCGATCCTACGAAGGCACCAGAACCCACGCGCGCTCCTGCCGCTACCAAGACGCCCGAGCCATCCAGAGCGCCTGCACCGGCTGGCTCGACCACGAACAAGGATGCTGGCGCCGCCGCCACGGAATCGGCCAATCTCCAGTCCAAAGCAAACCCACCTCCTCCAACCGCTTCTGAAGTTAGTCCGCCTATCTCATCGCCTGGCAGCACACCTGCTTCATTTGATGCGATAGTGGTCGAAAAACGCATTGTGGAGCTTGAATGGCCACAATTCATGACACTAGGCGATAGCCAATCGGTGCGACTAATTCTGGCGCCAAATACTGATGGCTACGTTGCGACCGCCGAACTGCAGGACGGCAAATTAATAACCAAACTCGTCAACGTGCCACGACCATCCAACTATGACATTAGAGCCGTAGCGCGATTGGAAAGTGTGGCATTCGACATACAACCGACTGATGCCCGGGAATATGAATTGCCAATCAATCAACCTATGGAATGGCGTTGGACGGTGCGACCGCATGGAACTGGGGTGCATCAGCTTTCTCTCAACGTACATTTGCGCCATATTGCGCGCGCACCTGCGAGCGACGTGCGCGAGTATTTGCTGTTTTCACGCGGTCTTGACGTACAAGTAACCAGCATCCTTGGCATGACCGCGTCACAGTCCGGTATTTTCGGGGGTATTGGGCTTGTTAGTGGTACCCTGGTGACGCTGATTGGTTACGCGCTAAACAAACGGCGCGAACGCAATTTAGGCTTTGCGCCTACGCACCGCCAGAACGGCGGAGCGGCAGCAATTTCCAAAATTGGAAAGCCCAACCTTGAATTGCTACTGGAACAGCGCCAGGGTGTGCAGATTAGCGAAATGGACGGTGTGCTTCTTCGCACGCTCTTTGGAAATTATCAACGAGTAGTAATCGAGCAGGAGTTTAGATCCGGTTACAGCGGTGCAAGAACATACCTGGTGTTGCCCATCCGCGCTGATGGCCGCACTGATGCTCATACCATTGCCAAAGTTGGTTCGAAGAGTGACATCGACCGTGAATACGCCAATTTTGTTCAGTTTGTAAAAGACACCCTGCCACCGATAACGGCCCGTATTCAGGAACCCCCAGTAGCCACTTCATCTGCTTTGGCCGGTGTCGCTGCATTGCGTTACACGTTTATCGGACAGCCCGGCCGTGCACCCGTCAGTCTGCGACAAGCGTTGCTTGCACAACCTGACCCGGCGTTACTCGCTCAGCTATTTGGCACGTTTGGGCCAAATTGGTGGATGCAACGCAAGCCCTACACATTTCAGGCTGCAGTTGAGTATGACCGCGCCCAACCGCCACACTGGGCAATGGAACCGGCACATGTGGGCACGATAAAGTCCCCATGGACTGGCAAATCCGCCTTGGCAGATCTGGAAACCGAAGGTCGGTTGGGTGTGGGTGATGTAGTGCAAATGCCGGCATTTGCGTCCGTTGAGCGACGTTCTTCCGGTAAGGGATGGTCACTGGAGAGCGCAGCCGTTCACGGTCGGGCCGCAACCAGAGTGCGCTGGCTGGGAGACACATTTTCACCAGGAGAATTTGGACGCATTACGGCCAGCCGCATTGACTTATTGCAACGTGTGCTCATCAGCATGGATTTATATGGCTTTCCAGATATATTGCCAAAACTTAATCGGCTGCTGAGCCAAACTGTTTCGGGAATGCAGAGCACTATCCACGGTGATCTGAATCTGGAAAATATTCTCGTTGGGCCGGGCGGCATCATATGGCTAATCGACTTTGAACGCACACGGGAAGGACACGCCGTATTTGATTTCGCGCATCTTGAAGCTGAACTCATTGCTCACGTGCTTTCTGAGCATATGACCGTGCCCCAGTTTGCACAGCTAATTGCCTCCCCCGCTGGCCAGCCCTCACCCGATGCCATGCTATTGCGCGCAATTCATGACATGGCCGGCCACTGTTTGTTTGATTCAGGCTCGACGCGAGAATATGACCTTGCGCTTGCACTTACGTGTTTGGGAGCGACAAAACATGCCAATCTGTCCAACGCAGCGCGACATATGTTGTATCTTGCGGCATCGTGTGCCGCGAAAGACCTGTAACAACACGACAACTCATCCTTTATCGCCACGTTTGGCCGCTCGCAAATTTGCACGCGCCTTCTCAACACGGTAACGTGCACTAAGAATTGCTTCAGCGGTCAGCGCCTTAGTCTCTACGGCATCACGGGTGATCTTTTCCAACTCAATGGTGCCAAGCCGAACTTGCTCCTCGACGCGAACGGATTCAAGGAACAGATTGCCGTCCAACCGTGCCAGTTGTTCACGCGGAACGCCACTGGCTAAGTCAAACACAAACTTCGATTCGCACGCGGTTCGCCAATCCACCAATTGTTGGGCAATCGCCGGGCCGATACCTACGATGACAACCAGACGCTCATAACTGACTTCTTTGGCAGAGTCAATTCCATTTGCAAGCAAAATTGCCAGTTTGCCGATTCCCAATCTGCCTGTAAATGCGCGCATGATCGAATACCGGTCCAAATAATCGGCTAACTGAAGGTCACGCGCCCGTGCCGTTAGCTTGGCAACCTGGGCGGCCCGACGTGCGGGAAAATTTCGGAGTACATCGCACAAAACCTTTAGTTCAAGCCTTTTTGCTTCAAATCGCGCAGCGGCATTTCGTTCAGAGTGCAGCAGTAACTGATCCCGCGCGTCAATGGATTGTTTCAGACGATTCTCATAAACAGATAGTTTTGGCCCTGTAGCCCAGGACAAAAAGCTCACGAATCCAGTTACCAGAATCGCAGCGGCAAGCACCTCGGATGGAATAAGCGTGCTAAAGAGTGATGACCATGCCGCGATATTTACACACAACGCCGCCATAATGACTGCAAGGGTAAGTGATGAACGGCGTGTTGCAAAAAACCGTATCGCCGCCGAGTCCGGGCTGGCAGCGGCCAATGTAATGGCCTGCATCTGTGGAGGGGGATCAACCAGACAGATGCGCCGCCACAGTTCTTCGACGTCAAGGCCGGTAGAAGCGGAGACAGCGGCCACAAAGTTAAATAGGATCGCACCCTTCTCCTCTAATTGGCACCACGGACAAGGCAGGCCATCATCGAGGTATGTGTGGGTTCCAATATGCGCGCATACACGCATATTGTCACGGAGCGCTTCCAATACGGTTACCCATTCCTTGGCAGTGGGTCTTGTAGAAATTGATCCAACAAACGCACGTTCAAAAAGCTTTGCGCACGCGCCGCCCATTCGAGTCAAGTCAAGGGTCAACGGAGGAGGCTCAATCCCGCGCGCAGCTGCGCTCGAGCTATATGCAAACCGATGATCTGATATCGCGAATTCGTAGCTAAATTCTTCTGGTGATTTCCACCGACCCTGAAACGGGTGCCGCCCAAGGTTGAGCAAATGAAAGATGAGTGTGGCCAAAACAAAATTGTCGTGGGCAGGGGTTCGGTCGACTGCATCGAGTCGTGCACCTATCAACTCTGGTGCCAGAAAATCTGGCATCCCAACTGTGCACCGATACACCTTGGTTGCATTCGCCACTTGGAACGAATCGACATCCACGATAAAAAGATCGCCGCGTGGTCCGGCCAGAATATTGTTTGGATTTAGATCGCCGACAACAATCCCCGTCTCGTGTAAAAGAGCCACAGCCTGTGCCAGATTACGTGCCATGTGAACCAAAAACTTCCATGTGGCATCTGGAAAATACTCCTTCCGGTCGCGCGGCCCGTACAGTTGATGGAGTGGTCGCAATCCCACCTCACCCCGAGGCATGGCGTAGCCGATCACACGCCCACCCGGGCGATCAAGGACAACGGAAAGTGGAAAAGCACAAAACGAGGATAGGCGTTGGGACGCCAAATCTACGAGAATATGCAGCTTTTGTACAAGACTGGCTTCCGGAACAGCGGAATAAATCTTTATCGCCCTAAATGTTGGGTGGGTACCGGCATAGACAACGGCCTCCCCTCCCCGACCCAATTCGTCACCCAAATTAATGGGCACGTTCCCCGGCGTGTAGACGACTTTCATAATGATCAACGCACAGGCCAAGAGCAGCGCACACTCAGCTGTGGTTACCGAAAATCCGGGGCGGACTCGCTCGGCAAGCTATCCATAAAGCTTGCCAATACCAACGTCTTATCATCATTGGTACGTGCATTAACACGATCCGAGTTGAGGTGTCGTTCGAGCTGGCCTGAAAGGGCTGGCACGGTCTCGACCGAGGCAGCCCGAATAGATGAAAATAATCCACTGAAAAACGGTTGATAAACTTCACGTGCAGCGAGGCGCAAGGCAAGGTGTTGCATGCCGTCGGTTAGTAACGCGACATCCGCCACCCCTGCCCGCTCAACCCACGCGAATTCCCGTGGCCAATCCGGTGACGTCACGAACGTCGTCTCGTTAATCGCGCCACGATGTTCGGGCCAAACGACCCACTCAAATTCCCGGGAGCCTGGGTCGCGAACGACGATCACGCCGTCACCACACTGGGTAAAAAAACTGGCGGTTGCTGTGGCGACGCATACCAACATCGTTGCCGCCAAATCCGCGAACAAGCAACCCGTCTGCACTGCCAACCTGGCCAGATCCTGCTGTACGCCATCAACGAGCAAACATCCAAATTCATGGTCAAATCGCACAGCGATATTCTGGCGCTGAGACCTTGATAACTGCCGCGAAATCACCGAGCAAACCGAATCACAAACCTGGCGGGCACCCAATCCCGCGTGGCTTGCGCTACCGGCTCCATCAGACACCACCCCGACAAATACAGGGTCTGATGCTGAAATAAGTTCGCCGGCGCGTTCGATCGTCATCGAAATCCTGAGAACGGCATAGTTATGCGCATCTTGACAGGCCATGTCACGCTCTCGGTGGTCAGTTCCCACACAGGAGGCCGCAGCGACGCGCCACATTACTTGATTTCGGTCCAGCCAAAACCTTCGGGTGTCCCTGGGTTTAACAACTTGACGGAATCGGTTGTTTGTGACCGCGATACCGCCTTTAGCGACGAACTCAACCACTGAAACAACTCACGAAACTTCGTACCCTTGAGCATTGAGGGTGGGCGTTTGGAAATCTGCCGCAGAATTTCGACATTTGCACCTTCGACCGCAACTGCAAAGAAGCTAAAATTTCGTCCTTCTCCGGCCTGAACCCGCTGTGCCGCCTTCTGCCAGGAATCCGTGGGGCCACCATCGGTTATCAAAAATATCCAGGGACGGTAATAACCAATCCCAGCTTGTTTGTAATGCGCCTTCCTGCCTTCCAAAAGGTCAAGCGCCGTATCTATCGCCGCACCCATCGGTGTATCGTTTTGCGGCGTTAGAACCGGCGCTCGAAAATCTTCTGCCGTCTGAAAGTTCCGTTCAACCTTTACCGGACCAAAGGTAACAATTGCGATCTCAGCGCGCTTGCGTGCCAGAGTGTCGGCGGCCAACTCGTCCTGAAATGCCAGCAGCCCGGCATTTAGCTCGTCGATCGGCTTGCCAGCCATGGAACGACTAACGTCCAGCACCAACACACACGGACAACGCGGTTCAGGGTTATCCGCAAATTCTGACGAATCAAACGGTAGAACGTCAATAACGTGAGCCATCACAAAAATACTACACGATGGGATTAGAAATATGTTTGAGCAGTTCGCAGTCGCGAGGGCTATCACCGACTGGTATCTCTGTAAAGTCGACAGAGAGCACTACAAAGGATTTCATCCCAGCAATGTTTCTTAAGAATTTTAAGGTTTACCATTGATCCATGGCAAATATTGCAAACCGGCAATGGCGACTCATATCACGCCCGCAGGGTTCGTT
Organism: Chloroflexota bacterium; assembly: GCA_025354985.1. Taxonomy (GTDB): domain Bacteria; phylum Chloroflexota; class Anaerolineae; order J036; family Brachytrichaceae; genus AQU-03. Next base: position 18,292 of record JANXLU010000087.1, read on the forward strand.
AACCGAAGCAAATTTTGAGTTCAGCACACATCCGGTTGATGAATTGCACACAGGTGAAGTGTTGGTCAAAAACGACCTGATTTCGCTCGATCCAAGTTCTCGTATCTGGACAAATGCACAGGAAAGCTACATGCCGCCGGTCGCCATTGGCGATGTCATGCGCAGCATTAACGTGGGCACGGTCGTCAAGAGTCTCAATCCAAAATTTGACCAGGGTGCGCTGGTCACCGGGCTGACAGGGTGGCAGGATTATGCGGTCATGAACGGAGACAATTTAAGCAAGCTACCACCAACGCCTTCGTTTGAGAAGGAGGTTTATCTGACCGTTCTTAGTCATATTGGACTAACTGCATATTTCGGGCTTTTGGATGTGGGAGGCGCCAAATCCGGTGAAACGCTGGTTGTTAGCGCGGCAGCTGGTGCGGTCGGGTCACTGGTCGGGCAAATAGGCAGGCTGCGTGGCATGCGTGTTGTTGGAATTGCTGGAAGTGACGAGAAATGCGCGTGGATTACGCAGTCACTCGGATTTGACACCGCGATAAACTACAAAACGCAAAATCTGATGCAAGAGTTGCGCAAGGCTTGCCCGAGAGGCATTGACGTTGACTTCGAGAATGTCGGTGGCGACATCCTGAATTGCGCTCTTGCGCTTATCAACCAAAAGGCGCGGATTGTGCTGTGCGGCTATATAAGCGGGTATAACCTCAACAAACCCGAGCATGGACCCGCCAACATTGCAAACATGGTCGGTAAGCGCGCGCGAATGGAAGGATTTATCGTAACCGATTACCTGCCTCGCGCCTCACAAGGTTATGCCGCTCTTGGAAAATGGCTGGCCGAAGGTTCACTCAAGTATGCTGTGGACTGGGTGGACGGTCTGGAAAAGGCGCCTGTCGCACTCAATCGACTGTTTAACGGTGCGAACATCGGCAAGTTGATCGTGCGCGTATAATTCAATTATTGGTGGCCTGTCGCCAAGTGGTAAGGCAGCGGACTTTGGATCCGCTATTCGTTGGTTCGAATCCAGCCAGGCCAGTAGTAGATACGGCAGGCACGTAGGGTCACGTGCCTGCCGTATTTTTTCGACCACGCTCATGAAAATCTCGATCATCGGTCTCGGCTACGTCGGTCTGCCATTGGCTATCGCGTTTGCCAACAAACACGCAAATGTCACGGGTTTTGACATTAACGAGTCGCGAATTCAGGCACTTAAGGGTGGTCGGGACGGCACGCAGGAGGTGGATGCCGACACACTGCGGACGAGCACATTAACCTTGACCTCGGATCCGGAGCAACTAATCGGCACCGATGTGTTTATAGTTGCTGTTCCCACGCCAATCGATCGGGACAATCGGCCCGACCTGACCCCTATCGTCAAGTCATCCGAAACAGTGGGCCGGTATTTGAAACGCGGAGCCATCGTTGTTTATGAAAGCACGGTTTATCCAGGGGTCACGGAAGAGATTTGTGGCCCGATACTGACCCGCGTGAGCGGTCTTGCCCGCGGCGAGTTCAAGCTGGCTTATTCGCCCGAACGGATTAATCCTGGTGACAAAGTCCACACGTTGGCCACGATCACGAAGGTTGTAAGTGGAGAGGATGAGCTCACGTTACGCGCCGTGGCAAACTTGTACGCCACCATCATCGTCGCGGGGGTCCATTGCGCACCAAGCATCAAAGTTGCCGAAGCCGCAAAAGTGATTGAAAACACACAGCGTGACCTCAACATTGCGCTGATGAATGAACTCGCCCTGATCTTCGATCGAATGGGAATCCGTACGAGCGATGTGTTGGCGGCCTCCCGCACCAAGTGGAATTTTCTGCCGTATGAACCCGGCCTCGTTGGAGGTCACTGCATTAGCGTCGACCCCTATTACCTCACCACAAAGGCAGAGGAACTTGGCTACTATCCGCAAGTCATCCTTGCGGGTCGCCGGATAAATAGTGGCATGGGCGCCTTCATCGCCCAAAAACTGGTCAAGCTATTGATTGGCGCGGGAAAGCAGGTTAAGGGCGCACGTGTGGCCATATTGGGGATGGCATTCAAGGAGGACGTGCCCGATGTGCGAAATAGCCGGACTACCGATATTTATCACGAGTTGCAACAATTTGGGATCGAATCAATGGTGCACGATCCCCTTGCAGATGCTCACGCGTGCGAGCAGGAGTATGGCATTCGGCTGGCCAACTGGGAGGACATTTTGGATCTGGACGGCATGGTTTATGCGGTGCGGCACGCGCACTATAGAACTTCGAACTTGTGTGATCGCATGAGCAAAGACGGCGTGGTAATCGACGTTAAGAGTGCCATGGACCCGGCCATGATCCCTACGGGAATAACGCACTGGAGCCTTTAGCTTCCCAAGTTACTAAGCCGTGACCAATACTGGAGCCAGCGGGCTAATCGTCCGATACCTGAAGCCTCGCCTCGTACCAATTGTTCTGCTTGCATTTCTGGTGCTCGTGGATGCCGCGGCGCAGCTCACATTACCCGGCCTGCTCACGCTATTTGTCGACAATGCAACCACCAAGACGGCCACGGGTTTGCTGGCAAGTATTGCGATCTGGTATTTGGGTCTCTCGGTGGCACGTCAGTTTGCAACTTCCATCCAAGCATACGTTGCTGCCGACGTTGGGATGCGCGCCACCAACAAGTTGCGGGCCGACCTCCTCAAACATGCTATGGGGTTGGACATCGCATGGCACAACGCCACAACGCCGGGTGCGCTCATAGAACGTATCGATGGTGACACTTCGCGCCTTAATACGCTCCTTTCGACACTGCTACCGCAATTGATTGTCAACGTGCTGATTATGGCCGGTGCAACGATTGCGTTCTACGTCATAGACTGGCGGGCGGGCGTGCTGGTAACGATTGTATTACCGCTGGCACTCCTATTTCTACAGCGTTTACAAACGCCAATCACAACTGCCTACGCACGTGAGCGGGAATTTGCCTCGCGCCTTTTCGGCTTTATTGAAGAGCGCCTTGCCGGGACGGAAGACATACGGGCAAATGGCGCTGTCAATCATGTTATGAAGCGCTTTTTTTCAGCATCAGGGGCATGGGCTGGTCCAGCTATGAAAGCAAATATTCTTGGGAGTCTGAGCTGGACTGTACCCAGCGCAATAAACGCGCTAATCAGCGTCCTTGTTGTGGCGCTGGGCGTGTGGCTCGTTTCCATAGGTTCTTTGACGTTGGGGGCGGTGCTTGCATTACTGCGCTATACCGAGGTCCTTTCGCGGCCATGGTTTGCCTTGGGGCGTCAAATCCAGGAGTTGTTGGAGGCGGCATCGTCATTGACCCGAATCAATCAGCTCACTGCCTTGCGCCCAACCATACACGATCTTGGTGCGAAAGCCTTGCCACACAGCGCGCTTTCGATAACTTTTGATCACGTTGGGTTCGCCTATCCGGATGGCAAGGAGGACGTGTTAAGCGAACTCAGCTTTGAGGTGCAACCAGGGCGAATTCTTGGTCTGCTTGGCAGGACAGGCAGCGGCAAAACCACGCTAACCAGACTGATAACGCGCCTGCATGAACACGGCGCCGGTAATATCCTTCTGTCAGGCACGCGGGTGAATGACCTGCCACTTAGGCATCTCCGGGAGCGGGTAACACTCGTAACCCAGGATGTGCAACTCTTTTCTGCCACCGTGCGGGAAAACGTCGCGCTGTTTGATCCAGCCATTTCTGACGACGTCATTTGGCTGGCATTGGAACGAGTCGGTATGCGTGTCTGGGCGGAGGCGGATCCATTGCGCTTGGACCGGGTATTGACTGGCATTGGAAATGGAATGTCCGCCGGCCAGGCACAACTACTTGCATTTGCTCGTGCGTTTACTCATGATCCCGGCCTGGTAATTTTGGACGAGGCCTCATCCAGACTGGACCCCGCAACCGAGCAACAACTCGAATACGCGATCGATCGGTTGCTTCATCGCCGCACAGCAATTATCATTGCCCACCGCTTGCGCACGGTTGAGCGGGCGCATGACATTTTGGTATTGGAAGACGGCAAAATTGTGGAGTTTGGTGATCGAATGACACTCGCTGGCACACCGGGTACACGATACCATGCCCTGCTCAACTCTGGCGCGGAGGATTTACTTGCGTGATAGAAAGTTTCCCGCCCACGCCATTCTGGGCCGATTGATCGCCTATCGACCCGTCGACTACGCAATCATGATCGGCCAAACCATCATTTTCTATCTGGTGGAATTAGTGCCAGGGCTTGCCATGAAGAGCATCTTCGACACCTTGCCCGGACTCACATTTGTGCCACCTGCCGTATGGGCCATCCTTGGTGTCTTTCTCGCCACAGCACTTTTACGATGGTTGACGATTCCTCTCTGGTTCTGGGCACAGTCTCGGCTGAATGTCAACGTTGGAACGCTACTTCGGCGTAATATGCTGGCACACATACTTGCCCAGCCTGGTGCACGCGCACTGCCATCCTCCGCTGGTGAAGCGATCAGCCGCTTCCGTGACGACGTGACCGACAGCCTTTTCTTTTTGGGTTTGCTGCCTGATCTTCCAACGCAAGTGCTCACCCTTGCAACCATGGTGTTCGTTCTGGCGCGTGTGAATCCAATACTGACGCTGGTCGCGATGATTCCAATTCTTATCAGTGTTAGCGCCGCCCAGCTCTCCGGTCGGCTCATTGAATATAACAAAAAACTGATGCAAGAGAGCATTGGTATGGTGACCGGATCTCTTGGAGAAATTTTTGGGGCTGTACAAGCCATTAAACTCGGCTCCGCAGAATCCAACGTGGCGACCGCGTTTGAAAAGCTTGGTGAGCGGCGCAGAAAAGCTTTTCTCCGCGTTACATTGCTGTTGCAGTTTCTCCAAAGCCTTTCCTACAACTCGTCTGCATTCGCCACAGCCGCAGTGCTGCTTGCGGCAGTCGTTGGTGACCAGCTGTCAAGTCTCAGCGCCGGAGATCTCGTGCTATTCATTACATATTTTGGCGCCATGAATTTTCTGGTTGGCTTTTTCGGTGAATTGCTTAATCGGTATCGTCAAACAATCATCAATCTCAAGCGTATGACCGAGTTGATGATTGGCGCCGAACCAGCGTCCGTTGCCCGCCACTTTCCCATTTATTTAAACAAAACGTCACCAGATACCGATACCCCGGGCTTCCCAACAACGCTCCAACAGATGGAGGTATCCAACATTGGTTGGGTTTTTCCGGGAACTGAGGCGGGAATCCGCAACTGTTCGTTTACCGTCAACTCCGGTCAATTAACCGTGATCACCGGTCGTATTGGCACGGGCAAAACCACCCTGCTTCGCGCGCTCCTCGGTTTGCTACCGGCAACAGGAGAGGTGCGCTGGAATGGACAGGTCATTCAGAAGCGTGATAAATTCTTTCAGCCTCCGCACAGTGCATATGTGCCACAGGTTCCAAAATTATTTAGCGACACGCTCAGGGAAAATATTCTCGTTGGTGCACCCGACGCTTTGCTTAAGTACGCCACATATGCCGCGGTGCTCGACCGCGACATCACAGGGTTGGATAAGGGACTGGAAACGGAAGTGGGGGTGCGCGGCACCAAGGTTAGCGGCGGTCAACTACAACGAACCGCAGCCGCGCGCGCGTTTGTGCGACAGGTCGAATTGGTCGTTGTCGACGACGTGTCCAGTGCACTTGATTTGGAAACTGAAACCGAGCTTTGGAAAAGGGTATTTGAGCAAACCGAACGTCGTACCATCCTGGCTGTGTCGCATCGGGCTCCCGCACTGGAGCGGGCAGCGCATATCGTTGTGATGAAAGATGGGACGATCCTGGACCAGGGTACGCTGTCTAACCTATTGCAGCGCTGCGCTGAAATGCGCGAAATTTATCAGCCTTAATTCTGGTCACATTTAATTGCTTGGTAGCATATGTCAATGCTGCGAACCCACAAACAGAAAGTTGCGATCCTATATGCTGATACTGGAGGTGGTCATCGCAGTGCCGCGCAAGCCATAGCACAGGGCATTCAGTTGGCATACCCTGATCTCTACGACGTCACATTTGTCAATAATTTTCGAGACTGGCCCTTTCCCTTTTGCTATGCGGAAGACATTTACCCGCCAATGGTCAACCACGCACGGTTGGTGTATCAAGCGGCATTTCGAGCGAGCAATCACCAGTCTGTAACAACGATGGTTCGTCGGTTATACGAGCCACTATCTGAAAAGCTTGCCGCTGAAATGTTGTTACAGTTCCCTGCTGACCTTTACATCTCCGTGCACCCGCTATACAACCAAGTTCTGCCAACTGCCATTATTCAGTCAGGCTCACGGGCCAAATACGTCTCGGTTGTAACTGATTTGGTCAGCGGTCACAGCCAGTGGTTCAACGGGCACGTGCATCGCTACATCGTGCCAACGCATGTGGCTTTTGACCAGGCCGTCCAGTATGGCATCCCGGGTGATCGCATTCGAATCGCCGGCCAACCTGTTTGGCCGGATTTTCAAAAACGCTTGCGCCTTGGGGGGCAAACCCGAGAATCTCTTGGGCTGGATCCCGATATTCCCGTAGCACTGCTGGTTGGTGGTGGAGACGGTATGGGCAGGTTACAGAGCCTGGCAAAGACCATCGCAACAAGCAAATTGCGCTTGCAACTTATTGTGGTCTGTGGCAGAAATTTGCAGGCGTTGCAGGTTCTGGATTCCGTCAAACCCAAAATACCAGCTCTACGCGTGTTTGGATTTGTCAACAACATCCCAGAATTGATGGGTGCATCGGACTTCTTGATCACAAAAGCCGGTCCCGGCACGATTTGCGAGGGTTTCATCGCGGGTTTGCCGATTATTCTTTACGATGCCATACCCGGGCAGGAAGAAGGAAACGTAACTCTTGTTGAAACGCATGGCGCTGGCTTCTATTGCAAGACAACCTCATCGGTGCTGCACCAGCTCTCGAACTGGTTGAACGACCCTACTGCGTTGAACTCTGCCAGGAGGGCATCCGCGAGCATGGGACAACCAAATGCCGCAATTGATATCGCCATACTGTGCGTTGAGACGATCCGGTCTTGACCCGACCATCGCGGGGCTCCCAATCAGTCCGGCAGTCGGTCGGTAACTAGCGAACCCGAATGCGCATTAGTTCAATTTGAGTCCCGGCATACTGACCGCGCGCGTCGTAAGCGGCGATTTTTGGAAAGTCACTTACCGGCAAATACCAGACGAGTAGCAAGCTATATACGCCCGGAGGAGCTTTCGGATCTATGGCAATCAGCGTAGTAACTGTTTGCACAGATCCAATTTGCCAGGACTGGGTTCCCGGCCCGGCGTCGACCTGGCCAACTTTGCGCGCCTGGCTATCAATCAATTGCAGGCTAAGGTTGTAATTTTCTGGTGGTTGCCTGGTAACTGACCAGGTCGTGGTGACCGGAATTGACATGCCGGGCGAGCCTGATAGAGACCCAAGCTCAAACGATATTAGGTTCATTCCCGCGGAAAAGGCAAGGTTAACCGACTGGGGATTATTCGCAAGTGACATTTGGGTGACGTCTATCCATTCCTCACCGGATGGAAGCCTAAGCCTCGCGCCCGTTACAGGGTCATATACACCAACCCGGACTTTAAGCGTCCGTTGCACGCGGGTGGTTGCAGCAAGTGTGTTCATGGGAACAACGTAAAAGTCTGACCACTGGCGCGGTGCCGATACGTTCGATGTACCTATATTGCCCTGGCCGGGATGCATATCACGCTGGGCAACAATCACCTCGTTGTCATCAACCAAATGAACAAACACGCTGAGGTCGGATTGACTGGGTGCGAGCAGCTTCCAGGATAAGCTGACTCGGACCGAATCTCCAGGTGAGACACGGTGCTGTTCTTCTTCTGTTTCCGAGTTAGGGAAAATGCTGACCGCTGAGTCGGTGCGTCTTTGACCGGTTGCTTCGGCCGTCTCCAGCGTAATGACGCCACCAAAGGTGGCATTAACGATCTCAGCCCGGTTCAATGGCGGTGTGTTTTTAGGTTGGGCATACGTTGGCGCGATAACTGCAAACGGAACTATGATGACCATAACCGCCACGCCGCACGCCACAACATAAAACAGCTTGCGAGAAAGCCGCAACAGCCCAAACGACAGCGCACAAGCGATCACGCTGATGGCAGGGAACAGCAGGCGACCCTGGGAGGCCGGCGTCAGGGAGCTCCAACGCAGCAAACCCACCATAACAACCACCAACCAAACGGCGGCCAAGGTGGTGGGGAAAAGCGATTGCGCAGCCCCCGCACCATTGCGCGAAGGTGATCGTGCGATAACACGTGAGTGAAATGCTGCAACGATGAGCCCCACACCCGAAAGCAGCAACACACCATTCAGAATATCGTACAACAACGGAGGCATGATGACGTTTAGCGTGCCAAATACACCCCAAAACGCCCAGATAAACCCTTCCCGCTCGCTCCATAGTTGCGCAAGGGTGGCAGGTGGTTCACGGCGCCCCACCGCGTCAAGAAATGCATTCCAACCAAGCAGGTCACCATACAGGATTTGGTTGCGCACAAACCACCAGCCACACACCAACGCGGTCACAATAACAAATATACCCAGCCATTTGAAAAGCCGACTCAGATTGGAATTGGAGTGACGAGAAATGCGGTTTTGTGGCTCGCGGTCCGGCCAGATATTGTGCCCGCACCACCAAGCCATTAGTGCCGCCAGCCCGAACAAGCCAACCAAACCCGCACCACTTACCTTGCTCAACGCACCTGCGCCCGCAAGCAACCCGGACATAAGTGCGCTGCCAAGGCGTAGATCGCGCAACCGGATAGTGCGCAGAGCAAACCAAAGGCTGGCTGTACTTAGGGTGATGGCAAGGGTGTCGTTGTTGATGCTGCCGCTGATAAACGCAAACATTGGCACACAGGCGCACAAAATGGCCGCACCCAGGCGAAACAGCCGGCCGGAAGGCGCAGACAGACTCGGTGCCGCCACCCATAGCTCACATGCCACCAAATATGTAAACCAAACGGTCATTGCACCCAGCAGAGCGCCAAACAATCGCGCAATGTGGATGGCAAGAGACGCTCGCGTCCACGGCCAAGATTCGGCTTGGCTGTGCATAACGGCGTTTGCATTACCGTCATCGGTTGGGACGCCCATATCGACATGCACATTCAGCCTGCGCAGATCACGCCAGTTTGATTGATCAAACGGTGCCGTTAGTGCCGCGGCAAGGACATAATACAGTGGCGGTTGGCTACCCTCTTGCCGCCAGGGAGCGACGCTGTCTGAATCATCCTTATGTTGTATTGGCAGCCCATTACCAACGGCAAGGTGCAGCACAAATGGGTAATGCCATAGTTCGTCACTCGCTTCAAACAAAGGCGTGACAATGCTATACGTTGCGAATAGCAAAAAGCTTGCAACTGCAACCAGGATCGCAACTAAACGCTCTCGCCGATCTGCCAGCTGCGCTTCAAGGTCAGCTGGCGGAGACACCATTTTGTCGCTCTAGCAAGGCGGCGCGACTGGTTTCCAGCTTGGCAACACCATTGGTCGCAATACCCGCCAGGTGTTCAAGTTGTTCGTTCAACTGCTTTAAGGTCGAAATGGCATAACTATCCGCATCCGCACGAAGCCTATCCGCTTCCATCCGCGCGCGCTCCTCAATCGAAACTGCGCGCTGCTGGGCAAGCGCAGTAATGCTGCTGTGCTCGGCGAGCTGGGCTGCTTCCTCATGCGCATTGCCCCGCAGTCGATCAGCCTCTTCACGAGCCGAATTTATGATTCGATCACGTTCTTGTTCAATCTGCTGTGCCTTCTTAATTTCCTCGGGAATGGCAATCACCATCTGGTCAATCAATTGGAAGGCGCGAGACGCATCGACCATGCGCATTTGGGTGCCTGGTAATCGCCGACTTTCCATTATGACGGTCTCCAGCCGCTGGAGCAGATGTTGCAAATCCATGTCACGGTAAATTCTAGCGCAAGTCCTTCGGACAAGATTTTTCAGGTCAACGCCTTATCGCAAACCCGACCGAATAAAGGACGCAACCACTTGACGTTGCAAGAATACATACAGGACAAAAATCGGCAGGCTGGCTAGGCTGGCACCGGCCATGAGTGCTCCCCATTGGTTGCCTTCGGAGGTCAAAAACATGCGCAATCCAACCTGGATCACCGAATCTTCGGCATGGTTTGTGACCAGCAGTGGCCAAAAATACTCGTTCCAGGACGAGATTAACAGTAGTGCGGCGAGGGCTGCCAACGGCGCGCGCAGGTTTGGTGTGATGACCCGCTATAGGAGTGACCTGTTGCCCACGCCATCTATGCAGGCTGCGTCGTCGAGTTCAGTTGGAAACGCCCGCATGTGCCTTAGCAATACGTTGATGGCAAATGCCGATGCCAGTTGGGGCACCACCATGGCAGACATGAAATTTAACCAACCCAATTGCGAGAGCAACAGGTAATTTGGAATCATGATGAGTAGGAGGCTGCCCAGCCGAACTTGGCGCGTTTTGAAAGAAACGACCCCGCTCATGCGCAAAACTTCCGAGTGATGTCCGATATCACCTGCAGCCCAAACTTCAGGTTGGCAACGCTGATACGCTCATCATGCGCGTGCGCAAGACCCATCATCGCCGGGCCCTCATATCGCGTGGGTATGAACCCGTACACCTTCGTTCCAAGCTTGGTTACAAATCTGGCATCGGTGCCACCGGTTATCAATCCAGGGACTACGATTGCGCCGGGAACATGGTCGGATACGACGTCGCGAATTGTGCCCAATAAAGGCGACGCCGGATCACTCTCCTGGGCGGGGCTGAAATGTCCAAATTCGATGTCAACCCCGTCACCAACGACTGCGCGAACTTCGCTCGCGATTGAGTCGGCAGTCGTTCCGGGTAGCACGCGGCAATCCACATGTGCGACAGCTTCCGCCGGGATCACGTTGATTTTTGTTCCCGCCTGAAGGATCGTGGGCGTGGCGGTATTGCGAAACATGGCGTTGATCCGACGTTTGATTGGCTCTGCCACGGGCAACTCCGCCAGAGCGTCCTCGTGATGCCTCTCGTCCAGGAGACCCAGCAACAACTCTCCAAGAGGGGCGCTGAGCCCGGAAGCTACCGATGTGACAAATGCCCTGGTTGTGCTTGTGACATGCAGGGGCAATGGCGTTTCAATGACCTTCACAAGCGCCCTTGCCAGGGGCAAAATAGCATTATCGGTATGTGGCTGCGAGGCGTGTCCGGGTGCACCATGACCGCGGAGGGTGAACCGCGCGGCCCCTTTCTCGCCGGTGCTGCACACAAAGAAGCTTTTGCCTTCCAACTCAAGGCTGGTCGCCCCACCCTCGGTAATAGCATAGTCGGCGGTGATCAGGTGCGGATGGTTTTGAACCATCCATGCGGCGCCCATCTGTCCACCTACTTCCTCGTCTGCATTGGCCATAAAAATAACATCGCGCTTTAAGGATACTTTGTCGCGCTTCAGCTGGATAAACGTCATGAGATTCATGGCCACCATGTGCTTCATGTCCGTGGCTCCCCGCCCCCAAACAACCCCGTCAAGCAGTTCACCGCTAAACGGTGCACGTTGCCACTTGTCTGCTTCCGCGGGCACGACGTCCACATGACCAAACAACATAAAGGGCGCGAGGCTGCCATCACCCGTTAACCGGGCCACCAAATTGCCACGCCCGGGCGCGCTCTCCAATAACGTGGATTGAATACCTTCCGACTTGAGCAGTCGCGCAATGTATTCAATGCATGGCGTCTCATTTCCGGGCGGATTCGTCGTGTCGAATCGAATAAGGTTTTGAAGTATTTGCACGATTTCAGAGGTTTGGGCGTGGACATTCATGGCGCAACATTATCGTCTTTCCCGTGATCGCCCCCCAGTCTGCGGTCCAACGCTAAAAACTGGCAGAATTGCGTTTGCGAAGCTGTAACGGCGAATCGGTATAGTCACGCATAGTGAGCAATATTTCAGAACCAAAAGGCTACGTGACCAGTGATTACCTGCGGATGCCGTAACAACCAAGACGATCTCTTCTGAAGAATTTGCAAGAATTCATCAAAGCCTGTTGCGATCTGACAGCAAGGGCGAATTCTTTGCAACCGTCACGGGTATTACGATCTCGGGTCGCAAGCCGGAGCATGCCGGGATCGGTTAGGTGTGCCGGCATTAGTTGCATTGGACGTGAACACAGGTACACTTAACCTAAATGAAAGGTATTTTGCTGGCCGGCGGTAAAGGAACCCGGCTATATCCCATCACCACATCGATCTCAAAGCAAATTCTTCCGGTATTTAACAAGCCAATGATCTATTACCCGATGTCGGTGCTGATGCTCGCCGGTATTCGTGACATTTTGATTATTTCCTCGCCAGAACACATTGGGCTGTATCGCGACTTGTTTGGCGATGGCACCATGCTGGGTCTCAGGCTGAATTATGCGGTTCAACCTGAACCAAAAGGTGTCGCCCAGGCGTTAACCATCGGGGCGGATTTTATTGGTTCCGATCCTTCGGCCCTTATTTTTGGTGACAACTTTTTGTATGGTCACGGGTTGTCCGAGTTGATTGTGCGCGCCGGCAAACTCACGGATGGCGCGCTTGTATTTGCCTATCGGGTGCTAGACGCCCGACCCTACGGCGTGGTGGAATTTGACAAGGACATGAATGCCCTGAGCATAGAGGAAAAGCCACAAAAACCGAAGAGCAACTACGCCGTGACTGGTCTATATTTCTATGACAAACACGTGGTTGAGATTGCCCGTGCGCTAAAACCTTCCGCACGCGGGGAGTATGAGATTACGCATGTAAACGCGGAATATCTGGCTCGCAAAAAACTCAAGGTCGAAATTTTGGGACGTGGATTCTCGTGGCTGGACATGGGCACTCATGAGAGCCTGCTGGAAGCATCCAATTTTGTGCAAACCATTGAACATCGTCAGGGCCTTATGGTTGCCTGTCTTGAGGAAATTGCATTTAATCAGGGTTGGATTACCCGGGATCAACTGCTGAAATCGGCTTCCATAAGCCGCGACAATGAATATTGCCGGTATCTGAGCGATTTGGCCGCATAGGTCACCGCGCAACCAAAGGGACAAAGGCGCGGGGCTGGGGTGGACCTGCTGCAACGGTTGCTTTCCACTGGTTTAAGAGCTGCAGCAAGGCGGCCGGTGAGGAACTCGGGGGTAAATTTCCAGCCTGATCCCGCTCATTAATACCGTGACAATTGGTGCACATACGCACCTCGCCCGGCTGGAATGAAACCCAGTATCGTTCTCTAACGACAGCCGTCCCGGCACCGTCAGTGAGCTGCCAGGACAGCGCACGCTGCGCCGGGACAAATGCCGCGACCGAGCCATCAACTGAAACTGCGACGCTGCCGGCTGGCGCTCCACCACCCGTGCCGTTTGCACCCAGCGCGGCCGGGTCATGCAACACTTGGGCCAGTACGCGGCGACCGAATTTCGAAGCTGAAGATCCCGCGTCGAGCCCGCGAATCAAATCGGCTTGAAATAACTGTAGACGTGCCACGTCATAGACCTTTCCGGGGCTGCCTATGGTTTGAACCCCACCCGGAACCCGCAGGTTGAACGGTTGTTGTTTGTCAAAATCATCGCGCTGTGTCACATTGCGCGTGATCAGAACCGCAAGATTTTTCTGCCGCAACCAGGATTGAAAATCGCCTCGATTAACACCAGCTTGTACAAACATCTGCTGCTCCGGCGTCGCCGCGATGGGCGGTGCGATTACCACCGGGCGTGGGCGTGCGCGCACCTCGACAGGCTGCAGCTCCCAAAGGGGCCCGGAGTAACTAATTAAGGTGTCAGGGTCCCACCAACTTACTGTTTTGGCAATTCCAGGAGTCAATGATTGATCCGGCACCCAAAATCCCGAGTTCAACTTTAGGGTCTTTACGCGATAGTCGTAACGTGACAATGGCTGGCTGCTTGTGCCAACATTTGCATCCTCACGCGTGGTGTTCGCGTGAACGGCCACGAGCGTACCATCGCTCAACGGCGAAGGGTCACGATAGAACCCGGTGTGAGCAACGGTTGGTGTGGTGGCCACATTCGCCGTGGCCGGATTCGTCACATACGATACTTTGACCACATCAGCATCGGTTCCAGGTGGAACGCTCATGCTAATAATCATTCCAGAGGCGTGGGTTTGAAACTCCGGTGCATCAACGCCAAAGTAGACGCCAGGATGCGACGGGTCCTCCTTTATTTGAAGCATATTGCGAATGGCGTTTGGATTTGCGCGGGAGAGCTGACCAAAATAGTCATAAACATTTGGATCATCTTTTATGGAGGCCGGTATATAAGCCTGCAATTCATGGCGTCCCAAATGCCCCAGCGTTTCGCTGGCCGTGCCATCCTCGTTAATCGTCCAGGGAAAGAACTGATTGAACGAGTGGCCATAGAGATTTGTGCCGGCCAGCAGGTCTGTTCGCGACGAGCGCGGTTCCGGATAGACCTCTGTGTTGAGCTTTAGGGCAGCGGCACCAACGTCTTCGCTGGCATAGTTGAACGTGCAATAACTGCATGGACCACCGTGTTCGGCGTCGGTATCAGCCTGTTGATCGCGCTGCAGGTGATCCCACTGGCTGAAGACGACCCTACCAAAACTATCCACGATTGGCGTGAAGTTTCCAGACGGAGCATGGTTCAATAATGCAAGTCCGCCAGTGCCCGGATTTAGCTTCCACAAGCCGGTCACGGTGGGCTGTTCTTCATATTCGTCCAGCTGCGGATACAAATGTTCAGAACCATCTCGTGGACGGTCGCTTGTAAAAATGATCTGATCGTCCGACGCATATATGGGCGACACATTGTTGTGCCCAACCGGCTGCCCATTCACCCGGGCAATTGCAACGGTGTCAGTGTTGCCAAGCCCGCTGATCTCGTAGATCTGAAAGAAATATGCTTGATCTTGATATTGAGCGGTCGGTGCACCAACAACCATGCTAAAAAGCGCCTTGGTTCCGCTCCAGTGGACGGATGGGTCACGGACTGCAATCGCGGAAGCGCCCTGCAACCCCGACGTGCCGTAACCGGCCGCGGCCGTCAAATTTTTTAGACTGCCGTCCGCATAGCGGATATACAGATCGCCACCGCGACCAACGCTGGCAAGCGAGCCCCGATGATTGCCAAAAACCGAACCAATGGTCGTGAAGTCCCCCGGAATTGGCACCTGGGTAACAAATAAGATTGGATTAGTAGGCAGGCCAGTCACATTGGGCAAAATAGGCTGCCCTACAGACCCAACGATTACAAGCGCCACAAACCCACGAAGCGATGATAACCTCATTGTTTGCTATAGTATTGCGAACAATGAGAGAACGCAAACCAAGCATGCGCGCATCCTCCGAGCTTCTCAGCGGAGTCAAATAATCACGAGCTTTCGCGCGTGAACTGTCGCCAAAAAGGCGTCAGCTGGGTTTGTATTGAAAAGTATCGATTGTGGACCGAAATCGTCGCCACATCAGAAACGCCATTACCGGCGTCAGCACGGCGAAAACTGTCCAAACCGTTACGAGCGCACCACCTACAAGGTTCAACAGAAGTGCCGCCGTCAGCACGATAATCCACAGGCCGCCACCAAAGATGATGAGCGGTGTGCTCGTGTTACCAGTACCCCGCAGTCCGCCGGCCTGCACGAAGAGAATCGCCAGGGCGGGCATGCTAAGCGCCTGAACCCGGGTGGAGTTGGTTCCCGCCTCAATCACGGCCGGATCAGACGTGAACGCCGCCAAAATGACTGGAGCGAGAACAAATAGTATCGCCCCGAAACCGCTCATCCAGATCAGCGCCCATTCCATCGCGATCCGGGTTGCGGCTGCACCATCGCGAATATTGCGAGCGCCGACCGCCTGACCAACCAGCGCCGTGGCGGCGATAGAAAATCCGAACCCGGGTAAGAATGCGAGCGAAAGCGCGTTAAATGAAATTCGCATCGCCGCCAACACCACGGTGCCAAGCTGACCCAGCACAACCGTAAGCACAAAAAAGGCGCCTGCCACCAAAATTTGTTCAAGGGCGGCCGGAATGCCAATCGCCATGACCGTGCGCGCAATGGCCACATCGGGACGCCAGGCACCCCGCCCCCGAATACTGATGCCACCGCGCCCGCGCCAGAGAACGGTCAGCAACACGGCGAGTGCAATGCCACGCGCAATAAACGTGGCCCAGGCACTCCCGACCGGACCAAGTTCCGGTAACCCGAGCCTGCCATAGATCAATCCGTAAGCCAATGGAATGTTGATCACATTTGCGATCGTTGTGGTTATGAGAGGCGTGCGCGAATCACCGGCGCCGCGCAACACGCCGCCCCCAATAAACAACCCCACCAAAACAACCACCGTGCCCATGGTGACGTGCATATAGCCCAGAGCTATATCGGCCGCCGCTGGCTCAAGACCAAACAGGCGGACCAATGGCGATGCACCAATATATCCGGCGATGGCCAAAGGTATCGAAACAAGCGCGCTCCAAACCAGGGATTGGCGGGCAAGATTGCTGGCGCGCGTCATGTCTTTGGCGCCATACGCCTGTGCCACCAGCACGGAAGCGCCGATTGCCAGCGCAGACAACGCAGACAACAAAAATTGCATCATTTGCACCGCGACTCCCACACCAGCGAGTGCAATTGCGCTGTAGGCCAGCTGCGACACCAGCCACGTATCAACGACACCCAGCAATGTTTCCAAAAAGTTTTCGGCAATAACAGGCCAGGCCAAAGAAAATACCCGGCGACGGAGGCCGGGTGAGGGTTGCGGTGTTGAATTTGCGATGTTCACGGCGGCGAATGATATCCGCTCGTGATGATTTAGGGCTGAGACGCGCGGACTTTGTCGACGGCTTCCTTGATTACCTCATAGGGTTGCGCACCGCTGATCAAATACCGATTGTTGATCACGATGGCAGGCACGCCGTTTAGGCCGTAGTCCCGAGCCTGGTCAACGTCTGCAGTTACGAGCTCGTCCAGATCAACGCGCTCAAGCGCCTGCATGAATTCATCTTGATTTAGACCGGCCTCCACCGCGAGACCAGAGAGCATGACCAAGTCATCGATGCGAGCGGCGTCATGCCACATGGCCCGCAGTACGCGGGCGTGATATTGCTCGCCTCGCCCGGCCTCTTCGGCATACTTTGCCCCCACAAGCGCCGGACGCGAGTTTTGACCGCTGGGGCCGGAGTTTATGACCAGTCCATACTGCTGAAGAGCAACGGCGTTAAACCGCGGGCGACTGGCCTCAATCCGTTTCTTATATTCCTCCGGCATCGGCGGCGAGCCTGCCGGTCGCAATTCATAGGATCGCCATCGAATGCTTACATCGTGGCCAAAATTCAGCTGGAGCTTCTCCAAACTGGAGGAGACAAGATAACACCACGGTCAGACAAAGTCCGACCAGACATCAATGTGAACCGACTTCGTGCTCATAGAGACTAATTGTAAACACTACTGGGAAGGGTTACGAAACGGGTGACCGCGCCTTGTGAATCTCATCGCCCAGCTTGCCCAAAATGCCACGCCGCTCGCAATACATAATTAGCTCTATTACCTTGGCGGACTTGGTATCACCGGCAATATCCTCAAAATCCAAACCCATCGCAAAGCAAAGTGCTTTGATTTCGGACATCGAGAAGCTGGTCGCGAGCTCATCTCGCAGGATAAAGCGATCTTGCGACGCAACAGGCGTATGCTCCGCCGTGGCACGCTGAACACCCGCGATTGCATTGGCGAGTGAGGTGCTGATCGTGATGGTCGTATTGTTGACTGTTTGAATGATTGTATTACTCGAACCAGCGATCTGAACAACGCCGACACCGCCGCTCACGCTCTGAGAGGTTGCAGCAGCCGCAGCGGCAAGCGTGGTCACAACATCGTTGGCATCCGGAATGTCAACATCCTTGGCGTAGCCCGCACCCGCATGCACGAGGGCAATCGGAAAATTTTGACCGGAGATTTTGTAGTCCGGGTTCTGGCCGTTCGGTGAATGCTCCTTGTTAACGCGCTTGTTCACGGTCTCATCGAGGTAGGTGGCCAGCCCAAGCACGCCAACTGCAGTTTCCCGGGTATTCAACTGCAGCGTGTGAGCGTGTCCAATCAGTGCCTGAATCACATAATAGGTAAAGACGCTCATACTGCCATCCAGCAAAACCCAGGATTTCTCTTCACCTTGAGACGAACTTATGACCGTTCGACCGTGCATCAGTGACAAACTTTCCGCCACGCCTTTGGCTCCCTTAAGTTCTACATCGTTCGTGGAAATGGCCTTGGAATCAGGCGCCAGAAAGCCATCAATAGGTGCAGCGGCAGAACGGATGATCGGGACGTTCTTGGCAAGCGCGCCGATTCCACCCGCCCGGCAGCAATCCAGCAGCACCAGCAGCCGCTGTGGGTTGAGCGCATTGATCCCGTCGGAAAAATCAACAGCGGCAAGCGATGTGGCGCGCAGCGACACAGCGTCGACGTCATAGGGAATCAAATAGTATCCCGCCTCATCGCGGTGGCCGTGACCGGTGTAGTAGACAACGGCCGTCGCATTGCCACTCACATCTGCATTCAACTTGTCGCGCAGCCAACCAAGCGCACCCAGAATATTGGCGCGTGTAGCGTTCATGCCGCTTACGATCTTGATATTTTCCGCCGGGTAACAGCAGTGTTCCGGGCTGGCAAGCACGCCTGCAAAAGCGTCTACATCGCGCTTGACCGCAGGCAGTTTTAGGTCATTTACGAGGCTGTCATCGACGCAGATGAGCAAGGCGTAGCCGTGGTTAAAAACTGGTGGGGTTGGATTTGGCATGATGAACGATTCATTCCAGCAACACCAGTAGTTTATGCCAAAACGCGCCTATTCCACTGTTACGCTCTTTGCCAAATTGCGGGGTTGATCCACATCGCAGCCTCTGCGGACCGCCATTTCATAGGCCAGCCGTTGCATCGGAATAGCGGTGATAACCGGAGACAACAACGGGTGAGTGACCGGGACATACATCACGCGGTCGGCGCGCTTTGCAATTTCGGTGTCGCCCTCGGTTGCGACTGCAATTACCTTACCCCCGCGCGCCTTGACCTGCTCCACCTGTGACAGCATTTTTTCATAAACCGCGTCCTTAATGCAAATACACACGACCGGCATTCGCTCATCGATGAGCGCGATTGGACCGTGTTTCATCTCGCCGGCCGGGTATCCTTCCGCGTGAATGTAGCTGACTTCCTTGAGCTTTAAGGCGCCTTCCAAGGCAATAGGGTAGTTGATGCCACGGCCGAGAAATAGGAAGTGTTCGCGGTCATGAAACTCGGAGGCGAGCTCGGCATAAATACTATTCTTGTCCAGTACTTGACTCATGAGCGACGGCAAATGGGACAGTTGTTGGGCAAGGGCGAAGCTGGCGCCAGAGTGACCGTCGCGTGCTTGGGCAAGCGCGCACGCAAGCAGGTACTGATCCACGATACTAGCCAGAAAGGTCTTCGTGCTGCACACGCCGATCTCGGGTCCTGCACGCATCGCAATGGTGCCATCACTCACGCGCTGCGCCTGGGACCCTATGTTGTTCACGATGCTCCAGATTCGTGCGCCCTTTTCGCGACCCTCGGCCATTGCGGCCAGCGTGTCCGCCGTTTCGCCGGATTGCGTAATACCCAGCACCGCATGAGTGGATTGAATCAATGGATCACGATAGCGTAATTCACTGCCATGTTCCACTTCAACCGGAATACGCGCAATACCCTCGATCAGAAACTTGCCCACCATTGCCGAATACAGGCTGGTTCCACACGCCGCTGTGAATATCTTTGAAGGTAGCAAACCGCCGTTCAGCGGATTCAAGGCATCCAGCATCACCCGCCCGGTGGCAAAGTCGACCCGTCCACGGATGGTGTCGGTAATTGCGCGGGCCTGCTCGAATATTTCCTTTTGCATGAAGTGGCGATACTCGCCCTTCTCGGCGCTGACCATGTCATAAGGTATGTTTGTGACCGTTTTGGAAACCTCGCCGCCGTTGATCGTTCGCACCCGAAAGCCCGACCGCTGAATTACCGCCACTTCTTGATTTTCAAGAAATGCGATCCGCCGGGTGTGCTCCAATATGCCGGGGATATCTGAGGCTAGAAACATTTCGCCGGCGCCAATACCGACTACAACGCCCCCGGCGTTGCCAATACGACAGGCGATGATCTTATCGGGTTCATCCAGGCTGAGCAACACAATGGCCTGCGAGCCACGGAGTCGCGCAAATGTAGCATGCGCAGCCCGCTCAAATAACATTCCGGCGGTCATGTAACCCGCCACCAGATGAACAATTACCTCGGTGTCGGTCTCGCTGGTAAATACTGCACCGGTCGCCAGGAGCTCATGGCGCAAATCGATTGCGTTTTCAACAATGCCATTGTGAACAACCGCCACGCGACCATTCATGCTGACGTGAGGGTGTGCATTGGCCTCGGTCACTCCGCCATGTGTGGCCCATCGGGTGTGCCCCATGCCGATCGAGTAGCCGCGCGCGTCCGCATCATCCCATTCAACCGAATGCAGTTTGCGTTCGAGATTAACCAGCTTGCCCGTCGCGCGTTCCGTTAGCAGCCGATCAACGCCCAGCAAAGCCACGCCGGCCGAGTCATAACCACGGTATTCCAATTTACGCAATCCACCGATCACGATATCAGTGGCGTGTTGCGGACCAATGTAACCAACGATTCCACACATCAGGTAAAGCGGAAGGCGCCATCACCGTTGCATAGTGATGGCGCCTTCCATTAAGCAATCAGAACAGGTGCTATCGGCCCATGGCCGCACGCAGACTGCCGCATGTTGGACAGGAATTGTCTGGTCGCAGGATCGAATAACCAGCCTGTGGGTCGCTGTCAAACTGGCGGAAATTCCAATTCCAGATGATGCCGAGGCGTGCACGGCCACTTTGGCGCAGCAGCGTTACCATCCTGCCTTCCCATTCAGCCTGGTTCCCCAACGTTATGTTATTTCCCCACGAAAATCCACCAGGCAAGCTACCAGCAATGCCGTCTTTTGTTACGTAACCCATTTCGGTAAAGCAAATGGGTCGCGCACCATGAATGCTGTTCCAGGTGGTATCAAAGGTGCCCCAGAAATACCAGGAATAATGACCGCTCGGATCACCGCCATCGCGCATGTCGGGCGGATGTGGACTGCCATTAAAGTGCGCGCCCTGACAATCCATGTAGTTGGTGCCTCCAGCCGCATACACACGCTCCAGGAAACGGTTGTCATCACAAACATCACCGCGACAATTGCCGCCGGCGTAGCCGGTGGGTGCGCTGGCGGCTGCAATAACCATGGTTCCACCATTGGCAGCTTTGATAGCGTTGTAGCTGGCCTTTAGCAAATTGACATAGGTATCGGGGTTCACCTTGTTGTTGCCTCCACCGCCCCATTCGCGGTCCAGGTTTGGCTCGTTCCAAACCTCGATGGCATCGGCGCCTTGACGCGCGATGCCGGCCACTTGGGCGGCAAACTCGCCGTGATAACCCGTGTCGGGAGCGCGACCGCGATCACCAATCGCGCCAATGAGCACCTTTAGCCCGGCACCATGCGCAGCACCAATAACGCTGCCCAAATCTGGCGCCCCGCCACCACCCATAACCACTTGATATTTGATCCAGTCGGCACCGGCCTCGCTCTTCAGCCTACCCAGTGAATTCAAATCCTTTACGTGTGCGCCAAGTTCAAAACCGCCCGTAGCTCCGGCGCCGGCCACGGGCGCTGCGGCTGCGGCTGCTGCCGGGATGGCAGCTGGCGCACCACCGCTGGATTTGGTGAGCGCAGTAAACACATAGGCCTGCTTGCCCTGGTAGTTTATTTTTGTCCACTCCCCGGACGTGCCAAGGACAGGCGCGCTCTCGTTGCTACCGAGCGCGCCAACAATGTCTTGATCCAAGCCGGGGCCGGACCGCACGTTTAGCGAATCTACGATAGGCGTTACTGATGCGCCGCCTGCTGCGGCCGCAGCGGTTGGGGTCGCAGCGGTTGGGGCTGCGCCACCGCCAGAGGTCAAAGCCGTGAATACATAGGCTTGAAAGCCCTTAAAGTTCACTTTGGTCCACTCACCAGAGGAGCCCAGCACCGCAGCACGTTCGCCACTGTTTAGCTGACCAACGATCTCCTGATCCAAACCGGGACCTGAGCGAACGTTTACATAATCACCGGTTGGCGTGACAGAATTTCCGGCGGGTGCTGCTGCGGGTGCGGTGCCCGCCGCGGGTGCACTCCCGCCTGCAGACGTGTAGGCCGCAAAGACGTAGGTCTGGTAGCCTTGAAAGTCAATCTTCAACCAGTCGCCCTGCGTCGCAATCACGCGCACAGCGGTGCCTTCGCTCAATAGGCCGACAATTTGAGCATCATAGCTTGGACCGGATCGAACATTCAGGCTCGGCACGGTCACGGTAACGGTGCCACCTTGCTGCATCAGCGCCGACGGTGTGGCCGCCGAAACCAATCCAGTACCAGAGGTCAGGCTCGCAAGTGTAAGCGCGCCAGCAGCAGCCAAAGATATCAGTCGTTTACTCATTCAGATTTGGATCTCCTTATCGCGGTCTTGTATTTCAATTTGAGCGCTGTCACGCCGACGGGAGGTTACAACCGAGGCGATCACCAATGCTGCGATCACGATTGCGAACAATCCCAAAATGGCAAAAACAAACTCAAATATGCCCGTGCCTGGCAATGTTGAAAGCGGAATGGTTAGAAACATGAGCACGAAAACGAGGATGGGCCATTGCCCGTTGAGTCGCTTTAGCATGGGTTACGATTCATTTTACATGAGGCACTTGGCAAAATTTGCTTTTGAAGTTCTATATGGACCGCTGGCCTGGCTCTACGATGTCGTTGCTTGGATGGCATCATTGGGTGAGTGGCAACGATGGGGAGCCTGCGCCCTGGCCTTCGTCAGACCTGACGACAAGGTGTTGGAGATCGCACATGGACCCGGGCACTTATACGGTTCGTTGCAACGGACCTGCGCGCTGGCAGTTGGTATCGACCGGTCCCGCCAGATGGGCTTAATTGCGCACCGCACTGTCAAGGCAGGCTTATTTGCCCAGGCAGATGCGTCCCGATTGCCATTCTTGGATGAATCTTTTGACTGCATGGTCACCACTTTTCCCGCACCCTTTATCTTTTGGGCGGAAACGCTTTGCGAAGCTAGGCGGATATTGACACCCGGTGGCAGGTTGATCATCGTGCCCGGAGCCACATTTTTGAAAGACACCCTGCTTGGGCAGGCGCTCAACCTAGTTTATCGGGCTACCGGTCAATCAACGGTCAGCACGTTGTACATACACAGGCATGTCCTAGCCAACGGATTTAGCCTAACCGAGCACTTTGTGCGCACCAAACGAGCAACGGTTACGATTTGGGCGTGCACACCCATCATGACCACGCTGGGATAATTCGCGCGTCTTGACTTCCTATATTGCCGCCGTAATCGCGCTGATACGCAAGGATGCCTTGCTCGAACTACGGGCCAAAGAGAGCATTAGCGCCATGCTCCTCTTTGCAGTAATGGCCATTGTTATGTTAAATTTTGGTCTGCGACTGCGTGCCAGTGGTATGCGCGAGTTGGCTCCCAGTGTGCTATGGATTGCAATCGTGTTTGCGGGAACGCTGGGCATTGGGCGCAACATGGCGGGTGAAACAGTGCATGGCGCCTTTGACGCGCTTCTTCTTGCACCGCATGACCCCTCTTATATTTTTGCGGGCAAAGCACTGACCAATACGCTTCACATGTTCATCACCGGTTTATTGTGTTTGCCACTCTCGGCGATTTTCTTTGATGAACGACTGCTTCACCCTGGAGTGATACTGGTCCTTGCAATAGGCACGCTAGGCTACGCCGGCGCCGGGACGCTCACTGCCATCCTTGCCGCCAATACGCGCGCGCGAGACGTGCTGTTGCCGATACTACTGTTTCCGCTGGTGCTTCCACTTATGGTTGCCTGCGTCCTGGCAACGGCAGGTTTTGTGGATGGCCTACCGTTTGCCGACTTTGGTTCATGGCTGGGCGTGGGTGCAGGCTTCGCGGCGATCTTTTGGGCGGCCGGACTCCTATTGTTCGAATATGTGGTGGATTGAGTGACATGATTTGGCGCGAATGGCCTGATCATGGCTGGCTTACGCCTCCGGCGGGCGACCATTGCGATTTGTCGCGTCAGCCTCGAGCTG
The DNA here is from genome assembly GCA_025354985.1 of Chloroflexota bacterium. Classification (GTDB taxonomy): domain Bacteria; phylum Chloroflexota; class Anaerolineae; order J036; family Brachytrichaceae; genus AQU-03. The sequence goes on from JANXLU010000087.1 coordinate 42,468, forward strand.
CACTGTTTGATCGTATCCGCCGGTCTTAAGTGCATCACGAACCAGCTGAAGCACTTTGCGGCGGGGTTGCTTGTTTTGTGTGCTGCGAATGGCCTGCAGGTAATAGTAGGTAAACGCTCCATTTGGTCTGCCGTTAAACGTGGCATCGGCACTAGTTTGGTCGGATCGGCACCCCGCCCACAAAATGTGGTGGCTTTCGGTCGATACGGTATCGACCAATGTTTTGGAGGATGAGCCGGGATCATTGATCCCAGGCAACGCACGCTTGGGCTTGGCAACCCGGTGGGTGCCTTCACGCAGATCAGCCAACCCGCGCGCCGGCAACGCGCGAAGCCGGTCAAAGGCGGTAAACGTCGGGGGCGGAAGGTATCGCGGCTTTGGTCGGTCTGGAAACCCCATCAGGTCAATCGGTCGCAGACCAGTACCGCTGTGACAGGTGTCAAAGTAGCACTCCAACAAAACGTCGTCCGGAAGTTGAACAAAAAGATCATGCAACTCATCGTCGATGATGACGTGATCCGTGTCCCACTGATCACCGTTTTGTTGCAAGTCATGCGGGCAAAATGCTTCATCGGCCTGATCGGCTTCATCCCCACTGATGTCCGGCACCTGGGTGCCGTGGGATGACATAAGAAATACGATGTACTTGACGCTACCAGCCTTTGCGGCAGCAACCAGCGTGGTCAGGTTGCTGAGGATATTCACCTTGGTGGCTTGGGCATCATGTAATAGGGTGATGTCATCGTCGGAAAAATGCAGCGTATCCTTTAGCAAGGCAGCAAAATCAAAGGTGTCATTGACACAGCCCTTTAATGTGGCATTTGGCAAAAACTGAAATTGATTAACCCCCACCAACAGCGCTCTTCGATTGGACATGATTTACCTCCTGATGCTCAAAGATTGTAGATGGCGACCATGCAAAAGTCAATCGGTGCCAGACTCGGATTACCGTAGGTGGTCGGCCTCTTCCGCGGGCGGATGGGCATAATTGGGCCATGGCAGGGTATTCACGCACGCCGCTAGTCAAAAAGCTTGGGATCAAACCCATGCACAAACTGTGCTTCGTATCCCCACCCGAACATTTTGATCAGACGCTTGGCACACTCCCAAATGGTATAGAGCTACGAGCGGCATCCGACGAGCATCTCAACATCGTTCTCGTGTTTGCCACCCGCGTGCACGAGCTGGCTAGCCTTGTGCCAGGGCTACTCGCTCACATTTCGATAGATGGCAGTTTGTGGATTTGCTGGCCAAAGCGTGCCAGCAAACTGCCCACCGACTTGAGTGATGCCATTGTTCGTAACTTCGGTCTGACAACCGGTTGGGTCGATGTCAAAGTCTGTGCCATTGACGAGCGCTGGTCAGCACTGAAATTTGTGCGCCGCCTCAAGGATCGCGTGTGATGAAAATAGCTCACCGGCTGATGGTTGCCATGGCTATGGTTCTTGAAGGCATCATTGGAGTGCGCGCAGTAGCCCAGGCAGGAGCTGCAACCAGTGCAACCGCAATGGAGACGTCCCGACCGCACGAATCTGCGCCCACTGACCAAACCACGCCAGGCCTATTGGAAGCCGCCGTTGCATCGGGCGAATTGGACCGTGGCACCGCCGATCTTTTGCTGGCGTATGCGCTAACCGGTGACGCCAGGCTGCCTGAAAAGTTTATTGGATGGGGCCGGTGGAGTGGCACTCTGGCGCATGCACAACTGACCCGGCGTGCCAACCAAGCACGGAGTCAGAACGGCTTTTTGAGCACGTCCAGCCTTGGTTCGGTTGCAATTTACACCAAGGTTTCCGCGCTTCTTTCAAACACCTGCAGCCAGAGCTGGGACGGCGCTCAATCCTTGCCGGATGCACAAACGTCGGCCCACTTCTATATTCAATATGACGCCTCATTGCTGGGAGGTGGTTTGACGGTTCAAGATTACATTGCAGCATTGGAAACCAGCTGGGACACCGAAATCGGAACGTTCGGATTTGTCACGCCTCCCATCAAAACCGCAAATCCACCGCCAGGTGGGAAATACTTCGTGCGGATCAATGGCTTGCCAAACGGTGTTTATGCAATTACCTCCGATACGGGAGATTATGGCGGTGATCCGAACGGCAACGGTATTTTTGACGATGACAACCCCAACTCACCCTGGACTGAGACGCATGCCCGGGCATCGTGCATGATTTTTAATCAAAACTTTGGCAGCCTCACGAGCATGTTCCCGCACGAGGCATTGAGCTCAACCGTGGCTCATGAGCTATTTCACGCCATCCAATATGGCTTGGGTGCGGTAGACGCATACAACATTACCGGCAGCGCACGAGACATTGTGCTGATTGAGGGCAGCACAACCGCCCTCGAAGATGAAGTTTTTGACGCCTCAAACGACAACGCCAGATCATTCGGCTATCCATCCTTCGCCACCTGTCTGGCGGACGACGAGAACACAGCTGACGCCTACGCATCCTGGTTGTGGTGGCGCGCATTGATCGAACCCTTTGGCCATGACATAGCCGGTGGGAGCGAGCAAGTGCTGCAGGATTTTTACGAGGTCACTGGTCGCAACCCGGGTGTCACGCACATGGATGCATTGAAGCAGGCCCTTGCAAACAAAGGTGCGACGCTGGCCGTGGCCTATCATTCGGCCTCGATCGCGCTCAAAGTGATGCGTCCTTGTGGAGGAAGCTATGTGCACCCAACCTGCATGAGCGAGGCGGCTACGTACGTGGCCACTCACGGAAACACGCCCGTTACTGGCGCAATATCCAGCGTCGGAATCTCGCTGACCACGGCCGTTCAAGATAACTATGGATCAAACTGGACGCAAATGCCGGTCGCGACAGCAAACTACATCGTGACGGTAACAAACTCAAGCGTTGGCGGCGCGTTGCGGGCGAGTTTTGTCTGTGACACCGGAGCCAATCTGGTAATAACCGACTGGCCAGGTGTTTTGACGTCCGGTCAATCAGCGGCGGTGACGGTGGCACCAGCAGGTTGTGCAAGCACCGTGCTGGTGGTCACCAATGAAAGCTCGACGGCCAGCGCACCAGTCACGTGTGCAGCGCGCTCGATGCTGATCGAAACCAACCGCATGGTGGCATCACCCACCCCGGTCCCGACTGCAACAACGCCACCCACCGGTGTCCGCCAGCCGCTTCCGCACACCACACGGTCGTATTTCATACCGGTCCTCGTGCGGTAAGTGACGCGCCGCGCGGCGCCTGCTACCGACGCTGTACTAGCCCAACTTCTCAAGCGGTTTTGCATTGCCGCGAACCGGAGATGGGCCCCCAATAGGCGCCGCCCACGATACGCCGTTTGAAATAACCTGGCGAACAAGTGGGTTGAAATAAGTCTGGTAGGTTTCATGACCGGGGCGAAAATAAAATATCCGTCCATTGCCACGCGTAAAGGTGCAGCCACTGCGAAACACTTCACCGCCCTTGAACCAGCTTACAAAAACAAGCTCGTCCGGCGCAGGGATGTCGAAGTGTTCGCCATACATTTCCTCTTCATCCAGGTCAATGTGTTCCGGCAGACCTTGGGCGATCTGATGACCCGGGTTTACCACCCAGATTCGCTCATTCTCACCGGCCTCGCGCCACTTTAAGTCGCACGAAGTGCCCATCAGTTTCTTAAAGATTTTGCTAAAGTGCCCGCTGTGGAGCACGACCATTCCCATGCCCGCCATAACCCTGGCGTGAACACGTTCAACGATTTCGTCCTTCACATCCCCGTGAGCCATATGACCCCACCATACCAATACATCTGTGTTGGCCAACACGTCAGCCGTCAGACCGTGCTCAGGCTCGTCCAGCGTCGCTGTTCTGACAACAAACGCCTGGTTTGGGCGTAAACCTTCGGCGATGGCTTCGTGAATACCGGCCGGGTAGCACTGGCGGACCAGGTCGTCGACTTTTTCATGACGATATTCATTCCAAACGGTAACTCGGATTGGATGGTTGTTCATGGTTGTAGTGTATCGGAAATGAAATATTCGCCCTGCGGGTTGGTCACTCAAAACTCATCATACGAAATATTTGCCGGGCTCACACCAAAATCGTTCAACATGGTGATCGTGGCCTTGATCATTGGCGGCGGCCCACACAGATAATATTCTACATTTCGTGGATCCGGGTGGCTCCCAAGATACGCCTCTCGGACCACGTCATGAATAAACCCGATTGGACCCGTCCAGGCATCTTCCGACAGCGGTTCAGATAGTGCCAAGTTAAATTTGAAGTTTGCGTGCCTTGCTGCCAAAGATTCAAAATAATCGGTGTAAAAGAGCTCCTGGCGTGACCGCGCGCCATACCAATAGCTGATGCGCCGCTCCGTCCGTGTCGTCTCCAAAAGATTTGAAAGATGAGAACGCAACGGGGCCATCCCGGCCCCGCCACCGATATATACCATTTCGCGCATTCCTGGTTTGATGTGAAACTCGCCAAACGGCCCAACCGCGGTGACGTGGTCGCCAGGCTTTAGCCCAAACAAATAGCTCGAACCGACACCTGCATTGCACGCCTGCCCCCTGGGAGGCGTGGCAATTCGCACGTTGAACTTTAGCTGCGACTCACGCGCCGGGTTGGTGGCAAAGGAATAATTTCGGCGACAGGCCATCTCATTGCCGGATACAAACTCAAAAACATGCTGCGCCTGCCAAACAATAGCGTAGGGCTGACCAACCGAGACATGTTCCAATGAGCGTGGTGCATAAACCGGAATGTCAAACTGCAGATAATCGCCCGGCTTATAGTTCAACGGTAGCGTCTCGGACTCGGGTTCAAGAACCAATTCCTTAATGAACGTGGCGACATTTTCATTGGAGACCACTCGGAATGCGTGTACAGGCGCTGGTGAGGTGAGGGCCAGCCCGCCTGCCGATGACACATCCATTTCCAGGACACCGTTTCGTTCACGAACCGGATAGGTTCGCAACGCCAGACAAACGGGCGCCCGTTGAGGTGAGCCATCCCGGATGTCAAATCGGCCGTTGTGTTTGGGACATTCGATTTGCGTGCCCTTCACCATCCCATCCGCGAGGTGCGCGTTGCCATGGGTGCATATGCCATCGGTTGCATAGCACCCGCCGTCGGCGGCCCGATAGACTGCATACGTCTGATTTGCAGAGTCAACACGAATTACGTCCGCACGCTGCAGCAGCGAGCCTGGGCCAATTGCAATCCAGCCAGTGCCGTCCGTGACCGGATCCACGATGATCGGCTTCGCTATTTGTGGCGCTTCAGCGGGGTAGGTCGGTGTCGGCAGCACGCGCATTACGTGCCAGGCAGGGTCTTTGATTTGACGCAACAATGCCGGAATAATTTCACGATAGGCCTGGACTAGACCGTTGTAAGGCGTTGGCGAATCCGACTTGATCAACGCGTGAAGGCGTGGCAACGCGTGATAAGGCACCAGCGGAAACATGTGATGCTCCAGGTGATAGTTCATATTCCAATACAGGAACCTATTGACGGGATTCATATAAACGGTTCGGCAATTCAAGCGGTGATCAAGAACATTTTCGGCCAGTCCGGCGTGTTGCGTGAATCCATAAACGCTCATGAGCCAGGCGCCGTAGAACGTCGGTAGACCGACATACATAAGCGGCAGAATACTTTGAGTAGCAATGCTCAGTGCAAGCACAGATGCATATATCGCGACATATATCCTGGCGCGCGCATACACGCTGTGCGCCGCAGCGTCGGGAATATAGGTGCGTTCCTCGTCGGTAAGTCTTCCACGCAGATGCAGCGCCAGTGTGCGCACAAACTTGCGAAACGCGCCCAGGTTAAAAAAGCTCGCAACCAACATCCACACACTTGTTGGGCGGGGCACCGCAATTTCCGGATCGCGCCCCACAATGATCGTGTCACTATGATGGCGGGTGTGACTCCAGCGCCAGGGCGTGGATTCGCGCAACACCATAAACGAGGCGATTTCATACAACACGTTGTTCATCCAATCCGACTTGAATGCCGTGCCGTGGCCGGCCTCATGCCAGCGCGAATCAGACGATGAGGCATAGATCACGCCGTAAATGGCAAACGGGATAACCGCCCATGGCGAACCCCATAATGCGTAGCCGGCGGCCCCAAATAAAAATAGCAGTCCAAACCAAATAATCGTGTCACGAATGGCCGGTCCGTTCTTGCGTGTGAGCAGCACGCGTAGGTCTTCCTTGGCAACCGGTGAGGCATACCATGTGGCCTCGGCAAGCCCCTTTTCAACGGCAGCCGCCGAATCCCTGCCAACCAAACTGTAGTCGCTTAACTGGATGGGTCGTTTTAGCGCTGTATTCATGATTTTGTTCTCTTTTCCTGATTGCCACACATGCTACGACATGCTTCAATTATTTTAGCTTCAGACCTCATCTACGCGCACCGGTCTTTGCTCGCGCAGGCTTATTGTGGCGGCAATCGCCACACGCAAACTTTCCAGGGCGTCCTCAACCGTCGGCGAAACTACCGCGCCAGTCCGAATGCAATCGAAGAAATAGGAAAGTTCGGCTTTATACGCGGCTTCAAATCTATCCGGAAAGCTGTTGAAGAAGTCACCTTCATGACCCACATTGCGTGCAATGCTAAAAGGTGTTTTATTCCGGGCCTCCACAACCACCTTGGCGGCGCTGCCGGCAACTTCGGTTCGAATGTCATATCCCCATGTGGTCCGCCTGCTGCCTTCGAGTGTGCCGATGGCGCCATTCTTAAAACGTAGTAGCGCCGTGACACTATCCACGTCACCGACAGCCGCATACCCGGGATCAACCAGCGCTGCACCCCAGGCGTGCACTTCTTCGATCTCGCCAACCAGCCAGCGCGCCATGTCAATATCGTGCACCAACATGTCGACAAAAATACCGCCTGATGTCTTGATGAAACTCAACGGTGGCGGCGTATGGTCGCAACTGAGCGCACGAAAGCGTTCGATTCTCCCAAGCTCACCATGGTCTATCAATTGCCTGGCCCGAGCGTAGCCGGGATCAAAGCGCCTCATAAACCCGATCATTGCAGGCTGACTGCTCGCGCGCACGCTGTTCACCACACGTTGGGTATCTTCCAAACCACCGGAGACGGGTTTTTCACACCATACCGGCTTTCCAGCCGCCACAACCGCCTCAATCAACTGAGCATGACTGGCAGTGGAGGTGGCGATTAGCACGGCATCAACATCCGATGCGTTAATACTACCCAGGGTGTCCGTGCTCCAACGATCAGCGCGCACCAGCTCCGCGCCAGCCTGCGCAAGCGCTTCGTTCAGATCTGCGACGACAGAAACATGAACTCCGCCGATGCCCACCAGATTGCGCAAGTGGGTTTGCCCCATGCGCCCAGCACCCAAAAATGCGATTGAGATCGTTTTCATTTAGCCGACTTCGGAAACACGAACCGGGCGCTGCTCGGTATAGCTTAATTTCGCGGCCAATCCGACTGCCAACGCCCGTCGCCCATCGTCGCCCCCAACAGCGACTGGTTTGCCCTGTATGACGGAGTCAACGAAGCCCTCAATTTCACAAGCATATGCATCGGTATAGCGTGTCATAAAAAAGTGATGCGGCAGGGCATGCCGCACACCGTCAACCGTACTGATTACCGCACTATTTGGCCGATTATTCTCGGTTTGTATCGCACCCAGCGAACCGAAAGCTTCAACACGCTGGTCATATCCGTAGCCGGCTTGGCGACAATTTTCCACCACACCAAGGGTGCCGCTTTCAAAACGCACAAGCGTAATGTGCGTATCGATATCGCCTGCAGTGCCAATCGCGGCGTCCACCATCACCCCTCCCTGGACGTAAACCTGCTCGATCTCACTACCACTAAGAAAACGAAACATATCCCAATCGTGAATGGTCATGTCCAGGAATATGCCACCGGAAGTCTTGATGTAGGATATTGGTGGAGGACCGGAATCCCGACTGGTGATGTGGAGTGTTCTGAGCGAACCGATTTCTCCCCCGGCAATTGCCGCGCGCACGCGAGCATAGTTTGAATCCCAGCGCCGATTGAATCCAATTTGAAAATGTACGCCTGCCAATTTGGCGGCTGCAATCGCAGCATCGGTGGTTGCCAAATCCAAGGCCACGGGCTTTTCGCAAAATATGTGCTTGCCAGCCTTGGCGGCCGCGATGATAAGCGGTGCATGGGTATCCGTCGGGGTGCAAATGAGAACCGCGTCGACGACATCATCCTGGAATATTGCATCTGCACTTGGTGCAACTTTCGAAATTCCCAGCCTGTCGGCCATGGACTTTGCAGCGCTCAAAACCGGATCATATACGCCACACAGCCTGGCGGTAACAACCCGATTTGCGATGGTTGCGGCGTGGACTTGACCAATGCGACCGGCGCCAATCAAGGCAATATTTAGTCGTCTTCTCATGTTTTGTTTGACGATAGAACGGAAAAGAAGCCGCCACAAGCGTCTTCAACGCGATCTGGGTTTTCTGGATCATGGAGCCAACGCTCACCATCGAGGACAAACTTGTAGTAGTGAAGATCACCCACCCCATCAAGATTCAGGGCGGCGCGCCACACGCCGCGTTTGGGCGAGGCCATATTGACAGCCCCATCGCCCGTCACCCGCCAATCATTAAAGGAACCGACCACGAATACAGACGCAGGTTTTGGATCAACAAATGTCAATTCGGCCATTTGGCCGAAACAGTTGGGAGACGCCGGAGTCTTACGAAGGTCAGGATGTTTGAACCGCAATGCGCGCGCAACAGCTCCGCCAGCATCCACCACGCCGCCACCCTGTTGCCAGGTAGGGACGCCAGCAAGGTGGCGGGCCGTTCCCACCAATATCTGTTTCACCTGTGCAGGTGTAAGCTTGGGATTGGCCTCAAGCATTTGAGCGACAACCCCGGTCACGATTGGAGCACTCATGCTTGTTCCATCCACGTGCTGGTACCCACGCCTGATGAATTTGTCTTCGTTTAAGCGGGTGCGAATAGCGCGACGCAGCACTTCCACAGGCTGGTCAACCATATCCCGGGTGAAGCGTGCGCGTGCATAGTCAATTTCTATCCGCTCGCGCAGTGCCTGGTCATTCGCCTCAAACAAATCCCATAAAAATTCGGAATACGTAAAGGTATCTGTTTGGTGCACCATGGGGGCGGCGAGCCACATGGCCTGCGCAATAAGATCCGGCTTCAAGGAGCCACCAACTCCGACGCCCCAATTGCTGCGATACATTCCATGCATGCGCCTATCAAGCGTATTTTGGTCATCCAACCCACCCACCACAATTGCGGATGGTGCACTCGCCGGAGGATATATTTTTGCCGCTCCTTCATTGCCGCTGGCGCACACCACCACCAAACCTTGTGCCACAGCCTCCTCAATCATCTCGTCCAAGGGCGTGGGGTTGCCGTCGCTTACCCGGTCGCCACCCAGTGAAATATTTACAATCCGAATAGCGTGCTTTCGATGGTTATCAACCACCCATGTAAGCGCCCGCATTATGTCGGTCTCTGAAATTCGGCGTCCACGATAGCCGGTCTTGATCGCGACTAGGTCGGCATCGGGCGCGAGACCGCGATATTCACCAGCGCTGGAATAACCGTTTCCCAACGCGATACTAGAGGTCATCGTGCCGTGCCACGAATGCCCGGTTGGTGGGTTGTCAAAATCGGCCAGAACCTTGGGCCGTGAACCGGTTGCATCAACATATAGCTTTATTCGGCTTGTTGGCGACACCAAATCCGGGTGTGCGTAGAATCCGCTGTCTAGAAAGGCCACGGTTATGCCCCTACCGGTGAATCGGTAATCAGCCAGTGTGCGCGTTGGTGTTGGCAGTATGGTTGCCTCGGCGCGCGAATATATGGGAAACGGCATGCCCAGTTCGTAATGCAGGCTTGCGCGACTGCGCTCACGGTCCGCGTGTTGAACCACCTGGAGGGCACAATCCGAACAAATGGATTGATCAGGCCCCCATGCCGGAAAATTGGCCACCAAGGTACGGATAATCCGCGGTTGAAGATTATTCTGTAGCAGGGCAATCACCGGATCGATGGATTTGAAACAGAGGCAGCACTGTGGTGAATCTGCGGGCGCCCTGGCCGCTTTGGTGTTGTCAAAGTGCTTGGATGAAGTCAGTGAGGTCATGTGCCGTCCGGCCATGATACTCGTTGGCCGGCTTTGTCAGAATGTTCGATTCGGGCAGCTGGTCGATAATTAATCCATGCGAGTCATATTTATGGGCACGCCCCAATTTGCAGTGCCATCGCTACAGGCATTGTTGGACCAACCAGAACAATACGAAGTGGTCGGAGTGGTCACCCAGCCCGATGCGGTGGCGGGAAGAGGAAACGTCCCGGCCTTGTCCGAAGTTAAGAAACTGGCTCTGAACCGCAGTCTACAAATTTTTCAACCGGAATCGCTAAAATCTCCCGACGCAGTTGCCCCGCTGGCGGCGTTGAAACCCGATTTGATCGTTGTCGCCGCATTTGGCCAAATTCTGAGAAAGCCTGTTCTTGAGATGCCCGTCCATGGCTGCTTAAACGTGCACGCATCTCTACTTCCGCGCTGGCGCGGTGCGTCACCGATCAGCGCGGCCATCCTGGCTGGTGACACCGAAACTGGCGTCACCATCATGAAGATGGCTATTGGATTGGATAGTGGGCCAGTCATCTCACAGGTGCGCGAAAGCATCCTACCAACGGACACGACTGGACACCTCACGAAGAGATTGGCCTTCGTGGGTGCCCGGGCGCTGGTTGATGCCATTCCCGGATATGTGAACGGAACACTGACGCCCGAAGCTCAATCCATAATTGGACTCACGACATGCAAGACCCTAAAAAAGGAGGAAGGCCGACTGGACTGGTTCCAAAACGCCACGGTTTTGGAACGCCATGTGCGGGCAATGTTGCCGTGGCCGGGTGGTTACACCACGTGGCGCGGAAAGTTACTAAAAGTAATTTCTGCCAGCGTTGCTTCTTCACAATCTATCGCATCGGGTGGTCAAATTGGCAAAGTAGTGCGACTCGGTAGATCGATTGGGATTGGATGTGGTGAAGGCGTGCTTGAGTTGGTGACGGTTCAACCTGAGGGCCGAAAACCGATGCCGGCAGCCGACTTTGCACGGGGAGCCATGGACTTTGTCGGTTCTGTGCTAATTCCGAGCATATAGCGATCGATATGCTCGGAATTTCTGGTGGTTTGCGTATAGATCACATCATTACGCATGACAAAGTTGCGCGCGCGGCGGCAATGGGCGGCAACGCCGTCTTTGCGGCCGTGGGAGCACGCGTTTGGATAGATAAAGTCACAATCGTCGCCCGCGCGGGATGCAACTATCCGCGAAGCTGGATAGAGGAACTCAAGCGTACTAATCTGGCAGATGATGGCATTCGCATATTGGATACGCCACAGGATCACCGTACCTTCTACGCCTACTTGGATGCCAACACGCGCGACGATACCAGTCCGGAGACGCATTACGCCGCCATTGGCGCGCCCATGCCAGAGGAATTGCGCGGCTACGTTCATTCGTATGCCGGCCAGGAAAGCCCCGAGGACATAGATCCGTTGGCGCCAACAGCTGCGGACATAACCTGTCACATCAGCAGCTACCACTTGTCGCCCATGGCCGTGCGCAGTCATTTGGACCTTCCGGTTGTGGCGAGAACCCTGGGGGCCAAAACAATTTCGGTTGACCCCGGAGAGCGATACATGGTTCCCGGAATGTTGAAATCTGTCGAGCATATCCTGGGGCAAGCAAACATCTTCATGCCGAGCGCCATGGAGGTGGCCTCGCTCTTTGGCGACGACAACCGCGCTCCCGGCGAGCTGAGCAGACGAATGCGTTGGTTCGCAGATCGCGGCCCCGAGATCGTCGTGTTTAAACTAGGATCGGACGGGTCGTTGATATTTCAAAAGGGTGATGATCGAATATGGCACCTGCCCGCAATCCCGGTTTTGGTCATTGACGTGACTGGCGCAGGCGACTCCTATTGTGGCGGGTTCGCCGGGAAATTTTCTACAGGTGGCGACCCGATTGCCGCTGCAATTGCAGGCACGGTCTCGGCGTCGTTCGCAGTGGAAGACTATGGCGCCATTCACGTAATGTTCGCTTCGACAGCGATGCGTGACCGCCGCGCACATTGGGTGCGCGCGCATATGGCACCACTATCGTAACACGTCACGTTCATTAGCGCGCGCGCAGCAGCAGCAGCATCGCCAGAATCAGCATGGCGCCTCCCATCAACGTCAATGGTGCAAGTTGCTCGCCAAAGATGATAACGGCCAGGAATGTCGCGGTTAACGGTTCCAAAAGGGACGCAATGCTGGCAGCGCCGGCTGTCGTATGTCGCATTCCCGCATAAAAAAGAACGTGGGCTACGGCGGTTGGAAAAAATCCCAGATATAGCAAGCCCAACCACCCTGACATCGTGTAGTTCAGCACCAGACCGGCTCCCGCACCGGGCAATGCCAAAGCAACGATGAACAGCACGCAGGCGCCTGCGCTAAAACCGAATAAGGTCGTCTGCAGCGGATGCGTGGTTGAGCGCTTGCCAAGCCCCTGGCCAACCAGTGTATTGATGGCATAAAGCCCGCCGGATGTGACTGAAAATAAAATTCCAGTCGTGGTCTGAGTGTCAGACTGCAAAGCGTCAATGCGTATGAGCAACATGGTTCCAGCAAGCGCAAGTAGCAGGGCAATCAAAACCGTTCGCGATGGAAGTTTACGAAGAATGAAGGCACTCAATATCGCTGCAATAACCGGGGCCGAACATAGTGCCACGAGCGTGGCCACAGCCACTCCAACGAGCGGAATCGCTGAAAAATAGAATACCTGATAAATGGCGACCAGGCTTCCTGCAAGTGCCATCAACGGGACGTCGCTCAAGTTAATCCGAAACATGCGCTGCCGCAGAACAATCCCGCACACTATAAAAAGTGCCGGCACACTCAGCGCCATCCGAAGAAACGACACCGATTGCGGGTTCGTCAACGCCCCGGCATATACCGATTTGGCCATGGCACCACCGGTTCCCCATAGAACCGCCGCAAGCATTACAAGCGGGAGGCCGGTTAGACCGGGTTGGGCGGGTTTGTTTGTCGGGGCAGGCAGGGTTGAGATTTTATGCGATCACGATCGAGAGAAAGTTTCTGGGTTTTGCCGATGGGTTCAAAGCTGTGGATGTTGGCGATATGGTGGGTGTCGGCGTCGGCGTCTGGGTCAAGGTGCCCGTACCTGGCAAGGTGGTTGCGCTTGGCGAACCCAAGGCATGAGCCGGAGTACTGGATTGTGTTGCGGTTGTCGTAGGTGTCGGTGTTGCGGTTACGCTTGGTGTGGGTATCCCCGATGGGGTTGAGGTGGTCGTGGGAGCGTATGTAGATGAACCTGTTGGCGTTGGCGTCGGCGTCACCGACGCCAACGTAGCGGTCTTTAGCTTCCACTGGATCAACAAGTCAACCAAAGCCTGGGGCGAATTCTGTGGGGCGGTTCCACCTGCCTGATCAGTTGTGTTCAAGCCATGACAGGAAGTGCACATGCGCACTTCACCGGGTTGAAAAGTCAACCAAAACCGCTCGCGAACGACCGGTGTGCCAGCCGGGTCAAGCAGCTGCCAGGTTACAGGTCGCAACGCGGGCACAAACGCCGCGGCAGATCCATCGGCCGCAAGTGCAAACGATCCTGGCGGGCCCGCTGACGGCGGATTCGCCAAAAGTGCCTGCGGGTCCTGGAGCGTCTGCGCCAGCACCCGCCGCCCGGGCTGTGGCGCTGGCGTGCCACCCAACCCCCGTAGCAAATCGGCTTCATAAACTTGCAAAGTCGTTACGGTATATACCGTCCCGGGATTGGCGATGGTTTGCACGCCACCGGGAACCCCAACCCGAAGGTTGTAAGGCTGCTGAATGTCAGCGTCATCACGTGTGGTTACATTTCTAACTGTCGCCAAACCAAGGTTGTTCTGCGACATCCACGCCTGCACATCGGCCGGCAACACGCCGGCGGCAGCGAATGCCGCAAGCTCCGGCGATTTGGTTGGCGGACTAATTATTTTCGCGGGTCGCGACCTGGCCCGCACTTCTACTGGCTGTAATTCCCAAAGATTCCCGCTATAAGCAAGCAAAAGTGTTGGAGAATACCAAAATGAAATTGTCTTTGAAATGCCGGGCGTTAACACCTGGTCGGGAACCATGACGCCAGCTGCACCAATTTTTAGGGATGTAAGACGAAACGCAAATCCGCTATATAGCCAATTAGTCGCGGGTGGGATCGGCGACTCAAAACCGGTCACCGTCGTATGTGCGGCGATCAGAGTGCCATCGCTCATGGGTAGCGGATCACGATAGTGACCGGTTGAATTTAGCAGTGCGCCAGACGTACTCATAGTCTCACTGTGAGTAACGTAACCAAGCTCTATTTGATCCGCGGACAGGAAGGGCGTGAACGGCGCAGTCATGCTCACAATTTGTCCGGATGCGTGCGTCAGTTCGAGCAGATTGACCCCGAAATATGTGCCGACGTGCGCGGGATCTTCCTTCATCTGAATATACCATTTGATCCGGCTCTTGTTAAACATCGTGGCGGGAAGCAGCGGATGCAATGCGGCATCATTTGTAAGGGCCGCCGGGATGGCGGCTAGCAGTTCGTGCCTGCCGATATGATTGAGCGTCTCCGCCGCCGTGCCATCCTCGCCGATGGTCCACGGGATAAATTCATTCATGTGATGCCCGGCCAAATTGGTGCCGCTCAACCAGGCGGTGTTGGGACGCGGCTCGGGATAACTTTCCGCATTGGTCAGCAGTGTACTCGCCGTGATGGTTTCGCCTGCGTAGTTAAACGTGCAAAAGAAGCAGTTGCCGCCAAATGGCTGACCGGTGGATTTGAAGTCACTATCATGCTCCTGATCGCGCTCTAAATGATCCCATCTCACAAAAATCAGCCTTCCAAAACTGTCAATGGTTGGAGCGAAGTCACCGGATGGTGAAGCATCCAGCAGCCGGAGGTCATTGGCTACTGGATCAAGACTCCAGAGCCCGGAATTGGTTGGACGCATGTTGTATTCATCCAACAGGGGGTAAGGCTGCTGCGCGCCACGCCATGGCCGATCACTGGTAAAGATAATACGATCATCCGTTCCATATAACGGAGACACGTTGTTGAAAGAATTGGGCTGATTTGCAACCTTGGTAATCAATACGGTTTCTGTCAGACTGGCAAATCCACTGACTTCAAAGAGTTGCCACACCGGTGAGATGGTCTGACCTGCGGTCACGGGCGCACCGATAACCATGCTAAACAACGCCTTGTTCCCATCCCAGTGCATGGATGGGTCTCGCACCGCGATGGATGACCCACCTTGAAACCCGGACGGCGCTCCAAAACCGGCGGATGCGGTTAGATTCTTGAGAGTTCCATCGCCATACCGAATATACAAATCACCGCCGCGGGCCACATTTTGCACACCCCCCAGATGATTATTGAATGTCGTGGTGGTGGTGTTGACATCCAATTTTGTGGGAACTTGAGCCACAAATAGAACTGCTGGTGACACTTGAACTGCCTGGGTGCCAGGGACAAATCCACTCGATGTAGGCGTGATCTCTGTCAACGAAGATACTGCCAGTCCGAATGTTCCAACGGTCAGTGCCCAAATGATCGTATATTTTTTGTTCACGTAAGCGGATCATATGTGCGCTTGTCGGGCACGGTATCTCCCAAAAGCCGGGAGTTCTCTCACAGGGGTATGTTCACCGGGCGACAATCCTGCCGAACAATTGCATACGTGAGAGCATCTTCAAATCGTTCGTCTTTGAACACGTGCTGCCGCAAACGTCCCTCGTATTGCATTCCAGCCTTAACCATCACGCGACCCGAAGCCGGGTTGGCAGCCAAGTGTTCGGCCATAATTCGGTTAAGGCCCAATGTGTCAAAACCAAAGCCAATGACAGCTTTGGAGGCGACCGAAGCGATCCCCCGCCCCCAATTCTCAAAACCTATCCAATAACCCATGGTGGCCCGATACTGCGTTGGTTCCAATTCAAGACCAATGGCACCGCGCAAAATTCCATCAACTGCGGTACAGATCGCAAACGTGACACCGGCGTTTTCGACAAACTGCTTGTGATGCGTGGCAATCCAAGTCTCCGCTGCTCCGTCAGGGTATGGATACGGTACATGCAATAAATAGCGCGAGACGCGTTTATCGCCCACCAACAATTGCACAATTGGCGCGTCACCCATGGTGAACGGTCTCAGCAACAAACTGCCCGCGGTTAGTGTTGGAATCATGGCATTACCGTCGTCCGCGTCTGGATTGTTCCTTGCCTTTTTTTGGTTTGTAACGCACCTCACCTTTTGACGGCAACGTGCCGCCGGGAGCTGCCTCTCCACCATCACCATCACCCATCACCCGCATTTTTTCCCAAATGGGCGTATCGGCGCGCAGTCCAAGCGCATGGGTTCTCAATTCCATAATCTGATCACGGATCATGGCCGCCTTTTCGAATTCCAGTTCCTTGGCCGCAAGTTTCATTTGTTCTTCAAGATCCGCAATCAGTTTAACCGCCTCGTCCTTGGGTAGTGAGGTCAGGCGTGTTGGTAGATCACTCCGATCCTCAACCAAGCCGCGACCCTTTCCGCTCGATCCGCGTCCCACCCGGCCTCCGGCTTCATACTCGCCCTTGGCTTCTTCTGCACGCACCCGATCAGTCAGATCGCGGACCGCCTTATAAATCGTAACAGGAGAAATCGCATGTTCGGTGTTGTAGGCCACCTGTTTTTCCCGACGACGATTGGTCTCGTCGATTGCGAATTTCATCGAATCGGTGATTTTGTCGGCATACATGATGGCGCGACCCTCGACATGCCGGGCAGCGCGGCCAATGGTCTGAATTAGACTCGTGCCGCTTCGCAGAAACCCTTCCTTGTCGGCATCCAAAATGGCGACCAGGGTGACCTCCGGCAAGTCCAACCCTTCGCGCAATAAGTTGATGCCAATAACCACGTCATACTCTCCCAACCGCAAGTCACGCAAGATCTCAACCCGCTCGACAGTTTGAATTTCGCTGTGCAAATATTGCACCTTAATATTCAACTCTTGCAGGTAATTCGCGAGGTCCTCGCTCATGCGCTTCGTCAAGGTCGTCACGATGGCGCGCTGCCCCCGGGCAACGGTTGCGCGAATTTCTTTGATCAGGTCATCGACCTGACCCTTTACCGGGCGAACATCAACAATGGGATCGACGATGCCGGTCGGCCGAATGACCTGCTCCGCGATAACCGCACTATTTTCTTTTTCGAATACTGACGGCGTGGCGCTGACAAACAGCGCCTGACGAAAGCGGGTGACAAATTCATCCCATTTAAGAGGACGGTTATCCATCGCGCTGGGCAGTCGAAACCCATAATCCACCAACACTTGTTTGCGGGCCTGGTCGCCGGCGTACATTCCACGGATTTGCGGCAGGCTCATGTGGCTTTCGTCCACCATCAGTATGAAGTCATCAGGAAAGTAATCAATCAGGGTAAACGGCGGAGTGCCGGGGGGGCGACCATCCAACGGGCGACTGTAATTCTCAATTCCCGAGGTATGCCCAACCTCTTTCAACATCGCCAGGTCATAGTTAACCCGTTGCTCGATGCGCTGGGCTTCGATCAATTTATTCTCGGATTTGAACTTTGCAACCTGACCAGCAAGCTCGGCCTCAATGGATCCGATCGCCAGCTTGAGCTTTTCCTGAGGCGTTACGTAATGCTTGGCCGGGTAAATGTCAATTTTTTCAAGGTCATTGATGACCTCGCCAGTTACGTGGTCCAGTTCCGTGATGCGATCCACCTCATCGCCGAAGAACTCCACCCTGTATGCGCTCTCCATATAGGCCGGGAAAATGTCGAGTGTGTCGCCCCGCACGCGAAATTTGCCACGTTTGAAGTCGATGTCATTACGCTCATACTGAATGGCGATCAACATCCGCAGTATCAATTCCCGTCTGCGTTGTTCGCCCTTCGTAATGGTGATGACAAACTTGCCATAATCCTCGGGGTTCATGATGCCGTAAATGCACGACACGCTTGCCACAATAATTACGTCGCGGCGGCTCATCAACGAGCTGGTGGACGCCAGCCTGAGGCGATCAAGTTCGTCATTGATCGTTGCTTCCTTCTCGATAAACAAGTCGTGTCGGGCAACGTATGCTTCGGGCTGGTAGTAGTCGTAATAGCTTACGAAGTATTCGACCGCATTTTCGGGAAAAAACTCCTTAAATTCGGCATACAACTGGGCTGCAAGCGTCTTGTTGTGCGCCATGATCAGCGCCGGTCGCTGGGTACGCTCGATTACCTTGGCCATGGCAAATGTCTTGCCAGTACCCGTGGCACCCAACAACGTCGTAAACCGGTTGCCGGCATCCAGGCTGGCCACGATCTCGTTGATTGCTGTCGGCTGATCGCCGGTTGGCTGAAATGGTGACACAACTTTGAATTCGGTCATGGAGGCAAATTATAGGACGAATGTTCTAATCCCCTCGCATACGGCACCAACCGACCACCACTTTGGCAGGCGTGTCTATGCCACGGATATCATCAGCTTATGAAGCGATCACTCGTTACAGTTGTCATCCTATCGCTTGCGCTGATGGCGTTGCTATTTGCAAGTACGCGCCAACCGTTACGTGCGCCACTGGTGGCCCTGACCGGTGAGGAAAAACCGCAATCACAACTACGGGCGCTTTACAACATGCTCATTGACCAGACCCGACCTGCGCTGCAGTTGGAGCCCAATGCAAAAATTAGTCGTGTGGATGTAAATCCATTTGGCGTTAACACCTTCCTGCAGGGCGAGGTGGAGCCGGCCAAGCGCGAGCGCACGCTAAACCTTATCCGCGACGTCGGCTTTACCTGGATACGCCAACAATTTGCTTGGAGTGACATTGAGATTCACGGGAAGGGTGACTTCGAAGATCGTCGCAACCAACCCGTTCGCAGCGCATGGGATAAGTACGACAATATTGTGACACTGGCGGCACAAAACCAAATCAACATCATCGCCCGGTTGGACGCGCCACCGCAGTGGTCCCACGAGGGCTATGCTGATCTTGGCGATTTTGGGCCGCCTGCAACGTTTGAAAACTATGCCGACTTTGTTGGTACGGTGGTGTCGCGATACAAAGGGCGAATCAAATATTTCCAGCTTTGGAACGAACCGAATATATTCCCCGAATGGGGCAATCAACACGTCAACCCCGAAGACTACGCCAAATTGCTATGTCTCGCTTATGACCGGGCGAAAAAAATCGATCCCGAAGTTGTCATAATCGCCGCCGCCCTTGCGCCAACCATTGACCAGGACGGCGCAAACCTAAACGACTTGATTTTCTTTCAACGTATGTATACGGCGGGCGCCGGGCGATGCTTTGACATCATGAGTGCACAGGGTTATGGCCTTTGGAGCGGGCCGGGCGACCACCGCAGCAACCCGCTGCAAACCAATGTGGCCCGCCATATGTTCTTGCGCGACATTATGGTGCGCAACGGGGACGTTAGCAAGCCAATTTGGCTGAGTGAAATGAATTGGAATCCAGTGCCGGATGAAGCCGGGATAGACGCGCGCACGCGATTTGGTGTTGTGAGCACGGCAGAACAGGCCCTCTACGTTCCGCAGGCATATGAGCGTGCGCGCAGCGAGTGGCCCTGGATCGGCGTAATGAGCATTTGGTTTTTCAAGCGACCTGGTGATTCCGAGCGGAACCAGAGCATGTACTACTTCCGTATGGTTGAGCCCGATTTCACGCCCACACCACTCTTTGAATCAATGAAAACGTATATCGCGTCACGGTAGTGGCTGAGTGGCGGAAACACGCGTGGCCAGCGCCGTGCGAATTTTTAGTGCGAGCGCACTCATTGTTGACTCGGAAATACGCTGGCTTTCCTCAACACCAAGATATCGGAACACATTTGGCCCTTTAAACGCCTCAGGCTGATCCGCCATGCGCGGCACAATGTGAAAATGTACATGCGGATGATCGACCGCCTCGGCAAACTGCACAACGTATGTTTTGACACAGCCAATCGCTTGGCCCATTGCCGCGGAGACATCGCGCAACAAGACGCCAAGCTCGCCGGCCTCGTCATCCGATAGTTGTTCAATTGCGGTTAAATGTCTGCGCACAACCAGTACCAACCAACCTGCCAGTGACGTGTTATACGCATGCACCAGATCCCAATGGACTGTTCGGATGATTGCGTCCCAAATAGGGGCATTACCCGAGTCGCGATTCGCCACCATTTCGCAGGTTTTACACATTTCAAAGAATTATTGCAGGCAACAGATTAGATTGGAGGGGATCACTAGGTCACCACTTCCTTGATCGCACGCACGATGTGAACCGCAACGCCAAACTGGGCGGCACGACGGCGGAGTTCCGCTTCAGCGGTGGGCGAACCACACAACATAAGCACCACGCTCAACCCTGCAGCCGGTGCCCTAATCACCTCCTGCCAAAGGGCTTCACCCGGATTGCAGGTGATGATAACCAATGTACTGCCCCATGTGCAACTTGTGCGCGCCGTTCTCACCAGAAGCGCCAAACTCTCGGTACGTGCTTGTTCCCGGGATGGCAAATCACTCGTGCGAACGCGCGCCAAAACATCGAGCACACGTATTAAGCTGCGCTGCCCCGCTCGGGGTGGAATTGTTGCAAACCCGGCCAGCTGGGCTGCCGGTCGTGTGAACTGCAAGCTGGCCGTGATGCCCGGGTCACGACCGTTCGTCATCATTCCGACCGACTGCTGGCGCTGTGCGCACCACCTTCCAACACTGGCCGCCATAACAATAGCCAGCTCGGAATCATCGACCCATCCGCGCCGATCATAGTTTTCGAGGTCCAGATCCAGCACGAGCATGGTTTCATGCGTTCTGGTTGGTTCAAATTGCTTTACCTGCATGCGACCAACTGCTGCGGTTGTCTTCCAATCAACGCGGCGGAGCGAGTCACCATATATAAAGTCGCGCTTTCCCCGCAGCCGGGATGGATCGTCATGAATCGGCTGGACATTTCTTGTATTCCCCAACAGCAACCGCGATGGCAGATCCAATTTATCCAGCCCAACCATCCGTGGGTAAATTGTCAACGTCCGAGCGGCCAGATTTCGACTCTGCGTTTTTCCCAAACCAAACACATCTCCAATGGACACGCTAAGTGGTCCAATTTCATACAACCCGCGTCGGCTGGCGAGCATACTCAAATTAAAGGTCCGCCGTTCGTAACCACCCAGACTAATGACTTGGCGAAAATCTGTGTGGTTCAACGCGGTTGGAACGCTATCCCTGAGATTCAGCCAGGTTGCCGGGACCAAACCGGTATTGCATAAACTGATTGACATATGCACGGGCTCGCCCAAGAATGCACGCGTGGGCATTTCACGCGTGACCGCCAGGTTTCTTATCGCCAATCTCGGCAACCGATTCGCCAGCCCAACCAATCCAAACAGTAGGAGCGCAACTGCGATCATCGCGGGCTGCTGAGTAACGATGGCTATAAGCAACGTGCCGAACGCCGCCAACACGAATGGACGAGCCATTTCAAATGCGCAATTGCGTCCGATCCAGAATTTCCGCCACCACGGTCGTGGGTGTTCGCCCACGCAATTCTGAGTCCGGCTTGCACACAAGCCTGTGTTCCAAAACAAATGGAGCCAGGTACTTGATGTCATCAGGGAGCACGTGATCCCGGCCGCGCAGAGACGCCAGCGCCTGAGCTGTCTTGAACAAAGCCAGTGTGGCGCGTGGGCTGGCACCAACCTGCACTTCAGCATGCACGCGCGTGGCCGAAACCAACCCAACCACATAATCCATCAGTGTGTCATCCACGTGGACATTCCACACGGACGGTTGCAAACTCTTCAATTCGGAGATCGCAACCACCGGTCGCACGGCCTCAATCGGGTGCTCGCGACGTAGCAGCGTGAGCAACTGCTTTTCGTCCGCCGGGAGTGGATAACCCATGCTTATTCTCAATAGAAAGCGATCCAGTTGAGCCTCCGGCAAAGGGAAGGTTCCTTCATACTCAATGGGGTTTTGAGTTGCCAGCACCAAAAATGGCCGCGGAAGCCCACGCGTTTCACCATCGACCGTCACCTGCTGCTCTTGCATCGCTTCGAGGAGCGCCGCTTGTGTGCGTGGCGTTGCGCGATTTATTTCATCGGCCAGCAATACGTTGACAAAAACCGGACCGGGGCGAAATTCAAACAGGTTCTCCTTCTGGTTATATATGCTGACACCGGTCACGTCGTTCGGAAGCAAATCCGGGGTGCATTGCAAACGCTTGAATTCACCGCCTATGCTCACGGCTAATGCCCGCGCCATCATGGTTTTTCCAACGCCGGGCACATCTTCGAGCAAAACGTGCCCTTCACACAGCAATGCAACAAGCAGCAATTCAATGTTGGGTGCTTTGCCGATGATCACGGTCTCAATATTTTCGGTAATCTTTGCGGCAAAGGCTTGTATAGGCGTCATTGGGTTTTATTTGGCTCGTGTCCCATGCAGTTTGTACCACGGATTACACCGAGTCACGGTGGTTATACTCGATTCCGTGATCGACATCCCCGGCACCGAGCAGGCTCCGAAAAACCCCGCTGGTGGCGTGTCCCCAGTGCCAGGCAGGAAAGGCTACATCGGACCATCCGCACAAGGGGCGGCGCAGGCTGATGCAGCCAGATCCGCCCCGTCCTCCGAAAGCACAAATGACCTGCGCAGCAAGTCATCCTCCGTTGCCGCGAGACCTGGCGCGATCATGAAATCGATGAATGAGCAGCGCAAACCGGCGGAGGATATTCCTCCGGTTGCCTCGGCCCAAGCTCCCTTTGACCGCACAGTATTAGCTGCACCACCAACCACCACTAATCAAGGGGCACCCAAGCCGGTTGCCCGTTCATCAAATACATCCGCCAAACGCGCCGCCAGCCGCAAACGCAATCGTTTGGCCACAGGCTTCCTGGTGTTTGCCATCATCGCCACAGCTGCGTTTTTCAGCATGGTTGCCGCGGGAGCGATCGTGTATGCACGCATCGCAAGCGAGGTGCCCGATCCCTCACAGCTGTTGGCCAGCCGCAGTCGCTTTGCAAGTACCAAGGTATACGATGGCTCTGGCAGCCTTCTGGTGGAGCTCACCGACGCAACCGATATGACCGCAGGAAGACGGGTTTACGTGCCGTTCGAGCAGATGAGCGAATGGGTATGGAAGGCGACAACCGCAACGGAAGATCCAAATTTCTTCCGCTATAGCGTGGGCTTTGATCCGCGCGCAATCCTCCGCGTGTTCTACTATCTCCTGACCGAACGCGAGTTTGTCAGCGGCGGTAGCACCATTACCCAGCAGGTTGTTCGCAATCTATTGCTGAGCCCGGACGAGCGAAACTCACGCACGGCATCACGAAAAATCCGCGAATTGGTATTTGCAAATGAGCTTGCAAGACGTGCCGATTACCCGCGCGAGAAAATACTTGAAATATATTTAAATGAGATAAATTATGGCAATCTTGCCTACGGCATCGAGGCCGCCGCACAGACGTATTTCAACAAGCACGCCAAGGACCTTACAGTCGCCGAAGCTGCATTCCTCGCCGGGATCCCTCAAAGCCCGGTGTATTGGGATCCGGTGGCGCATGAAGATCGAACGCTGCTGCGCATGACCGATGTGCTGCGGTTAATGGTTCAAGCCGGTTATATCAATGAATCACAGGTGGCGCCCGCCGTGCTGCAAATGGGCGGGATCCATTACAAACCCAGCCCGGTTAACGTGGCGCCGATCGCGCCGCACTTTATGAATTACCTGCGGGCTCAGCTGGATATAACGTATGGCAGGCGCCAATTTGAAGAACCCGGTCTCCGGGTGTTTACATCGCTTAGCCCAACGGTTCAAGCCATTGCCGAACAGGCGATCACGGAAAACATCACCAAACTGGCGCTCAAACATGTAACCAATGGCGCCGCGGTCGTGATGAACCCGCGGACGGGTGAGGTTCTGGCGATGGTGGGAAGCGTGGATTTTTATAGCGAGACAATCAAGGGTCAGGTAGATGTAGCCATTGCATCCCGCCAACCCGGCAGCAGCATTAAGCCATTTACGTATCTTGCCATGCTTGAAAAAGGAGCATCGCCCGCCACACTATTTTGGGATGTGCGTACGACCTTTACCGATAAATATGGTCAGCAATACACACCGACAAACTATGACAATACCTTTCATGGGGGCGTGCTCATGCGCGAGTCGCTGGCACGAAGCCTGAACGTTCCGGCCGTACTGGCGCTTGACAATATAGGGCTGCCCGCGTTTTTTGACATAACCCACCGGGCCGGGATAAATTTTCCTCCCAATCCGCAATACGGTCTGGCTGTCACGCTTGGGGGCGCCGAAACTCGATTGCTGGATCTTACCGGTGGCTACGCGGCGCTGGCAAACGGTGGCAATTTTATGACGCCAACGCTGATCACTCGTATCGAAACAAATGATGGCAAAGTGCTGTTCGATATTCACAACGAAAAGCCGATACCTGTCTTCACGCCGCAGCACGCCTACTTGATCACGAGCATACTTAGCGACAATAGTGCCCGCTCCAAATCATTCGGGCCAAACAGCGTGCTGAATACCACGCGGCCCACCGCCGTGAAAACCGGCACGACAAACGACACCCGCGACAACCTTACTATCGGCTATACGCCGGACCTGGTCGTCGGCGTATGGGCCGGAAACACGGACAACACCGCCATGAAAAATGTAACTGGTGTAGAAGGCGCCGCGCCGATTTGGCGGCAAATTATCGATAACACGTTGAAAGGCAAGCCGGCCCAGCCTTTCCTGCGACCTCCGGGCTTGATCGAAGCGGAAATATGCCTGGACGGGGGGCACATCCCAAGCGATGCGTGTCCCACTGACAGACGCGCTAAAGAGATTTTTAAGCAGGATCAAGGCCCCCTGGCCAGTGACGAAAACTTGGAACGCGGGGTGCGAGCAGGCGATCCAAATTATGCGTCGGTGCAGCCGGCACCTGACGCAACGCCATCGTCCGAAGTGAAAATCAGCAATCCGCCAAATGGCGGTACGCTGGGTCGGGCGCTACTCAGCATTCGCGGCGTGGTCAACCCTCCGGGGTTTGAACGCTATCAGGTGGAATGGGGTGTTGGCGACAGTCCAGCGGAATGGAAGTGGATCAGCGGACCACACCTGTCACCCGTCACTGGTGATCAAATCACCCAATGGTCCACGGAAGGCCTACCAAATGGTCACTATACGATTCGGGTCACGGCAACGGCCGGTGGTGTACAGCTCTTTGGCTACTCAAGGTTCGAAGTGAAGTAGGCTGGCCACCCCTATTGACGCGAAACCCTCGGCAGGTAATATGACTTCGCAACCGTAAAAACATTGGCCGATGACGAGATGGTATAGCTCAAAACATGTGAAGCCGTTGCCGTAATCGTGGTCCTGCCAATTGGAAATGCTGCTGCAGGCGTGCAGGTCCAGCCACCATTTGCCGCAACAGGTGCAACGCACACTGTGGCCCCGGGCTGTGTTACCGTAATTGTGTCAAATGGAGCGGCGATGCCGGAAATTTTTGGCGCGTTGGAACCAGTTACTGAACCGGTAACAGGTGAAGTAATAATAGGAGCGTCGGGCAATACAGTCACTTTATACGAGCGTACGGAGCATGTGGTCGGATTTGCGGCCGTTTGGAACTGATTGGTAATCACCAGCAATACCGAGTTACAGCCCGCGCTTGAGAACGACGGTGACGCAGCCTGTTGACCGGCAATTACGAGGGACGACAGTGCCGTAACCTGAAGCGCACTTCCGGTGTCGCACACCAGGCTGGCGTGAAATTCACCGCCTGCCGAGGTATTTACAAGCTGAACTTTGTACTTTGAGCTGGTTTTTGGCAGATTAAGCCACCCGGCGGTAAAGTTGTCTGGCAATGATCCGGAAAAGCTGCTGTTAATACCCGACAACGTCGCATCCGCCCCTTGTAACGATCGCAACGCACCATACGCGTTGTATGCGATCGCTTCGGAGAAGCAGGTTGGGTATCCATAACCCCCGCCACATTGTTTGCGCTCGCTAATGGTGATGGCAGCGTTGTGAAAGGCATCCGCCAAAGTAGTGCCGCGATTGACAAATGCTTGTTGATAGGCATCCAGAAAGACAAGGCGATCTCTGCTATTTGCGATCAACACATCCTGCAGCCATTGTTCGATGCCGCCAGGTAACGTGTGTCCGTAGCGTTCAGTCATGCCTCGTAATAGCACCCAATAGCGATACGGCATGACGTTGCGCTGGGTTGGGTCAATATGGTCATCCCCAAGGCATATCTTGAGATTCGGCCACAAATAGTTGTAATTGTCGTTTGAGGAATCGGCAACCTCATCCTCCATAAGTGTCGCTGCGGCCTCTGAAAATAGTGGAATCGGACCAATTTGGGAATATGAAACAAGGGTCTCCGGTTCAAAAACACCCATGCCAAATTGAATGGCATGAAAGAATTCATGCGCAGTTGTTGCATCAAGCGCCGCCTGCCTGTTTGAAGCAAACGAGAAATCACTGTTAAGAGTTATGCACGTGGCGATCCCCGGTTCGAGCCACGGTGTACTCGGGTTGTCGACAGGCACCGTTGAACCATGCAACCCGCCATTAGTGTCATACCCATACAAGCTGTTACCTAGTGAAACTATACTGACATAAAACTTTCCATTGACACCAGTTGTCAATAGCGGCGTGTACTGGCCAAATGAATCGATTTCCGTTGTCCATGCATGCTCCAGCGATGTTACATAACTGGCAATTGTCAGTGGCGCGGCTATTGGATCGTACTCAACATGGAAATGGGCAGATTCAATAGTCGACGGAATACCTGCGAACCCCACCATTCCACTTCCACATGGTGCAACTGCGTCGATGGCACGAATCCGCGCATAAATCTCTGTTGCAAAGGCAGAACTTGGGGCAAGTAACCGAGACAACGCTGCTGCCTGTGAGTTCCTTGATACACGCCACGCTGCAGCCGTGCCTCGCCACGGTACGTCACTCTGATAATTGACGGGCAGACGCGAGTCTCCGCCAAGCGCATATGTCAAGTAGAGATCAGCCGTAGGCGTGTCTATGAGTCCAAGGGCTTCATCGCGCTCTATGAGTTGATCGGTCGACAACCCTGTCGCCATCGGTTGTTCGTTAGACGCAGACGGCAACAGAATCAAGGATAAATTTTGGCTATCCAAGGCGGCCTTTGCTTCGGCCATCTGCTGCGCCACGGCCGGCTGCCTATGACTGGATGCTTGCGCACGGTCTGCTCCGATACATGACAGCATCAAACCAAAAATCAACGGCACGCGGCGCAATAGCGTGCTTGACTTTGAACAGTCCTTTATCATGGGTGAGCTGCGCGTGCGCTAGCCATATCGGTTGGGGTCGCCGCTATTAAGATTCAAGCGTTCCATATTAGATGATTCCATGGATTGATCCCACCTCACATTTTCCGCCAGTGCGCACGGCGCTAAAAAACCCGAACGGGCTGCTTTGTGCGGGAGCCGATTTGTCACCCACACGCTTACTGGCTGCATATTCTCGTGGCATCTTTCCGTGGTTTAGCCCGGGCGACCCAATTTATTGGTGGTCACCCGACCCAAGAATGATACTGCTGGTTCATGAGTTTCACGCGAGCCAACGATTGCTCCGCACCGTTCGGTCAGGCCCCTTTCATTTGCAGATTGACACCGCCTTCCCCGATGTAATCCGCGCGTGTGCCGAACCCAGACCCGGACAGGATGGCACGTGGATAACCGAAGAAATGATCCTAGCCTATTGCGAATTGCACAGACTTGGACATGCGCATTCAGTCGAGTGCTGGCAGGACGGCAACCTAGTGGGCGGATTGTATGGCCTGCTGCTCGGGCACATGTTTTTTGGCGAGAGCATGTTTGCCCGCGTGACCGATGCCAGCAAGGTAGCGCTTGTTCATCTGATTGGCTGGCTAAAGGAACGCCACGTTCCAATGATCGACTGCCAGCAGGAAACCCATCACCTGGCTTCTTTTGGTGCCAGACCCATTCCACGGGCCCAATTTGTGCAAATTATCGCCAAATTGACCGGCTAGGTGATTCCAGTATCCTTAAGACCATGAAACAACTTGGCATGCGCACGCGCGCAATACATGCGGGCGAAGTGATCGACAAAGACACGGGTGCGGCGTCACCCAACATCATTCCATCCAGCACATTCGTGCTGACACCGGAATACGTTGAAATGGGTTTTGAGGCCGATGCAGAAACCCTGGGCGCCAATATGCCCTATTTGTATGCACGCTGGGGCAACCCAACGGCTACTCAACTTGAAACACGCATTGCAAGCTTGGAAAATGGCGGAGCGGCGCTCACCTTCAGCACTGGCATGGCCGCTGCCACCGGACTTTTGCTGCATAAGCTGCGTGCAGGCGACCATCTGGTCATCAGTGATGTCAGTTACGTCGGCGTTGCAGAGTTTGTCCGAAACAACTTGCCGCGTATGGGTGTCCAAGTGACCCCGGTCGATACTTCGCATGGTGACGAAGTTGTCGCCGCGATCAAGCCAAATACGCGCCTGATTTATGTTGAGACCCCGGCCAATCCCATCCTAAAACTGACTGATATTCGAAGAATGGCAGACATTGCCCACGCCCACGGAGCGCAGCTCGCCGTTGACAGCACATTTGCCACGCCCATGGCGACCAGACCGCTCGAGCTGGGTGCCGATTTCGTCGTGCACGCGCTTACCAAATATTTCTGTGGTCACGGAGATGCACTTGGCGGTGCGGTAATTGGGACACGCGATGAAATACTGGCGCTGCGTGCCGATAGCGGCGTACATCTGGGCGCATCACTGAGTCCATTCAATGCCTGGCTCATCATGCGCGGCATTGACACTCTGCCGCTGCGCATGATCGCCCACGAACAAAATGCGTTTACCGTGGCCCGCTTTCTGGAACGGCATCCGGTTGTCACCCGGGTGATGTATCCTGGTCTCGAGTCTCACCCACAGCACAACCTGGCGCTACGGCAAATGGCCAACATGAGTGGGATGCTTACATTTCAAACAGCGAACCCAAAAGCAATGGCGCGGAAATTTGCCGCGTCGCTTGAAGTGTTTCACTACGCCGTATCGCTTGGCCATCAGCGCAGCCTGTTGGTCCTGTTGGGCACGGATGACGTCAATAACCAATCATTCAAGCTGGATCCCGAACATCTGGCGAGATATCGGACGTTTGCCGGCGAAGGCGTGTTTCGCGTGAGCATTGGGCTGGAAGACGCTGAAGACTTATGCGCAGACCTTGACCGCGTCCTGCGCAGCTAACCTTGCATGAGGTTTACATCCAACATGAGCAACGGAACAATTGCAGGCGCCAACCCTTCTCTTTCGGAGATTGACAACTCCATTCACGATCTTGTTGCACGGCATGAGCAGCTAAATGACCGGGATTGCATCATGCTGTATGCCGGCACCAACACCATGAATCCACGCGCGCGTGCCCTGCTCAGTTCTTCAATAGGCGGCAGACCCGCACTGGGGCACCCGGGCGAAAAGTACAACAAAGGGATGATCTATTCCGAACAGATTGAGGCCACCTGCACTGTATTGCTCAAACGGCTATTCAAGGCGCAGTTCGTTGAGCACCGTGTGGCGAGCGGGAGCATGGCAAATTTGTATGCGTGCATGGCGACATGCAATCCCGGCGATGTCATCTTTTCCTTTCCAGACTGGGCCGCCGGTCATCCGACACACCGCAGCGTCGGCGCAGCCGGGCTTTATGGTCTAAACATCCGTGATGTACCGATAGAGCCGGCGACAATGGACATAGACGTGCCCGCCTTGCGCGAAAAGGCTCTCGTAGAACGACCCAAGTTAATCATCGTTGCAGGGAGCATGTGTCTATTTCCCTACAACGTGTCCGGGGTGCGCGCCGTCGCGGACGAGGTAGGCGCCAGAGTGCTATATGACGCCGCACACATGGGTGGCCTCATCGTGGGTGGTGAATTTCAAGACCCTCTTCGAGAGGGCGCCCACTTACTGACGGGCAGCACATATAAAAGCTTTGGCGGACCATCCAGCGGCTTTGTAGCCACAAACGATTCAGTTATTGCGTCTCGAATCGATGCGATCGCCTATCCCGGTCTGACCGCAAACTTTGACATGAGCAAGACGGCATCGCTTGCCGTCGGCATCCTCGATCTGCTTCAACACGGTCACGACTACGCCAAAATGTGCGTTGCCAACGCGCAGGCACTTGCCGCAGATATGGACCGGCTTGGTCTGGACGTATTCGCCGTGCCCCGAAAGGGCTTCACGGCCTCACACCATATCGCGCTGCGGGCGAACAACTACGGCGGTGGTGACTCGGCATGCAAGCGTCTTGAGCGCGCCAATATTATTGCGACCGGCATCGGCTTACCGGGCCCACAAGCACCTGAGGACTATAACGCGATACGAATTGGCACTCAGGAAATTACCCGCTGGGGAATGCAACCTGATGACATGTGCGAAGTCGCCGAGTTCATAGCCAACATATTGGTTCGGGGACAAATACCTGAGTCAATACTTCCCAAGGTCCTTGAATTTCGAGGCAGGTTCCAGGCACTCCATTACATCCGCCCAAGTGCGGAATCCGTCTGAACTGGTCGCGATATACTCGTTTGAATGAATCGTTGGACCGGCGCGGCCGCCATGTTGGCATTGGCGACTACCTTGTTTGGGTGCGGCGCTCGTGACGCGGTGAGTGCGCCCACGGTGGCACCCTCAACCATTACTCCAAACGCGGATGGGAAGGACGATGTGGCCAGCATTACATATCGTGTAAATGAAGCTGCAACGGTCGACATATATCTTTCAGACGCAACCGGAAAACGCTTTGCCCTGCGTCGTTCAGAAGAACGCACACCAAGCCCGGTGCCATATCAGTTGCTATTTAGTGGCGTCTCAAACGGACGCCTGGTTCCTGACGGCGCATACACCTGGCATTTGGATGCAACGGCGCAGGGGCGCACCCAATCATTTAGCGGCACACTGCTAATTCGCGACGGTCAACAAGCGTTTCCCGCCATAAAAGATTTCACGATAAGTTCAAAAGTGCTTTCACCAAATCGGGATGCGATCGATGACCATGTTTACGTTGGCATGTATTTGACGGCCAGGGCCAAACTCTCAGTCTTTGTGGAAGGACCAAATGGCTATCACTTTGACGTACCGCGGCGCGAAGGCAACCTGCTTCGACCTCAAACAGAACTTGAAGTATTGGATCCGGGTCGATATGAGTTTGATTACGACGGCGGCATCAACAGCAATGCCGAGCCGCCGCCTGATGGCAACTACGTTCTGGTGGCGCAAAGTGAGGACAAAATCGGGCAAAGAAGCGTGGTAACCGCCCCGATATCGCTTGTTGAAAGCGGGCGCCCCGCCGCCGAGATCACTATTCAACCACTTGACGGAAACGGGGTAAGCTGGTCGCGAACTGGCTCGCTGGTCACCATGCAACTTGGTGACGTCATGTACTTTACGGCTTCCGTGCAAAATGTGGGCACGGTACCCATTAGAACGGCCGGCCCCTTCGTGGGCGCCGATTGTTACAGCATGACCGACAACTGGTATACGAAGGGATTTCGGCAGGAGCCGGGTATTTTCCGAGTTGGTCTTGACTATGATTCGAACCCGGGCGCAGATCACCCATTCCGTTGGGGAGTTGGTTCATTGCAGAATCTGACCAAAGTTGAACGGGACGGAAACACGCTCTATTACCTACCGGTAGGGGCTCAATCGGTGGTGCAAGGTTGCGTCCGGTTCGACAAGGTGCCGGTGCGCAATCCATTCAACTTATGGGCCGCGCTCATTCAAGAGGATGTCGAGGTAGTAAATGACCATGTAACACCGGTTCTGATACAGTTGGTGACGAAGTAGACCTTGAAAGTTACCGTCGTACTACCCACGTATAACGAAGCGGAAAATATCGCCCTACTGCTGCCACAGTTGCTCGAGCTTGACGTTGATGTGTGCGTTGTTGATGATGCCTCGCCGGATGGCACGGGGGCGCTTGCCGAAGCGTTTGCGCTGAAGGAACCAAGGGTTAGTGTTATCCATCGATCTGGCAAGCTCGGACTGGGCACGGCCTACGTTGCCGGATTTTCACATGTGCTGGCCGCAGGCGCGGATGCCGTACTCACGATGGATGCGGACTTTTCCCACCACCCGAGATATATCCCGGCGATGCTGGCTGCGATCGAGCAGGCCGACCTCGTGATAGGTTCGCGATATGTTCCGGGCGGCCGCGTGCTATATCCGCTACACCGGCGGTTGCTGAGCCGGGTGGCCAATTTGGTGGCACGATCGGCGCTCAACCTGCGCGCGCGGGATTGCACCGCGGGATTCCGCCTGTATCGCGCCACCGTGTTGCGCAATGCACCCATCGACCGCATAAAGTCAAATGGATATTCATTTCTTGTTGAGATGTTGCGCGCTGTTACGCGTCAAAACATTCGAATTGTTGAGGTACCAATCGTCTTTGCCGATCGCACACTTGGCAAGAGCAAAATATCGTCAATGGAAATATATAAGGGCATGCGAACCGTCGCAAGACTCGCGCTAAAGGGGGACAAATGATCATGGAGTTGGTGCCGGTTCCCAACCTGCCGATCATCAAGCCAGGCGATGACCTTGCCGAACTATTGGTCGGCGCGCTCAGACCGCTGCAACCCGGGCCGGGAGACATCCTCGTCGTCACGTCCAAAATCGTGAGCAAGGCCGAAGGTCGATTTGTAAACCTCCGGGACATCACCCCGTCTGCCGAGGCAACGACATTGGCAGACCACACTCAAAAGGACCCGCGACTTGTCGAGTTAATTCTGCGTGAATCAAAGTCCGTGTCGCGATCCGCACCAACGGTATTAATTACGGAACACAAGCTTGGATTTGTATCAGCAAACGCGGCGATTGATCACAGCAATACGAGCACAGATCCGGATATTGTGCTTTTGATGCCGCGTGACCCGGACGCAAGCGCACGGCAACTGTACAACCATGTGATGCGCGCACTTGGCCTGCCCATACCGATCGTAATTGCCGACAGCCATGGCCGGCCCCATCGTATGGGCACCGTTGGCGTGGCCGTGGGCCTTGCAGGTATGCCAGGCGTTGAGGATTGGCGCGGCAGGGCAGATCTGTTCGGGTTCAAATTACAGCACACTGAAATTGGCCTTGCGGACATGGTCGCTTCGGCCGCCACGCTGGCGCTGGGTCAGGCGGCCGAAGGCATACCAGCGGTGTTGGTCCGCGGCGTGACCTTTGTCCCGCGCGATGGCACGGCGGCGGAGATCGTCCGTCCGGCCCATATGAACCTGTTCAAATAGTCCGCTGCACGCCAACTTATAACGGGCACCTACTAATCGGAATCTTTGACGATCTTGCTAAAAACCGTAGTGAATTCTTCATCCGAGTAAAACTCGATGACAATTCTGCCGCCTTTGCGGCTGCGTTCGATCCCAACCTTGGTCCCGAGCGTTTCCCGCAAACGTGTTTCATATTCGCGGGCATTGTCAATTTTTGTCTCGGCTTCGGCGGTCTTTTGCGGGCGCTTGGGAGAAGCCATGCGCCGGGCCATCTCCTCGGCCTGACGCACGCTTAGAGCCTTCTTTATTATTTCGTCAACCACTACAAACTGGTCCACGGCATCGCTAAGCCCGAGCAACACGCGTGCATGGCCTTCGGTCAACCGCCCCTCAAGCAACAACTGCTGAATTTGATCCGGTAGCTTGAGCAAACGCAGCGTATTAGTTACCGCCACTCGGCTTTTGCCCACCCGCTGCGCCAGTTGATCATGGGTGAGATCGAACTCATTTACCAGTGACTGGAACGCCAGGGCTTCTTCGACCGCATTCAGGTCGGCGCGCTGGATGTTTTCAACCAGGGCCATTTCCATGGTTTGCTGCGGTGAAACGTCTTTGATCACCACGGGCACTTTCTTAAGGCTTGCCAACATGGCTGCACGCCAGCGTCGCTCACCTGCAATCAGTGTATAGGGTGGCACACCCGTGCCAATGCTGCGGCTGACTATCAGCGGCTGGATGACGCCATGTTCCTTGATGCTGGCGGACAACTCGCGCAATTTTTCATCATCAAAAACGCTCCTGGGTTGCTCTGGATTAGCGCGCACGTCGCCGATGGCGACCTCTGTTGAAGCGCCAAAGGGAGCAAGCGATATGTCGGATACCGGCGTCGACCGTTGCGGTATCAACGCGTCTAAACCCCGACCCAATCCAAATGTTTTTGCCATTTTGTTACCCGGCCACAAGAACATCGTTCACCACGTCCGCTCCCACCCTGTCTGCCAGCACTTCCTGGGCCAGCGCCGCATACGCCACAGCACCGGATGAAGTCGGTGCATAGGTCAAAATGGGTTGGCCATAACTTGGAGCTTCGCTCAGGCGCACACTGCGCGGAATACGCGTCTTAAACACTTTGGAGGGAAAGTGCTTTTCAACTTCCGCGACCACTTGCGCCGACAACTGTGTGCGTGGGTCATACATGGTCATCACCATGCCGGTGATATCAATGTGACTGTTGAGACGTTGTTTGACCAAGCTCAGTGTCCGTGTTAACTGACCCAAGCCTTCCAACGCCAGATATTCACACTGTACTGGCACAAGCACCCCCGTGGCGCATGTCAACGCATTTACAGTGAGCATGCCCAAAGAGGGCGGGCAATCCATCAATACATAATCGTAGGACGACAGAACCGGCGCCAGCGCGTGCTGCAGCCGTCGCTCGCGGTCAAATTCACTTACAAGCTCTATTTCAGCCGCCGCCAAATCCGGAACGCTCGGAATGATGTGCAACTTGATCCGCTCGCTATAAAGCGTGGCGGCCGAAGCACTGGCTTTCTCAAGCACAACGTCATACGTACTTACCGGCAAACCGGCCCGCTGGATGCCCAAGCTGCTGGTCGCATTTCCTTGCGGGTCAAGATCCACCACAAGTACGCGTTTGCCTGCTGCGGCAAGATAAGCGGCCAAATTTACGGCGGTGGTGGTCTTCCCCACGCCACCCTTCTGATTGACGACCGCGAAAATATGCGCCATTGTGCGGCGCGATGATACACGACGTGAAGTAAGATTCCAGATATGATCCTGCATCTCGTGCTAGCGAACGAATGGGAATCCTCGCCAACGGATCAGCCATTTGTGCCCGCTGATTTTGCAAAAGATGGCTTTGTCCATTGCACCGGCGATTACGAAACGCTGTTGAAGGTGGCAAACCAGTTTTATGTGGCACGGTCTGGAACCTTTTTCGTACTGGTCATCGATGAGACAAAATTGGCGTCTGTGGTGAAGTGGGAGGCGCCCATACACCCGGAGACCGATCAACGCGCGCCGATCCTCCCAATTGAACTTGGCGACGCCCACATTGCTGCGCATACGGATTTACCGCATGCGGAACACGCCAGGGAGATTGTCCAATCCAATATTTCTGATTCGGTGGCGACCACCACGTTTCCACATATTTATGGTCCGATCAATCGTGACGCCATAACGTTCATTCAGACTTGCAGGCGTGCTGCTGACGGTGTGTTCATCGGTTTTGAGAGGCAGCCCGCATCACCCGCACAACCGATCATGGCCAAGGTGACTGATGTTCAACTTCCACCGCCAGTATCACCGGAATCTGCCACCAGCAAAAAGGTGCAGGGTGACAGGCCTGATCAAAACAATCCATTGGGTCTCAAAAGACACAGTGAGCTGGCAAATGAATTATTGGACGCGACAGATGGCGTGAGCGAAGCGCTCAAACGGTTGAAGGATCGTACAGAGGCACATCTTGCGGAACTGGATGAGAATATTAAAAAAATATGATTTCTAAAATACCATTTGGCCGAACGGGACACATGAGCACGCGCGCGCTTTTTGGAGGCGCCGCACTGGGAAAGGTAACTCAGGCGGAAGCTGACGCCACGCTCGACGTATTGTTACAGTATGGGATCAACCACATCGACACTGCGGCAAGTTATGGGGATTCCGAGCTGCGCATCGGACCCTGGATGAAACACCACAGAAAAGATTTCTTTCTTGCCAGCAAAACCGGGGACCGCACTCGCCTGGCAGCTCGGGACTCCATTCACCGTTCCCTCGAACGGTTGCAAACGGACCAGCTGGATTTGATTCAATTGCACGCTTTGATATCCCCGTCCGAGTGGGAAATTGCCATGGGTCCTGGCGGTGCGTTGGAGGCACTTGTCGAAGCCCGTGAACAAGGTCTGGTTCGGTATATCGGTGTCACCGGTCATGAAGTTTCCATCGCCGGGATGCACCAGCGCAGTTTGAAACAGTTTGACTTTGACAGCGTGCTGCTCCCGTACAACTTTCTGATGATGCAAAACCCGGAATATGCCATGGGATTCGAGGAAGTCGTAGCCACGGCCAAACAGCGTCATGCCGCCGTTCAAACGATCAAGAGCATCACCCGCCGGCGGTGGGTTGGTGAAACCCGATCCGCGAGCACTTGGTACGAGCCTTTGACCGAACAGGCCGACATTGACCGGGCCGTTGCCTGGGTTCTTGCTCGACAGGACATTTTTCTAAACACCATTGGCGACATTCACGTGCTACCCAAGGTGTTGGACGCTACCCAACGCTATTGCTTGGGTGCGATTGCAGCGCCATCAACGGATGAAATGCGCAGGATGGTTGGCGAACAACAAATGTCACCCATGTTTTGGTAGGTTTCAGCAGCGCACCGCACCTGTTAAACCAATGACAAGTTCCAAAATTTCTAGCACGGTTACACTGTCATTTGACTTTGACGCGATGAGCGTCTGGTTTGGTTACCAACGGACGACGCCAGCCATGCTCGCACGTGGAGAATATGGTGCGCGTGTCGGTGTGCCGCGCATCCTGGTCCTCCTGAGCCGATATGACATAAAGGCCACGTTTTTTGTACCCGGCCATACGGTCGAATCATTCCCGGACGTGGTGGATACAATTCTGAACGCCGGGCACGAAATTGGCCACCACAGTTATGCTCATGTGGACCCAAGTGAACAATTGGAAGGTGAGGAACGGGCGGACATGGAACGAGCATTTCGAGCACTCGAAAAAATTGGCGTCAAACCACTGGGGTTTCGCTCGCCGTCAGCCGACTTTTCCGCCAACACGTTGCGGCTGATCGAGGAATTCGGGTTCCTGTATGACAGCAGTCTGATGGCCGATGACTATCACCCGTATCACCCGCGCGTGGGTGACCTCGTCAGTCAACAATCACCACTCGAGAGGGGCGTTGAGGCCCGCGTTTGGGAACTACCCATGAGTTTTGAGTTTGACGATTGGGCACACTTTCAGTTCAACTTCAATCCATATCGGGTGGGGCTGAGCTCGCCGGAAAAGGTTCTTGATATTTGGCGGGCGGACTTTGATTGGATGCATGAAAACGTTGTTGGAGGCCTTCTAAACACCGCCATGCATCCCCAAGTGATCGGGCGGGGACATCGCATTGCAATGCTTGAAACGTTCATCAACCACTGCCTTGGCCGAGGCAATACCCGGTTTGCGAAGATGTGTGACGTGGCTTCTACGCTCCCGGCACCACCACCAACACGTGCCAACACATAGTCCGGACGTGCCTGTTGGTTAGCGGGCAGGGTTTGAACTTGGAGATTGCCGCCGCAACAACCGTGCGCCAAAAACATGGATGGTAAGCCCGGACATGATGAGCGCACCGGCGACCAACGTCAACGGTGTTATGGGTTCGCCGAAAACGAGCGCAGTGCCCGTTACTCCGAAAAATGGCACCAGCATGCTAAATGGTGCCACCCTACCCGCACCGTACTCACCAATTAACTTTGCCCAAAGCGCGTAGCACAAAATAGTAGCAAGGTAAGCGGTATAAGCCGTGGCAACGATGGTTGAAGCCCCAAGCGATTGCAAGACACGCCCAGGCGCATCCACGCCTTCTACAAGCACAGACAAAAGAAACATGGGTATGGGTGGAATTAGGCTGGACCACACGCTGAGACCAATCGGATCCACCTTGCCAAGTTTGCGTGTCACTATATTCCCGCATCCCCACGAAAAAGCGGCTCCCAATATCATCAGCAACCCAATCGCCGGCACTGATGCATCAAATCTAACTGCAACTAATGCAAGCCCGGCAAAGGCCACGCATGCGCCCACAATGTTATGCAAAAAAATGCGCTCATGCAGAAAAATAGAGGCGAGCAGCAACGTGAAGAACGCCTGGGACTGGGCCACGATCGAGGCCAGTCCCGCGGGCATCCCGAGCTTGATACCGCCATATAGCAGACCTGCCTGACCAACACCCATAAACAAGCCATATAGTAGAAGATACCGTGGCGCCACCACTGGCCGCGGCACAAAGAGAATGGCCGGGAACGCGGAAAGTGCGAATCGAACGGCAACCAAGAGCATGGGAGGCAAACCAGCAAGTCCCATTCGAATTGCCACGAAATTGAATCCCCAGATTACGGCAACCAGAAGCGCGAGCGCAATATCGCGCAGTCTCATGGAATGTTTTGGCGCACGGAAAAGGGTGGTTTAGGTGGGCGATCAGCAAACACGTTCAGGCGATTGTCGTCTGATGTGGCGGCTGTGTCAAGTATTGGCAATCTCATGTCATACTTCGACGCTGTGAAAGATCGCGCTCATCAACTCCAGCTTCTGCGTGACGTTGCTTTTATCGCGGCGGGTGCGCTAGTGCAGGCAATAAGCGTGGTTATGTTCTTTAATCCGGCAGATTTGGCGCCGGGCGGTATCAGTGGTGTCGCACTGATTCTAAACAGAATATTTGGGTTGCCAATTGGCGTGCTGATCCTCGTCTTAAACCTGCCCCTGTTCGCACTTGGTATGCGCTATTTGGGCGGATGGAAATTTCTTGCGCGCACCGTGTCGGCCACCCTGCTATATTCCCTGATGACCACGGTATTGGAACAAACACATTGGGTGCGACCAATTACCAATGATCTTGTTCTGAATACGCTATATGGCGCCATTATTGGTGGCTTTGGATCCGGCCTGGTGCTACGTGCACGCGCAACCACTGGAGGCACGGACATACTGGCGCTGCTGCTTATGCGCGCGCGCGGCATACCCCTCAGTCAGAGTTACGTCATCACGGACGCTGCCGTCTTTATCGCTGCAGGGGCGGCATTTGGATGGGACAAGGCGTTGTATGCGTTTATCGCCAATTACATTGGAGGGCTTGCGGCCGAGGCAACCAGTTCGGGCGCCAACGTCAGCCGCACGGCCATCATTATTTCAAGCGCTCCGGACGACATAGCGCAGCAGGTGCTCCGCGATATGAAGCGCGGAGTGACTCAATGGACGGGAACCGGAAAATATACAAACCAGGAGCGGCCAATTCTCTTTGTAGTTGTGGGTCGCGCTGAAATAGCCACGTTAAAGGCCATCGTTCACGAGATTGATCCGTTCGCCTTTGTGGTCATTGGACAGGCCCAGGAGGTATTTGGAGAGGGCTTCAAGCGCCTTGATCGGGAGTAGGGGACTGCGCGCCCCTTAGTCCATCTACGCTCGCGGCTATGGACTTCTTTTCATTAAATACTGCGCTTCCAACCACCACGATGCTGGCGCCAGCGCGTGCCACGCTGGCAATCGTTTCTGTATTCACCCCACCATCGACTTCGAGCTCGGCATGACTGCCAATTTCCATCATCATCGCCCGCACACGCGAGATGCGCGCAAGCGAACCAGGAATGAATTTTTGACCGCCAAATCCCGGCTCTACCGACATAAGCAATACAAGGTCTACCAACGGTAAAACGTCGTCCAACACTGTCAGTGGCGTTAACGGATTAAGTGCCACGCCCGGCTGCAGACCAAGATCGCGGATCCGTTGCAAGGTGCGAAACAGATGCGGACAGGCCTCAACATGTACGATGATACGCCGCATTCCTGCGTCGCGGTAATCACCGATATATTGATCGGCGTTTGTGACCATAAGATGCGCTTCGCACGGTAGCGAGATTGACCGGGCCACCGCGTTGCAAACCAGCGGCCCAAAACTGGTGTTTGGCACAAAGTTGCCATCCATAACATCTAGGTGCATCCAGTCGCATCCGGCCTGTGCCGCATCGCGCACCTGGTCGCCCAGACACCGAAAATCGGCGGTCAAAATTGAAGGAGAAAGTTTTAATTTCATACCGGTCTATAGGCCAAAGCCTGTGCACCACATACGGCCTACCTGACGGGTGTGATGGCCCGCATCAGCTCCGCCTGCGTAGGATAGTCACTGACGTCCGACGAATAATATGCAAACAGCACGCGTCGATTTGAATCTAGCACAAACGTGCCCGGCAACCGCAGCCCATCCCCTTGCGTCGCGCCTTGCGAATAACCTCCAAGCGCAGCTCTGATCCAGACAATGATGACGCTTGGCGATAGAACTTGGCGAACATTGGCCCGGGTAAGCCCATAGCTTTTGTAGGCCTCGGCGTCAACGTCTGAGAAACAGTCCACCCCGGGTGCACGCTCGGCGCAAAAAACCTTGGTATCGGCTGGTTTGCTCATGGTAACTACCACAAGCCACGCACCGGCAGCTTCGATTTGAGGTCGGAGTTTGGCCAACCTGGCCAATTCTGCGCGGCAAAAGATTCACCCAAAGTGACGGACAAACGATAACAATACCAACCCGGTCGCGCAGACCTCGGACAGTGAACGTGTGGCGCTTTCAAAAGCAATAAGCGGTATGTCTGGAGCAACGTCGCCAACAACCAGTCGATTGGATTTCATCACGCCAATCGTATCGCGCTTTCTCCCGCAAGATTAATCAACGTTATAGACCACTACGTCCTTGACACGGTAACCTAGCACGATTCCACACGGCTCGCTGGCCTTCATAGTCACCAGTGTTCGCGACAAACGAGGCGTATAGGAAGAGCGCGACTCTGGCGGGGCGATGGCCCACATACCCTGCAGTTCGACCAGCCAAACCGGCGTCGTTGGTGACTCATTGGTTCGAATCGTATTACGATCTGTGTAAATCTCGGCCATGGCATCTCCAAACGTGGACTGACGCACCGACACCACATTTTGTGCACCCACGCGTTGCCAGGGTCCGCGAGATCCCGCAAATCTCAAAACCATCCGAGCTGCTTGTTCCGGATTGCTCACCGGGCACGTAGCGGCAAATTTTTGGGCCTCCTCGAGTTGAATCGGTTCTCGTAAGTCGCGCGGCAGTGCATCCACGGCATCACATGCCAATAACAGCCCCGACAGAATCACCAGGAACACGAACCCAAAGAGCGAAATCCTCATTGCTCGGCCATGATACAACCATCACAATCGGGTTACGATTGCTCCCATGGCAACACAAACCACCCTAATCCGTCACGGCACCGTCGTGACCGCCATTGACGAATTTTCCGCTGATATCCTTGTCAAGGATGGACGCATTGCACAGGTGGGCACAAACCTGGACGACCCGGACACCAATACAGTAGTTGAGGCGCGCGGGATGTATGTTCTGCCGGGTGGCGTTGACATTCACACCCATCTTGCCACGCCGGGCGGTAACGGATTTAGCACGGCCGATGATTACTTTACCGGTCATCGTGCGGCTGCGTTTGGCGGCACCACCACCGTCCTGTCCTTTGCCGATCAATGGAAGGGCGCGACCATGAGACAGACTCTGGACACATGGCACGCCAAGGCGCGCGATAAAGCGGCTGTTGACTATGGATTTCACCTTATGGTTACCGACTGCAATGACGCCGTTCTTGATGAACTGGCCGAATTTCGATCCTGGGGCGTCAACACCGTCAAGCTAATGATGGCATACAAAGGTCGGGCAATGGTCGACGATGCCGTGATCTTGCGCGTTATGCAGCGATGTAAGGAGCTGGGTCTGCTCACGATGGTCCATTGCGAAAATGGTGACGCGATTGATGTTCTACAGCGACAAGCCGTGGCTAATGGTCAGACCGCACCAATCTTTCACGCCCTAACCCGGCCACCACAGTTGGAAGCCGAGGCAACCGAGCGGGCCATCCAGCTGGCTCAGACCGCCGGTGGCGCCCCACTATTCGTCGTGCATTGCACGCATTCAGGCGCGCTCGAAGCCGTAGTTCGGGCCCGCGCCCGCGGCGAATCCGTAACGGCGGAAACGTGCATTCACTATCTAAGTTTGACAAAGGACCGTCTGCGCGGCGCACCTGGCGACGCGTTTGAAGGTGCAAAATATGTTTGCAGCCCGCCGCTGCGCGAGGAAGCGGATATAGCTGCGCTCTGGCGCGGTCTGCATACCGGCGATCTACATTCCGTAAGCACGGATCATTGCCCGTGGCGATTTGACATCCACAAGTCATTGGGGCGCCAGGATTTCACCAAAATTCCAAATGGAGCGCCTGCCATTGAAGAGCGGTTAATGCTCTTGTGGAACGATGGCGTAAATACCGGGAGGATAACAAGGAGCCAGTTTGTGGCGCTTGTGAGCACCGAACCTGCAAAACTCTTTGGCATGCCAAACAAAGGCAGCCTGACGGTTGGAAACGACGCCGATATCGTGCTTTGGGATCCGGCTGCCACCCACACAATCAGTGCCGAAACGAACCACGGCGCAATGGACTATTCAATGTTTGAGGGTCGCATAGTCACCGGCATGCCAGCATTGGTTATGAGCCGGGGAGAAGTGCTTGTCAAAGGCGCGGAATGGCTTGGCAAACCCGGACGAGGCGTCTTTCAGCATCGCAATTCAAAAGTTTAGCCGCGCCCTCCACCAAGCTCTACGACCATTCCAACACCTTTATTCATGGCTTGCTCGTATAGGTAATGTGCACTAGCCAGATCCTCAACCGCGATGCCAAGAGATTTGAACAGTGTTATTTCCGCCGGCGACGTT
Source organism: Chloroflexota bacterium (assembly GCA_025354985.1). Classification (GTDB taxonomy): domain Bacteria; phylum Chloroflexota; class Anaerolineae; order J036; family Brachytrichaceae; genus AQU-03. Next base: position 85,346 of record JANXLU010000087.1, read on the forward strand.
CGCCCCGTTCGCGATCCAATCAAAAGTTCACCAATTTCGCCCAAAATGTGGTTGTCGTCAATCGCGCCTTCTATCTTTGCCATTAAAAAGTCTCCCGATTCGTTCAATGTGGATTCGCGTCTATCAACAAAGAGTTGGCTGCGAGCCATCGCCATTGCATCCAGCTCGCGTGCATGCGCAACGCTTGAACCCGCCGCGTTAACGTGTGTACCCGAGGCAATCCATTCACCCATCAAGACGGGTTCACGCGAAGACGTCGTGGTGCAAATAAGATCGGCGCCTTCAACCGCAGCTTGTGCAGACGGGCTTACTTCAACCGTTATGCCATGTACGGCCGATTCGCGCTCTGCAAACATGCGGGCATGGTCCGATGATCGGCTCCACACCCGCACGCGTCGTAATTTTCGGGCAACTGCCATTGCCTGCAAATGTGTCCGCGCCTGGGTCCCGCTGCCAAGTATGGCCAAGTCTCCGGCGTCGGGATTAGCCAGGAGCTTGGTGGCCACGCCACTAACGGCGGCCGTCCGGATTGCCGTAATCTCGGTTGCATCCATAAGTGCCAACAGTCGACCGTTTTTGGCTTCAAAAAGCATGACGGTGCCCTGGTGGGCATCGTATGGCGTGCCATGATTTCCCGGAAACACACTCACGACCTTGACGCCCATATGACCCAATGCCGATGAATACGCCGGCATCATACCCAATGCCCCAAGCTTGTCAGGCAGCCACATGACCGGTCGCAAGGGCAAAATTACCTGTCCGCGAGCCGTGGCGCGCAATGCACCGGCCATCACGTCCATGCACTCGGGCATGGTCAACAACCGTCTCACTTCCGTCTGATTTAGGATGAGAATATGACCATCTTTCATAGCTAATTTAGTCCTAATATGAATATCACCATTATCGGAGGCGCTGGCACCGTCGCCAGCCTGATCATTCCTTATTTGAGCGTGGATCATACCGTTCGGGTATATGACCTTAAACCACCGCCGGATCGCACACTCGCACACACCGTGGGGACGGTGAATGACTATCCTTTGATGCTCCAGGCATTACAAGGCGCAGATTCCGTGATCTACATGGCAATGGGTACAATAAACTGGAGCGAACTCCAGGGAATAGATACCGGGTTTGACGCAAACGTCAAAGGCCTTTATCTTGCCCTCCGAGCCGCGCGCGAAGCAAATGTCGGGCACGCGATCTATACCAGCAGTATGTCGGTATATGACGGTGATCTGATGAGCAGATATTTCTACAATGAAGACCTTCAACCCGATGGCCGCAACCTTTACGCGCTCACCAAATATTTTGGTGAATTGGTGTGTCGAAACGCCTGTGTTGAATTTGGAATGAGTGTCAACGCCTTGCGAATGTGCTTTCCCGTCTCAGATGCGCACTGGCAGGAGTTGGTGGCCGCCGGTCAGTTTACGCTGCATACGGCCGCCAGTGATCTCGCCCGTGCAATGAACGCCGCCCTGAGACATCGAAATGCGTTTCAGGTGTACACCATAAGTGGCGAATACGAAGGAAAAGTGTTAAATATGGACAAGGCCCGGCGCGAGCTTGGCTGGGAACCCAACGCACGACCAAACTCATGACAACCTCACTCCTTGCAGACCTTGGCATCCGCCCTTTGATAAATGCAAACGCGACGCTGACGCGTCTTGGCGGCAGCTTGATGCCATCCGAAGTCGTTGATGCCATGCGGGATGCGTCACACCACTGGGTGGATTTGGCTGAATTGCAACGTGCCGTAGGTGCGCGGCTGGCATCAATGACCAGGAACGAGGGCGCACTGGTATCAACTGGTGCCGCAGCCGGCCTGACGCTGGCCGCCGCGGCGCTCATGACCGGCGATGATCCATCGTTGATCGCCCGTTTGCCAGATGGCGGAGGCTTCGCGCGAAATGAATTCATAGTCCACAAATCCCACAGAAATGGCTATGACCACAGCATACGATCTGCAGGCGGAAAGATCGTGGAAATTGGTTCCGCATTGCAGACTCACGAATGGGAATTGACTTCTGCGATCAATCCGCACACTGCCGGGATTTTTTGGTTTCAAGGAGCCATGACCGGAATTGGCGATCTACCGTTTTCAACAGTTGTTGACATCGCCCGAGACCATCAAATTCCAGTTGTCGTCGATGCTGCCGCACAGTTGCCACCCGTAGAAAATCTTTGGCGCTTTACACGAGCCGGGGCTGCGTTGGCGATTTTTAGCGGTGGCAAAGACCTGCGCGGTCCACAAACAACCGGGCTGTGCGTAGGCAATGCAAAGTTAATTGAAACGATGAGGCTCAACGGCAGCCCAAATCACAGCGTCGGTCGTGGATTAAAAGTGGGCAAGGAGGAGCTGGGGGGCTTGCTGGCTGCCGTAGACCGTTACCTAAAGTTGGATCACGCGGCACGATCCATTGAATGCGAGGCTGTCGTCGCACATTGGAATCGGGAGCTATGTCGCATACCAGGGCTCCAGGCTGAACGAAGCTTCCCAAACGAAGCCGGACAACCCCTGCCCCGTTCACATGTAACGTTTGACGCATCGATCAGCGCTCAATCAATCGTGACCAAATTGATGGCGGGTGATCCAGCTGTTTCCGTTGCGTTTGGCCGGAATAATGACATATATTTAAATCCCATGACGCTTGAAAATCACGAGGATGAAATCGTGCTCAACCAACTTGTGTTAACGCTGACCAAACCATGACACCAATCTACGATCTGTTGCTTCAAAATGGCCACGTGATTGATCCGCGCAATAACCGTGACGGCAAATATGACGTTGCCATAACCGGCGACAAAATTGCCGCGGTCGAACCCACCATCGACCCAAATTTAGCCCGTCGAGTCGTAAATTTGCAGGGTCACCTTGTCACGCCCGGGTTGATCGATATACATGTGCACGTGTATCACACAAGGGCCCCCGAGGGCTCACCAGAGGGCCTTAGTGTGGTGGCCGATGCGCATTCGTTCCGCAGTGGCGTAACAACCATGGTGGACACCGGCACCGCGGGCGGCCGGCATTTTCTGCACTTCAAAACCACGGTTATTGACCGACAGAAAACGCGTATCTTCGCCTATATCAACGTCGTCAACCAAGGCATGTTGGGTGATTTTGAACAAGATCCGACAAATTTTGACGCTGAACTTGCGGCGTCAGTTGTTTTGGCGCACCCGGAAATCTGCGTCGGAATCAAAACGGCACATTATTGGACGAGATTGCCATGGGACAACCTGCATACGCCATGGGCAGCCGTTGATCAAGCCATTCGTGCGGCCGAACTGTGCAAACGTCATGTCATGTATGACTTCTGGCCGCGCCTGCCCGAGCGCAGCTATGAAGACCTCATCCTAAAAAAGGCCCGACCCGGTGACATTCACACCCATGTGTACGCCCAGCAATTTCCAATCATCCTTGAAAGTGGCGGTGTTAACCCGGCCCTGTTTGAAGCGCGGACGCGCGGCGTAATCTTTGACCTTGGCCACGGTGCCGGTAGTTTTTGGTATCGGAATGCCGCCCGAGCGATGGACCAGGGATTTTCACCCGACAGTATTAGTACCGACCTTCACACGGGAAATATTCACGGTGTGGTGCTTGACATGATCACCACTATGAGCAAACTTCTCAACCTGGGTATGTCTCTTACCGAGGTCATTCGCCGGAGCACAGTTACACCCGCCGATGAAATCGGTCACGCGGAACTGGGCAGTCTAAGCATTGGCGCCTGTGCTGACGTTGCAGTTCTAACAATGCATACAGGCGATTTTGGATTTGTCGACTGTGGTCGGGCGCGCATCCGCGGCAGCAGGAAACTGGAATGTCTCCTGACCGTTCGAGCCGGGGAAATCGTATTCGATGGAGACGGCCTTGGCGCGCCGGACTGGACGTCCGCCCCGCCTGCATATTGGGTGGAACCTGATGTGCAACCAGCCTAGAATAATAACGTGGCCAATCTTTCTACCGAATTTCCGATCACACAATCAACCGCTTATTTGAACACCGCCGCCCAGGGGCCGTGGCCGACGCGTACGGTCGAGGCTGTGCATCAAGCTGCGCAACATGCCCAGTTTCTTGAATTCGACCGCGCGCATGGCGAACCGTCGATATTTCTCGAGACCCGCACCCGACTGGGTCGGCTGCTAAACGTCGACCCAGTCGATTTGACATTTGGACCGAACACGACATACGGTCTAAATCTTTGCATGCATGGAATTGACTGGAAGGTAGGAGATAACCTGGTTGTGCCGTTTAATGAATTTCCTTCGGTGCAATATGCCATCGCGCATCTACCCAAGATTGGCGTTGAGGTTCGATTGGTAGCGTGGTCGGGTAGCGGACCCACTGTTCCACAAATCATGGAGCGGGTGGACGCTCGCACTCGGGCGGTCATATGCTCGGCAATCGCGTGGGACACCGGTTATCGCATGGATCTCGAATCCCTGGGAGCACGGTGTGAAGCGGCCGGGTGCCTGCTGGTCGTGGATGGCATCCACGCTGTAGGTTCCGAGCAGCTTGATCTTAAGGCCCTTCGTGTTTCCGCGCTCTCATTACATGGTTATAAGTGGTTGATGGCTGGTTTTGGATGCGGCGTGCTCTATGTCTCTCCAGCTGCAATTGACCGCATTGGCCCCTCGTTTATCGGCCCGCAAGGCGTATCGGGCAACCAAATGTTGATGCATGCCGATCTGCCGTGGAAACCCGGGGCACAGCGATATGCGGCCGGGACAGGAAATCAAATCGGTGCAACCGCGGTAAATGCTTCGCTCACGCTCATTGAAGAACTTGGTATCGCCAACATTCGTAGCGCAAATCATGCACTAGCCGACGCCATAGAAGCCGGTGTTCGCCGGCAGTTACCCGGGGCCAACGTGCTTAGATCACATGACCCGGTCCATCAAAGCGCGATTGTGGTATTTACAACGGGTAGTGTTGATCGCGATACAGCCCTTATTAACCACTTGGATGCGGCCGGTGTCGTTGTAGCGCTGCGACCCGCAGGGCTGCGCGTGTCGCCTCACCTGTTCAATTCTGAAGCGGATGTTGAACGCCTGTTGCGGGCTATCAGTACTTTTTCGCCTTAGGTGCCGAACTCGTGGATGTTCGCTGAGTAACACCGCATGACACGAATAACGTTGTTTGGGTGACATGAGCGTCTATTTTTTCAGAAGTGCGCACCGTATGCTTGGATTGTGGGTTCAAACCAGCGGATTATTCGTAGCTACCTGCGCGGAGGCCTCCAGGCTGTAATTTTTGTAGCGGCTTTTGTTGCCGCCGAGCCATCGTCATTGCTGGCCGGTGAAACACATCCCTCCTGCCATGTGTTGGCATCACGCTGCATTCCATTGATCAGCGATGTAAACGCAAAATTCGCCCAAATCTATTCCCAGTCTCATGAGCTTGCACTGAATTACCCCGCAGATGGTTGTGCGCCGCGCGCGCACGTTATCAGCGAAATGTTCCTCGAGGCCGGCTACAGCCGACGGGTGATAGGAAAGATTTGGAATGTTGCAAAGCCTGAGGCAGAGGTCGAAAACGACCGAAATGTGCTTCATGTCATCACGCCTGCAAACGATCGATCGTCGGATGTGGAGCAAATCGACGTTTATTGGGGCTGGCACGTAGCTGTTACGGTTGAGGCATTGGACGCCCAGGATCACATAGCAACCTACGTGATCGATCCGCTGCTGGCGAATCACCCTATTGAAGTAAACGACTGGCGGGCACGCATGAATGATCCCAGCGCCGAGCTTATTTTGACCCCACTCGAGCAATCTCCAAGCGGTCATGGCATCGGCTATGGTGTCTCCGACGATGACGGCCTGACCTGGACGCAAATGGATGAGAGTGCCCGCTCGGCTCTGGCGGAATACTCTGCGAAATCAGAGTTCTTACCTGACGCGCCCGCTCACGCACCCTCCTGATCATTGGTCGCCGATAGACCATCTATGATGCCTTGCTTGCCCAAGCCAAGCGCATCGGCAACGCGATTCACGTAGTTAAACCAACCACATATCATGGTTATTTGCAGAATCGCCTGGTCATTAAATCCAACCATGCGCAAGTTTTGAACATCCGCTTCAATCATGCTGGCCGAGTATTTCGTCATCCGAACGCAATAGTCAACAAGAGCACGATCTTGAGCGTCCAGTTTGGCGGTCCTTGGATCTCGACGCAACGCGTCGACCAGTTCCTTGTCGAGTGATACGACATTCAAGAACTGGCTGTGACTCTCTTCTCAGTAGACGCAATGATTCTGAGCACTGACGATCGTCGCAATCATCTCATGTTGCCTGCGTGATAACGGCAATTCCGGCTGGATAAGTACACCATGGGCTGACATCATGTGCTCCATGGCGCGCGGAATAAGGCTGTGGGCGGCCACAATGCTGTCCTCCGTACCATCGCTCTTTACCAACGCCGGGATGCTTTGCTTATATTCCGGTGGATATAACTGATAGATGCGCTGATAGACTGCACTCAAATCCCCGTTGGCTTGATCGGCTGTTATTGTCTGAATCCACGGCATACCTCAAGGATACAGGATTTTGCCGCTGGTCTGCCACTAAAATGACATGGAATGGTAACGATACGCGCTGCCACGGTCGCCGACCAGGCACGTATTCAAGCGATTGTCCGCGCCGCCCGGATTAATCCACGGGCGCTTGGATGGCAGCACTTTATGGTGGCCAATTCTCCGGATGGCGCAGTTGTTGGTGTTGGTCAGGTAAAGGAGCACCGCCAAGGCACGCGCGAAATTGCCAGCATAGCTGTAACACCCAGTCACATGAAGATGGGTATCGCGGCTTTGCTAATTGATGCGCTAGTCGCACGTGAAGCCGGCGACTTGTTCCTGTACTGTGAACGAGGGCTTTCGCACTTTTATCGCAGATTTGGATTTCTCGAACTATCCGGAGACCATCTTGTCCCCGCAGACCTGCTGCATGAGGTAAAACTGGCACGGTTCGCAATGCGGGTTATCCGGCTTATTCGGCGATCCGAGCTGCAGCTTGTTGTCATGCGGCGCCTGGCAGAGCGACACCCCGCGACGTTCCGGGCCATGCTTCCCCCGCCAGCGGACTCGCCGTGATAAAATAGAAAGCTAGCACGTGAACGGCAACGTTCGCAGCTTTCCGCTTTTGGCAATAATGGCAACGGGCGAGATCAACCATCCGCCCGTTTTTTGCGCACAAAAGCAGTCAACCTACCACGGAAAGAAACAATAGAAAAATGGAAGTATTCACCCGCAACTACGAATTGACATATATCGGCAAACCCGATCTTGACACGGCAAACCTGGCCGCGCTCGCGGAAAAGGTAAAGGTTATCTTGGCCGAAGACGGCGGTAGCGTGGTCAAAAGCGATGCCTGGGGCATGCGCAAACTCGGCTACCCAATCAACAAATACAAAGAGGGACAATACGTGCACCTTGTTGTTGCGCTTAAGCCACAAGCCGTTATGCGCGTGGAGAGCCGCCTGCGTCTAAACGAAGATATCCTCAGACATTTGCTCGTTGTTGAAGAGGTGCATGTTGCACCGGTTTTCCCCGCTCCTGTAGCTGACGAGACACCTTCAGCGGTGGACATGGCGCCCGCGGCTTAATCCAGGTTAGTGGCGATCAGATTCGGATCCGTCAGAATGCTGCGGCTCCGATCTTAAAACTCAATCAATGGCAGATCCACAAAAGCCCAGGGACGATTCTGGCAGGCATGATGCTGAAACGGCAAGTGAGCGACCATCGGTCAAAAGTTTGCGGTGGGCGGCGGCCAACCCAAACCTGCCGACGCCACGCGTAAGTAACGAGGCGCGTACACGCCGGATCGTCGTCTACGGAGCGCTCGCCGCCTTTGCGCTGACGGCACTTCTGATTGCGGCAGCCGTAATTCAGTTGTTTGTAATCGAGCCCCAGACTGCCGTAGCAGTCGTCGGCGCTACTAAAATCAGCAAAACTCAGTTGCAAAACCGAATCAAACTCGATTTTTCAAACGTCGCATCCAGGTATTCCAATCTGCAGCAAACGGTGGCACAAGCGCAGGCGCAGAGCGATCCAGCCAGCCCGGACAACAATTTCCTGCTGCAGTTTTACCAGCAGCAGCTGCAACAAGCCGGTAGTCAGATTGATGCCTCGCAAATTTCACGTGGCAGCCTGAACAGCCTGATCGACGAGCAGCTCATCCGCCAAGAGGCTGGCGCACGTGGCCTCACGGTCACCGGCGATGAGATTGACAAGGCCATCCAAAAGGAATTTGGTTATTTCCCTGAGCCGCTGCCCACCAGCACACCTCCCGCACCTCCCACTGCGGCGCCCGGTGCCACTGCAGAGCCGCCTGCCACCCCGGAACCTCTGCCAACGTCAGTAAGTGAAGCCGAACTACAAACGGGCATTAAGCGGGGCGAAGACTATTACAAATCTTTTGGATTCCCGACCACTGACTTTCGAGGATTGTTTGAACTCCGCCTGCTTGACCAAAAACTTCACGAGGACTTTGGCAAGGCGATTCCCAAGCAGGATTCCCAGCTACAGTTTGACTACATCCGGTTTAACAGCGAGCAATTGGCAAACGAGGGACTTTCAAAGGCCAATTCCGACCCGGCTGGTTTTGCCACGCTGATCTCAACAACAAATGCGATCACGCTTCCCCAGCCAGTTGGAAGCGGAGAACATGTGGATTGGACGTTGAGTAAAAGCGTGGCGGCCCGCTATGGTGACTATGTGCTGTCTGCGCTTTCCGCCGGACAAATTGGCAAGGTGACCAGCGCATATTCTCCAACAATAAGCAGCTACTACGTGTTGGTGCCGCGTGGCAATGAAGTGCGCCCGTTGACCGACGCGGATATTAGCAGCCAACAAAAATCGCTCTACGATTCCTGGCTCGCCAAGGCAAAGGATGCGGGTGGCAAGGTGACCGATAAGGTGGCAGATCCCACCACTTTAGTGCCGAAAACAATCAAGGATCAAATTACTACATTCCAGCAAAATCAGTCTCGATCAGCCCCATAGGTTGATGCAAGATCAAAAAAAGAGCCCGATCCGGCGTGTATGTCGAATCGGGCTTCCTTTTTTGTCCAGTGGTCTTATCTATCTGAGTTTTAGTTGCTGAAGGACATCGCCCAGTACTTCAATCGCATCGTCGATGTCAGCCTCGCTTGTTTGACCCATGTGGCCAATGCGCAAGATTTTGCCTTGTAGTCGGCCCCACGAACTGCCAAATTCCACGCCGCCAGCACGCGCCAATGTGCGAACGTCATCACTATTTACACCATCCGGCATGGACACAGCAGTAAGCGTTGGCGAATAGCCATTCGGCCGCGCAAACAACTCCAGCCCCAGCGCCCGTACCCGTTGCCGGGTAAACGCCGCCACTCGTTCATGTCGTGCGTAAACGGACGGCAACCCCTCGTGTTCGATAAGTTCTGCCGCACGCGCCAGCCCGTAGATGACGGTCAACGCCGTGGTTGATGGCGTGGTATACATTTTCATGTTATCCCGGTATGTGTTCCAGTCCCAGTAGTAACGTGGATTCTTGCACTTCGTATGGGCCGCCCATGCCCGTTCTCCAACAGCCACGAGTGCAAGTCCGGGCGCGCCCATAAGGGCCTTCTGCGAGGCAGTGCTCAACGCATCCACGCCCCATTCGCCCATATTGGTCTCAACTGCGCCAAGGGCACTTACCGAGTCAACAAAAAGTAAAGCATCGGAATTCGCCCGCACCGACGACGCAATGGCCTGCAGCGGATTTATCGCGCCGGTAAAGCTCTCGTTGTGGGTCATCACCACCGCCTTAACATCATGCATCGTACGCAACTTGGCCGACACCGCATCCGGGTCAATTGTGTGACCATCCGGAAACTGCAAATACGTCACATTTGCGCCAAAAGTGGACGCCATTTTGCCAAACACATCACCAAAATGCCCGGCCGTAAGTGCAAGAACCTGTTCACCAGGTGAAATCGTATTCACAAGAATGCTCTCCACTCCGCCCCAGCCGGAGGATGTCATTAAAAAGACATCTCCCGGGGTGCCTGCCATCCGCTTGATAAGCGAGGTGATTGTCTTGATCATCGCCTGCGATTCAGTGCCGCGGTGATCAATTATTTGCCGGCCATGGGCGGCGAGAATTTCGTCTGGAAGCGGTGTGGGACCGGGAATTCGCAAGTTCATTTGCCCAATTATGCGTGGCTGGCCGCCGATTTTCGCCAGTACGCGTGAGGGCGTTAGTTTGCTTGCTCGGGAGCAATCATCACTACGAAACCAAGGAATAACCGCTTATCTTGCCTTGAATTTCTCAGCCAGTTCGCCCTTGACTACCTTTCCCATGGCATTGCGTGGCAGCGAATCCATAAAAAAAACGGTGCGTGGCTTTTTGAAGCTGGCTAAGTGCGCCTTGCAATGTTGGATCACGTCTTCCGGCGTCGGCTGCGGATCATCACAGACCAACGCGGCACAGACGCGTTCACCATAGTCCGGGTCGGGCATTCCAAATACCGCAACCTCCCGCACACCCGCGTATTGCTGCAGTACCTCCTCAACCTCGCGTGGATAGACGTTTAGCCCGCCCGTGATAATCAACTCTTTTGCCCGGCCACAAATGGTTACATAACCATCAGAACTGATGGAACCCAAATCGCCAGTCCTAAACCACCCTTCGGCGTCAAAACTAGCCGCCGTGGTCTCCGGCTGGCCAAAATACCCGGCAAAAACGTGCGGACCACGAACCTCTATTTCTCCGATATCGCCAACCTGTACCGGCTGGCGCGAATGCAGGTCCACGATCCTGGCTTCCTGGTTGGGAAATGGGCGCCCAACGGTGCCCGGTCGGCGCTCGCCATGAAGCGGGTTGGTAAGGTTCATCAACGTCTCGGTCATGCCATACCGTTCGAGAATGGTGTGTCCAAACGTGTCCTGAAACGCTGCAAATGTTTTTGGACTTAGCGCCGCGCTCCCGGAAACAAACAGACGCATTCCAGGCAACTCCAGGGTTGCCCGCGCACTCAGGTGACGTTCTTCGATTTCCGAGATCAACCGAGAGTACATGGTCGGCACTCCAAAGAACAAAGTAAATGCGCCAGACTGCAACCGATCAAACGCAACGCCAGCTGCAAAACCTGCGTGTAATTCACAGCTTGCGGCGGCGACAAGCGTCCCCGAAATCCCGACAAGCAGTCCGTGAACATGAAAAAGCGGCAGCATTAGCAACAGGTGGTCGGTTGCCGACCATTCCCACGCCTGGCAAACGTTCCTGGCATTTGCAAGTATGTTTCGGTGTAACAGCACGGCGCCCTTGCTACGACCGGTAGTTCCGCTCGTATATCCTATTACTGCCGGGGCGTCCGGCGGCGGTGAAGAAACTGTTCCCTCCCGCATGCTTTGCCCGGAGATAAATTTATCCCACGACGGTCCCAGGGTAATTACAGTTTGAAGATCCACCAAGCGATTTCGAATCAATTCCAATTCTGGAAGTTGCCGTTCCCCGGTTACGCAAAATCGCGCTCCGCTATCCTTAATAATATGGGCCAGCTCGGTTTGCCGATAGGTACTGTTAATCAGAACCACGACCCCGTGTGCGAGCAATGTGCCAAAGTATGCGACCAGGTAGGACAAACTGTTGTCCATATACAGCGCCACGCGGTCCCCGGCACCAAGCATTGCCCGGAGCAACGCTCTTCCAAACGACGTTGCCAAATCCAACATTTCCCGGTAGGTGACTGCCTCACCTTCCCAAATTATGGCAGTCCTGTCAGGGACGGTCCGGGCATTTTCGATCAAAACCTGGATCATGGTGGCCGGCTCGGAATTTGTGTCATTCACATTGTTCATTCCATCGTCGTGCCACAAATTGTTACAAACGAGGTTTGAGTCTCGTCCGCCACGCAGGTGTCATAAAAAATCGGGCCACTGGTGCTTTCGCCAAGTTGTTTTAGGGTTAGGTAAAACGGCGCCAGACCACAAACGTTGGTCATGTTGCGGGTTTGCCGGACCAAGCGATAGAAGCTCTCTCCATCACCCATTCCGATTTGTTGCAGCAACTCACCATCTATGCCTTGAAGCGCCGTGCGCGCCTTACCATCCACTGGTTCACCACCAAACGCCGTGCCAACATGCGAGAGGTCACCGGACGCCACAAAAAGAACGCTGCGACCCGCAGTAAGAGCATGCAACGCGCTCACAAAAGAACGAATTTCTGCAGTCGATGACGGACTTTCCTCCGTTCCAAAGTAGCGATCCAGTGATCCGACCAGAATCGGAATAACCTCGCAGGGCGCGCCACTTCGCATGTGCTGCAACCAAACAAGTGGCAGCTCAAGTGAATGCTCAATCGTGTGGCGCAGCTCACCTTTAAATGCAGCATTGCGACCCACCGCATCCGCCAGATCGTCAACCATTTTCACAGCAGTCGGCAACACGCCAAGCGGCGAACTGTAATGCTGACGCGTGAGCGTAAACAAGTCATGCCCAAAGTGATCCGTGCCAATTATGACCACCAGGTCAGCGTCCCTGGCTGCCTGCTGCGCTTGCAGCCAGGTCCTGGCATACGTGGCGCCACCCCGGGCGTAGTCAATATGTGGTGACAGTATTGCACGCGGCGCCGCGCTACTGAGCTGCTGAAGTTCCCGCTGATCCCTGGTCATTTGGATCAGCTCATCAAGTTTTGCACCTAGGTCTGTTCGTGAAGCTGGATAGGAACCGCCGACACAAATTGGAGAGCGAAATGGCTGCTTTCGATAGCGTTCCAGCGACTGATCGAGCGCCGCACGTGAGCGCAACCCATCAAGCAGCATGGCAGAATCCAGCGCCTCGCACATTGCGCGCAAATCCTTTGACCGCAGTTCAAAATCAAAGTGCTGTATTACCTGTTGCTGAATGCCGGCGTAATCATAATTGCCGTCAAAATAATTGAGCGCAACCGCCATCCACGCCGGCAGCCCCACCTGTTGATCACTCAGCTCAAACCGATCACGGAGCGCATAAAACTGCTTGCCATCCTGCATAACCGGTATCGCTTCAACCTGCGAACGCAGTTTAGGGTGTGAAAGACTGGCATCTGGTGGACTCTTACGCGGCATAACGCCAGTATACGGATTTTGACCTCTAACCTATACTACTTGTTCAGGAAAATACACCATGTTAAAAAATTTGATGAAGGCGATGCCATTTCGAAACTTGGGGCCATCACGCGGAGGTCGCGTTGTGGCGGTTGCAGGGGATCCATCCAACCCTGCCGTTTACTATTTTGGATCAGTCTGCGGTGGCGTATTTAAGACGACTGATGCCGGCATCACCTGGTTACCTGTAAGTGACGGTCAATTTAAGACGGGTAGCGTTGGCGCCCTTGTCGTGAGCTCCAGCGATCCGAACATTGTTTATGCCGGGATGGGTGAAGCCACGATCCGCACGGACGTCAGCTACGGAGACGGTGTTTACAAAAGTAATGATGCTGGAAAGACCTGGAAGCATCTCGGCCTCACCGACACCCGACACATTGGCAAGATGGTTGTGCACCCTAAGAACCCTGACATTTTGTATGTTGCGGCACTTGGTCACGCCTTTGGCACAAATACCGAGCGCGGCGTATTTCGTACCCGGGATGGTGGCGCGACTTGGCAAAACGTGCTTTTCAAGAGCGACCATGCGGGAGCCATCGATATCACCATTGACCATAACAACCCAGATGTCTTATATGCCAGCGTTTGGCAGGTGTATCGTAATTTTTGGGAGCTAAGCAGCGGTGGGCCGGATAGCGGGCTGTACATAAGCAAGGATGGCGGAGACACCTGGACGGAGATCACCCGGAACAAGGGCCTGGAAAAGCTGGGACTCATCGGCAAAATCGGTGTGAGTGCATCGCGCGCCCAGCCTGGCCGCGTATATGCGCTGATCGAAGCCAAGGACAAGCCCGGCATGTATCGCAGTGATGACTTTGGCACAACCTGGGCGCTCGTCAGTGAGCTGGGTGACTTGCGCCGTCGCCCGTGGTACTACATGCACGTTGACGCCGATCCCGTGGAAGCGGATACTGTTTACGTAAACAACCTAAATTTCCTAAAGAGCACCGACGCGGGCAAAACCTATGTTGAAATCCCCACCCCGCACGGTGACAACCACGCGATATGGATTGACCCGGGCAACAACAAGCGCATGATTCAGGGCCACGATGGCGGTGCAAATGTGAGCTTCAATGGTGGCGAAACATTTAGCAGTATTTACAACCAGCTCACAGGACAGTACTATCACATGGACGCCGACAACCAGTTCCCATATCGGTTGTACGCGACGCAACAAGACAACAGCTCCATCAGCGTGCCGAGCGATTCAATCGGGGGCGCTGTCAGCTGGGCGGATTGCTACGTCGCTGGCACGGGCGAGAGCGGCTACATTGCCGTGAAACCCGACGATCCCAACATCGTGATTGTTGGCGCGGTTGGCAGTTCACCCGGTGGTCTGGGAGCGCTCCAAAAATACGATCACCGCACCAAACAAATCCAACTGATCAACATTTGGCCCCAACCCTACGGTGCGGTCGATCCAAGTACCTTCAAATACCGCTTCCCATGGACATATCCAATTTTGTTCAGCCCGCACGACAGCAATACCCTATATGTGTGCGGCAACATTGCCTGGAAGAGCGCGGACATGGGTCACTCTTGGACGGCAATCTCCCCGGACTTGACCCGCAACGATCCGACAAAGCTCAAAGCCAGCGGTGGTCCCATCACATTGGACACGAGTGGCGCAGAGTTCTACTGCAATATCTATACATTCCGCGAGAGCCCGCACGAAAAGGGTGTGTTCATGGCCGGCTCCGATGACGGTCTGGTGCATACCAGCTCCGATGGCGGCCAAACATGGGTCAATGTCACGCCAGCCGGGCTGCCGGAGTGGGCTTTTGTCCGAACGATTGAACCCAGCCCCCACAAGGCCGGTACCTGGTATTTGTGCGCAACAAAGTACAAACTTGATGATACCAAGCCCTACCTTTTCAAAACAGCGGACTCCGGCAAGACCTGGCAGGGCATCACCAATGGTATTCCAGACTCCGATTACACACGCGTCATTCGCGCCGATCCAAAACTCGACGGCTTGCTTTTCTGCGGCACGGAAACCGGCCTGTATGTTTCGCTGGACGATGGCACAAATTGGCAACGATGGGACGGCGTCAATGGCACCGGAGGCAAACTTCCCGCTATGCCTGTCTATGACATGATGATCAAGAACGACGACCTGATCATCGCCACACACGGACGAGGTTTTTGGATTTTGGACGACCTTGGCGCGCTTCGCCAGCACACGCTTGCTACTGGCGATTCCCACCACCTATTTTCACCCGGCCCGGCATATCGGATTGCGCCGGATATTACGGCAAGCTGGGGCGATAGTGAGGGGAAATCTTATGGATTGGGTATCGGAGTGGGTGCAATTACGTCCGCCAAGAGGGATGATAACGGTGTATTGAAACGCACGTTTATTGATTGTGGCGCCGGACGCGAGCGTGGCGTTATTCTTTATTACAACCTTGCCGAAATCACCGTCGGATCACCAAAACCAATCTTGGAAATTGCAGACGGAGCCGGCAAAGTGATTCGCGCATACACAACCAAGCCTGCAGATTGGGACACATGGGATGAAAAAAAGAAGAGCTTGGAGGCCATGCCATGGCTGCCTGCGCAGCCTGGCCTAAACCGCCTCGTGTGGAATATGCGCCATCAAGGCGCAACCAGAGTAGCAGGCAACAAGACAGCCGCCGAGGCGGTTGATGGCCCGCTGGTGGTTCCGGGTTCGTATAGCGCGACGCTAAAGATTGGAACTCAAACGCTCACAGCCACGATAAACGTAGTGGCTGACCAGCGCATCCTGGAGACCGCGATTGAACTTCAGGAACAGGAACAGATGTTGCTTGACCTGCGCGACAAAATCAGCAGCGCCCACACAACGGTCAACAAATTGCGCGACATACGGGATCAGGTGGTTGCGTGGAAAAAACGCGCGGGTGCCCATGCCGAGGTGAGTGCTGCATGCGATGCCGTGCAGAAAAAATTTGATGCCATTGAGGATGAGCTGATATTGCCCGGCGAACAAAAGGACAGCTATAGTCTTGTCAGCCGGACGCGCCTCAATGCTGCGCTTGGCCTGTTGATAAGCGTCGTCAACAGCGCTGACACCAAACCCACAGTTAGCGCCCGACAACTATATGGCGAGCATGCCGCAGCAGTGGATTCCCAAGTAGCCGCGTTCGAAGGGGTGCTAAAAGGTGATATTCTGGCTTTGAACACGCTTATCGCCGCATCTCAAATTCCTGCAATTGTTCTGTAGTGCCTCACGACCGGCCAGATTTCACACCGTGGAATATGGTTGGATCTGAGGCTGGCGCAACATATTGAAAACATATACGGCAGCAGTTATCGGTGCCGGCACGGGCGGCCAGCTAAGCATGGCCGCCCTGGCAAATTCGCCAAGCTACGAGCTTGTTGCGGTCGCGGACCTGTCTCTTGAAGCACGGGCGGCGGCCAGCGCGCGATATCCGAACATCAACGCCTTCTCAAGTTATCAGCAGTTGCTTTCGGACTGCCCGACCGACATCATATGCGTGGCAACTTGGCCGACCTCCCACCTTGAGATCGCGCATGCTGCCGTGGCCTGTGATCTGACGGGAATCCTAGTCGAAAAGCCAATGGCGGAGACCGCGGTCAACGGCAGGCAAATTCTCAACGCCGTTCAGGCACGCCGGCTGCCAGTCGCCGTGCCTCATAACCTGCTTGTCATGACCCACATACGTGAAATCCTTGCTCGTGTTAACAACGGTGAAATCGGCGACTTGCGGCTGGTGGAAATTGAATGCTCAGGCTGGGACATTATTAACGCCGGTATTCACTGGCTAAATTTCGTGATCACGCTGGCAGCTGGTGACCAGCCTGTCTCGGTGTTAACTGCGATCGATAAGACAAGCCGAACATATCGCGATGGCATGCAGGTCGAAACCGAAGCAGTGACCTACGTTCAGTTTGAGTCCGGTATGCGTGTTGTCATGCACACGGGCGATTACATCCGAATTGCAGAACCCGGGCGTGACACGCTGTTCCGTCTCATAGGAACACAGGGATCAATTGACTTCTATGCATGGCAATCATGCTATTCCATGCAAAATGCCCAATTCCCGAACCGACAATTGATCGATGTTTCACCCGCGGCTAGCTCTGGTCACCAGCTTCATCTCGATCGCCTTGCCGAACAGATGAGACTGGGTGTGGCAGATTACACCGTGGCGGAGTCTTCGCTGGCCGCGCTCGAGTTGTGCGAGGCTGCTTATCTTTCAGCAACACATGGCTGCGTGGTGAACCTGCCCCTTTCCGCGTTCTCGCCACCTCCAAACGCGGATTGGCATCCAGGCAGGGCCTACTTGGGTCATGGAGGCGGTCGCGACGGACGTCGGTTGCCAAAAAAAACCTAAACTGCAAAACCCATGATTAACTTTGGCGTTGTTGGCACCGGTTGGCGGGCCGAATTCTTCCTCCGCATTGCAACCGCCTGCCCGGATAAATTTCGCGTGGTCGGAATTGTTGGGCGCAACCGGCAAAAGGCAAATGACGTTGGTCATCGATTTCGCACGACCGTCTTCGATTCGCTTGAGGATTTGGTAAAACAAGGCAAGCCCGACTTCGTGGTGTTGAGCCTGAGCCGGGGCGCCACTGTGCCAGTAATCGAGCAGTGCGCGAGGCAGAACATACCAGTATTGGTGGAAACACCACCCGCAGAAACATTGGACGATTTGTTCCAGGTGTGGGACCTTGTAAATCATGGTGCAAAAATTCAAGTTGCGGAACAGTATTGGGCGCAACCCCACCATGCGGCACGGTTGGCGCTGGTAAAACGTGGTTACCTTGGCACTGTCACACAGGCGCAAATTTCAGTGTGTCACGGGTACCACGGAATCAGCCTGATGCGTCGCTTTCTCGATGTAACGTTTGAAAACGCAACCATCACGGCCTCGGGTTTTAGCTCTCCGATCGTCGAAGGTCCCGGACGAAACGGCCCGCCCAAAACCGCAACGGTGGTCAGCTCGAAACAGGTGACAGCGAGGTTTGATTTCGGCGACAAACTCGGCATCTATGATTTCACCGGCGACCAATACTTCTCCTACATCCGGGGCCAGCGCGTCATGGTGCGTGGTGATCGCGGAGAGCTTGTGGATGAGCACGCTGTCTATTTGAAAGACAGTGCAACGCCCCTGCACGTGTCACTTGCAAGACAAAGCGCCGGGCAAAACGGCAACCTAGAAGGGAATTTCCTAAAAGGTATTGAGGCTGGCGCAGAATGGCTTTACGTCAATCCGTTGCGACCGGCGGCGCTCTCCGATGAAGAAGTGGCAATTGGCACGTGTCTATTGGCAATGTCAGACTACGCATCTGGCGGCAAACCGTTCTATAGCTTTGCCGAGGCTGCCCAGGATCGCTATCTGGATCTGCTCATGGAGCGCGCACTTGCCACCCAGCTAGCGGTTCAATCTCAAACCCAACCCTGGCACGTCGGTCTTGATCGATAACAGGCGCGACACCCGCGCGCCAACATTAATACGCTCCACGCGCGGTCAACAAGTAGACCGGTGTCCGAAGCATGATCCGCATGTCAAGGCTGAAAGTCCAGTTTTCGATATAGTAAAGATCAAGCAACGCGGTCTCGTCAAACGCAAGCTCGCTGCGCCCGCTGATTTGTGACAGCCCGGTGATACCGGGGCGCATGGTCAGACGTGGTCGGTGCCAGTCGGCATAGGACGCAACTTCCGGTGGTACATGCGGGCGCGGCCCAACTACACTCATGTCGCCCTTTAAAACATTCCAAAACTGCAGGAGTTCGTCAATACTCGTGCGCCGGATAAATCGCCCAACACGCGTGGTTCGAGGATCATCCTTCATTTTAAAGAGCGGTCCATCGGCCTCATTTTGAGTCATCAGCTCCTGCTTGACTTCCTCGGCATTGACGCGCATCGAACGCAATTTGTACATGCGAAAGTGCCGGCCATTCCTACCAACCCTGATATGCGAAAAAATTGGTGAGCCCGGAGACTCGAGACTGATTAGCACACACATTATTGCGATGATGGGTGCGCTAATCGTCAGCATCACCAAACTCACAACGATATCCGCCACGCGTTTTATCAGCTGATCCGTGCCCGTGATCGCATGCTCACCAGATGTCAACAAAGGAATACCACCGTAGTCGTCCACGTCCATGCGAAACAGGTTTAGCTGCATCAAGGACGGCGAAACCCGCGCCACAATCTTGTGGCGGTTGCAGAGCGCCACCAATTCAAATATGCGTGATTGCGCCTGCCAGGGGAGGGTGATCACCATTTCATCAACACGTTGATTTTGCAATATTGCCGCGATGTTGTTGCAGTGACCAAGCGCGGGAAAGCGCCCAATGTCCGTGGTTCCGCGCTCGGGATCGTCATCCACAAACCCAATGCATCGCAGCCCCAATTCCGGGCGCGCAACCACGACCCGCATGACCGCCCGGCCAACTTCTCCGGCGCCGACAATCAACACATTTGCAACTCCAATTCCGTTCTTTAGTCGATTTTGACCAATCGAATCGATCACCACACGCAGCACAATGGTCAGAAATATTGCGATGCCTCCGGCCTCAACCAGCATCAATCGCGAATACACCAGAGGCCGATACACAAAGATGATCGCCTGCAGGATGATCATGGCTTTCAGGCTCGCATTAACCATTCCATACGCCTGGTCAAACCAATCAAACGTACGCCGGTCTGCATAGACATGATCAAGGCGAAACATCAGCAGAAACGTTACCGTGAAAATGATTTCGATGGGCAGATAATCCCAAAAACTCGCTTCATATCCGATCTCCGCAAACCACCGCCAAACATATCGGATGATATAGCCCAGCACAAAGCCCACGTTGATCAACAGCGCATCAGCCAGAACCAGCAACCAATGACTGACAATCGTCTGCGCAGACCGACGGGCCTGCGCAACAGACGAAGTAAGCGTTGATTGGGAAGTCATGTCCAATTTCTCTTAGTTGACGGGCGCGTCGTAAATACGATAAGTGCGATAAACAGTGCCACCACCCAATTTGTTTACCTTGTTCATCGCGTCGTTATTTTCCAAAATCCAGCTCAGTTCGCCACCGACATATCCCTTCTGTATCGCGGTTTTGAGGGTTTCCGCGATAAGCGCGGCATCCACACCCGCGGCCCGATAATCGGGTAGTACACCAAGGAGCATAAATCGGCACGAGTTGATGGTTTTTCGCACTTTCCAATGCCATATCATTTTGATCAAAGTTATGACTTCCGGCGTCCCGGGTTTTGGATAGGCCAGCCGAAGCGGTGTGCTGACATTGGGAAGAGAAATAGAAAACCCAATGGGTTCGCCATCCTTCTCCGCAATATAAATCAGGTCATTGTCGGCAAATCCCTTCAAACCCTGCACAATGTGATTTAGTTCGTGCTCGGTCACCGGCACATGACCCCAGTTCTCAGCCCAGGCGCCGTCGTAGCTTGCCCAAATTTTGCGAATGACACCCACCTCGCGTTCCAGGTGCTTCTGAATGTCAGCCTTGCGCAATGTGAACTTCCCGCGTTTCTTGGAAATCTCGGCCACCCGCATGACTTTGTCATCGACTTTGCTTTGGCCGGGTTGGATTGGGTTCCACCAAGCCCACAGATCCATGGCTTTCTTAAATCCATAACCATCTACCAGGCCAACGTAATAACGTGGGTTATAGGTCATGAGTGGTTGCGGTTGACCATCAAATCCATCCACAAGTAGCCCGACCTCATCATTGATGCTTACGGTCATCGGTCCGCGAAGTACCGCATCACCCTTGCCCGCCACCCAGGATTTGGCCCGATCAAATAGCGCCCGCGCCACAGCCGGATCATCGATGCATTCAAATCCACCAAAAAAACCGGTATTTTCCTTATGCAACTCGTTATGCCGGGTATTGTGAATGGCCGCAATGGTGCCCACAATTTTGCCATCCCGACGTGCGACAAACATCTGCGCGTCACTATGCTCATAAAACGGATTTTTACTTTTATCCCAAAATGCCGTTCTTTCACTTAGCAAAGGTGGTACCCAGTACGGGTCGCCTTTGTAAATTTGCCACTGAAAATTAATAAATTCGCTGCGCTCGGCGGGTGTGGATGCGGGGGAAACAATAATTTCTGTCATTGATGTAGATATCAAAGTTTAAGTGTAAAGCTAAAATCCGCCAACGGGTGTATAGGCTCCAAATGCATCTCTCAATACGCGCCCCATTTCACCAACAGTAACCGCCCCTTCCGCGCATGCCACCAGAATGGGCATGACATTTTCATGACCGCGCGCCGCTTCGCCCAGACGATGCATAAGTGCCAGGCATTTTTGATTGTCCCGATTTATCCGCCAGTAGGCCAGTCGCTGCCGCTGGTTTTGTTCTATTTCCGGCTTTACCCTAAATGCCGGTATCGTCTGTGATTTGGCGCCACCCGACTCATCCACTTCATCCTGGAACTGGTTGACCCCGACCACGATTTCCGCCGCCCGCTCGACACTGCGCTGCCAGGCATAACTCGCCTCCGCGATTTGCCCTTGCATCCAGCCATTTTCAATAGCTGCCACGGCTCCGCCCATTTGATCGACGCGCTCAATTAGTTCGGTCGCACGCGTTTCTATTTCATCGGTCAAGTACTCGATCACATATGAGCCGCCAAGGGGATCGACCGTATCTGTCACGCCACTCTCGAATCCAATGATCTGCTGCGTGCGAAGGGCCGTGCGGACCGCCTCCTCAGAGGGAAGTTGTAGGGCCTCATCCATGCCGTTGGTGTGCAGACTTTGTGTGCCACCCAGCACCGCGGCCAACGCTTGTATCGTAACGCGCGCAACATTGTTCATTGGTTGCTGTGCGGTCAATGTACTGCCGCCAGTCTGCGCGTGAAAGCGCAGCATCTGACTCCGCGCGTCTTTCGAACCAAAACGATTCCGCATGATGCCGGCCCACATTCGGCGCGCCGCACGGAACTTGGCCACTTCCTCAAGAAAGTTATTGTGCGCATTAAAGAAAAACGCAAGCTGACCGGCAAACTCGTCAATCGCCAGACCGGCATCAAGAGCGCCCTGAACATACGCAATGCCGTTGGCCAGGGTAAATGCAACTTCCTGTACGGCGGTGCTTCCCGCTTCACGTATGTGATAGCCACTGATTGAAATGGTGTTCCACTGGGGCATGTTCCGTTGACAAAATGCGAACACATCCGTAACCAGGCGCATACTCTGGCGTGGCGGAAAAACATACAGACCGCGGGCGCCAAACTCCTTCAAGATATCATTTTGTACGGTGCCACGCAGTTTCGCCACAACAACATCTGGAGGCAGTTCATTGCCGCTTAACTTTGCTTGTTCCTTGGCAACGGCTATGTAGAGCGCCAGCAGAATAGCCGCCGGCGCGTTGATCGTCATACTTGTGCTGACGTCTGTCAACGGAATTTCCGCAAATAGCTCGCGCATATCGCCGAGCGTGCTAATGGACACTCCGACGTTTCCAACCTCGCCACGCGCGAGCTCGTCGTCCGCGTCCATCGCAAGCTGCGTCGGCAGGTCAAAGGCTACGCTCAATCCATTTTGGCCCTGCCCCAGCAGATATTTATATCGTTCGTTGCTTTCTCGAGCGGTGGCAAAGCCGGCATATTGGCGCATCGTCCATAACCGTGACCGATACATGGAGGAGTGAATGCCACGCGTAAACGGATATTGACCGGGCCAATCCGCCAAATCATCCGGTCCGTGAACGATCTGCAACGGAATGCCGGACGGCGTCCGATGGTCGGGCTTGCGTTCCTTGGGCGTGCCCAGCGTTTCGCGCTGCCAGTGTTCTCGATTAGTCATTACATTTGCAAAAAGTCGGAAGCTTTGAACAATGGTTTACGCGCTGCGAATTTCCTTGCTCAGCGCCGCACCACCCCGAACTGAAAGACCTGTGCGCACGCACCAATCTACAAAACCGTTACTGGTTGCCCGGTAATGCTTTGAATAAAACAACCACATAGCCCGTGTAAATTCGTATTTGGCACGAGAACTGTGCCTGCTTGCCGCACGCTTGACATGGTGAATGGTCACCGACGGCAGATAAAAGACGCGATACGGATTTGTTTGGCCCGACACACGACATTGCTTCGCCCGCAAACACCAATCGATGTCTTCACCGTACATAAAAAAACGCTCATCAAGCAACCCGATTTCTCTGATCAACTCCCGCCGCAACATCATGCACGCACCCACGACCGCATCCACATCTGCTGGACTATTCTCATCCAAAAACGTCATGTTGTAGCGCCCAAATCTCGGACTTTTTGCGAAGACCTTGCTTAAGCCGGTAAGTTGATACAAACTCACAGCAGGCGTGGGGAAACCGCGCCGGCATGCCTTGTCGAGCGTGCCATTAGGTAGCATAAGCTTTGGCCCAAGAATGCCAATATCCGTGTGCTGGTCGGCATAGTCCACCATTGCTCGCAATGCCCCTGCCGGCACCAAGGTGTCCGGATTTAGCAGCATGGCATAGCGTGCCTCTCCCATACTCGGAAAGCCGTGGGCGCGCAGCCCCAAATTATTACCCGCTGGATACCCATTATTCGTTTTGCTCTGGATCAGATCGACTTCCGGGAACACCTCCCTGACCAGCGCCGCGCTGTCGTCGGTTGAAGCGTTATCCACAACGCATGTAATAGAGTCCACGCCCTCCTGATCATGCAATGAAGCCAGGCAATCATGTAACAACGCGCGCGTGTTGTAGTTCAGTATCACAATCAACAGGTCATGCATTTGAATTCGTAATCATACCCGGGAAGACGGATGAAAAGGGCTTCGAATAACCATAGAATTCAAGCCAATGATCACATACGACCTGACTATCAGCGAAAGTGAAATCGAGGTGTCCGTTGGCAGCCGATTTGACAAAGTTGCGCTACAGTTACCTGATCATACGGCGCTTCTTACGGACCATGCTGCAATTAGCTATTCCGAACTCGCCAACAAATCTTCAGCAATAGCAAAAGGAATACTTCACCGCATTGGCGTAGAGTGGGCGCCCGTAGCGGTTCTGATCCACGATCCAATCCTGCGAATCGCCGCAATCCTGGCCCTACTAAAGGCAAATAAAGGATTCAGCTGTCTTGATCACTCCTTCCCTAAAGCTCATCTCGACGCAATTGTGTCAAATCTTCAACCGCAAATTATGATTTGTGATGCCCCATGTTTCAAATTAGCCTGCGAATTGGCATGTGAATTTGGCGATGGGGCGGCGGAGTTCGTCGTTGACGTTGAGGTTTTGCGATATTCACGTTCAAACGACCAGTTACCAGACCAAACCAAACCTGACACTGTTGCCGCAATAATCTATACCTCGGGTTCCACGGGTATCCCAAAAGGTGTCATGCGTGAACATCGAATGATCCTGAACCGAGCCAGAATGGCGCAACTACTTGGAGAACTAACGTACGGCGATAGACATTTGGTATTAGCCTCAAGTTCGTTTTCAGCCGCACTAAATGGAGTATTCAATGGCTTACTTGGTGGCTGTTGCGTCTGCCTGACATCCTTTGAGGAGATTGGCGTTCAACGACTCGCTAATTGGCTCGATTTACACCTGATAAGTGCGCTTTCCATCAATGTTTCGCTGGCACGGCACTGGCTTGACTGCGTGCCTTTGTCGATACATCTTCCAAGTATGCGGCGAATTCAATTACTTGGCTCCGCCGCACTGAAACGAGACGCGGTAGCACTTCGCGAAAAAATACTTGGCAAATGGGAACTCTGGTACACCTACTCCTCAACGGAGGCTACGGTATGCATGTCTCATATCGTTCCAGAAAACAGTAGCCTAGCCGACGGTCAACTTCCAATTGGAAAACCAAATCCAGATAGGGAAATTCAAATTTTGGGCGCCAATTGCGAGCCTGTTCATCGCGGGGCAGTTGGCGAAGTCACCGTCACCAGCCAGTATATTGCGAAGGGTTATTGGCGCATGCCTGAATTGACTAAACAGAAATTTCTCGTCCACAAGACACGCGCAGACATTAGAACATTTCTAACTGGCGACTACGGTCGAATTACCGAGTCTGGTGAACTGGAACTTGTGGGGAGGCTGGATGACATGGTAAAGATCCGCGGCTTTCGCGTGGACACCAGTGCAGTTGAGCGTACCCTTCTTGGAATGGCGCACATAAAGGAAGCGGTCGTTTTGACCAAGGAATCTGATGGCGGTGAAATCAGCCTATTGGCATATGTGGCTCCAACGAGCGACTTTGGGCTAACCAAGCGCGACGTTCGTATTGGACTGGCAAAACGCCTTCCTGCATATATGCTGCCATCTGAAATCAAAATTATCCGAAGGTTCCCATTGCTAACCAACGGCAAACTGGATCGAAGAGGCCTTGTTGAACTTTGTGCTGAACAGGAGGATGACAACCCTGCAGTCGAACCAAGAAATAGCTGGGAACGAATTGTTTTGCAGGCGTGGTGCACCGTGCTTAACAAAACACGGATCGGTATACATGACCACTTTATGGACGTTGGTGGCGATTCCTTCTCAGCTACTGCGCTTGAAATCGAGCTTTCACGCCTTTTGAACAGAACGGTCAAACTGTCAGGTCTGGCAACCGCTCCTTCTATAGCCGAACAAGCAGAGTTTCTTACAAATTCCGCGGACTTGGCTGATTCCCCGCGACCGATCCCAATTACTGACAATGACGGGACAGACCATCCGATATTTTGCCTGCCAGCCAACGATGGATCAACCCATCACTTCAGACCGCTTACGCGCCTGCTTGACAGACGCGCCTATAGCCTTGTATTACCGAACCTAGCCAGGGCTGGGCACGCATCTGATTCTCTTGCAACTATTGCTCATGCGTTGTTGGCACAAGTGCGAGTGGTCCAGCCCCATGGTCCAATCACAATAATGGCAAGTTGCAACATGTGCAGACTTGCGCTTCAATTATGCGACGAGCTGATCAATTCAAAAATGACGGTCGATACCGCTATTCTTATTGACGTCCCAGTAACGCCTCTCAAATTTAGAGAATCTTCGAACAAGCTTGCAAACAGTAGCGCATGGTTGAGAACCATATTGCGGGCAATTCTAAGAGAACTGCGACTTTCAGGCGCACGCTACGTGTTGTCGTTGCTTTGGTGCACCCTGAAAGATATTATGCGGCGCGTAACGTCACCTTTGGAGACCCGCATGAGTGCGAACCAAAAACACCTGCATAATCGACTGATTGAGTTGGGAGATAGCTTTATCCCAAAACCGATCGATTTTAGGGTCATTTTCGTAAAGGGCGCGTGGAGCCAAATAAGCAGATACTATGACGGGGACAGCCAAATGATGGGCTGGGACAGTTTGCTGAAGAACGCAGGATTGATCGTTGTCCCGTCAAGTCATTCCTCAATGCTCAAGGCCCCGTTTGTTAGGTCACTTGCACGTGATTTGTTAAATTCACTGCGACAGGTTAACAACCAGTCAGCCAGGTGACGTCCTTCATTGCGATACTGCCAATGTGACTACAGTAAGCTCATCATCTCCTGAGACAATCCTTCTGAATGGACAACGAAGATGACTTTGCCCTCCGTGACATATCTGCATTGGCCGCAAACAACCATGACGATTCGTCAGGAGACTTGTGCGCAGTCGAGTATGTCAACTACGTAGCCGGTCACCCACACTCGGATCGTGGGAACGAAGTTGTAAGCGAAGTACTCGCATCATATGGTCGTGAAGCCAATGATCACAATGAAGCCTTTAGAAAACTTGCCATGACCACGGGACACACCGGAAAGCCCGTCATCTTGGCGATGCTAAATACGGCGGGAGACATCGCCCTTGAGCGCGAACGTGCCTACTATTTTGCAAACCTCGCGCGGCATGCAGCCACGCGCGCGCTCGAAACCGCCGGGCTATTCTCCGATGCAGACGCGCTGCGCGCGCTACCGTCCATAAAGGACCGGGACAGCGCCGAGGCCACCTATGGCGTTTGCACAAAAATTAACCTCGCTCATTCGGATGATCTCCCTCGCCGCTTCGCAACCCATGTGATCGCCAGCGCCGGGGACTCGGCGCGTCACGCCAGCGCTCCGGAAGATTCAATCGCGCGATGCGCTGCCGCGGCAAAATCCGCCTACGAAGCCATTGATCCAGATGGAATAAACGCGGAAGGCGTGTTGGAAGCATTGCTTGAAGCCTGCAATGTGCGCCCACCGACTCCGGTCGCACCAGTAACGTAGTGCGCTGTTAGGCTGGCAACAACTCTTGAACAGTTCATTCAGTCGTTCTATGCACAACTACGGCCGACAGCCCACCAACTTGTCGCCAAGGGTCATATCCATCCAGCCCATAATAACGTGCCGGCCATAATGAAATACCAGTCCCATGAGCGACCACAACGTTGCATCCTGATCGGGGTTGATCATCGGCTTGGCGTGTCTGACATAAATCAACTGCATGAAATTTTCACGCCGTTAGCTCAACGTGACCAAGTTCAGAATAGACCGCTCCCCCGTTGGTCAATTCGCTCTGAAATAACCCAATTCGCCCAACCCAGAGTGTCATCGACACCAAGCCCGGTTCAACCGACGCACGGTCTGAAAACCCTTCCGTGCACTTTCCAAGAGTGATGTGCCCGCTAAAATCTTTACGCTCCGCAGGCACTCCCAACCTTACCGTCTGCTCTTCGATCATACGAACCCAACCCATGAGCGTCGGATTGCGTGCAACACGACATACGACAACGCGTGGATGCAACGGATTGGGAAAGAAACTTGCCTGGTGCAGCACGCAGCTGAAACGGCGCGGATGATTAACCGCCACGGTCCGCATGACCTCAATCAGTCCCGGGACGTCAGAATTTGCCACGCCGTCACCAAGAAACTTGAGCGTCATATGCATCTCACCCGGCTTTGTCCACCGTACTTTGTGTGCCCAGTAAAGCTGCTGGCATGCCACTTGTTGTGATTCAAGAAACGCCAGTGCTTCGGCATTCGGTTCAACCGCGTAGAAGCATCGCATGATGCCATGCTATTATAGATTTGCGAAGACCCCAATGACAACCGAAACTGTCCCCGCGCCTCACGAATCGCCAATCCCTAACACAAGCGCCGCAGTTCAGGATTTCGATAACCCGCAAAAACCAGCGGCTTTTTTGCTTGAGCCTGCACTACCACTCTCAGACTCGATCCTGTGGAAGATTCAGAGAAGTTATTACGAAAGGCTCGGCGTGGACGCCTGGCGCAAAGGGCTCATCCCTCATTACGTCACGAGCAACGCCTGGGTGGCCCACCAGTATGCCCTGCTTGTGTTGGGGTTCCTACGCGACATCGCCAATGCCCTTCCTGCGGTCACGCAGGTTCAAATCATAGAGTTGGGTGCCGGCAGCGGCCGATTCTCATTCCATTTCCTGAAGAAGTTCATGGCAATGCATGCCCAATCTTCGGTTAGCCATGTCAAGGTGCGGCTGATCATGACAGACCTGGCCGACCGGAATATCGAATTTTGGCGGAAGCATCCATCACTTGCGTCCTTCGTGGCATCTGGTCTCTTGGATTTCGCCCGGTTTGACGTGGAAAATCCCGCGCCACTCCACCTGATCAATACCAACGAAATACTTGGCCCTGCAAGCGGGTCACCAGTTATCGTGTTCGCCAACTACGTGTTTGACACGGTGAAGTGTGATCTTTTCAGCGAGGAAAATGGCAATCTATATGAAGAACGCGTTGTCCTCAAGGGACCCGAGCCAAACCCAAACTTTGACGAAGAGAAGCTCATCAACAAGCTGACCATTGAGTTTGAGCGGCGCATGGTCGTCGAACCCCCCTACGGCGGGTCCGCCATGGACATGATCCTTGCCGGATACCGGCAAGAACTTTCCAACACGATGTTTAGCGTTCCCACCGGCGCCACTTCCTGTCTCACCTGGCTCACCGGGTTGGGCGACGGACAACTCTTTGCCGTGGTTGCCGATCGTGGCCATTGCACGCTCGAAGCGATGATCGATGAACCCGGACCGGCGCTTGCGGTTCATGATGGATGCTTCTCGCTCTTGGTGAACTTCCACGCACTGGGTCGCTGGGTGGAGCTAAACGGTGGTGTGGCCCTGCATCCGGCAAACCGGTCAATTGACCTCACGCTATCGTGCTTTGCTTTGGGTTTGCCTGCACCGCAGCTCCGTGAAACTCGGTTGGCATTTTCTCAAACCGCGCTTCTACGCGGACCAGAGACCTTTCACCGGCTTAAAACCACACTGGATAAATCATTCGAGAATCTGGACATCGATTATGTCCTGGCGATGATGCGGCTGTGTGAGTGGGACGCCTCGCCGTTTATGAGTGCCCTTCCCCACATCGTGGCCAAGCTGCCATCCGCCAGCCCGGCGACGCAACGAGAGCTTCAGTGGACTATTCATAACGTCTGGAACAATTACTATACGCTGGGTGAACCCAACGACCTCGCGTTTAATATGGCGGGCCTGCTATACGAAATGGGATGCTATCCAGAGGCTGCTACGTACCTGCAACATTCCCTGGATGTTTATGGCCCGGATCCGGGCACCATATTCAACCTCGCCCGGTGTGCGTTTCGATTGCGCAGGTTTACTGAAGCACTGGACCTGACAAACCATGCACTGTCGCTTGATCCCAATCTGAGCGCCGCCCGCGTAATGCGCACGAGGCTGCTTGGCGAACTCAACATCCACGGCGAAAGCGTTTATGGCTGAATCAGCACACTCAAATCCGCATTGCCTCCACACATGAATACACCCACGCGCTCAGTGGGCAGCGGCTTATAAACGCCGCTCAGCAACGCAGCCAGCGCCGTCGCGCCGCCCGGCTCCGCAATCATGCGAAGGTGCTGCCATACCAACCCCTGGGTTTCAAGGATTGCCGCATCAGTAACTGTCACGGCGCGTTCGACATGTCGCTTACAAATTTCCCACGACAGCTCACCAATTCGGGTCGCGCCGAGTGAATCTGCCGCAACGCCCCCTACCGAAACATCAACTGGATGACCTGCGCGCATGGCTGCCGCAAGACAGTGACTTGACTCCGGCTCAACCGAAATCACCCGCGCAGACCCGGCATACCAGGCCGCGATCCCTGCAATAAATCCGCCACCTCCGGTCGCCACCAGCACCGTGTCCAGCCCGGGTTCCTGCCAGTTCAGTTCGCGCCCGCAGGTCCCCTGGCCGGCCAATGTTTCGGGTTTGTTATAAGCATGCACGTCCAGCGCCCCGGTTTGTTTCTGTCGCTCAATGCAAGCCGCCAGCGCACCATAGTAGTTATCGCCAACCACATTCAAAACCGCGCCGAGGTCCCGCAGTCGCCGCTGTTTGACTGGCGAGCTGATTACCGGTACAAAAATTTCCGCGCGCAATCCCAATTGTCGCGCGGCGTAGGCCGTTGCAATTCCGTGGTTTCCACCGCTCGCCGCGATTACGCCCGCCTCCTTCGCCCGATCAAGCTGAGACAGAATGCTGTTAAATGCACCCCGCGGTTTAAACGAGCCGGCCACCTGAGTCAATTCAAGTTTAAGCGTGGTCGGCGATTGCAACCGACCATCAAACGCTCATTGCTCCAGATTCAACGTGGGTGTAATGCGCACATGGCCTGCAATCCGTTCCCATGCGCGGTCAATATCGCCTCTTGTGATCATCTCGCATCCAAGTTTAGCGGATGTAATGGTAAAACTGAGGGAATGTCAATCACAGAAATTGCGTTGGTCGGATGTGCCCACATTCACACGCCTGGTTTCATCAAACGCTTGCTCGCGCGATCCGATGTAAAGGTCACCCGTGTTTGGGATCATGAACGCGCGCGCCGCGACCTGCGCGCAGCCGAGCTTGGCGCCCTTGCCACCGGTGACCTGCGGGAAATCTTGGCCGGCAACGAAAGCGCAGTCATCGTGTGCGCGGAGACCAACCTTCACCAGGAGTTGGTGTTGCCCACAGTGGCCGCGCACAAGCACCTGTTTGTTGAAAAGCCTCTGGGGTTCGCGAGTGCGGACGCACACGCCATGGCAACCGCAATTGAAGCCGCCGGCGTGCTATTCAGCACCGGCTACTTTCAGCGCGGCGAACCTATCAACCAATTTCTTCGTCAACAAATCACTGCCGGAGCATTTGGAAAAATCACCCGTGTTCGCAAAAGTAACTGCCATAGCGGGTCTCTCGGAGGCTGGTTCGATACGGATTGGCGCTGGATGACCGATATTGCCCGGGCGGGTGTGGGTGCGTTTGGCGATTTAGGCACCCATGCGCTCGACATTTTGATGTGGTGGCTTGGAAATGTAACCAGCGCCCATGCTGAGCTTGGCGTAGCAACGGGCCGGTATGGCGCTGCTTGCGACGAATTTGGTGAAGGCACGTTGCGCTTTGAAAACGGTGCCATTGGAACCATCGCCGCCGGCTGGGTGGACGTTGCCGATCCAATCAAAACCGTCATCAGTGGTACGGAAGGCTACGCCCATGTGATTGGCGACGCGCTTTACTTTCAGAGCGCGCATGTATCCGGTGCTGACGGAAAACAACCCTGGCTCAGTCTCCCCCCGGCCTGGCCTCACGCATTTGAAAACTGGCTGGACGCAATAAGCGGCAAACAGCACGCACCACTGGTACCTGCGCGGGAGGCCGCCGCCAGGAATACAGTCATGGAAGCGTTGTATAAAAAATAATGAAAAAACTAAACGTAGCTTGCATTGGAACCGGCGGAATCGTAAATTCGCACATGCCCGGCTGGGCGGAATCGCCATACGCCCAGGTGGTGATGGGTTGTGACATATACGAACCATCTATTAAGGCCTGGGGCGCCAAGTATGGTGTCACGAACCTGACCACCAACGTTCAAGACGTTCTCAGCAATCCCGATATTGACGTGGTGGACATTTGCACACCGAACATGCTACACACGGATCTGACGATCGCCGCGTTAAACGCCGGCAAACATGTGCTGTGTGAAAAGCCCCTGGCCCCCAGCCCTGACGACATCCGCAAAATGATCGCCGCGCGTGACGCAAACGGCAAAATGCTGATGACCGCCCAGCATTTTCGATTTTCCGGGACCTCTCAGGCCATGAAGGCGGAAATCAACAGCGGCGCCTTGGGCGAAATCTATCATGCTCGCAGCTGGATGCTCCGCAGAAATTTCCTGCCTACCCGCCCAACCTTTGTGCATAAAGAGCTGAGCGGTGGCGGTGTTTGTATCGACATCGGCGTGCACATCCTGGACCTGACGCTTTGGTTTATGGGTAACCCAAAACCGCTCAGCGTCAGTGGAACCGCGCGGACAATTCTTGCCAAAAAGCCCGGCGCATTTTCAGCATGGGACGGCGGCGTTGGCATGCCCGAACGCAACGATGTGGAAGAACTGGCAACCGCCTTCGTCCGCTTCGAAAACGGTGCGTCGCTAATTCTCGAAGTCAGTTGGATGCTACACCACGATGTGCCAAACCCGGGCTCGGCCGAAGACATGCAAATGTGGCTTTATGGCACCGACGGTGGCGCCCAATGGCCGAAATGCGAAGTGTATTCCTCCAACAATATAACCCGCCAGCACTACAACAAGCAACTGCGACTGACCCGGGACAAAAACGAAGCCCACAAGCAGGAAGTGCTCGACTTTGCAAAGGCGCTGGCAGACGGAGCGCCTTCACCCGTTCCAGCCGAGCAAAGCCTGCAGGTGATGACCATTCTGAATGCCGTGTATCGCAGCCAAACAGAAGGGCGCGAAGTCCAGCTCTAGCCGCCCGCCGACTTGTTGCGACATCGCATCAGCGAGCAATCGTTTAACCAAGATTACGACATGTCTACCGTAGTGACCGTTTCCAGTTCTTCAGATCATTCGTTCAGCAAAAAACCGGTCGATCAAATTGAACTCATTGCGGGTATTGGTGTTGCCGGAGATGCACATGCGGGAAAAACGGTGCAACATCTCTCCCGCGTAGCCAAAGATCCGACCCAGCCGAATCTGCGCCAAGTGCACCTTTTACACACCGAACTGCTTGACGACTTGAATCTCAAGGGTTTCAAGGTGTACCCGGGTGACATCGGTGAAAACATTCTTACCCGTGGTGTTGATCTGCTTGGCCTCGTTACTGGCACGAAGCTGCACATTGGATCGCACGCGGTCGTCGAGGTAACCGGCTTGCGAAATCCCTGCAAGCAGATTGAAACTTTCCAATCGGGCCTCCTAAGCCAGGTTGTAAGTCGCGATACATCCGGTCATGTGATGCGCATCGCCGGCGTAATGTCGATCGTGCTGACAGATGGCATGGTGCTCCCCGGCGATAACATCCACATAGAACCACCGCCCGCACCTCATCGCCCGCTCGAATACGTTTAGCGTTCGGCCGGCCCTAATCTTGCGTACCTGCAGGCGCGGATCAGAAACACGGCATGTTGTTTGACCCGCGTTCGCCGCCGCATTACACTATAAGTAATGGCACTTGAATATATTGACCGACCGCCGCGCATCCAGCCCGAGTTGCCTGTAGACAAGCACACGATTCCTGCACCGCCCACCCAGGAGCGGGATGGCATTGAACAAATAATTCAGAGCGTCATGCCGCTGATCGGCATGCTGGGTTTTGCCTTCGCCTCCGGCAGCGGAAACCCGCTCGCCATGGCTCCCATGTTTCTCATGATGGGTGGCACCATGGGCTTCAGTTTTTGGCAGCGTGGCCGCCAAAACGCAAAATTAGCCGTCAAACAGCGTCTGTACACCCAGCATCTATTGGAACTTCGGCAGGACATGACCCGCGAGCACAACGTGCAACGGCTGCACTATCGCCACGTCTATCCCGATATTCCCACGGTGCTTGAAATCGCAAATCGCCATGAGGCCAGCCGATTTGGCAACCGACTTTGGGAGCGTCGCCCGTCCGACCCTGATTTTGGCGTGATCCGGCTGGGCATGGGCACGCGCCCCTCCACGGTCAACTACATTTTCGACAAGCAAAACAACCCACTTGAAGACACCCCTCTCCACAAGGATGCTCGCAAGCTGTCCGAAGACAGCGCAATCGTGACCGACGCTCCGGTAACCATCAACCTCAGGCAGTGGACCAAGGCGGCGGTGACGGACGAAACCCAATCATCGGACGCCACTGCCGTGCCACCTCGTCATTCCGTGGGCCTGTTTGGCAAAAATCCCACCGCAACAAGCGATTTTGCCCGGGCCATCCTGGCAAACTTCTGCGCCTTTCATAGCGCGCAAGACACCCGGCTGTGGGTGATTGGTCACGCCAAGCAATCTCACGGCTGGCAATGGGCCGAATGGATGCCTCACGTAAATATCCGCGGCATCGGCGACGACGATGAAGACTCGGGCAAACCGCGCGCCATTCCGCAGCTGTGTTTTTCCGACGAACTACCCACGGTAAAGAACTTCTGGAAGCTCATCAAAAAGGAACTTGACACCCGTCAGGTGCGTCTGCGTGACAAGAAGGATGACGACAAAGGCGGCAGTGACGTATCACTGCCCATGCTCCTGGTTGTGGTCGACATGGTGGGTGACTTGCCCAAGGACCATCCCTTGCGTGATGTCGCCAGCGAGGCTGTGGTCGCCCAGATCAACAACAATGGTCCGCAGTTGGGCGCCGCGATCATTTACCTGGGCAATGATCCAACCCGGGTTCCAAGCGACTGCCAGGCCATGGTCGAGGTCTCGCCAACGGGCAACGAAGTCGTTTTCCGCTATACGGAAGTTGGGCTAAACAGCCCGCGCTACATGGGCATCGCCGATCTTCTAAACGCCGCCGATGCCCGTGCAAATTTTGCCGCCCGCATTCGCCGCCTGGAGCTTGCCCGCCCGTTTGGTTCAGACCTACCCCGCGCCGTCGATCTGTTGCAAATGCAATCGGTGGTCGAGGGCAAACGAGTCGACACGCTCGATAAATACGCGATCAACGACAAATGGCAGCGCAGCATCGTTCCCAAAAATAGCGAATGGCTGAATGCACCGCTCGGCATGCTCAGCATGAAGGACGTCCGCTCGCTGATCTTCAGCGCCAAGGAAGGCGGAGACGGTGTACATGGCATGATCGCCGGAACCACTGGATCCGGCAAGTCCGAGCTGCTAATGACCTTGATCGCCGGTCTCGCCGCCAAATACGACCCGCGCATTTTGAACCTTGTACTGGTGGATTACAAAGGCGGTTCCACTATCGAGCCCTTCCGCCACCTACCCCATACGGTCGATTTGCTGACCAACATGCAGGCGAATTCGGTTGAGCGCATGTTCGTGGCCATTCAAGCAGTCATGACAAAGCGAAGTGCGCTACTTGCCAAGGTTGGAGCCAGTGATATCGTAAAGTACCGATCCGACATCGCACCAAAGCTTACCGAAAACGATCCCGAACCCAAAACCTTTCCGCACCTCTTCATCATCGTCGACGAGTTCGCGGAGATGATCACCGCCAACCCGGATTACAAGGCCAAGTTCGAAAGTATCGTGCGCCTTGGCCGTGCTTTTGGTGTAACCCTGATCCTCGCCACCCAGCGACCCGCCGGCGTAGTCACCGATCAAATGCGTGCCAACATGAAGTTCCGCATTTGTCTGCGTGTTGAAACTCCTGATGACAGCAAAGAACTGCTCGGCACTGCTGATGCCGCCTTCCTGCCAAACCTGGGTGGCCGCGGATATATCCAAAGCGGCAACGAGCTGATGGCCGGAATTCAAGTGGCCTGGGCCGGAGGACCGTATTCCGAGGATCACAAGGTCTCGTTAAAGGATGTGATCTGGCTGGATGAAGAATCCATGCCCGCGGATGCCAACGAAACCAGTGAATTCACGGCCAGCGAAGTGGCGGAGGCCTTGCACTTAAAGGAAGGCGAGTTGCCCAAAACCGTCCTTGAATGGATGGTGGGCAGCATGGCCCTGCGCGCAAAGCGGGACGGTGTTCCGCAACAGCGCAAACCCTGGCCCGAGCCACTTCCCGAGTTCCTCGCGCTCACCGATCCGGTCGACGCAAGCTATCTGAACACCGACCGCGACTTGCTCGCCGGCAAGAAAATTGTTATCAATACCCTGGTCGATTCCTGGCTGAACAACGAAGAAGACAAAAACCTATGGCCAGCATTTAGTTGGAAAGATTACAAACCCCTCCGCGTTGACATTGGTCTCGTGGATAATCCCTACGATGCCGAGAATCGTCTGCTGACCATTGACCTGAGCACCGATCCATTGGCCGTGTTCGGCGCCGCTGGTCGCGGCAAAACCACGTTCGTCAAGTCCTTGCTTACCGCGCTTGCGGCGCAACGGTCACCCGACGAGCTGCACATGTATGCGCTCGATTTTGGTCGCGGTGGTCTAAAGTCAATAACCGCCCTGCCGCACATGGGCGCCAGCATCGATGCCAGCGAGACGGCCCGGGTCGATCAGCTCATCCGCATGCTGCGCAACTTCGTAAACGAGCGCCAGGAGCGCATGGCGAAAAGCACCGCAAATTCGCTTTCCGAATTTAACGCCTCAAGCACCACCGGAATTTTCCCGGAAATCGTCTGTGTCATCGACGGATTTATCGAGTTCAAGGAGAGCTATGAACATCAGATGGGCGAGCTGATGGGTCTCATCCGTGATGGACGCCAGTTTGGCGTGTATTTCGTGATAACGGCAACTGGGCTCGGCGACCTGGGCACAAAACTCTTTGGTGCCATGACGCAACGGGTCACATTTGCCCAGGCCGATGCCGGTCTGTATTTGGATTTGGTCGGCCGCGGTGCGCGTCCTTTCGACAACGTCCCCGGTCGCGGGCTGATTCCCGTGGCGATCAAGGATCAACCAATCCCGCTCGAGTTCCAACTCGGCGTACCCGGCACCCCGGACCTGCATAACGATGCCGACCAAATAGATGGCTTTCAATTAATCGCCCAGCGCATGGAAAAGGTCTGGCTCGACATGGGCCGCAGCCGCCCCGCCGCAGAACTTCCACGCGCCATTAACATGTTCGAGATGATGGGCTTGATCGAGACCGGAAAAACGGACACCTTCAAGCGTGTGGGCGAGCTGCCCTTCCCTGAGCGGTGGGTCGAGAGCATGAAGCCTGGTAATCAGGAGTGGCTGAAGAGCGCGGTCGGGCTTATTTCAAGCAAAGACATCCGGGTCATGAACTTCCAGGCCCAGGCCGATGGCGTCCACGGCATGATCGCCGGCACCACCGGTAGCGGCAAGTCAGAGCTGTTGCAAACGCTGGTACTCAGCATGGCCATGCGCTACGACCCGCGCATCGTCAACTTTGTGTTGGTTGACTTCAAGGGTGGCGCTACCATCGAGCCGTTCAAAAAGCTCCCCCACGTGGTCGATATGGCCACCGACCTGCAGGGCAATGCGGTCGAGCGCATATTTATCGCCATCAAGGCCGAGATGGATCGGCGCGCCGCATTGTTGGCCAAGGCTGGCGTCAGTGAATTGATCGCGTATCGCAAGGACATCATCCCCAAACACCGCTCCGACCTTGAACCAACCTTCCCACACCTGTTTGTGGTCGTCGACGAATTTGCCGAGATGATCGCGCAGAACCCGGACTATCGTCTGCAGTTTGAAAGCATCACCCGCCTGGGTCGCGCCTTTGGCGTCAGTTTGATCCTGGCCACCCAACGGCCCGCTGGCGTGGTCAGCGACCAAATGCGTGCTAACATGAAATTCCGCATTTGCCTGCGCGTGGAAACCCCGGACGACAGCAAGGAACTCCTCAAACGACCGGATGCCGCCCGCCTCCCCCAAATCGCCGGTCGCGGCTATATCCAGGCCGGCACCGAGACCCTGACCGAAGTCCAGTCAGCATACTCCGGCATCAACTACAACGATGACATCCCCGATCCGCGCTATTCCACGCAGGAAATTCTGGATGCGCTCGAGCTCGACGCCGAGAAAAAACCCGGCAAGCTCATCAATTGGCTGGTCGGCGCCATCGCCGTCGAGGCCAAGCGCCAGGCGATACCCAAACAGTTCAAACCCTGGCCCGATCCACTCCCCGCCCCGCCCGATCCCAAGGTGCCCGAGGATGTCAACTGGAAACGCTGGCCGATGCCGCTCAACAAGCATGTGGACGCGAGCTATATCAAAACGATCACCGAAACCGGCGCAACATCAGTTGTGCTGTCACCCCACCTCGCAGACTGGATAACGGTGATCGAAAGCAAAGCAATTGACACCAAGGCCTTAAAGGGTCGCCGTCTGACCCAGGAGCTCCCGCTCGGCAACGCGGTCGTGTGGAAACCCTGGACTTGGAAGACACCCTTGCCCATTTGGGCACATGTCGGCGTGGTGGACAATCCATTCCGCAGCGAACAGCGCACTCTCAGCCTGAATGTCGGAGGTGACCCAATGGTCATTTATGGCGCAAGTGGCAAGGGCAAGACGACTATTCTCAAATCCATTGTCTTTAGCCTGTGCGCCCAGTTCAGCCCCGCCGAGCTCAACGTCTATGCGCTTGACCTTGGACGTGGCGGTTTGCGCTCCTTCAAAAACCTGCCGCATTGTGGCGCGGTGATCGATGCCGCAGCAGCCGACCGCGTGTTGCAGTTGTTCCGCATGATCCGCAGCCTGATGGCCGAGCGTGAGGAGCGCCTGGCCAAATATGCCGATATGGCGGACTACAACGCCCAGATGCAAAAAACCGACAACCCGGACGCCATGTTCCCTGGCGTTGTCGTCGTTGTCGATAACTTTGCCGAATTCAAGGAAACATACGAGAATCTGCTGCCCGACCTGATGGCGCTGGTTCGTGACGGTCGCCAATTTGGCATTCATTACATCCTCACCGCCAACGTGCCAAACGATCTGGGTAACAAGCTCAGCAACCTAATGGGTCAGCGCATGACGTTTACCATGGCAGATGCATCGCAAATCCCCGAGGTGGTCGGTCGCGGCGCGCTCAGCCTGGCCAACCAGCCCGGTCGCGGCTTGATCAACATCGAGGGCCAGCCCCTGGAGTTTCAGGTGGCCATACCCGTCATGGAAAATGCCAAGGACCCATACTTGGTCATTGCCGATGCCATGCTCAGTGTCTGGACCGCGATGGGCGGCAAGCAGCCCGCCGCCGAGGTTCCCAAGAGCGTGACAATGCTGGAGATGTGGCAGCGCATCGAGGGTCGCCGTGTTGACGTGCTCAGCGATCTCGATATCGCCGCTCGCTGGAAGCGCAGCATGGAACCCGCCAACAGCGAATGGCTCAGCGGCCCGCTTGGGTTGATTAGCAGCAAGGAAGTCCGCAACATTTGGTTTACCGCCAAGCCCGGTGGAGACGGCGTCCACGGCATGGCCGCCGGAACCACTGGATCCGGTAAATCCGAACTCCTCCAAACGTTGATCGCTTCGCTGGCCATCAAGTATGACCCGCGGATCGTAAACTTTGTGCTCATCGACTATAAGGGCGGTCCAACCGTCGAGCCCTTCCGCAAGTTGCCACATTGCGTCGATCTTGCCACCAACCTGGATGGAAACGCGGTCGAGCGCATCTTCACCGCCATGACCGCCGAGATGAATCGTCGAAGCGATATTCTTGCCAAGGCCGGCGTTGCCGATCTCGTCGATTATCGCAAGAAGGTGATCCCGACTCTCAAGCCTGATTCGCCGTTTCCGCGCACCTTCCCGCATCTGTTTGTGATCGTCGACGAGTTTGCCGAAATGATTGTGGCCAACCCGGACTACAAACAAAAGTTCGAAAGCATTACCCGCCTCGGACGTTCCTTCGGGGTCACCCTGCTCCTGGCCACACAGCGCCCAAGCGGCGCGGTGACCGATCAGATGCGTGCGAACATGAAGTTCCGCCTGTGCCTGCGCGTTGAAACAAGCGATGACTCCAAGGAGATGATCGGTCGCAATGATGCACAGACGCTGCCAGCCATTCCTGGCCGCGGCTATATCCAGGTCGGCGGCGGTCCCGTCAGCGAAATACAGGCCGCCTATAGCGGCGGCAACTATGACGAAACCCGCGATCAGGTCTATTCCGGCGACGAAATCCTTGCCGCGCTCGATCATCCCCTCGATGCGCCACGGTCGCTGTTGGGATGGCTCGTGGGTGCCACCAATGCCGAGGCCCGCCGCCAGGGTATCCCCAAACAGTTCAAACCCTGGCCCGATGGTCTGCCGGTCAAGATGGGCTTGAACATGCCGTTTGACGCCACTTACTTCCCGCCGAAAGGTGTACCCAAGCCCCAAATGATCCTGAACCGTGGCGTCAAGGCTTGGTTGGAAAAAGACCTGACCGGTCTGGATGAACTACTTGAGATGCGCCGGCTACCCGCCGAAGTTCCGCTGGTCAACGGGGTAAAGTCACTTTGGCCTGCTCATGATTTTGCACAAGGTGGCATTCCGCTAATCGCCAGTGTCGGTCTCGTCGACAACCCTTGGTACGCCGAACAACGCCTGATGGACGTCGATTTGGCCGGTGATCCCATGGTGGTGCTGGGCGCCAGCGGACGTGGCAAAACCACGTTCCTAAAGAGCCTGATGTTGTCGCTCGCCGCGCTGCGCTCACCGACCGAGCTGCACATGTATGTGCTTGACTTCGCACGTGGCGGCCTCAAGGCACTGCGCACTTTGCCCCACGTAGCCGGCATCGTGGACGGCAACGAAGACGAGCGCGTCGAGCGCTGGTTCCGCATGCTCCGCGGCATCATCGATGACCGCCAAACCAAGCTCCAAGCGTACGATTCCGTAGCCGACTATAACGCCAAGAACCCAAACGACATCATGCCCGGTGTCCTTGGTGTGATTGACAACGCAAGCGAGTTCAAGGAAGCCTACGAAAAGTATCAGCTTGAGCTGATATCCCTGGTGCGCGATGGCCGCGCGTTCGGAGTGCACTTTGTCGTCAGCGCCACTCTGGCAAACGATGTGCCAACAAAGCTTTACAACATCCTCACCCAGCACATAACCTTTACCCAGAGCGATGTTTCCAACTACAACGACATAGTCGGGCGCGGCTGGCAGCGCTTTAACGACACGCCCGGTCGCGGGTTGTGCACCGTAGATTTGGGCGGGCAACCCGTGCCACTGGAGTTTCATACTGCCATCCCGCTGGATGCAAACAACAACGATGCCAGCCGTGACCTGGTCAAACGCATGGCAGATGGTTGGGCTCTGCTCGAAAAAGCCGACAAAACTCTCCGCTTGCGCAAGCCCAAACCCATCGAACCCCTCACCAGCATGGTCGATGAAGTTGGCATGCTCGGTGAGTTGGGTCAGGGCAAACCCGGCACGTTACAGGTTCCGCTTGGCATAAACGACAAAGACCGCGAACCGCTGATCATCGACCTGAAGAACAAGGGTCCCCACCTCATGATCATCGGCCCACCGGTCACGGGCAAGACCACCGCACTACGGTCGCTGGTTCTTGGCCTAACCCACGCCTATACCCCGGAGCAACTCGGTCTTGTCTTTATCGATCCATCCGACACTGCGCGCCGTTTCTGGAATTATGGTGCCGAAGGAGACGACATACTGCTCAACATGCCCCACGTTCTGGGCACCATAACCAACGGCAAAGAACTCGATACCGTGCTACTCCGCCTCCGCGCGGAGTTTGACGACACTGTGATCAGTAAGCTCACCGGTACTCCAGGCTTTGAGGCTCAGGACAACGCCAAGCGCTGGATCGTCGTCATCGCCGATCACTACGACGATATCGAACAAATCAACAAGACCGCCCCACGCGGTGTCAGCATGGCCACGCTTGCTGACATCGGCAAGGGCAAGAACATGAGCATCATCATGGCCGGTTCACTCGGCATCCTGCGTATGGGTGGTGACGAAGTCCGCCGCCGCGTCGAATCCACGCGCTACAGCGTCGTGCTCCAGGACTTCGAAACTGTCCGCAGCATGGGCGTGCGGATATCCGGCGCTCCGACAAAAGAACTCCCACCCGGTCGCGGCTGGATCGTAAAAGCTGTCACCGGTGGTCTCATGCAGGTCTCTATACCAGTGGTTGAAGGCAAGGGTGGCCGCACCAGCGAAGATCAATTGGCCCGCGTTCTTGGCGACATCCGCCTTGAATGGTCAAAGGCAAAATGGAGCTACGCCAGCGATGACCTCACGAATCTGATCAAAGCCGTCAAGGGTGAAGAAACCGCCGCAGCCGCGGCCGAGGCATTGGGCGCTCACGTCCAGATGACCGGTGCCGATCAGGCCGCGAAAATGTTCAGCGACCTCGAACGTCTCATGGCCGAACAAGCCGCCATGAAGCCACTCGAGTTGCCGGAAGTAACCAACCTGATCTCACTCGAGCGCGATGCCGACGATCCCCGCCTCATCGAACAAGCCAAAAAGGACGCCGAAGCAAAAAAGAAGGCTGAAGCCGAGGCCAAAAACGGCACCGTCGCCTAATCACCGGTATGGAGTGCGTGCAACCTGCGCCTGTTGAAGGGATGCACGCGTATGGAGCGCGGGCATCCTGCCCGTTCCTTGAGTAACGCTTGCTGAACTTTGCGTTGCAAATGGCACGCGTCTGCCGATATTACTCAAAGGGCTCACGCACGTGTTTTGTCCACTGCAAAACAGCGCACTCAGTACTTACGTATTTCTCCTCCTGATCACAAAGTGAACAGCATTTGGTCTGGCCGGCGATCAGTCTGCCGGCCACAATCCTATTCATGAAACACGCAATCGTAATCGGAGGCAGCATGGCCGGGCTGCTTGCCGCCCAGGCCCTCAGCACTCACGTGGATCACGTGACGGTCATTGAGCGCGACGTCCCAGGCAACAAACCAGAACCCCGTAAAGGTGCCCCGCAGGGGCGTCACATTCACGCCCTCCTTGCCCGAGGCGCCCGCATTCTTGAGCGGCTGCTACCCGGCCTACAGGACAACTTGGGCGCGGCCGGTGCTCCCTTGGTCGATTGGATTGGCGACAGCTGCGTATCGAACCAATTCGGCGCAATGCCCCGCTTCACCAGTGATCTCCGCACCCGCGCCTGCAGTCGACCGCTGCTTGAATTTGTCATCCGCAATCGGGTGCTGCAAAATCCCAGGGTCACATTTCAAATGGAAACCGATGCCTGGCAATTGGTAACGACCGATGACCACGCCAGAGTGATCGGTGTAAACCTGCGCCACCGCGCCACGGGCGCGCTCTCAACCCTTCTGGCCGACCTTGTGGTTGACGCCAGCGGTCGAAGTTCCAAGGCCTTCGAATGGCTCACCGCTCTTGGCTTAACCCCACCAACCGAGCAGGTGGTCAACAGCGCGCTCGCTTACGCCAGTCGTGTCGTCCGCATGCCGGCTGACTTCAAGCCGGACTTTAAGCTTTTGATTCAGCGCATTCGCCCCCCTCACGGTCGCCGCGGCGGCGGTA
This sequence comes from Chloroflexota bacterium, assembly GCA_025354985.1. Classification (GTDB taxonomy): domain Bacteria; phylum Chloroflexota; class Anaerolineae; order J036; family Brachytrichaceae; genus AQU-03. The sequence goes on from JANXLU010000087.1 coordinate 128,688, forward strand.
TGTACTTGATTGAAAACAACACCTGGATGGTGACGCTGGGTGGCGCAAAAGATGAACAACCACCCCTCGACGATTCCGGATTCATTGAATTCGCCCGCCAGCTTGATCCAAACCTGATAACACCCAACGCCAGCAGCTCCGCCCCCCTGTTGCATGACCTGCTCGCCCGGTCCGAGCCACTAACACCAATCGTGGGCTACCAACGCACCGAAAATCGCTGGCGACACTTTGAAGAGTTGGAGCGCATGCCCGCCGGGTTTGTGCTTATGGGTGATGCCGTGTGCGCCTTCAACCCCGTCTACGGTCAGGGCATGAGCACTGCAGCCATGGGTGCCGAGCTGCTCCAACAGTGGGTTGCCGACGGTGGATCCGCCAAGGTTAATGGCACCCGCGCGTTCCAAAAGAGCCTGGCTAATCTGGTGCGCACGCCATGGTTGCTGGCAACCGGTGAAGATGCACGGGCTGTGGGCATTGTGGATCGCACGCGCGCCGTGCGCTTCAATCACGCCTATATCGATGCGCTCCTGGGGCTCACAAACTCAAATCATAAAATCTGCAAGGCATTTCTGGATGTCGCCCACCTTGTCAAACCACCCGCGTCATTATTTGCACCCGGGATCGCGCTACCGGTGTTGATCCGCATGGTGGCCACTACGGCCTCCAAACGCTCAAAACCATCTCCGCGACCGACAAAAGCAGAAGCCCTCGTCCCCATATCCTAACGTTCGTAATTACCATGGCAAGCAACAACTATCATTTCATTACAACCTGGCACGTGCGCGGCACCTGCGAAGAAGTAGCCACCGTTCTTGGCGATGCCCTGGCTCTCGCACGGTGGTGGCCCAGCGTCTACTTGGAGGTCACCGAGCTTGCACCCGGTGACCCCGTAACGGGCCTTGGCCGCCAAATCGGTTTGTTCACCAAAGGCTGGCTGCCCTACACCTTGCGCTGGCGGTTCACGGTCACCGAGAGCAATTTTCCACTCGGATTCAAAATTATTCCGCGTGGAGACTTCGTGGGCCGCGGAATTTGGACCCTCGTGCAACAGGGTGATCAAACAGTGGTGACATATGACTGGAAAATCACGGCGGAAAAGGGTCTCCTAAAGCATCTCTCGTTCATAATGAAACCCATCTTTGGGGCCAACCATGAATGGGCCATGGCCCGAGGCCAGGAAAGCCTTCAACTTGAGCTTCGCCGTCGCCGCGCAACCACGCAAACCGAGTTGGACGCCATCCCGGCGCCACCCGGCCCAACATTTACGCGTCGCGCCCGCTCCGAAAGCACCGTGATGGCCGCATGATCGAGGTCTAGTGGAACATAACCGATGCTGAGCTTGTCAAGGCACGCCGCCCCAGCCACAAGCGATGTAGCCTGACCCTCCCGGATTGTGCGCCCACGCACATTAGTGCAGCAAATCAACGCCGGCCTTGCCTTTAAGAAACGTACACCATGACGATGTTTTCCCGCACCTGCGGCTGGCATAATAAAGGTGCAACCATGACTGACGAACAAGAAATTCGCGAGCTGGTGTCAACCTGGCAAACCGCTTCAAAACTGGGCGACACCACAACCGTGCTGTCTCTCATGACCGAAGACGTCGTGTTCCTCACTCCGGGCCGCCCGCCAATGATTGGGCGCACCGCATTTGAAGCCGCGACCAACGCCGCGGCGTCGTCCACCGGTACCCGACCTCAGATTGACGGCACAACCGACATAAAGGAAATCACGGTTTTTGGGAACTCGGCGTATCTGTGGTCCCACATCCGCGTGGCAGTAACACCACCTACAGGCGGCAACCCGCTGATTCGTTCCGGCCATACGATTACCGTTTTTCGCCGTGAATCCGGCAAATGGATGATCTGCCGAGACGCCAATATGTTGACCCTGGAAAAAGAACCCGGGCAATAGCGTCGCACCCCAACCGGCTTCTCACCTATTCGTTTGCACCCGGCATCTTGCATACGACCATTGCGAGGCATCTCCTGCCCACTGGAGTCGGAACCTTGTTAATTCCAACTGCCAGACCAGTCTCGTCGACCGCTTCCGCACACTCTTTCCAGATACGTTTACCGTTGAAGGTAGTCGAGGCATCATGATTCTAATCGGCCGTGGCTCGCGCAGAGCTCGCTCAATGCATCCGGGCCCCGTTGACCCATCATCTGACCGAGAAATAACTTCTCCGGCCTCACCAGCGTGTGCCACGCCCGGATCGGCCGGGCTCCCGGACATTATAATCCATTCAATTATGAAAGCAAGATGGATGAACATCCCGGTCAATGACCAATCTGCGGCCCTCGGGTTTTACACGTCGAAGTTGGGGTTCATTGTCAAGGATGACATGCCTATGGGCCCCATGCGCTGGCTCACCGTGGTCTCGCCCCACGACCCGGACGGCGTGGAAATCGTGCTCCAAGCCACTGCATTCCCGGGCGCTGCCGCGCTGCAACAAGCCCAGTTTGCTGCAGGCATGCCGGCCGCTGCCTTCCATTCCGCCGACGTGCGCTCCGAATACACCCACCTAAAACACCTCGGCGTCACGTTCCGTGGCGAGCCTGTGTCCATGGGCCCAATCACCGCAGTGCTTTTCGAAGACACCTGCGGCAACCTGATCAACCTCGTCCAACCCGCCACCTAGCATCCCCTGCCCATCATTGGCCGCGGGCCAACCATTGAGCGCGGGCATCCTGCCGCTATTTGCCGCAGGCCAGTCTTCGACTACCCCATATAGCCCTCACCATGGCCCCCAAATCCCTGATGCCTCCCTTCGACCAAATCCAAACTCCCCGCCTGCACCTCCGTCGCCTAACCCTAGCCGACGCCGAGCCTCTTGCAACGTATCGCGCCCTCCCCGAGGTCATGCGCTTGCAACTATGGGATCACTATGACCTCGAAACCGCCCGCACTCTTATCTCCGCAGTCAACCTCGTCGAGCCTTTCACTCCTGCGAGCGCTTACCAGTTCGCTGTAGAGCTATGCGCAACTGCCCAACTAATCGGCGACCTGTATTTCAAGACCGACGACGCCGGCACCCAGGCGGAAATAGGTTGGACGTTTTCACCCGATTTTCAGGGTCGCGGCCTTGCAACGGAGGCCGCCCATGCGCTGATCGACCATGCATTTCGCAACCTGGGCTACCACCGCATATATGCCATCACCGACCCGCGACACACCCAATCCATGCGCCTGATGATCCGGCTTGGCATGCGTCAGGAGGCCCATTTTCGCCAGAATCTCTGGTTCAAGAGTGCATGGGCGGATGACGTACACTTTGCGGTGTTGGCTCAGGATTGGTCATAATCATGCACATAGGTCTAATCGGAGGAATCGGCCCCGCCGCCACCCAGTTTTACTACCGCGGTCTTGCAGCCGCCTTTGCGGCAGCCGGCCGGCCCATGGAGCTCACCATGGTCCATGCCGACCTCGCCACACTATTCCGAAATGTGACTGCCGGCGATGGTCACGCCCAGGCTGCGGTCTACAAAAACCTGACCAATCGCCTAAAGGCGGCCGGAGCGACGACCGTGGCAATTACCTCGGCCGGCGGTCATTTCTGCATTAAAGAGTTCGAACCAATTTCACCCTTGCCCGTGTTCAACATCCTCAAGGTGATCACCAGCGAACTCCAAAACCGCGGCCACAAACGTATTGGGCTGATCGGCACCCGCGGTGCGATGACATCTGGCATTTTTGGCGCCTTGGCGCCATTCACCGTCGTTATTCCCGAGGGTGCCAGCCTGGACGCCGCTCACACCGCATATATCGGCATGGCGACGGCTGGCTCCTGTTCACAGCAGCAGCGTGATATCGTCTTTGAGATTGGCTCTGATCTCCACCACAACCACGGCGCGGAGATCATCGTCCTGGGCGGCACTGATTTGTTTCTTGCATTCGATGGCCGCGCCTGCGGCTTCCCGACCTTGGATTGTGCTCAAGTCCACATCGAGGCACTCGTTTGCGCCGCCCATGCGTAATGCAAGCGCCCAATCCCGCCCACTCGACCTCGTCCATGACCGCTCTGCGATGCTACATTTGGCAGATATCTCGGACCTTGGTCCGCCGCACATGGCAGATTGGCCCTACCGCCTGTCATCGCCGGCTCTGCACAACCCGCGAAACACCCGGGGTTGGTTTGACGCTGCCAATAATCTGGTCGCATGGGCCGCCATGCAAACGCCATTCTGGGCAGTCGATGCATTGGTCAGCCCAACAGAGCCCCAGCAAACATACAAACTACTGCTGACATGGGCCCGTGACCGCGCAGCAGAAATGCAACGCGAGGGCGTTGGCAGACCAATCTGGTTTATTTCCATAACCGAAACCGCCACCCATCAACGTGCGATCCTTGAGGAGTGCGGTTTTTCAGACCAGGCCCACGTCGCTGAAAATCCCTGGTCAAAAGTCCTGTTTGTGTTGCCTCCCGAGGTTGATGTGTCACCACCCAATCTGCCGCCCGGCATGACCATCCGTCCGATACACGCCGGCACCGAGCTGGCATCCTACGTTGACCTCCACCGTGCCGCGTTTAACAGCGACAGCATGACCGTTTCATGGCGCATCGAGGTGACCTCCGATCGGGGCTATAGCAACGACCTGGACCTCGTTCTGTGTGATGCTGCTGCCGGTCTTATTGGATTTTGCATTACGTGGCTTCGTCACCGTGCCACCGGCGAACCAGTTGGCCAAATAGAGCCCATAGGGCTGCACCATGCTTTTCGCGGGCGCAGGCTCAGCCGACAGTTAATGACAGAAGCCGTCTCTCGCCTCCGCGCAGCCGGCGCACACCAAATTTTTGTAGAATGTAACCGGCAAAACGCGGCGGGCATGGCAGCCTATCAAGCCATGGGGTTTCGCGTTATCCACCAAATCCACGTACACCGATATGATGTCCCTTCCGTTTAAGCCACCAGAATAATGATCTCGTCCAAGAATTCAATCCTCATTCTCACTGCATGTGTGCTGCTTTTGTCAACCGCATGCACCACCACAAATCCAACCCAGGTGCCCGCCGCTTCCGCCACCAATCGACCCCGCACCGTGCCATCCACAGGCGGCCAGGCTGGTGCGGCACCGGTTGGCAATGCCTCTGTGATTCCCGCCGAACCAACGCCTACCGGTCTGGGCCCGTTTGCCGTCAAACAAATTGAGTCGGGCGCCCCCGAGGTGTTTTCAGGCGATGTATGCAACGTCAGCGAGGCCTTTAACGTAAACGTCAAAACGTCCGACGTGGCTTACATTTTCAAGTTCCAGCCGGCCAATGCGACCGGCGGCAAATGGGAATACGCCTATCTCATACCCGCGGCCTCAGAACGACACAACGCGACTGGCATGTACACTCTTACCGTTGCCGCATCAGATGGCTCATTTTTGATGAGCATGCAGGGCACCGACCGCGCAACGTTCAAGGGGGCTGATGCAAACCGCGCGGTGTCCTACCAGTTCAATCTCCTGCCGGTCCAAAAATCGACCTGTAGCAAGACCCGTTGACCTCAATGAGCCTGAGGATCCGTGAGATGCACAATGCTGAGACTGAGTGAGATCAAGCTCCCGCTGGATCATCCCGCTGATGCGCTCACGACCGTCATCCTGGCGCACCTGCACATCCAGGCGTCCGAGCTGATCACGTTTACGATCTTCAAGCGCAGCTACGACGCGCGCAAAAAGACCGCGATTTTGCTCGTATATGCCCTCGACATTGTGGTCGCGCCAGATCTTGAAGCACGGCTTCTAAAGCGGTTTGCCCGTGATCCGCACATCTACGCCTCGCCCGACACGTCCTATCGACTTGTGGCCCGGGCGCCCGCCCGGTTGAATAATCGGCCAGTCATAATCGGAACCGGCCCATGCGGCATCTTCGCCGGTTTGGTACTTGCCCAAATGGGCTTCCGACCCATCCTCCTGGAACGCGGAAAATCCGTGCGCGAGCGCACGGTGGACACGTTTGCATTTTGGCGCAACAAGGTGCTCAACGCCGAGTCAAACACCCAGTTTGGCGAGGGCGGCGCGGGCACGTTTTCCGATGGCAAGCTCTATAGCCGTGTCGGTGACCCCGATCACTATGGTCGCAAGGTGCTCTCCGAATTTGTCAAGGCTGGCGCCCCCGATGAGATCATGTACGTAAGCAAACCCCACATCGGCACCCTGCGACTGGTGGCCATCGTCCAGCGCATGCGCGCCGAAATCGAGTCGCTTGGCGGCGAATTCCGCTTCCAATCCCGAGTTGATAAGCTGGATATCAAAGATGGCGCGGTCCGCGGCCTGACCCTTGCCAGCGGGGAAACCATCGCAGCGGATTACATCATCCTAGCCATCGGTCACAGCGCCCGCGACACCTTCCAAATGCTGCACGACCGTGGTGTGTTTATGGAGGCCAAACCCATATCGGTCGGCTTTCGCATCGAGCACCCCCAGTCCATAATTGATGGCGCCCGCCTTGGCCCGCACGCCGGCAACAAGACGCTGGGTGCCGCCGATTACAAATTGATCCATCATGGTTCAAACGGACGTTCGGTCTACAGCTTCTGCATGTGCCCGGGTGGTACCGTCGTAGCCGCCGCTTCGGAGCCGGGTCATCTGGTGACCAATGGCATGAGCCAATACTCGCGCAATGAACGCAATGCCAACAGCGCCATTGTGGTGGAGTTAAACGTTTCAGATTACCCCGGGCACGTTCTGGCCGGCATGCACCTGCAACGCACATTGGAAGCCGCCGCTTTTACCCTGGGTGGCGGAACCTACCAGGCCCCCGGACAGCTCGTCGGAGACTTTCTGGCAAACCGCGCCTCGCAATCCTTCGGTGCCGTCCTGCCGTCCTATGCGCCCGGTGTAACAATGACCAACCTCGGCCACAGCCTTCCATCGTTCGCCATAGACGCCATCCGCGAAGCCTTGCCCGTGTTCAACCGCCAGATCGCCGGCTTCACCATGCACGATGCTTTGCTCACCGGTATCGAGACCCGCACCTCCTCGCCCATCCGCATCACCCGCAAGCCCGATGGCCAGAGCGTAAACGTTCTGGGTCTGTACCCTGCGGGTGAAGGTGCCGGCTATGCCGGTGGCATCCTGTCCGCCGGCATCGATGGCATAAAAACCGCCCAACATGTCGCGCGCAGCCTGGCCCGGTAAACCATGAAATCCACCGTCTTTATCGCCACCAGTTTGGACGGGTTCATTGCCCGCGCAAATGGGGCTATAGACTGGCTACCAACCGATGATCCCTCGTCGCCCGACGCTCCTAGAGTTGAAGAGCACGGTTACGAGGCGCTCATGAACAGCGTTGACGCATTGGTCATGGGTCGCAACACCTTCGAGCTGGTCCTGACCTTTGACCCCTGGCCCTATGGTTCCAAACCCGTTATCGTGCTCACCAGTCGCCCACTTATGTTGCCACCTCACCTGCCAAACACGGTGGAGCAGCGCAACCTGCCACCAGCCGCGCTCATAGACGAGCTCACCCGGCGCGGCATGCACCACCTCTATATCGACGGCGGAGTCACAATCCAGCGCTTTCTCGCCGCTGGCCTCATCGACCAATTGATCATAACCCGCATCCCGATCCTCCTCGGTGCCGGCATCCCCCTGTTCGGCCCCTTGCCTCAAGACATTCGCCTCCACCACGTCTCCACCCGCTCCTTTGCCTCCGGCCTGGTCCAGAGCGAATACCTGGTCATTCAGCAGCAGATTACCCAGCCGCGGTCACTGAGCGAAGCCGCAGTGACGCTGCCCCAAATCGCCATTCGTTAACCCCGCCCTTGCCAGTTCCCTCTCCTGTCAGTGGGCCCGCACCCGTTCCGCCACCCGCCTTTTCCCAGCCCACTGAACGGGAGAGGGCGGGGGTGAGGGCCTCTGTGACTCTCCCCGCCCTTGCCAGCTCCCTCTCCTGTCAGCGGGCCCGCACCCTTTCCGCCACCCGCCCTTTCTCAGCCCACTCAACGTGATGCCGGCCCTTTCGATTACCATCACCCCCATGCTCACCACCACCCTGCTCGCCGCCGTCCAGCGTGCCATCACCCTCGCGCAACAAGCGCGCGACCACGGCAACCACCCATTTGGCGCAGTCCTCCTCGACGAGAACGACCACGTTATCCTGGTCGCCGAAAACACCGTTATCACCGGGCGCGACGTCACCAACCACGCCGAGACCAACCTCGTCCGGCTTGCCAGCCAAACCCTCCCGCCCGAAAAACTCCGCCAGTGCACCCTCGTAACCAGCACCGAACCCTGCGCCATGTGCGCCGGCGCCATCCATTGGAGCCACATTGGACGCGTAATCTACGCCCTAAGCGAGGTCGAGCTCTACAACATCATTGGCCCCTCACCCGAACACCTCCAATTCCCATGCCGCGACGTATTTGCGCGCGCTGCCGCACCCATGATTGTGATCGGTCCCATTGAGGAAGTGCAAGCCGAGGCACATGCGGTTCATGCCGAGTTCTGGTCTACACTCACCTCGTAACCAAAACTGTAGGTAACAGCCTCGTCAATCCAGGTGAAAGTATTCGGTTAGTTCCATAAAGTTCTCGTCCGCTCGCGCCGCGCCATCCATAAATCCGGCCATAAACTCCTGCCAGCGCGTGTTCACATCCAGCGCTGCCATCGCAGCCTGTGCCTCGTGCAGGCTGTGCGCGGTCTCAAAATAGCCAAAGATCAGCCCATCCGCCCGCATAAACAGCGTGTAGTTTCCCCACCCAGTTGCCCGCAGCGCGGCCAGCATCTCCGGCCAAACATGCTTGTGATGTTCGTTGTAATCCTCAAGTCGATCCGTCCGAACCTTAAATTGAAATCCCACGCGTTTCATCATCCCCTCCTTGCAAGCACCGGTGCTCAACCGGCGCATTTCCAGATTCCGGTTTCAGCACACCCGTGCAAATCCCACACCCAAAATCTGCGCCAGCTTTTCAAGCTTGTCCGCAATATGCCCCACGCCGATCGCACAATGATGCGACGGCCCGGCCTTGGCCCACGCAGTCACATACGCCTTTGCCCCAATCGAGAACCGATACCGGCTGTTGGTGTTCCCAATATGTAGCGTTGGACCGGCCACGCTCTCACCTTCGGATACCAGCAGCCCCACCGACCCATCCCGATGTTGACACACCGACAAAATCGTCACCGGACCATGCCGTACGCTCATTTGAACCGACAACCCTTTGCCCGGCTTGCCGTGATACACATTTAGCGGCACCAGTTGCACCCTGCCTTCCGCAATCCCCGCATGCGCCGGTCCGTCGTGACCCAACAACACCACGTCATCCACAAAGTCCATAAGGTAAAACTCGGAAAACGAACCACCCGCGCCAAACGCATCCATAATCTTCATGGCCACCGCGTTCTTCACCTCATACTCACCCGCCACCGGCACGTTTCGCGCCGTCAGCAGCGTGTTACCGGCAATAACCGACGTTGCCACATCCTCGTGCGCGCTCCCGGGTAGGCCCTCAAAGTAGGTCGCCATGCCGCCCAAGCGACGGTGTATCACCAACTTGTGCAACGCCACGCTGGTTCTGGCTGCACGACGCAGCTCCTCAAACGTGCAACCCGCACTGACGTCAAACATGTCGCCAAAGTCTTGCACCATGGCATCCACCTCTGCGTCGGTTGCCGCCGCCCGCAACCCGGCAAGCTCATCAAATTCGATAAGCTCAAAATGTGTCCCAAACGCGCTGGCCAGCTGTGTATAGTCCGAATACACATCCAGCATTCCGTTGTAATAGTGTCCCATCAGTCCGATCCGCGTCTGACCAAGCACCTTCGCCACCCGCACCGCACCCACCCAGCTATCTATCTCCGCCCATGTTTCCGAATCCGCAAGCGTGCCGGTCACCAGGTGATATGGTTTGCCAACACGGTCAAACACACTGGCCAGCTCGGGCACACAACACGCCTGACAGTGCGCCAACCATTCTCCGGTCATGGCTTCACGGCTCTCAAGCGCATTAAAAGCCGTATAGTCAATCTGCGCCACCGGCTGCAGGTTAAGCACCACCACTGGCACCCGGCTCCGTTGAATAACCGGCAACACCGTCGAGCTCAGCGCATAAGTCGAGATATACAAAAACACAACGTCAACGTCTGCCGTCGAAAGCTGCCTTGCTGCCCGCGCCGCCGCGTCGAGGTTATCCACAAGGCCACAGTCAATCACGGTCGCGCCCGATCGCTCCAAGCCCGTCTTGATCCCGGCCAAATAACGAAGCAGCCGCTCGTGCAATCCGGAAAACTGCGGCCAATAGGTGTCCAATCCAATCCCAAACAACCCCACTCGTACTGTTTCTGCAGGTGACTTCATAATTTGCATTATTTACACAATCCGCGATACCCACGCGATTCTAGACCCGATGAAGGCGATAATAAATCGCACACATGACAACACTCAAAGTTGGGTTTATTGGATTGGGCACGATGGGCGGTGCCGTTGCCCGCAACATCCAGCGCGCCGGGTTCCCAATCGTCGTTCATGATCTCAGCGTTGATGCCGCGGCCACCTTGCGCCACCATGGCGCAACCTGGGCCGCAAGCCCGGTTGAAGTAATCAACCAGGTGGATATCGTGGTCACCATGGTCTTCGGCCCCAAACAGGTTGATCAGGTCCTCCGTGGCCCGGCCGGTCTAACCTCCGGCAACTGCACCGATAAAATTTGGATCGATTGCACTACCGGTGGCCCCGCATTTGCGCGCGAGCTTGCCACGGGCTTTAGGTTGGCCGGCGGCCATGCCATCGACGCACCGGTCACCGGCTCGGTCGATTCCGCAATCCGTGGGGACATGATCATGTTTGTTGGCGGGGAGGACGACATCATCAAAAAAGCCGGACCTGTGCTCATGGCCATGGGTGAATCGCGCCGCGTTGGCGTGTTTGGCAACGGCCACATCGCCAAGCTTGTGAATAACCAACTTTGGAAAATTCACGCCGCCGCCATTGGCGAAGCGATGGTCACCGCAAAAAAAGCCGGGTTGGAACCCGACGTGTGGTGGGCCGCCATGAAGGGCGGCGCAGCCGACAGCTTCGTCTTGCAGCATGACGTGCCATCCATATTCGCCGGCCACTATGACCCCTCCTTTCGACTCGCCTTATGCCTGAAGGATCTTGGGCTCATCACCGAATTAATCACCGAAACCGGCACCCGCGCCGAGCTCACCCAGGCCACTTACACCCGCTTTCGCGAGGCCGCCGACCGGTATGGTGAGGACGCCGGTGAAATGAGCGTCTGCCGCCTCATCGAAGATGACGCCGGGGTCAACCTCCGTGTCTCCGGCGACTGGTTACCACCCTGGCAAGTAAAGCACCCGGACGACCAATAGTCACATGAATATTGCACCCGCACCCCTCTTTCGCGACCCCATCTTTGACGGCGCCGCCGACCCCACCATCATCTGGAACCACTTGGAAAATGCCTGGTGGCTGCTATATACCAACCGTCGCGCCAACGTGGCCTGCAAGCGCTTCGCTTGGGTTCATGGCTCCGATATCGGCATCGCCAGCTCGACCGATGGTTCAAACTGGCTGTATCGGGGCACGCTTCCCGGGCTTGAATTCGAACCCGGACGCAACACCTTCTGGGCGCCCGAGGTGATCTGGTGCGATGGCCAGTACCACATGTTTGTCAGCTACGTCCCCGGAGTTCCGTCCGATTGGACCGGTCCGCGCCACATCGTGCACATGACCAGTCCGAACTTGTGGTCCTGGAAATTTGAATCCAAACTGCCCCTGTCGTCCGACAAAGTCATCGACGCGTGCGTTCTGCGCATGCCCACTGGTGTTTGGCGAATGTGGTACAAGGACGAAACCAACCACTCACACACCTGGCTGGCCGAAAGCCCCGACCTATACACCTGGTGCGTGGTCGGCGCCGTCATAACGGACTGCCCGCACGAGGGTCCAAATGTCTTTTTCTGGCGCGACCAATATTGGATGATTACCGACACCTGGCACGGTCTCGGCGTGTACCACTCACACGATGCCACAACATGGACGCGCCAACCCGACATTCTCAACACCCCGGGCACGCGGCTCGACGACGCACCCAACGGCCTTCACGCCGACGTGCTGATCAACAATGACCGTTCGTTCATCTTCTACTTCACCCACCCCGACCGCACCTCACCCGCAGAGCCCCCGGATCCGCACCCGCTTTGGTTCAAACGCACATCTCTCCAAGTCGCCGAGCTCGAGCTCTCATCCGCTACACTCACCTGCGACCGCGACGCTCCGTTCGACCTCACCCTGGCCTCCGCCGCTTAGGCCTACACCCGTCCCTACCAGTTCACTGAACGGATAGCGCATGAAGAGTGCCGCGTCCATTCAGCAGGCCCACGTGTGTCCGTTAGTGTGGTCAAAATTGAAACTGTTTTTGGTAAGAAGTGACCAGCTCGGCGACGTTACAGCCAACGTCATCGCCACAGGGATTTTTGCTGGGTGGGCGTGGGTACTTCGCGGGTTGGATGGCATGGCAGTGCGGTCATGACGATCAATAGAACATATGTTCTTTAGTGCCGGTTGAGCGCCGGGAGGATACCAGCGGGTGCCTGGCCTGGGCGAGGGTGGGCGCTTCAAGTGCTGCGCTATGCGGCGTCCTCGTCGGATAAATCTCATGTGAGAGAACGATCCAAAAATCTGAGAGACCATATCCGCCCATATAGTTAAAATCACTCTAATGGAAAACGCCATAAATTGGTCAATTGCGAAGCGACTCTCCGTTGCTGCAATCTGTGCGGCGCTTCTCTCGGCCCCTCAAATCGGATCGGCGCGCTCCACGGTCTCCTCCATAGCAGCAAGCCAGGTCACCATAACGGTCAACACGCTGGATGACAAAGTCGACCCCAATGATGGCAAATGTTCCTTCCGCGAGGCCATGGGCCGCGCTTTTGGCGCACCAGGATCCAATCTCAGCGAGTGCCCGGCCAGCCAGGGCAACACGCTGATCAAGTTCGCGATCGCCGGCACAATTGTGCTCAGTGCCAACCCTGGCCCCGGTCTTTCCGGACGCCTGCCCGATACCACCGGCCTGGTCACCATCCAGGGACCCATCACTATCGACGCCGGCGCCATCCAGGAGATTCCGTTCAACATCAACAGTAACGGCAAATTTAACCTAATCAACGTCAACATCAAGAACGCTACCTACTCAGCCATCGATAGCACTGGTGATGTCAAGATCGTCGGCGGAAAATTCGAAAACAATTCCGTGGGCGGCGCGGGCGGCGGCGCAATCCGGAGCGGCGGTACGGTAAATATCGCCGGCACCAGCTTTAAAAACAACAATGCCGTGCACAAGCCCAACGAAAGCGGCACAAAAGATGGCGGCGCCATTCGCACCAGCTGGGTGCTCACCGTGGCTGGCGCAAAGTTTGAAGGCAATGTCGCCGATGGGGAAGGCGGCGCGATCATGTTCGTGGCCGGGCGTATGAGCATCGCCGACACCTCGTTCAAGGCCAACGTGGCCAAGGGCCAACCCATCGATCTCGACTACTCCGGTGACGGAGGGGCCTTTGGCGATGGGGGTGGCGCAATCGCCACCGGGGCCAGCGGCAACACCTATCCAATTACCATCAAACGCAGCACCTTTGAAGGCAACACGGCCAGCGAAGGGCAGGGCGGCGCAATCTTTCACAATGGCGGCACCGATCTGACCATCACTGACTCGTCCTTCCAAGGAAACCACGCCGGCTCTCCCGGCAAGCTCCGTGCCGGCGGCGCCATATATAACGTCTCCAGCCTTATCACCAAGCGCACCGTCTTCATCGGCAATTCGGTCGAGGGCGATGGTGGTGCGCTGGCCAATGACAATGCCGGCACCGCCAAGCTGCTCATGGCGGCATTCACTGGCAACAATGCCAGCGGAAAAGGCGGCGCCATTGCCAACATGAACCTCACCAACAGTGCCGCCACAATCAATGCCATAGGCACGGCCATAAACGGCAACATCGCCGGATCCAAAGGTGGCGGAATATACAACCACGATTCGAAATATGACACTGCCGCCTTCCGCATGAGTGTGTTCTCCGGTAACCTGCCGCAAAACTGTCGCGACAAAACAACCGCCGACGAAAACACGCCCGACCCAAACGATACCGAGCAGTGGCCGCTTGACAGCAAAGGCCAGAATTCCTTCAGCGATGACTCCTGCGCTGCCCCGGATAAGGACGACGAGAAGGACAGCACGAAAAAATTTGAGACCGTACCTGCGCCAAATGGCAGCACTATCCCCGGCATGCTGGTGCAAATGCCGCTGATCACCAGCACCCTGGTGGACACCATGACCGAGGCGCAATACAACCCGGACCACGATCCTGATCTCGAAGACACCGACATCCGTGGCCTGCCGCGCCTGGCCAATGGCAAAGGCTTTGGTGGCCCTCCACTGTTTGACATCGGCCCGGTGGAGCGTGACAAAGCGACGCCCGAATTCAGCAGTCTGCCCGCACCCAATAAGACAATCGATATTGGCAATGCCGCACCTGGAACCTTTGTCACCAAGACCAACGTGCTGCGTATATTTGACGCTGGTGGCAAGGCGCTTACGCTGTCCGGACTTGCCGTCACCGGAGATTTCAACTTCGAGCTCCTCCCGTCGGTGGTCAGCCCGCTCGGCTCCATGGGCTACGATGTCGGTTGCAAACCCGCAGCGCTGGGCAATCGCACCGGCACGCTATCATTCAATACCAACGATCCCGACAAAAGTCAGGTTTCCTACAGTCTGACATGCACCGGTGTAAACATCCCCACGCCCGGCTTCAGGTCCGCACCGATCGCCCCGGGTCCGCTCAGCGCGGTAGCCGCACTCGGCACACCGATCCAACTGGCGCTGGTCGTCTCAGAGTTGGGAAATGGCGCGCTCACGCTATCAAACCCGGCACTCCAGTCCGATCCGCCTGGTGCACTCACCCTGACCTCCGCTTTCCCGGTGAACATTCCCAACGGCGGCGCTCCAACCACGGTGCAGGTGGCATGCACCTCAGCGGCGCTCGGTTTGGCCACCGGCACACTGAACTTCACCACCAACGATCCGTCTCATCCGGCGATTTCCATCAACCTTACCTGCGATGTGCAAAAGCCGGCGGATAAGGTCTTCCCGGTGTTCTATTGGGGCACCAGCGGCCTCACGCCAAACCCTGGGCCCTATGGTATCGCGCTCAGCCCGGATGGTCACTTTGCCTACGTCGCCGATGAGGGCAGCAGCAAAATCGCGGTCTTCGACGCATGGAATGAAAACACCGACAAGAGCTGGGACCTGAGCTTCAAGTCATCATTCGACAGTGCCTCGCTCGCCGCGGGCAATCGCTTCACCAGCCCGCTTCAGGTCGCAGTCAGCCAGGGTGGGCGCAACGTGTATGCAGCCGGCACCGGCGCAGATTCAATTGCGTCATTTACCCGCAACGAAGTCGATGGCTCGCTCACCTGGTTGGATACCGTTCACCAGGGCGATGGTTACGGCTGTCATCTGTTCCTGCCCTGCGTGGGCGCCGTCAGCGGGTTAAACGGCGCATATGGCATGGCGCTCTCGCCCGATGGCAATTTCGTCTACGTCAGCGCGATCAACGACAGTGCCGTCGTGGTCTTGCTTCGCGATTCGACCACGGGCGCGCTTACCTCGGTCGAGAGCAATCCGCCTTTCTCCGTGCGCAGCGCCAGCTTCGTTCAGAAATATACAAACCCAAACCTACTCTCGGCCTACGGCATTGCGCTCAGCCCAGATGGGGGCCAACTCTATGTGACGGGCTACTCCAGCAATTCACTGCTGGTGCTGCAGCGCGATCCCATCAGCGGCACGCTTGCCACCGCTCAGGTGCTCACCACCAGCGTCAGCCCCGGGTTGGAAGGTGTCTTCCGCGTTATCGTCAGCAGCGACGGCCGCTTTGTTTACACCGCCGGCGGCAATACCGGCACCGGCGGCGTGTGTGCGTTTAAGCGCAGCGCAATCGATGGCACGCTCACCCGCCTCGGCGGTTGCTATGTGGATTCCCCGCTTCGCGCCCTCGATGGCGCCAGCGACCTGGCGCTCAGCCCCGATGGTCGCCGCCTGTTTGTCACCTCGCGCCTTGAAAATGGCATCAGTGCATTTGATCGAAATCCGCAAACCGGCTTCCTCACATTTGTGGAGTCATCCTCCGGAACGGGCACGGTCGGCCCGGTGAACTTCCCGCCTTTGGGCACCGCACGCGGTGTGGCGGTGGCGCCGGATGGCAACTACGTTTATGCTACCGGGTTTGCCGATGACGCCGTGGTGTCGTTTCCGAAACCCAATCCCGTGCCCGTGCTGACTGCGCTTACGCCGGCCTCGGCTGTCGCCGGGTCGTTCACCACCACCGTGTTCGTCAATGGCGAGGGCTTCGTCCCGGCCAGCGTCGTCAAGCTGGGTGGTGCACAGCGCGCCACATCGTTCGTCAACGAGACCCGGCTAAAGGTGATCCTGAAGTCATCAGATCTGGCCGCAGTAGGCGCGAAGAATCTTACGGTGGAAACCCCCGGACCCGGCGGCGGTGTCACGTTACCGTTCGCGTTCAACGTCGTGGCAGGCATCTCCGCGCTCATCCCGGCTGTCGACAATATCAGCGTGCTCGGGCTGGTTGCCGGCAGCGCCCAATCACAGATCACCATCAATGGCCGCGACTTCGTCCCGAGTGCCGTCGTGTTTTGGAACGGTTCGCCGCGCCCAACCACCTTTGTCAATAATCAGCAACTGACCGCCCTGATCCAGTCGGATGACTTGACCCAAGCCGGTGAAAGTGTGGTCACGGTGAAGAATACCGCCGTACTCGCCCGCACGTCGGTCGCGTCTGCTCCTTCAAACAAAGTGGCGATCACCGTGGTCTCGCCCAACGCCAACCCACCGCCTGCGCTCACCTCAATGAGTCCAACCAACATTCGCCAATTGACCGACATCACTCAACTGGACGTGCTGCTCGTGGGCAACGGCTTCAGCGAGGCTAGCGTCGCCTTGTGGAACGGCAACATCCGGCCCACGCACTTTCTCGATGCCACCCACATACGCGTCACGCTCAACGGCGCAGATACCGTTGATCTCGGTCGGCAAAGCATCACCATCGAAAACCCGGCTCCGGGCGGTGGTATCTCAAACGTGCTCGGCTTCGAAGTGCTTCCGCCCACTACACCAAGTCCGGTACTCCTTCCACTGCTCATGCGCTAGGCCGGCCCCGGAAATCGTTCCGGCCGCCCTTATTTAGCTCCCTCTCTTGTCGGTGGGTGCCTGGCCTTCCCACCATGCGCCTCCAGCTGCCCACTGAACGGCATGAAGGCTTTTGGTCAGTAGCCTGACGTGTCAGGTCCTGTTCGCCAAACCCTGCCATCAAAATTGCGGGCAAGCCGAACCTCTCATGCACCCTACCTGTATCCGGGCCACGGACCAAAGCCCTCAATTTTGAATGCACCTTCTCCTCGTAATGGACAATAGTCATCACATGTCTGAAACCAATTTCCACACGGTCGTCGCGGTTTCTGATCCCAGCTCATTGCCCTCTTGGCTGGCACTGGCTCGTGCCATGTCACCCGCAAACACCCACCTGGAGTTGCGTGCACTCGTGACCATACCCGCCGGCCATTCCGAAAACGTGGCTGGCCCAACTGTGCGCAGATGGTGGCACGTCCTCGCCGATCTGCAACAACTGGACCGGCTCGGCGATGTTACAGCCAACATCATTGCCGAACACAAACCCATGACCGCTTTGCAAAAAGAACTCCGGATCGTTGGCGCCGACCTGCTGCTGGTTCAATGGGCCGGCCCATTTTCGACCGGGCCGGAATCCGAAAGCGACCTCTTTGTCCAGGATTTCCCGTTCGACGTGGTTCTCCTCGCCCGCTTTGATCAGGACATTCAGAATCTGCCAAGCCCGGTGCTTTTGCCGTTGCGTGGTGGACCCAATCTCTCCATCGGCTTGCGCGCCGCGCGCGCGCTCGCTGCCAACGCGGGCATCACCCTGCTAAATGTATCTGATTCTCAAGCGCTCGCGGCAAATCTCGATCCATTCTTGTCACGCGAGCCCAATGTAACGCGCACACGCTCGGAACTCGGCGAACCATCTGCCATCGTGTTGCAGGAATCCCTCCGCCACAAAGCCATCGTCTTCGGCTCCGGTCGTGCCATCGCCGCCGTTCCACCCCTTCTCAAAAGCATATTCAAACAAACAACCTGCCCTATCGCACTTGTCCGTGCCGGCGTCGCCGAACTACTAAACTTTCAGGCCCCCACCGCTCCCGTCTGACCTCCTACCCACAATTTGCGCATGACCCAGCTGCCTGAAACACATCCGCACATGTATTCACCAGTTTAGAACCCGCTGGCAACCCATTTCGTCCGCCGTCATTATCAACCGCGCCTCCCTCACCTTCGCACGTCCATTTCCTCCGCAACGGTGAGGAATCCACGATGCCAAACCAACCCCATCGCCAGAACATTTGTTCTACTTCGGGCTACAATACCCTCCAACCTCCGCCAACCACTCATGCCCCTCACCAACCACTCACAATCGCCAAAAAATCGCCCGAAAAATGTCCTCCGGTGAAAAAATATTTTGATTTGGAGGACATCCAAGGCCATCTCAATCCCCATCACACCCCAAAATCTCCGGGAAATATGACAAAATAGCCCATGCCCATCCTTTACCTTAAAATTTGCTTGGAAAAACTGCATCCAACCTCATGAAATCGATGATCGTCGCTCCCCAACCTCTCGCCGTAGAACAAGGCGCGCTAACACTTATGCGTGGTGGCAATGCCATCGATGCCGCGGTCACCTGTGCCTTCGTTCAGGCCATCGTGGACCCGCAGATGTGCGGCATCGGTGGATACGGTCTGGCGGCGCTTACGCTCGCTGGCGATCCGACCGTGCGCACCTATGATGCCCAGGCACTGTCCGGCGGCAAAACCACCCCGGACATGTGGGCGCACAAGGTGATCGGCCTCAGTCCGGATGGCTGGGGATACTTCCTGCAGGGGTTTGTCAACGATGCCGGCTACACCTCAATTTGCACGCCCGGCTGGGTGCGACTGATGTCCCACCTGCTGGCAACCCACGGCACGATTTCCTGGGAAGCTGCTATCGCCCCGGCCGCTACCATCGCCGAACAAGGCTTTATGGTCACCGACCGCCTGTCGCGCGATTGGCGCAAATCCGCGCCCTATCCACAGGCCCTGAGTCTGGCCGACTACATCCGCCGCAACCCCGAGGCCAGCCGAATTTACGCAAATTCAAATGGCGAACTGCCCGCTGTCGGAGAAACCGTTACAAATCCGGATTATGCGCGCACGCTTCGGCACCTCGCGACCCGCGGCGCCGATGACTTTTATACCGGTGACCTCGCACTCAAAATCAGCAGTGACCTCGCCGCCAATGGCGCGTCGGTCACCTCGCAGGATCTCGCGTCGTACAAGCTAACCAAACCCGCACCGGATTACACCAGTTACCGCGGCTACAAAGTGCATTCGTCCACCGCACCGCACGGCGGCACCACCGTTCTTGCGATCCTAAATATCGTCGCCGGTTGGGATCTCCGCGCCATGGGGCACAACTCCCCGGAATACATTTACAAGGTTGCGATGGCCATGAAGGCCGCCTTTGCCGATCGCAACCGCTTCATGGCCGATCCAAAGTTTGTTGCAGTCCCCACCCAATGGATGCTCAGCCCTGAGCGGGCGACCCAATGGCGTGACCACATCGATGCCGGCAGGGAGATCGAAGCCATGCCTTTTCCAACAGGTCAGCCAAACACCACCCATGTCACGGTGGTGGACAAGCTGGGCAATTGCGTTGCGCTCACCCATTCGCTTGGCAATTCCAGCGGTGTGGTCACCCCCGGACTGGGATTTATCTATAACAATAGCATGATCAACTTTGATCCCCTTCCCGGCCACCCCAACAGCATCGCCCCGGGTAAGGGTCGGACAACCGGCATGGCGCCCACCTTGGTGTTCAAGAACGGCGCACCCATCCTCGTGCTCGGCGCGCCCGGCGCCAGCCGCATCATCACCAGCGTGCTCCAGGTGCTACTGAATGTCCTGGACTTTGGCATGTCGGCAAGCGATGCCGTGCTCGCGCCCCGGTTTGATTGTCAGATCAATCTGATCCGCTGTCAGCGCCGGATTCCCTCCTATGTCCTCGATGAAGTCAGAGCGCGCCATCCCATCATCCACCTACCCTATTCTCACGGAGAGATGGGTCGCGTCCACGCGATCAGCATTGATCCGGTCACGGGCGGGTTGACAGGCGGTGCTGAGGTCGGCAACGACGGGATGGCCCTGGAGGTTTGAAATCCATGCGACTGCAGGCGCGCGTTGCGACGCTCATCATTCTAAGTGCGCTCGCCGCATGCGGCCCGGCGGTGCCCGAGGTGACCCGCGAGGTCGTTGTCACTATCTATACCCAACCAACCCGGACCCCATTACCCACATCACTGCCACTGACCCGGCCAACGCCGGTCGCCACTGATTCCACCGCTCCGTCACCACTGACACCTGTGCCTACGGCGACTACTGTTACCACGGCAACCATGGTTGCCCCGCTTTCAACCACGGTGCCCTCTGCCACGCCAACCCAGGGCCCGACCACGATCTCACACGTTTCAGCCACCACGGAAATAAAGGTGACCCCGCTCCACGTTATCGCCACCGTGTTGTTGCCCAACACACCACCAGCAACGGTGCTCCCGCCAACAACCTTGCCAACCGTCACGACCCAGCCTGCCCCGGCCGTTATCCCGCAAGCAAACACAGGCGCAAAACATCGAATGGTCGCCCTGGCGTTTGGTCAATCCAACGCGGGCAATTACGGCGATGTGCCCCACGCCAGCGCGGGCGCGGTCTACAACCTACGCAACGGCACCCTCACCCGCGCAGTTGACCCGCTACGCGGCGCCCAGGGTGCCGGCGGCAGCGTGTGGACGTTATTGGGTGACCAAATCCTCGCCGCTGGTTGGTATGACGAGGTCGTCTTCGTCCCCGTGGCCTATGGCGGCACTGAAATGGGTCAGTGGGATCCAAGTCTCCCGTTGTTCAAGCAAATCCAAACCGCCCTTGATGATGTCCACGGCCGCGGTTGGGAGTTCACCCATCTGCTCTGGCATCACGGTGAAAGCGACAACGCTCTTAAAATCGGCTGGGGCGATTACCAGCTGCGGTTTCGCAATATGCTCCGCGGCATCCGCCAGCTCGGTGTCGGCGCGCCGATCTTCGTCTCGGTGGCCACCCGCTGCGGCCAATATGCAGTAAACCTTGAAATACAGGGCGCGCAAATGAATCTGGTCAATCACGATGCCGCGATCTGGGCCGGCCCAAACACCGATACTCTGGATGACACCTATCGCCAGGAGGGCTGCCACTTTAACGACAAGGGCCAGCATGCCGTCTCAAATCAGTGGTTTGACAAGCTCGCGCTGTTCGAACGACGCTAGTCCTGAACCGCCACTACGCCGTCAGCCACCGTGACTGATACGGTTGCAACAAAAAGGACGGGCCATGCACATTAAAGCGTCGGTTGCTGATCAAATCATGCACGGCGTTCCGTGTTCCTAATAGCACCCGAAAATCCGGGCTGACCAACTCGTGTTCATTGCTGATGTTCATCATGCACAGCACCCGATCCATCCCGTTCACGCCCGCCGACCGCACCACAGCAAAGACACGTTGCCCAAGGCCAACCACGCGCCATGGTGCCTCAAGCCTGAATTCAGCTCGTTCTGCCGCGATCTGCGTCACTTTGCCGGGTATTGCCACGCCTGCGCGCTCCCCCGCGTGTCGGCCCACGCTCTCTAGCACCGCCATGGCCGCGCTCAGTGGCCCATCGCCCGCCGCCAGCCCGTCAAGCACCGCCGTCAGGGTCTGCCCCTTGGGCACGGCCAAAAGCTCGGCGCTCGTCAACAACCCGCGCACGCCAGATGCCTCGCCGGTCACGGCGATTGAAAACAAGTCCCCAATCACGGCGTGCTGGCTGTGCGCCTCCTCCGTCGCCGCCCACTGCGCCAATGCGCGGCAATCCTGCGCGCGGAAGGTGTGCACGAGCAACGTGGCCAGCGCCTCGTTAGACATCACAAACCGCAAAGTGCGATTTCAACGCGCCGATCACATCACCTTTGCTGCTGAACTCATGACCAAGGTAACCCGTATACCCCGCATCGCTGATCGCCTTGCAAATGCCGCGATAGTTCAGCTCCTGTGGCAACCCCGGGTCGTCAAAATCCCACCGTCCCGGGTTGCCCGCCGTGTGCATGTGTCCGATGTGCACAATGTTCTCGCGAATCGTCCGGATCACATCACCTTCCATGATCTGCATATGATAGATGTCATACAACACCTTCACCCGCGGACTGTTAACGCGTTTGCATACATCCACGCCCCACATCGTGTGATCGCACTGATACCCAGCATGATCAACCTTGCTGTTCAACAGTTCCAGGTTCAGATTTATCCCCGCCCGTTCTGCAATCGGCGCGGCTATGCGCAACACCTCCGCGCACGCTTCGCGCGCATCTTCATCTGCCTGCCCTGGATTGATGTCGCCGCTAAACGTGATCAATCCCGGAATGCCGTGTGCAACCGCCAGCTCAATGCTCTCCTCCAGCTCGCCCAATATGCGCCCGTGGTTGGATCGTTTATTCATCCCATCCGCCAGCGATTTATGTCCGCACATGCTGGCGATGACCAACCCGGCATCCTTGGCCGCCTTGCAGAGATCACCAAAAACCGCGCCATTCTCGTTGCGCTGCCACAGCTCTACCGCGGCGTAACCAATGGCCCGTGCCTGCACAAATACATCATGAAGAGCCACTCCCCGTGGCTGAAATATTGGAAAGCAGAAAGATTGCCGAATCATGTCCAAATTTTACATAACTTTTGCTTGGTTCCTGCCAACAGTTCTGCAACAATCGGGGCTTGGCGGGATCACGTGACCCAAGCTGGCAGCGTGCGCTTGCAAGCGCGCGTCGCTTTCTTGAGTTGTGAAACAATTGCACCATGCTCACTCCTCGATTCTCCGAAGCATTCGCCTTTGCGGCCGATCTTCACAAACACCAGCGTCGCAAGGGCACCAAAACACCCTACCTCAGCCACCTAATGGCGGTGAGCAGCCTGGTCCTTGAAAACGGCGGCGACGAGGACTGTGCCATCGCCGCGCTGCTCCATGACGCGATTGAAGATCAAGGCGGCGATGCAACCCGGCAGACGATTCATGACCGGTTTGGCGCGCGTGTCGCCGCCATCGTAAGCGGTTGCACTGATGCCGATGAAGTGCCAAAGCCTCCCTGGCGCGCACGCAAAGAGGCGTACATCGCCCATCTGCATGAAGCTTCGCCCGATATTCTGCTTGTCAGCTTGTCAGACAAAGTTCACAATGCACGTTCGATTTTGACGGATTTTCGCGCCATACACGATGAAATTTGGGACCGGTTTAGCCCGGGCAAAACCGGCACACTATGGTACTATCGGTCGCTCATAAGCGCCTTCCATGATGCGGGTGCGCACCCCGGCCTGCTGGCAGAGCTCGACCGCGTCGTGAGCGAATTGGAGAACTTAACCGATGAATGATGAATCCGCCGTGAAACGGGCTACGATCGCATTGATGCTGGCCCAAGCCTCCGCATCCTCCGGTTTCCTCGCCATGACCACGATCAACGCGATTGTTGCGGTCAAGATGAGCAATAACAATGCAAATTTTGCCGGCATACCCAGCGCGCTCGTGCTCGCCGGGGCCTCGGCAATGGCCTACTTTGCCGGGCTCATTGCCTCGCGTTATGGCCGGCGCAATTCATTGCTAATCGGCGTCAGCTTGTGCATTGTTGGCGCACTCCTGTCGGGTATTGGCATCAATATCAACCAGTTGGGTCTGTTTCTGCCTTCGCTATTTCTGTTTGGTTTTGGCCGTGGCGCCCTCGATCAAAGTCGTTATGCCGCGGGTGACCTTGTCCCGGCCGACAGACGCGCGCGCGCCATCAGCACCGTGGTTTGGGGCGGCACGTTTGGTGCGATCATTGGCCCGCAGCTGGTTGATCCCACCAGTGCCATCGCCGGCAGTCTAGGTCTAAACCCCGATAGTGGTCCGGCTTTCGCAACCGTACTGTTGCAGATCATCGCCGGTCTGTGCATCGGTCTGCTCACGATTGGCGTTGATTGGAAAGGCATCGCCCAACGTATGGGTGCGCAAGACAAGATCAAAATCAGCAGCTCGCGCTGGCCGGTGTTCGCGATTCCGCGCGCCCGCGCCGCCTTTATTACCATGGTCTGTGCACAAAGCGCCATGAGCCTGATGATGACCATCATTTCGGTCCACATGAAAGCGCATGGCATGGGGTTGAATGAGGTCGGCAACGTTATTACCGCTCACGTGCTCGGCATGTTTGCCTTTTCCCCGCTCGTCGGGCGCCTGGCGGATCGCATCGGTCGCCAGCAGACGATATACATTGGCGTGGCGGTATTGGCCGCGGGCTGCATCATTACGCCAATACTATTGCTCACACCCTTCATCATGTTTGGTGAATTCCTGGTAGGTTTGGGATGGAGCTTGTGCTTCGTGTCAAGCGCGGCGCTGCTTACGAATTCCCTGGCTCCGGAACAACGCGCCGTCAGCCAGGGCACAACGGATGTATTTGTAAATGCCGGTGCCGCGATTGGCGCAATCAGCAGTGGCATATTGTTGAACTTGCTTGGGTTCTATCTCGTATGCGCATTCGGCTTGACCGTGGCGATTATTCCGTTGCTTGCAGTAATAACTTGGGGCCGCGGCACACCCGTTTCCACCAGCCGCATGGCTGCAACCGGTCAATAAAACAAGCGAGCATTGGCTTGTTACCAACGCTCGCTTGTTTGCTACGGGGAGGCAGGGATTCGAACCCTGGGTCCACTTATTAGGCGGACAACCGCTTAGCAGGCGGCTCCATTCGTCCACTCTGGCACCTCCCCAGCGGAAAGGGTGAGATTTGAACTCACGGTGAAGCTAAGCCCCACAACAGTTTTCAAGACTGTCGCATTAAACCACTCTGCCACCTTTCCAATTCGAAGAAAATGTATTTTATCATCGTTGTTTGAGTATCGCCCGCGCAGCCCGCACATCGATCGTGCCACTAACGGCCAAGCCGATCATGACAAACACGGCACCCATAACGTCCCAGAGGTGGACGGATTCACCTAAAAACAATGCGGCCAGTCCGTACCCTGCAACGGGCGTTAAAAAAAGCCACGTGCTGGCGCGCAATGCGTCCTTCCGCACCATCGTGAACCAAATTGCCATCGCGCCAATGGATACGGGCAATCCACTCCACCCGACGGCAACGACCAGGTTCAAGCTGGGTCGTAGCGCAATTCCGTTATTTAGCAGTGCCGCCACTGGCGCCAACATCACCACCGCAATCAGCAACTGCCACCCATTGATCACAAATGGTGAAAGTTGCAATTGCACCCGCCGCGCATAAACTGACCCAATCGAATTGATGATCACTGCCAGACATACCATGCCAACCGCCAACGGTGTGGCACTGGCATCACCCAACGAAGGCCCGATGACAATCAGCAGACCTGCCGCGGCGATGCACATCCCCAACCATTCACGACCGGCTATGGAGCGACCCAGCCAGACCTTTGACAACAACGCGACTACAAACGGACCTGACGCCACCACCAAATTAAATAGCCCCACCGAAATATTCGGGATGGCCGTCCACGCCAGACCCAGGTACCCCGCACTATTGCAGAATCCCAGGATGGCAAGATGCCGCCACTCCACGCCTTTTGGTAGTCGGTTTTGCTTGAGAATGCCATAGTTCACAATGCCCAGCAAGCCGCCGGCCAGAGCAAATCGCAGCACCAGGGCGGTCAGGGGAGCCGCATCACCGCGCAAGAATTTCGCAGCCACGCTCGCTGATGACCACAGCACAACATATAGCAGACCCATCAACACATCCATGTAGTCCGACCATCTTAGCGGCAAAGTGCCGACGCGCTGAAACAGCCGCGCAATAAGATGGATATCATGAACATGGTCTCACTGCGGATTCATGCACTCGGCTTGTTTAGTCGCTATGGTGATCACATATGAAATACAACATTGCATCGCTCATAAAAATGGGCGTGGTAGCCACAACCATCACAACGTCTTTATTTGCGCCATTTGATGCATTCGCCGCTGACGGCAAACCCGGGGCGGGTGGCCACTCAGGCGCAGGGCCCGCACCTGTCGTGGTAAAAGGCACGCCCCCGCCTGCACCAGTAAAGGTGGAAGACGGAAAGAAGGGCACACCTGCATCCACACCGACCACGCCGGTCGCAACCAAAACCCCTTCGCCAACCGCGGTTCCAGAAAAGCCCGGACACGAGTCGAGCGGCGGCCCAACGGGTGGACAGCATGAAGTTGAAGCGAGTCACGTTATCACCCCTCACTTGGAAGTTGGGCCGGAAAAACACGGTGAAACCGGCCATCCCGTCACGCGCTCAGTTGAGTCGGAGCACGAGATCCACATTGAAGCAGGTCATCCAATCACTGGTTCGGATGACAACAAGGGGGACATTGATGGTGGTCACGCCGTCACCCGTCACGTGGAATCGGGTGAAGGTCACATCGAGTTCACCCACACCATGACCAGCCACGTCGACTCGGATGACATGCACATTGAATTCACCCGCACGATGACCAACCATGTCGACTCGGATGATATGCACATCGAATTCAC
>JANXLU010000092.1 GCA_025354985.1 Chloroflexota bacterium
CGACGGGACTATCAACCGGCGTCTCAAGGGGGTCGCGCGACAACGTCGCTCGTATGGTTGCTCGAAATTCGGGATCAAGCCGCGCCAACCCGTCGATGATCGACTGCAGCTCGGCGATGACCGAGGCTTCGGTCTCACCCGGTAACGTGCGACGTTCAAGCTGCACCAAGGCCGATTCGGCGATGCTGCTTAATTCGTGACCACCAACCACCTTGCTGGCGTGAATCGTGCCACTGTTTAGCAACGGATGGCTTGGGTTCGCGCGCATTCGAAGATCCAGCCGCTCGATGGCCACTAGGAAGTGTCCAAGCTTGGCAACAGCATCGATGCCAAGTGTCGGTCTGGAACCGTGCGCCGACTTTCCCTGAATGCTGACGTCCGCCCACACAAACCCCTTGTGCGCAATTACCAATTGTTGTTCGGTGGGTTCCGTGACGATGGCCGCGTCCGCCCGGTAGCGCTGCGCCACATCGATTGTTCCAAGACCGGCATACTCCTCGTCAATTACCGCCGTAAAAATGACGTCTCCCCGCAGCGAAGTCGTAGTCAACTCTGCCATGGTCAGCATGCACGCCGCCACGCCACACTTCATGTCATAGGCACCGCGCCCATACATGCGCCCGGCTTCGATTCGCGGGACGAACGGCTCGGCGTAGCCATCCACGCCCACAGTATCCATATGGCCGTTCAACATCAGCGATTTGCCGCCCCCGATTCCTGTAAGGCGCGCCACCACATTGGGGCGGTTCGGTTGGACCTCATCCATGTAATTTGGCACGCCATGTGCCGTCAGCCAGTTTGACACAAATTTGGCCACACCCAGTTCGCCGGCTCCTGAAGCGCTTAAATCAGCGTTTACAGAATCAATGGACACCAGGTCATTGAGGAGTTGTTCATGCGGTTGCATCGTTGGTCTATTGTCCCAAATCTCGTACGCGTTTGCATAAACCTCAGTACACTTACCCTAGTGATAAGCAAATCTGCCAAATTCCAACTGATAAACGTACCCGGACGAAATGACAGTGGTCCAAAACACTGGCAGTCAATCTGGGAAACCGACTTCGCCGGAGTCTGTCGGGTATCGCAACTAAACTGGTCTAGTCCAACGCGTGATGCGTGGATCCATGCCTTGGACCAGACAGTTCAGATCCAGTCCAGACCGGTGATCCTCATTGCCCACAGTCTGGGCTGTAACACCATCGTGCACTGGGCAAACACCAGTGAAAACGCTGCAAAGTGCGCTGGCGCGCTACTGGTTGCTCCTGGCGATGTGGATATGCATGCCAGTGGCGGCGAAATTATGACTTTTGTTCCCACGCCACTGCGTCGGTTGCCATTTGTCAGCACCCTCGTTGCAAGCACAAACGATCCGTTTGTTGCATTTGAGCGCGCCCAGTTGTTTGCAATAGCGTGGGGCAGTACACTTGTTAACGTCGGCGCGGTCGGACATGTCAACGCCGAATCCAACCTTGGTGACTGGCCGCAAGGCAAAGCGCTTCTTGCGCAGCTGATTGAATCAGCTCAGCAACACGAGGAACTTTAGCAGCGTCATTCTGCAACATCTGCATCAGGTGCATCCGCTTCAGTTGCTTGCTGACCGGCGGCACCAGCTATAACCAGGACGTACTCCCCTCTCGGTTCCTTTTCGGCGCAGATTGCAACCAGCTCCATTAATGTTCCGCGATCAACGGTCTCAAACATTTTTGTCAAATCGTTGCAAAGCGCCGCGTGTCGGCCGCCAAATACGCTGATCGCGTCCAAAAGCAGATCTTTGATGCGGTGCGGTGATTCGTAATACACAAGGGTGTGTGGTGATGCGCCGTCAACCCGAAGAAACCGTTGCCGCTGCCCCTGCTTCCGTGGAGGGAACCCCCTAAACGTGAACGAATGGCTGGGCAATCCACTAAGGACCACCGCCATCACGCAGGCGCTTGCACCGGGAATCATCGTAAAGGGTAGCTTGTTGTCAATGCAGTGCCGGGCAAGGGTGTAACCCGGGTCACTGATGCCCGGCGTGCCGGCGTCCGTGACCACCGCGATGTTGTTACCCTGACGGAGCATCTCGACGATCCGCTCGCCGGCCCGCCGCTCGTTGTGTTCATGAAACGAGACCTGTGGTTTGTCGATTTCGAATCGTTTGAGCATCATCCCGGTGTGACGGGTGTCCTCGCTGGCGATAAAGTCCACTGCGCGCAACGTTTCCAGAGCGCGTTGGCTGATGTCACCCAAGTTGCCAATGGGCGTGGCTACAAAATAAAGCATGACGTTATGACACTGCAGTGATGACGCCGCCGCCAATTACCTCGTCGCCAAAATAGGCCACCAGGCCCTGACCGGGCGTCGCGTCGCGCTGGGGTTCATCAAACTGAAAGACCAACGACCCATTTGCCTGGGGCTCCAGTGTGCCGGTTGCTTCCCGGGCCTTATAACGAACCTTGGCAGTGCATTGGATGGCCCCCTCGGGTATCCTCCCCGAACAGTAATGGGCCATTTGTACAAGCACGCGGCGTGACCCAAGCTCGGATGCCGGTCCGGCGATCACGGCGTTTCGGGCGCGATCAAGCCGCAAAACATACATTGGTTCCGCAGTTGTGATCTTCTGCATTACCTGGAGGCCCTTTCGCTGGCCAACGGTATAGTATGGCAACCCCTCGTGCGTGCCTATTTGCTCGCCACGCTGATTCAAAACAGGCCCGGGCGTGGAGATTTCAGGAGCCTGACGCGACAAAAATCCGCGATAGTCGCCCTGAGTCAGGAAGCACAAATCCTGGCTCTCTGCGCGCTCGGCGGTCGGCAGCCCAAACTTATGCGCAAGGCTGCGAATTTCCGACTTGACATAGTTTCCGCAGGGAAACATGGCGTGCGCCAGATCTTCCTGGCCAAGCACATGGAGGACATAACTCTGATCCTTTTTGTCGTCCCGCCCCTTTAGCAAGCGGTATGGTGTGTCATCACCGGCGCGGTCCACACGCGCATAGTGTCCTGTTGCCAGGTAACTCGCCCCCAGCGCAAGCGCGCGCTGCTTGAGAAAGCCAAAGCGAATGCTCCGGTTGCAGTTAAAACACGGGTTGGGTGTGATGGCCCGGGCATAGCCATCAATCCAGGAATCAACCACCTGCTTTTTAAATACGGCCTCTGCGTGGATATCATAAAACGGAATACCCAACATCTGCGCAATCGCCCGCGCGTCCGTCACTGCCTCGGGCGCGCAACATCGGTTGGCATTTGGCGCGCCGGTCATATCAGTACCTTCTTCCGCCCATAGCCGCAACATGATCCCAATAACCTCATAACCCTGTTCCACAAGCAGGGCCGCCGCCACCGAACTGTCTACTCCGCCACTCATCGCCACCACAACCCTGGTGCCGCCGTTGCCGCTCATGGTTGCGCAACCACCCGTGCGGAACCCATCACATGGGCAGTCTTGCGAATCCGCGCTACGCACTTGGGAAGGACATCAATAACGCGATCCACATCATCTTCGGTGGTACCGTAACCCAGCGATATACGCAGCCCTCCCAAAGCCCAATTGGGTGATATCCCCATTGCCACCAACACCTCACTTGGTTCGGGATTTCCACTTGTACAGGCGCTGCCAGTGCTAACGGCGATGCCCTCGATATCCAGCGCCATCAGCAGCGTTTCGCCGTCTACATCCTTAAATACAAAGCTGGCATGACCAGCCAACCGGTCATGGGCGTGACCGCTCACACGCGCGTCTGGAACATCCGCCAAAATGCCTGCAAATAATTTGTCCCGCAATAAGCTGAGACGGCCAGCCTGTGTATCGCGACGTGCCGCCACGTATTTGCTTGCAGCCGCCAGACCGACGCAGCCGGCTACATTTACGGTTCCGGGTCGTCGGCCACGTTCATGACCGCCCCCTGTCAACGTCGATAGGTAGGCTGTTCCTTCCCGGATATAGAGCATGCCGACGCCCTTCGGGCCATAAAACTTGTGCGCGCTGAGTGCCAGCAAATCAACGTTTAGCGCATTCACATTTAGCAGCACTGTTGACGGAGCCTGAACGGCATCGGTGTGCATGAGCACACCCCGTTCGCGGCAAATAGCGCCGATTGACGCGATATCGTTAAACGACCCTACTTCGTTGTTCGCAAGCATGACACTACACAGCACCGTATCAGGACGAATCGCCTTGCGAACATCATCAGGATCGACCCGGCCATCGGAGCCGACGGGTAACTCGGTTACGGTAAAGCCAAAAAGATCCTGCAACTGGTGGAACGTGTGGGCAACTGCATGATGCTCGGCGCTGGCCACGATCAGATGCTGACCACGCCCGCGCTTCCACATGGCGAGTGACGCACCTCGTATGGCTAAATTATCGGATTCGGTGCCGCAGCCGGTAAACACGATCTCGCTGGCGCGCGCGCCCAAGTCGCAGGCAACCGTATGATGAGCTTCGTCCAGCGCGGCCACCGCGGCACTTCCAAACGAATGCATCGAGGATGCATTGCCATAGACTTCTGAAAAATATGGCTGCATCGCCGCAAGCACCTCGGGTGCAACCGGAGTGGTGGCGCTGTGATCCAAATACAAGGGCCCGAGAACAGGCTGTGACATGAAAACGATTGTAATTGGCACGGCTAAGTCGACACTAAGAAAGGGCGACTACCATGCCAGCGTGAACGATGGCGTTGAGCAC
This sequence comes from Chloroflexota bacterium, assembly GCA_025354985.1. Classification (GTDB taxonomy): domain Bacteria; phylum Chloroflexota; class Anaerolineae; order J036; family Brachytrichaceae; genus AQU-03. Next base: position 4,667 of record JANXLU010000092.1, read on the forward strand.
GTGACTCCGGAAGTTGGCGTCGGCAGGTTGATGCTGCAAATAGGTATGGCGTGCCTGGCCGGCGCGGTGCTGGCCACGCTTGTGGCGCTCTTTGCAACTGGCAATGCCGGGCCCAGAGCCGTTACCTCAGTTGCATCCATACCTGCACCGATGACTTCGGCAACGCAGAGTGTTACTGTGGCTGCCCTACCCTCCGCGGCGGAAACCACGGCAGCCGTGGCAGCAGAGTCGGCAACAGTGTCGGCAACGGTGGAGCCCACCAAAGGTGCCGTGACGCTCCCGCCTAATGCTTTGCCAACCCAGCCGCCCCCGGTGGTTCCCACTTACGTGCCGGTTTATGTGCCGGCACCGTCCTCCACGCCTTTGCCTCTGCCCATAAGCACCCGCTTGACCGGACTCAAATTTGAGCGGCAACTATTTAACAACTGTGGCCCGGCAACCATCAGCATGTTAATCAACGCCCTTGGCGAAAAGACCGACCAGACAGAGGCAATGGGTGTGCTGCGTCCGGTCAATGGCCCCACTGGAGACCGAAATGTAAATCCGGATGAGCTGCAAGCCTATGCAGCCACCAAGAATATTCAAACGCGGCTCATGGTGGGCGGAACCGTAGATGACCTTAAGCGACTGGTCGCTCTTGGCGTGCCAGTGATTGTCGAAACTTGGTATGTACCATTTCCAAACGATGAAATGGGACATTACCAGCTTCTGGTGGGATTTGATGGTGACGACCTCGTGTTCTACGATTCGTTTCACGGTCCAAACGTTACGCTTAAGACTGCCGAGTTTGACGCATTGTGGCGTGTATTTAACCGCAAATACCTGGTAGGCTGGAGCAAGAATCAGCCACCGTTTGTGCAGACCACGCTCGCAACGTTAAGCGAAACTCTGCCAACTGGAGCCATGTTTCAGCGCGCATTGGACAAGGCTACGCAGGAGCAAACCGCGAACCCGAAAGACAAGTGGGCTTGGTGGAACATTGGCACCAACCTTCTGGCAATTGGAGATGTGCCTCTGGCCGCGCGAGCCTTTGACACTGCGCGCAAGATCGGTCTGCCGTGGCGCACCATGTGGTATCAGTTCGGGCCGTATGAGGCCTATTACAGGTCGGGGCGATATGACGACGTCATTGCCCTTGCCAACGAAACGCTGGCCCGGGTGAGCAACTTGGAAGAAAGTTACTATTGGCGCGGGCGGGCACAGGCTGCCAAGGGAAATGCGGAATTTGCCAGGCGAGATCTCCAAACGGCGGTGGCGCTTAATCCAAATTATGCAGCGGCGCGCAGCGAACTAAGGTAGGCATCGTCAGAACAAGATGGCACCGGCGACAGCCGCAAGCGCCAGCACCAGGATAACAGGAACACGATTACTCATCGTAAGTATGAATGCTCCAGCGAAGATGACAATTGCGCGCCAGTTTGATGCGTCTGCCCCAAGCAGCTGGCCAAAAATAACCAATCCGGTCCCGGCTATGGCCAGGGTCATCCCGTCCATAAATCCCTTGGTCGCGGTCTGATCGGCAATTCGATCATAGACTTTTTGAACCAGCAATACGGAAAATGGAGGAATCAGCATGGCCGCAAATGCCAACAGTGCACCAGTTAATCCACCGGTCAAATATCCAAAGCTGACCAGCCATAAACCATTGGGGCCCGGGCTACTCTGCCCGACAGCGAGTGCCTCGGTAAACTCGCGCTCGCTCGCCCATCCGCGCGCAATAAAGTCAGCGTGCAAAATTGGGAGCGGGCCCAAGCCACCGGTGCTCAGGGCACACGCCTTAAGTATCAGCAAAAAAAACGGGACGACTTCCACAGTTACGTGCGCCTCGCGCGTGCGGCGGCCAGGCTGAGACCCAAGCCAACAATACCGGCCACCGCGTAGATGACAAAAACAGGCAGGCTTAATAGGGCCAGTAGCGCTGCGCAAAGAAAAAGGACCGGCAACCCAGTTTTCCACGAAAACGTTGCATTAGCGCGACCTGAAAACAGAACCGGTCTCGCCATTTTTGCGCACAGAACGAACCCCAAAGCCACAACAGCCGGGGCAATACCGCGGATACCAGATTGAATGATGGTCAAATCCTTGACGGAGGTGTATGCCGCAGTCATTGCAATTGTGATTGCGGAGCTGGGTAGCAGCAACCCGACGAGCCCGGCGACCACGCCGCGCCAACCATCCAAATGCCGACCAATAAGAATCGTGACGGCAGCAAGGTTTATCCCGGGTGCGAACCGGCACATTGCAAAATAGCGGTTAAATTCCTCTTCCGTCAAAAGCGCTTTCTGCTCAACCAGCAGTTGCCGCATTAGGAATTGGGTTGCAACCCCGCCGCCAAACGATTGGATGCCGATGCGCAGCCAGAGCCAAAACATATCAGCGGCCAACCTCGCGATAGACGGCCGCAGTTTCCTCGGCCGCGCGTTCCCAAGAAAATTGGCGGACATGACGCAGTCCACGCGCGCCAAGCTGCGCACGCAATTCGGGGTTGTCCCAAAGACTGCGCAGTGCGCCCCCGAATGCCCGGACATCTGTTGGATCCACGATCAAAGCGGCATCACCGGCCACTTCGGGAAGGCTCGACGTGTTGCTACACACGACCGGCGTGCCACAGGCCATCGCTTCAAGGACGGGCAAACCAAAGCCTTCATATAGGGATGCAAATACAAACAGCGTGGCTGCGCTCATAAGTGCGCTTGTATCCTCGTCCGGCACATAGCCGGTAAAGATTACGCAATCCTGCAAACCAAGCTCCGTGACTTTTGCAAACAAGGGTTCATACAACCATCCCTTTCGCCCGGCGACCACCAACATGGGTTTCGGGCCAAGCTGATTGGCGGGATCAGCGCGCAGACGTTGTAACGCTTCAAAAACAGCACCCAGATTCTTGCGCGGTTCGATTGTGCCCAAATAGAGGATAAACCGCTCGGGGAGTTTGTACTTGTCGCGTACGGCGGTCAGAACTGTGGGATCAGTCACGGGTTGCCATCGCGGATCGGCAGCCTCGGAAATGACCCGTATCTTCGATTCTCGAATGCCATACAGGTTGATGCAATCGCGCTTGCTGCACGCACTTACGGCAATTATGCTGTCGGCCCGGGCCAGGAACCTGGGCATCATCAGATTTAGGAACCACAGGTTTAGCTTAAGGTGAAACTGTGGAAACAGCGCGTAAATAGCGTCATGAAACGTAAATACGCCTCCGCAATGTGCCAGCGGAGGGAGCAGATGTTCAGTCGCATGAAAAACATGCTGCTTGGAGTGCATAACGTCGGCGCGATCCGGGCGGATGCCCACCCGAGCATCCATGTGCCATCGCATCAGCGTCCGTAAGGCCACCGTCAAACGCCACCTGCGCGCGTGCCATGGAACGGTGGTTAATGGCAAAGAATCCAGCGGAGCGACCAGCGCCCGGTTGTCGCTGGTTCCATAGCTAAATGCACGTAATGCCATATCCGGCTGACGTGCGGCCAGCAGGGCGGTGCCGAGGCTGCGCGTATAGGTGGCCAACCCTGCTTTGCGGTGCACAACCGGCGATACATCCAGCGTTACGTCAATCACACGCAAGTGCCTACTTTTCAATCCGCGGGAGCACGACACCGACCTGGCCTTGATACTTGCCCTTCTTGTCCTTATAACTTTGGTCAGCCACGCCATCGCCGCCGAGAAACAACAGCTGGGCAATGCCCTCATTTGCGTATACCCGTGCCGGGAGCGGCGTCGTGTTGCTGATTTCCAACGTTAGGTAACCCTCCCATTCGGGTTCCAGCGGAGTTACATTTACGATCAGCCCACACCGCGCATATGTGCTCTTGCCCACACATAAGACCAGTACATCGCGTGGGATCTTAAAATGCTCCACGGTGCGGCTCAGCGCAAACGAATTTGGCGGAATGACCACAAACTCGTCCACCACAAAATCCTGAAAGTTGGTGGCGGTAAACGCCTTTGGATCCACCACGGTCGAGTTCAAATTGTGAAATACCTTGAATTCGTTGCTGATCCGGATGTCGTAGCCGTAGCTACTGACGCCATAACTGATTACTCCGGCCCGAACCGAACTTTCAACAAATGGCTCGATCATCCCGTGATGTTGGGCCATCTTGCGTATCCAATGATCTGGTTTTATTCCCATGGTGTGCTTCGATTTACGTGTCGCTAGATTTAGGTCCTGGTGTCCTGCCGGGATAATGCAACTGCCTGCGTCGTCCTGCTAAGGAACGCCATTCAAGTCAATATTTCTGCTTTCGTCGGCCTGGCGGACAACATCGCCCTTGACGAGTGCGCCCTGAAATTCGCCACCAGGTGTTTCGTAGGCCACCCAACCATCCATGACAAAAGGCTGGTCACCAGAGGCGCTAACCCATTCGCCGTTCACTTTGCGCGCCGTGTGCAAGTGGGCGGACATGGCCTGGCCACCTTCGCATGACGGATGGCCGATGTGATCCCCGGTCCTCACTTGAGCGCCCTTCTCGACGCGCCCACCCGGGGCCATATGCATATACAAAATTGACCAACCAATACGTTCATCCTTGGATGAATCAAGACTTACAGCCACCTCGCCTATGACGCTGCGCGCGACGGCACCGTCTGACATTGAAACCACCCAATTTACGGACGGGCTGCAACCACCGGCATTTTGCGGTGCAAAATCCAAGGCCGCCCAAATGCTCCCGGTTCCCCAGGCGCTGTGCGGCCCCCCGGTGAGGTGCCAGCGTTCCCCATCTGTGAAGGGCAATCGCAACTTTGGTTGCCGCGTTGCGGGCGGAATTGGCGCTCCGCGATCATATTGCGCCGGGTCGCCAAACATGCGCTTGTATTCCTGCAGAAAACTTCCGTCACCATCGCCCATCACCTTTTCCCACTTGGCGCGTGGCGTGACCGAGGCCAAATAATTCTGCACTCCGGCCGTGCCGGCATTCTGTGATGGCGGAATATTGGCATAACTGTCCTTGTCTCCAAGTTGCACGAACGTGCGCGTACCCAACCTCCAACCATAGTAGCCTTCATTTAAGCGAGCTGCCGCCCACGTCATTTGCAAATGAAGCCGGCCGGACCGCAGGGCATCCAAGTTGCCGTATGGATATTGAACTTGGGATTTCCCGATGGCCGAGCTGTTTATCCACCCGCCCTCATACTCCAATAACGCAATCAACAGCCGGGGATGCACGCTAAATTGCTGAGCAACGCGCATGACAATTTGTGCGCCAGTGAGTTGCTCACCTTGAATAGTGCGTTCGGAATACTGATTGATATATCCGCCGCGTTGGGCGAGAAAGCCACGCACATCAAAGTCCACCGCGCTGGGTCCGTTTACCAGCTCACTGTCGGGCACCAGCCGTGTAGACGGGGTGCTGTCGCTGGTGTTCACAGGTTTGGCAGGCTTTAACGCTGTGCTCCCTCCAAACAGCTGGGCGCGTGCAAACACGTCAGGCTTGGGCGTGGGGGGCGCGATCAGTTCCACTACCGCAGCAATGACGGTGGGTGTCGGTCGCAGCCCGCCACCATTGGCGGCATTGGGTGGAGCGCCGGTTGGCGCAACTGCCGGTTGCCGCTGGGCCGCCGTTGTAGACAGACCCATGGCAAGAAACAACAGCACCACGAGTGCCACAGCCAGAACACGATTCATTAGTGGCGATTATCCATGACGGGCTCGCGCAATCGCCACAGAGTGAACCCGGCAACCCCAACGATTGCGAGTTGCGCAGCAAAAAACCAGCCGAATGGATTGGTCGTAACCCGGCCAAGTGAGTCAATCGCAAGCCCCCAAAGTATGGGCGCCAGACCCCCTCCGAGGTTGACGATCACGCTCTGCAACGTCAAGAATCGGGCCGAACCATTACGATCGTAAGCCATATTCATCAAGAGTCGGGTCGCAGCCAAGTCATATATGGCGGCGAAAAATCCGTGAATCGCCAGTATTGCCACCGCGAGCGGCGCGCCAAACGCGGGGCGTGCAACGGCAAGGACGGTCCACAGCACAAATAAAACGACCCACCAAATAAATGCATATCGAAGCAGGGGCTTGCTGCCTCGAACGTCCACTCTTCGCCGCATTACGGCCAGCGCGAGCATTCCCAACACCGATGATGCGGCCGAGAGCCACACGAGCGCTTCGGAAGGCACTCCGAGCACATTCCCAGAGAAGACGATCGCAAACGGAGTAGTGGCGGCAAAAACAATTTGAACAAGGAATGAGTAGGTGATCAGACGCATAAAGGGACCGTCTTTCAACACGTCCGCAAACCCCACGTTGGCATTTTCAACCATAGCTTCCCGGGTGGGAAGTACATATGGCACTCGGTTTAGAAAATACAAACTGGCTGCTCCCGACGCAAAGCTGAGCCCGAACACGATCGCAAAGGTGACAAGCCCAAGATTCAAGCTGAGCAACGTACCGGTCAGCGCAAACGACAGTACTGCGGCCACCGCCTGAAACGCCCGGTCAATGGTCAGGTAGCGACCGCGGATGGCACGCGGCACGACCGACGCGATCATCGGTATCCACGCGCCCGCCGCAAAGCCGCGGATGGCATTAAAGACCACCATGCACCCAACCAACATGGCAACAGATACGACCGGTGGTACTAAACTGACCGTTAAGGGAATAGTGGCAAGAAACAGCAGCGTCCCCACACGCCCGCTCCAACCACGCAACATCAGGTTTCGCCAGCCCCACCGTTCCCCCAACGGAACCGCCACCAGCTGCAGCGTGCTGAGAAGTGCGGTCAAGCCACCCAATAAACCAATAACGCTGGCGCTGGCCCCGAGATCGCGGGCAAACAAAATCAGTGGGCTGCCAAGCGCGATATTAAAACTAACTGCGTTAAGGGCCTGAAACAAAAATGCATTATGAATGCCCGTTGGAAGCTTGTCTTCATTCATTGGCTGGATCAGGTTGATTCTAAGTCTGTTAATGCCACGGGTGTACCATCCCCGGACATGAGCTTCCGAAGCCCACGGTTCCTCTCACTCATGGTGGTAGATGCGGCAAATCAAGCTACGAAGTGGCTATTGCTCGCGGCGGTCATCATCACGGCAGGCTGCGTGTCGGCACTTCCGCAAAAGCCGGTTGTGCCGTTCCGTCAACTACCGGTGGTGCCAGGCGCGTTGAGTGAACACAGCAAGACCCTTATCAGTGACGGTCTGCGAGGTGGAAACCGCGCAAATGTTTTTTCAAAGCTTGGCGACTGCATGACCGACTCGGATCGCTTTTTGAAGCCGCTTGCGCCTGGCAACGCTTTGTGGGGAGAAGCGACCGGGCTTCAACCCGTCTACCTCCGATTTGCCGGCACCTCAGCACGGCTGGGGCGTTCGTGGTCACTAAATTCGTTTGCGACGCCAAGCCTTGCCGCGGCCGGTGGATTTAACGTGGCGGGACCACTGGATGCAACGTGGGCGGATCCGACGTGGTGCGCAGCGAACGAATCGCCCCTGGCTTGCGAATACCGCGTAACCAAACCGATCGTCTCCATCATTATGTTTGGCACCAACGACGTCGCAACCACGGACGACAAGACTTATGAGCAATACTTGCGACAGATTGTGCGGGAAACCACGGACCGGAACATCCTACCGGTCCTTAGCACGTTTCCCACCAGACCGGAAAACGCCACCCGCAGTGACCAGCTAAATCAGATCGTCGCAAATGTCGCGGTGGACATGGATATACCTCTGGTAAATCTAAACGTGGCGCTGGAATCCCTGCCGAACAAGGGCGTGGATGCGGACAACAGCACCCATCTGAGCCTGCCAACCTCGGGTCGTGCCGATGACTTCACAAAAAGTGGTCAACTGGGTGGCGCAAACATGCGCAATTTGCTCACGTTGCGCCTGCTGGATCTGGTCACGCGCTCACTACCTGGAGGATCATGACGGTCGGCCTTTCACCGCGTTATGAGTAAATTCCCGGTCACTCCACCGACTACACCAAGCAAAATAACCCGCATTGCCGCCTCGCTCGGTCTAATATTGGCCGTACTTGTGGGTCTGGCCACTCCGGCTCGTCCCATGGCGCTGGCGCCAGCCCAGACTGTCAAAACCACCAATGCATTGGCCGGTGTGCACACCCGGTTTATTGATGAGGTGGACGAATGGAAAATCGCCCGCGGCATGACCATGATCCGCGAGATGGGCGCCACATGGATTGTTGAGCTCTTTCCGTGGAACTATATCGAACCGGTCAAATCTCGCTTCGAATGGTCCAATGCCGATCGCATTGTGCGCCATGCGCAAAATAACGGAATAACGGTTATTGCCCGACTCGGCTTTGTCCCCGAATGGGCAAAACCACGTGATGTCGAAGGCGGGCGCGGTACGACCGTTACACATCTTGACCCGCAGTTCTTCCCGGATTTTGCAAACTTTGCCGCCGAGTTCGTGCGTCATTTCTCCGGTCAAATTTCGCACGTCATTATCTGGAATGAACCCAATTTGAGCAATGAGTGGGGCATGCGTCCACCTAATCCAGAGCAATATGCCGCACTTCTGACCGCAAGTTATGCGGCGATCAAGCGAGCCAATCCTACAACGGTTGTCCTTGCCGGGGCACTTGCGCCCACACTTGAGCCTGCAGGCAGCCCAAATGCCATGAACGACCTGACATATCTTGAGCAGCTATATGTGGCCTTGCGGAGCTCCGGAAATGGTCGGGCCTATGACGCGCTGGCGGTCCATGCGTATGGTCAAACCGCCCCGTTTGATGAACCACCGTCCGCCATGAAAATAAATTTCCGACGCACCGAACTGGTGCGTGACATAATGATAGCGAACGGCGACAGGGAAGTTCCAGTCTACATTACAGAGGGCGGCTGGAACGATGACAAGCACTGGATCAATGGTGTTTCGCCCTCTGCGCGGATACGCAATACGATTGCGGCACTTGAATTTGCCCGGACCAATTGGCCGTGGCTGCGCTCACTTTCGTTTTGGGTGTTTAAGCTGACCGTGCCGGCACGCGGCTATCGCGATCACTTTACCTTTGTAGCGCCAGATTTGGAACCGCTGCCGATTTATGACGAGTTCAAAAATGCCCTTTCTCCACACTAGCACTCACTTTATTTTGACGACGACATGACAACAACAAAGAGCTCTCAACCATATCAGGAAGATGTCCATCCACTCGATGCAATTTTTAAGCCGCGTAACATCGCGGTTATCGGAGCCACTGAGAAACCCGGTAGTGTCGGGCGCACGCTTGTTTGGAACCTCATGACCTCGCCATTTGGAGGCGCAGTATTTCCAATCAACCCCACAAAGTCCAGCATCCTGGGCATCAAAAGCCACCCGCGCATTGCGGATGTCGCGGATAAGGTGGATCTGGCGGTTATCGTTACCCCGGCAGCAACCGTGCCCGACTTGGTTGCCGAATGTGTGGCGGCCGGCGTGCGGGGCGCCATCATCATCAGCGCCGGGTTCAAGGAGGTGGGGCCTGCCGGCGTCGCGCTGGAAGCACGCGTGCTTCAGGCCGCACGTGTGGGCAATATGAGGATTATTGGGCCCAATTGCCTGGGCGTCATGAATACCGGGAGCGGGCTCAATGCAACGTTTGCCGCGCATATGGCCCGGCCCGGCAACGTGGCGTTTGTGAGCCAAAGCGGCGCCTTGTGCACCGCGGTGCTGGACTGGAGCTTGCGCGAAAAGGTTGGATTTTCACATTTTGTGTCCATCGGATCAATGCTCGATGTCGATTGGGGCGACCTTATCTATTACCTGGGCGAGGACGACCGCACGCGCTCCATCGTGATGTATGTCGAGAGCATTGGCAACGCACGTTCGTTTATGAGCGCAGCGCGGGAGGTCAGCCTGTCTAAACCCATCATCATGATCAAGCCCGGTCGCACGGAAGGAGCGGCAAAAGCAGCGGCATCGCACACCGGGTCATTGACGGGTAGCGACGAGGTAATAGATGCCGCACTTCGCCGCGCCGGGGTGCTGCGCGTCAACAATATTTCCGATCTGTTTTACATGAGCGAGGCGCTGGCGCACCAACCTCGTGCGTTGGGTCGTAGGCTTACCATCGTGACAAACGCGGGCGGTCCAGGCGTATTGGCCAGCGATGCGCTTCTGGCAGGTGGTGGCGAGCTCGCCCAATCGTCCGGGGCGATTCTGGATAAACTGAATGCCACCCTACCCGCAGCCTGGAGCCATTCAAACCCAATTGACGTGCTCGGCGACGCCAGCGCAGAGCGCTATGGCAAAACGATCGAGCTGGCCGCGTCGGATACGGCGTCCGATGGGCTGCTCGTCATCCTCACGCCGCAGGCAATGACCGATCCAACCTTGACGGCAACTGCGCTGGCACCCTACGCCCACACCACTGGCAAGCCGGTGATCGCCAGTTGGATGGGGGGCGATGATGTGGCCTCGGGTGAGGCCATCTTGAACCAGGCCGGCATACCAACCTTTCCATATCCCGACACGGCCGTACGCGTTTTCAACCATATGTGGCAGTATGACGAAAACCTGCGTTCATTATATGAAACGCCTTCAGAGAGTGACCTCACAAGCGCACGGTCAAATGCCGAGGCCGAGTCGATTATTGCCATTGCACGCGCAGAGCGGCGCGAGCTTCTAACCGAGGCGGAGAGCAAGGCACTTCTCGCCGCGTATGGTTTGCCGGCGCTTACGCCAGTCGTTGCGACACAAAGCTCGGACGCTGTTGCCGCCGCAGACAAACTTGGCTATCCGGTGGTTCTAAAACTCCACTCCAGCATCATTACTCACAAGACGGAAGTGGGCGGTGTGCAATTGGACATAAAGGACGCGGCGGGCGTCCGTGCTGCATTTGAGCTGATTCGGCGGGGTGCGGTTGCCCATTCCGGCGAGAATGCCTTTGGCGGTGTCACCGTCCAACCCATGATTAAACTGAGCGAGGGATACGAGTTGATTCTTGGGAGTTCGCTTGACTCGCAATTCGGTCCGGTGCTTCTGTTTGGCGCCGGGGGGCAGTTGGTCGAGGTTTTCAAGGATCATGCGCTCGGTTTGCCGCCCTTAAACACCACGCTTGCCCGCCGAATGATTGAGCGCACTCAAATTTACAAAGCGCTTCAAGGTGTGCGGGGCCGCGCGCCGGTGGATATGGTCGGGTTGGAGCGACTGCTGGTCCAATTTAGCCAACTTGTCGTGGATCAACGACTGGCAATCAAGGAAATTGACATCAATCCGCTGTTTGCAAGACCGATGGCCAAAGATTCGATGGGTGCGGCCAACTCGCTGCTGGCATTGGATGCCCGTGTGGTCTTGTTTCCTGCAGGAACCACCTCAGACATGCAGCCACGTATGGCAATTCGACCATATCCCACCCGGTTTATGTGGCCAATTACCCTCAAGACCAGTGCGGAGGCGATCATCCGTCCGATCAGGTCGGAGGATGAGCCTCAACTCGTGCTGTTTCACGAACAGCTTAGCGAACACAGCGTCTATTTACGATACTTCTCGCCACTGAAACTCAGCACGCGCATCAGCCACGAGCGGCTAAGTCGAATATGCTACAACGATTATGATCGAGAAATTGCGCTGGTTGTTGAACTCAGCGAAGGCGGAAGCAAGTCGATCCTTGCCGTTGGTCGGCTGGTGAAATCCCGAAATGGCGATGAAGGTGAATATGGCATCCTGGTCCGCGACGACATGCAAAGACAAGGCCTCGGCACGCTTTTGCTGACCAAACTAGTGGAAGTTGGTCGCCAGGAAGGGTTAAAACGCATACGAGCGGAAATATTGCCCGACAACACAGGCATGCGCCGGGCCAGCGAGCGCGTCGGGTTTACGGTAGCCTATGACGCACGAGACGGAGTTGTACGGTCGGAACTCGCGCTCTAACCACCCGCCATTGCACCGACGATCATAAACGGCTCGGCACCCGTCAGCACTTGGGCGGGCAACTCGGCGTCTGGAGACTCATGTGACAAGTCCTGTCCACAGGCGAAGAACCGGATAAATGCCCGACGCTTGAACGTGACGTGATCCCGGATAGTGCCACGCAGCATGGGGTAACGGTTTTCTAGCTCGGTCACAACCGCCGCCTGGGTCACCGGGTCGGGAATGTGCAGGTGGACTTCGCGACCCACCTGCGCAAGGGTGCGCAGGTGTTGCGGAAGCACGACAACTATCACGCCAGGGTTTGAACCTCGACAGATACGACCGCGGGCAAATCCCGCACAATTGTTGACCAGGTGTCACCCGAGTCCGCCGAATGGTAGACCTGGCCTCCGGTTGTCCCAAAATAGATGCCACACGAAGGAAGGGTGTCCACCGCCATCGCATCGCGCAGAATATCCACGTAGCAATCCTTCTGAGGCAGCCCGGTTGTCAGGGCCTCCCATTCATTGCCACCGGTGCGGCTGCGATAAACGCGGAGTTTGCCCTCGGGGGGAAAATGTTCCGAGTCACTTTTGATCGGCACCACATACACCGTTTCAGGCTCGTGGGCGTGTACGGCGATTGGAAAACCAAAATCACTGGGGAGATTTCCACTGACCTCGTGCCACTGTTCACCAGCATCGTCAGATCGCATCACGTCCCAATGCTTTTGCATGAACAACACACCCGGCCGCGAGCGGTGCATGGCAAGATTATGCACGCAGTGGCCAACTTCGGAGGCCTTGTCGGGCAGTTCGCCCGAATTCAGCCCCTTGTTGATTGGCTTCCATGTCGTTCCTCCATCGTCGGTGCGAAAGGCGCCCGCCGCGGAAATTGCGACATACAGCCGCTGTGGATCGGTTTCATCCTGCACAATCGTGTGCAGACACATCCCACCTGCGCCTGGCTGCCATAGATGACCCTTGGCGGCACGCAGCCCGGGAAGCTCATGCCACGATTTGCCACCATCGGTGGTGCGAAACAACGCCGCATCTTCGACGCCGGCATACACCGTATCCGGATCGGTCAGCGACGGTTCCAGATGCCATACGCGCTTAAACTCCCATGGATGCTGAGAGCCGTCATACCACTGGTGCGTGCCCGGCATTCCGTCGTAGACGAACTTGTTGTCTACCGGTGCCCACGTCTTGCCGCCATCGTCGGAGCGCTGTATCAATTGTCCAAACCAACCGTTGGATTGGGACGCATAAATGCGATTGGGGTCTACCGGGGAGCCCTTTAGATGATAGATTTCCCAACCGCCAAAATGCGGACCAGACACCGCCCAACTCTGCCGTCGTTCGTCTGACGTAAGAATAAACGCGCCCTTGCGTGTACCTACCAAAACTCGAACACCTGTCATGATTTCCTCCTATGTGAATGATGCCGAACAATAGTGATTTTAGAACGTATGTTCTGATTTGTCAAGCTACTTTGCCGCCGCCTCGTATGCGCCTTTCAGCCAGGCCATAAGCTCGGCGTCGAGTTGTGCGGCATTTGTAATCCGCACGCGATGCGTCACCATTGTGTTCCACGAGCCGGACGCTTCGAGTCGACCTGCGGCTGGCAGTTGCTTGTGCTTTATACCAACATCAAGTCGGTCAACTGCGGAGACTTGGATGACCCCAAACTTTTTTACACCACGCACCAAATTGATATAGGTGTTATTTGGCGCGATTTCGACATCCGGCCCAAATGTCAGTAAGGACTGGCAGAGTGCATCCACCGGTTTGCGCCACTTTGCTTTTTCACCCTTGAAATGATCTGCCAAGGCATCGGCACCCTTTGAGGCTGGGCTTGGTTTCTCCATTATCACCTGCACCAAAGCCATTGCGTGACCATGGCCAAGACCATGTTCGGTCTTGAGCCAGGCAACCACCTCGCCGGTTTTCTGAAAACCCCTTCCCGACATTAGTTTTCGGAAATCATCCGGGGTCTTGCCGGTTTTCTCTTTGATTGTGTTTAGATAACTTTGGAAAATACCCCGGTCGCGGTCCGTCTTCTCAGTCATGGTTGGACAAATACGTTGTAGCTATATATGGTCGCTTTCCTTAGCGAATCAGTCCGGCCCTGCGAAAGGTCGTTGACCGGTACACATGATTCTAATAGAGATTGCATGCACGACCGTTTCTTCAGACCAGAGGTTGGCGGCCCACCTATGATGCTCCCCCTCGCGGGCATGAACACCGCACCTAACCATGCTGAGTAATTCAATATCATTTTCATTCATTCCCTGGACTGGTACTTAACATGAAGCAGTGTTTTCTTTGCCTTCCGAAAGCCGCAATCGAACCTGCCATCACGATTGATTGGGTTGATGGCCACTGCGTCCTCAAGTTCGACCAATAATTACGGTGGCCTGACACACGGCGTATTCGTCCCAAGACATGCATTCTCAGCGGGACCAATACGCTTGCACAGTCGCTGGCGCAAGGCGTTTGACTGGAGTGATCGACTGTATTTGAGGATCAGTAAACTAATTGCCTGCCACAATTATCGGCAGAACTACGCTAAAAGCAGAACGTGCTCGTACCGGCCCAAACACGGTTCGGCTTCCGTCTGCCCCTATCTCTGCCAGCCAGTAGCTGTAGGTTGCGCCAACGCGTGTCGTTGTGTCCAGCAGCTGATAACGTACGCCAGATACTCCGGCACTGGCAATCAACCCTGCTGTTACTAATCGTGCGTCGTTGGGCACGTCCATATCGGATCGCATTCCTTCAACACGATACACGTAAAAACCCAGAGTATCCTGTTCCGACAGCGTGATCCACTGGATCATCATTCCACCGTTGATGTCGCGTGACGCCTGAAATCCAGTCATTGTTACGGATGTGGGCGGCCGGTTGTTCCCACCGGGTAAGTTTGTCAAATCTGGCGTGCTTGTCAGCGTGGGGGTGTTTGTGCGCGTCTCCATTGCTGTGGCCGTTGATGTCGGCGTGTTCGTGGACGTGCGTGTCGCTGTAGGTGTCGAAGTCCCTGTGGGCGTCAATGTTTGTGTGCGCGTCTGGGTGGCTGTCGCTTTCGACGTGGCAGTCGCAGTGACCGTTGGGGTCTGGGTATCAGTCGCTGTCGACGTGGCAGTCGCTGTGTCCGTTGCGGTCTGGATAGCAGTCGCTGTCGACGTGGCCGTCGCTGTGTCCGTTGGGGTCTGGGTACCGGTCGCTGTTGACGTGGCAGTCGCTGTTGTGGTCGGTGCTGCGCATTGCAGGGAAATCGCGTTGTCATCCAGCGTTACTGCGCCTGTTTGCGCCAAAGCTCTCCCGTTCAAACTTGCGCCGGTATTCAGCGTAATGGATGCAAGCGCCAGGATGCTCCCTATGAATTGGGTGTTTGTGTCCAGTGTTGCGGAACTGCCGGCACTCCACCACACGTTGCAGGGATCTCCTCCCGTGACAGTTGAATTGGGAGACGTGATCAGCGTGGATTCAGACTTGAATATCCACACGCCTGAGCCGCTCAGGGCAAGATTTCCGCTTAGAGTAAAGGCGGTTGCACAGTACGTGCCCGGAACAAGCGGAGTTACCAAGGTCAGGTCTTGCGTGCCCGCATAAACCACATCGCAACTCTGACCAGTGACCAGACCGAATGCAGCGGCGATGGCAGATTGTGCATTAGCCGCCAACGCATCATTATTGTGAATAGAGCCAGTAACGATACCCGGAGGAAAACCGGTGATCGCGTTACCTGGGCTTACGCCCAGATCACCAGAAATGACGGTCAATCCGGTGTTAGTCACTGTCGACGCCCCCAAGACCAGAAAAGAAGACGCCACACCCAATGTGGGTGACGAGCTCCCGACATTGGTCCTTGCCGATGCGTTAAACAAGGGGCCGACTACGGGTGGCAGAAATCCTGCCAGCAGGATCAATACGCCTGCCACTCTTTTCGGGTAGCAAGCGATGATTACTTTGCTCCGTGACCGCACTGAAGGATTCGTGTTTCCGGCGTAAAGTCTAGTTTGTTGCACAGGAGTCTCCTTTTTATCGACTTCTCCACAATTCGTGACACGCTCGCTCGACAAAACGAGTCCAAGTTACCCTTATATCTGCCCGGTGAGAGGCGAAAGCTAAATTTGACCTGTTATTATCGGAACACTACTTCAGTATAACAGTGAATCAGTATATAGGTGTAAACATTAATTTAATGCACGCAATACATTAATGCTTGCCTCGGTCTATCGTATGAAATGTTATGCGGCTACGGCGTTCATCAGCGTGCGGCACCTTCGTTATACGACTGGCTACGACAATGATTGGCTAATTCACACCTGGCCGTGCCATTTCCCTACCGTACTATTTCGATGCACGACGACTATATCTTTTAAATGAGTCGCTGGCAGAGCTCGGCCGCCTGAGTCATAAAAATCCTGTTCTGTTTCGGAGGCATGATTTCTTTCCCCAGTCGTGTCCGTAATGATCACGGAAAAACTTCGAACGGACTTTGCAGCGCACATCTGCGCATCCAAGAAAAAGGCAAGCCTCCATAGCAAGTGCCCCGTTCGAATTACGCCACGGGAGCTGGAGTACCCACGCTTTCGCCGCAAGTGGCACTCGGCCTGGCACGCTCAAAATTGTGGGGTCCGCCCGTTAATTGGCATAGCGTCCTGGCCGCATTTTTGACCCCAGCCCTACACCCGCTGTCGCGGCTGTGGTTGGCTGAGCGCGGTCATCCAGGGCACGCCTTGTGGAAACGACTGCGCCATCTCGAGGAGTGGTTAATTCCAACTTGTGCGCGAGCGTCACGTGGCTGCCCCTAACAATCTGGCGCAGTGTGCCATCCGTCCCCTTCTTATCGGTTATGACACAGCGTCCGGTGTCGATCATTGCCAAATAGTTCTAATTTGCATCTGTTCCACCGCGTTTTGGAACGTGCGCGTTTCTTGGGGTTGTTTACGCTGGGCCGACCATTTGACAAGCCGAAATTCTTGGCTGGCGATTCGCAGACCACGCGCCTTGCGCTCTGCTGCAGCGTGTCTGGCATTGCCGGACAGAACGGTGTATTTGTTGGCCGGTTTCAAAGTGTCGCGCCCCAATGTGCACCGCCAATCCCGTTCAGCATGCTCGCGTGTTGCAGAGCACAAACCGCAACGTTGCGTGCCTGTTCGCGCAGATTGCCTGCGACAGTTTAGTGGTAACCTACCGCACCGTTGCAGTTTCAGCACCTGCCCGCCGTTGGGCGTAAATTGAGACGATCCCACAACACGCGTTCAACAGAAATACCAAATGAATACAAACCAGGAAAAGACAGCCGTTGTAACGGGAGCGGCCCGAGGCATTGGTCGCGCCATTTGCGAAGCGCTGTTGGCGAGTGCGTATCGTGTGATCGGTCTTGACATAGACGCCGCGCGCCTTTCGAAAACAGGATTTGAGCTTGGTGATAGATTTTCCGGCATCACCGTGGATCTCACCTCAGCCCCGGCGGTGGCCAATGCGTTCAGTACTATTGACGCGGTGGACGTGTTGGTGAACAACGCCGGCACGTGCTTCATGAACGACTTTGTTGATATTTCGCCTGATGAATTTCGTAAACAGATGGCGATCAACTTTGACAGTGCGTTCTATTGCTGCCAACAGGCATTGCTGCTCATGTTGCCGCGACCGGGCATCAAAAAAATCATCAATATTTCGAGCAACGGCGCATATAACTTCGATGTGTTTGACCCGGCGCACTACCGGGCCAGCAAAGCCGCGTTGGATAACCTGACCAAGCACCTTGCGCGCCGCTATGCAAAAGAAAACATCACCGTGAACAGCATTGCGCCTGCGATGACGCGCACCGATTTGTTCGATGTGGTCGACGAAGCCACGCTCGCCAAGGCGCTCGCAGGCATGCCACGGGGCGATGCGATGAAGCCGTCTGACATTGCTGCCTGGGTGAGTTTCCTTGCATCGCCTGCCGGTGAGTGCAGCAGTGGGAACGTGATTATCTTGAATCAGGGTCGCGATGTGCGGTAGCGCGCAGTATTGCGCCCGGCACATCCTGCACTAATCGTAGTAGCCTGGCGCCTTGTGTAGTTGTGACCATTGGGCGGGGTCGTGTCCATAAACCAGCCAGCTGCGCCCGGCCTGCGCCCGGTCACGCACGCGTTCGGCCTGCATGCGCGTTTGTGCATTTTCGAATCCCTCGGCAAATTCACTGGCGCGGTTGATGGCATCGCAGGCGAGTAGCACGCCTCCGGTTTTTGGAAGGTCGATTTCGAACGACAGGTGGCCGGGGGTATGCCCCGGCGTGTGCAGAATGCGCAGACCATGCATCCACTCTGTATCGCCAGTCACAAGCGTGTAGTTCGCCTCGGGAAACCCAAATGGCGAACGATTCGCAAAGTACAGGGGTTCTGCAAGCGCGCGCTCGGAGGCGTGCATCACGATGTTTTTGCCGGCAAATTGCGGCAACCAGCCCACATGGTCGATGTGCGTGTGGCTGAGGAAAAGTGTGCTGATGTCGCCAATCGTCAGCCCAATGGCAGATAGCTGCACCGGCAAGCTGTGGTGTGGCCCGTAGCCAAGCAGCTCGCCAAAGACGTCTAATCCATCCGCCTGGCTTGCGAGGGCGGCATTGCTTGCATAATCAGCCCGAAACCCGGTGTCGATCAATAACCAGCGATCATCGGTTGTGCGCAGCACATAGCCCGGAATACCAATTGTGCGCTTGTCATGAATGTGAAACAAACCCAAATCAAGCACATAAAGACGCGCCAACATTGTCATATAGAGAGCATTGTAAAGTTGAAATTTGCGTCAACCTGCAGGACAATGTCTTCATGTATACAAAGATTCACAAGCTCTTCGAAGTGTTGATGGATGCCACCCGCACGCAACCGGAGGCCGCACTGGGCTGGTCATCTGCCGCGTCACCCAGGCTTGCGGATTTTGTGGCTGACCTTGACCACAGTATGTCGTTGGATTGGTCCGGCCAATCATTTCAGGGTATAACCGCACTACGGGAGAATATCATTCGGACCCACTCGCCGGCTGGAGCGTGCACGCCGGACGATGTGTTAGTCACGGCTGGAACAGCCGAGGCGAATTTTCTGGCGATGTGCCAACTGGTGCAGCCTGGCGACGAGATTATTGTTGACACGCCGGGGTGGCAACAACCGGTGGTTCTGGCGCAAGCCATTGGTTGCGTGCTTAAGCCCTGGCATAGGCATGAATCGCGCGCATGGTCGTTGGATCTCAACGATCTTGAATCACTGGTGACGCCGCGCACACGCATGATTTTTATATGCAACCCAAACAACCCGACCGGGCGCGTGACTCTCGATCAAGAGCTGCGTGATATTGCGACTATTGCGGGTCGCGTCGGGGCCTATGTGCTGTGTGATGAAGTGTATGCCGGGCTCGAATGGGCCGCGTCGCGCCCGACACCCATCTGCGACCTATACGAGCGCGGCATTTCGACCAGTAGCGTGAGCAAGGCGCTCGGTTTGCAAGGGCTGCGCACCGGTTGGATGATCTGCCGCGACGCGCATGTGATTCGCGAGGCCATCGTGCTTCGTGAAAACACAAGCGAGATCATGAACGTGCTTGGTGAAGCCGTGGCGGAGATCGCGTTACGCCCGGCGCGCTATTCACAAGCGCTGGCAACCGCCCGGGCCGATGGCGCACGCAACCTCGCGTTGCTTGATTCATTTATTGCCACCCGCCCCGAGCTCTCCTGGCATAAACCGCAGGCCGGGTTGATTGGTTTCTGCAAACTTGGTAGTGACCTGGATGGGGATGCACTTGCGGCGCGCCTTTTGGCCGCGCCGCACCGTACATTTGCCATGCCTGGCAGCGCCTATGGCTTTCCCCGGCATGTGCGCCTTGGTGTAGGCGGTGGCGCAGCCGCAAATCTAGAGCTCGGGCTCGAGCGATTAGCCGCCTGTCTTGACGCGTGGGCGTGACTCGGGTTAACGCGGCCGCCGCTCGTAAGCCACGCCCACGCCAAGCTCAAGTCCCAGGAATACTCGGTGCCGGTACCCCTGCCGAACGCGCCACCTGCTGCTGTCGGGACAAGTGGTACTGATGGACTCTGGCGCCAACGGCGCGCATTTATACCACCCTGGGGCAACCACACGAGCAGGGTCGGCTGGCCGCGGTGAAGAGCGCGCTGCAAAACCGGATGGCCGTGCTTGGCCCGCTGGCGCCGGGTGCGACCGGTTACCTGATTGCACCGGCCGCGCCGCTCTACCCGTACTCT
>JANXLU010000085.1 GCA_025354985.1 Chloroflexota bacterium
CCGCAGGGAATATGTTAATGGGGTTCGGCGCCATGCTCAGCGCAGCTGCTGGCGGGATTCAAATGGCGGCGCTGTTTCTGGTTGGTTGCATCGCGTTTGACTCTATTGATGGATCTTTGGCGCGGCTATTAGGCGCATCCAGCACGTTTGGCGCCGAGCTAGATTCGCTTGCAGACATGAGCTCATTTTCACTTGCAAGTGCGGCGGTGTTGTATTTTTGGATTGGTCCAAGAACCGAAGCTTGGATGATTTTATTGGCAACCTGCTTCCACATTGTTGCCGGCGCCGTGCGCTTGGCGCGGTTTAATGTTTCACCTTATCATGCCGATTCGTTCGTCGGCATGCCCACCACGGCAGTAGCGGCGATTATCGCGGCTACGGTGATAACGGTGCCGAAGTTGGATGCAGCAGTGGGATTGGTGATGATTGGCGTGCTTGCAACCCTGATGGTCAGCACTCTGCCGTATATCAAACTTACGCAACTCATGCGGATTCCAAAGTGGGTTTGGCTTGTCATCGTTGCACTTTGTATCGCAAACCTGGAGTTGTCGCTTTCGCCAGTGGTGGTCTGGTTGGCCATTGGGATATATATATGCAGCGGCCCGGTTTTGTGGTTTTGGCAGCAGCATGCACGGGGGCTATCGGCAACGCACGTAGATTGACTGTGCTCGGCTGAGGGTCTTTGGGACGTAGGTGTCTTGACCGGAGCGCTTCTAGGTCATGAGATTGGCGTGTTGTAGCGTGTCCTGGGATTTGGTTTTAGGCGCAGACTGGCCCGGTCCACAATTGCGTCACCATATTGACTTCTTAGTTCGTCCAATACGCCGGCAAGCGCACGTTTTGAGCTGCGACTAGCTGCATGGAGTAATTCAAGCTGCTCGCCGTCTGAGAGCCCCGTCACACCTACGCCAATCAACCGCACCCGCTGTCCAGAACGCCAATTTTGCCGCCATAGTTTTTCGACTGCGTCAAATAATTCGTCGCCTAACTGGCTTGGTTGGGCAAGCTTTGCCTGGCGCGTGATCGTTGTGAAATCGGTCCAGCGCAACTTGAGATGGATTGTGGCGGCATGCAAGCCGACCTTGCGCAAGCGAGCGGCAACATGATCACATTGTGACAGAAGCTCAATCCTCAATTGATTTTCATCCGCCAGGTCCCGGGCAAACGTATTCTCTTCCGAAATACTCTTTGCACGTCCATCCTCCTGGACGGGTGAATCATCTATGCCGTTGGCACGGGCAACAGCGCCGGCCGCATTGTTACCAAATGTGCCGGACAGGTTCGATGGACTGGCCCGCTGCAGGTCTCCAATTGTTGCGATTCCGATTTGCTTCAAACGAGCCGCGGTCGCCTCGCCGACGCCCCAAAGTTCGCCCACCGCCATAGGTGCGAGAAACGCCGCTTCCCCGCCGGCGGGGATCTGCAGCACACCGGCTGGTTTGGCCCTGCCACTCGCCATTTTGGATACCAGTTTGCTGGTGGCGATGCCAATTGAACACGGCAACCTGACTTCAACCGAAATGCGCTTTTGGATTTCCAACGCAAGCGCGCGTGGCGCCGTTTCGAAGCCAGTAACGTCAACCCACGCCTCATCAACACTAATTTGTTGGAGCGTATTGGTATATTCGCGCAAAATCGACATGACCCTGCGCGAATAGGCGCCATACGTATCGTGACGATGGCCGACCACGATCAACCCGGGTGCAATCTTGAGCGCTTGTGACGTCGGCATTGCACTGTGAATGCCAAGCTTTCGAGCAGGGTAGCTTGCGCTGCTGATAACGCCCCGCCCGGTTGCCGCACCGCCTACTGCAAATGCAATGCCGTGCAGGGCCGGATTCAACAATTCTTCGACAGCACAGAAGAATGCATCCATATCGACGTGCATGATGACCCGTCCCATGGCATGGATTGTATTGCCCGATTATTGTTGTGCGAAGTTGGTACGAAGGTGCAATTACTGTGGTTGTAGGTGGCGGCCACGTAATATTTAGCGCGAAGTGACCGGCGGAATCGGCACGATCGCCGTAGCTTCAATTTCGACGCGCGCGCGATCTTCCATTAACGCAACAACCTGTACTGCTGTCATGGTTGGGTAGTGGTCGCCCATAACGGCACGGTAGACCGGGCCGAGCCGTTTTTGGCAACCGAGATATTCGGTCTTTGAAACGACATACCAAACCAAACGGGTGACATGCTCCGGCTCGCCGCCGGCAAGCGTCAGAATGGAGAGGATATTTTGCAGGGCCAGCCCGGACTGATCAACAAAGTCGTCGCTTTCAAATTCAAACTGTTCGTTCCAACCAATCTGGCCGCTTATGAACACATGAAGCCCGGAGGCGGCAACGCCCTGGGAGTATCCTCGCGCGCGCGGCCAACCTGTGGGTTGCAATAGGCTGGTCATGTCACCTTTTTTCGAGTTTTCCATTCTGGTCGATCCCATGATCGGGCATCTAATATCCCGCCCAGAGTCGCAACTGCATTCCAAACGTCCATGAATGATGTATATAGCGGCGTGAGGCCCAGGCGCAAAATATCTGGCGCTCGAAAGTCTCCAATGACATCGCTGGCAATCAGGCCCTGCATGATGGCATAGCTGTCAGGATGGCGAAAGCTTACCTGGCTTGATCGGTCGCCTCGATTCTCCGGCGTAATCAATTGAAGACTGTGACCGGCACAGCGCTGCGCTACCAGGGCGATCAGCAAATCACTCAAGGCAAGCGACTTTGCCCGAATACGAGTCATATCGGCCTCGAGCATGAGGTCGACACCGCACTCCAATGCCGCAAGGCTTAGGATTGGAGCGGTGCCAGTTATATATCTGTGAATGCCCGGTGCCGGTTTATATGTTGATGAAAATTCAAAGGGTTGTGCATGTCCAAGCCAGCCCGAAAGTGGTTGACCTACCCCGGCCTGATGCCGCTCGGCAACGTACAAGAAAGCGGGAGCTCCCGGTCCGCCGTTTAGAAACTTATAGCCGCAGCCGACGGCAAAGTCAGCACCGGAACCATCAAGATCAACGGGAACTGCGCCGGCGCTATGTGCCAAGTCCCACATGGTCAAGACCCCGTTGGCGTGGGCAAGTGCAGTGAGCCCCTCCATGTCATACATCCTGCCGCTCTGGTAATTGCAATGCGTGAGTGTGACCACCGCCACTTGCTCATTGATGTGGGAAGCCAAGTCATCCGCGGGCACCAGGCGTAATTCATGGCCTGCGCCCAATTGTTGGATCAGACCCTGAATGATATAGAGATCCGTTGGAAAATTATCAACAGTCGAAAGAATAAGTTTTCGATGCGGATTTAGGGCAAGGGCGGCCGAAATGGTTTTGAAGACATTGATTGAGGTCGAATCACAGCAAATAACCTGTCCAGAGCCTGCTCCAACAAGCCTGCCAATCTTGTTGCCGATGCGTTCCGGGAGGTCCATCCATCCGGCCGAATTCCAGCTTCTAATCAGACCGGTAGCCCATTCCTCATTGGCTACTTGTGCCAAGCGAGCGTTGGTGCTGACCGGCATGGGCCCGAGCGAGTTGCCGTCAAGATAGATAAGACCTTTGGGCAGTATGAAACGATCTCGAAAACCAGACAGCTGGTCTTCGACGTCCATTCGGGATACGTCAGATATTGATATTTTCGTCATGGCTAGCGTTGTTTGAACTGGTAACGTTTTGAACGAGATTAAGCAAGCATGTTGAACATCAGGCTATTGGCGGAGCTTGAATCGCTGGAGCTTGCCGGTTTCGGTTCGTGGCAATGCAGCCATGAATTCAATCGCACGCGGATATTTGTATGGCGCTATAGTTTGCTTTACGTAGTCTTGCAATGACTTTACGGCTTCCGCATCGGCGACGTATCCGGCGCGCAAGACAATGAAGGCTTTAACGATCATGCCACGATCCTCATCCGGGGTTCCCACCACTGCGCACTCGGCCACTGCGGGATGCAAAAGCAAGGCTTCTTCAACTTCAGGGCCGGCGATGTTGTATCCAGCGCTGATGATCATATCGTCGGTGCGGGCCTGATACCAAAAGTAGCCGTCTTCGTCCATCCGGTAGGCGTCTCCCGTGACGTTCCACCCATTGATGACATAGCTCCGCTGGCGGTCATCCGCCAGGTAGCGGCAACCGGTCGGTCCCTTGACCGCCAGTCGACCAACGGTATTATTAGGAGTCGGGATGCCGACTTCATCAAGGATACACGCTTCATATCCCGGAACAACCCTGCCCGTGGCGCCAGGTCGGACGTCGGATTCAGACGCTGAAATAAAGATGTGGAGCAGTTCGGTTGTGCCCAGCCCATCGATCATTTCCAATCCAGTTTTTTCGCGCCAAAGCGTGCGCGTTCCAGCGGGTAATGCCTCCCCTGCCGACACAGATTTTTTTAGCGTGGCAAGTTTGTAGCCACGTGCCAGGGGCGCCATTTGTCGGTAGAACGTCGGCGCGGTCCACGTAATCGTCGCGCCGAAATCGTCAATCCCTTGAAGTAAAGATGCTGGCGTTGCGCGCTCGAGCAGCACGGTGCTGGCCCCAAACCGCAATGGAAACAACAGCAGGGCGCCTAGTCCGAAGGTAAACGCAAGGGGAGGCGTGCCAATGCAAACATCGGTGGCCCCCATTTTGACGATGAATCTCGGAAAGCAATCGCATATTGCAAGGACATCCCTATGGAAATGCATCGTTCCCTTTGGCTTGCCGGTAGTGCCAGAGGTAAACGCTATCAATGCCACATCATCCGCGGCGGTATCAACATTTTGAAATGTCGTGGGTTTGTTGCGAAACAGCGGGTGCAAACCCGAGGGTGAGTCATCATGAAAATACACGATGCGAGAGAGCGATGGACACTGCGCCTGCGCATTTAGCAGTTCATCCTTGAGCGCACTGTCGCATATTGCCGCCTGCACGCGAGCTTTAACAATTACGTCAACCAGTTCACGTGACCTTAGAAGCGGCATTGTGACCACCACCACCAGACCGGCCTTTAGCGCGGCCAGCCAACAGGCGCACATTTGCAGGTTGTTTGCACCGCGCAACAAGATTCGGTTTCCGGGGACCAGGTGCATATCCTGAACAAACATGTGGGCAATTTGATTCGCAAACCCTTGCAATTGCCCATAGGTGGTCCAACCGTGCTCGGTGTCATGGATCGCGTGTTTTTCGGACCAACCCTTCGCGATCCAATTGTCAAGCAGTTCCGCGGCGCAATTGAGCCTGTCAGGATATAACACATGGTCTTGCGTCAAAAGCAGGTCTGGCCACAGCTCTTTTGGTGGAAGATTGTCCCGGGCGAACGTGTCGGTGTGTGCGGATGAATTCATGTGGTTGATCCCTTGAAGCTTCGTCCAATGATTAGTTTTTGTACCTCGGTCGCGCCTTCGTAGATGCGTAGTGCACGAATCTCGCGGTATAGTGTTTCGCTAATATTGCCTTTGCTGACGCCCCTGGCACCAAACAGCTGCACGGCTGAATCAATCACCAATTGGGCATTTTCGGTTGCCAGCATCTTTGCCATAGCCGCCTCTCGCGTGGTATTTGCGTGCGGCACATCGCGCAACCAGGCCGCCCGATACGTTAAGAGCTCGGAGGAGTCAATAGCTGCCGCCATGTCCGCCAATTTGGATTGGGTAACTGGTAAATCCAACAGGGTGGCGCCAAACATGCGACGACCGCGGGCATGTTGGAGCGATTCATCGAAGGCACGGCGGGCAAAACCAATTGCTGCGGCGGCAACCGAGGCGCGAAAAATGTCCAGCGTGCTCATGGCGACCTTGAACCCTTGTCCTGGCTCACCCAGCATCGCGGAAATCGGGACTCGACAGTCTATGAATTGCAGCGTTGCAAGCGGGTGGGGCGCTATTACTTCGAGCCGCTCCGTGACATGCAGACCGGGTGTGTTGGCCGGCACGAGAAAGGCTGATATTCCATGGGCGCCGGCTCCGTTCGTGGTCCGCGCAAAAACGGTGTAAAAGTCCGCGATGCCGCCGTTGCTTATCCAGGTCTTGCAGCCATTGAGCACAGCCGAATCGTCCTGTAGTTCCGCCCGAGTGGTCATTGCGGCAACGTCCGACCCGGCATCGGGTTCGGACAGTGCAAATGCCGCAATGAATTCACCGGATGCAACCTGGGGAAGGTAATCCGACTTCTGCCGATCAGAACCGTAAAGTGCAATAGCACCGCTGCCCAATCCTTGCATTGCAAACACAAAGTCCGCCAGGCCGTGGTGGTAGGCGAGTGTTTCACGAATCAGGCAGATGCTGCGTGATTCGATTGAAGTGTGAATACCCCCGTGTGATGCGGGCACGGCGTATCGAAGCCAGCCGGCGGAGCCCAAAAGTTTGGCGAGGTGACGGCACTCCGAGTCAACGTCACTGGCATGTCCCGCCGTTAGGTTCGCCCCGCACCAGAGGTCAAGAGCGTGCGCAAGCGAGCCGTGGTCAGGATCGAAGAAGGGTAAATTCGTGATCGGGGAAATCATTTAGTCGCCACGAAAAATAGGTCGCTGCTTAAGAGCAAACGCTTCATATGCCCGCCGAAAGTCATTGGTCTGCATGCACAGCACCTGTGCGTCAGCTTCAGCGTCAATCGCCTGTAAAGGTCCCATGCTCCATTCCTGCATAAGCATGCGTTTGGTCATCGCATGGGCAAAGGTGGGCCCGGTTGCGAGACCGTGGGCAAGCTCAAATGCACGGTCTAAAAGTTGTTCACTGTCATGGAGACTGTTGAAGAAACCCCATCGTTCTCCCTCCGCTGAGGTCATGGAGCGCCCGGTATATAGCAGCTCGGCCGCGCGACCTTGACCGATCACCCGAGGTAGCAGGCTGCAAGCACCCATATCGCAACCCGCCAAGCCGACGCGGGCAAACAGAAACGCGGTTTTACATGCTGGCGTGCCCAGGCGCAGGTCAGAAGCCAGCGCGAGCATAGCGCCTGCACCAGCGCAGACGCCGTCGACGGCAGCAATGATCGGTTGGGGACAGCTGACCATTGCCTTGACCAAATCCCCCGTCATTCGGGTAAAGGCAAGCAGATCTGGCGTGCTCATCCGGGTCAGAGGCCCGATAATTTCATGCACATCCCCGCCGCTACAGAAATTGCCACCTGCGCCCGTGATAACCATTGCCTTGATGTCGCTCTGATTGGCAAGCTTACGAAACAAATCTCGCAGTTCGGCATAGGAATCAAAAGTAAGCGGATTTTTGCGTTCGGGCCTGTTGAGGATGATCGTCCCAACATTTTCACGTTGCTCCCATAAAAAGTGTGTGGCCATGTTGTTAAATTGCTTCAGGCGGACGTTGACAGCGAGTTACCGTTGACTATGGGCGACGATTTTGCATGAATGGAATGTTTCAAGTTGCCCAACGCGACGTAAAGTCGTTGCTGGTCGGGCGCTTCGAACTTGCCCAGCAATTCAACAACCCAGGCTTCATGCGCGCGCGCCATCCGTGCAAAGGAATTCTTCCCTACGCGTGTTAGTGCAACCCGAATTGCCCGCCTGTCAGTTGGTGATTCTGTGCGCTTGACCAGACCTTCAGCAGCGAGCTGATCGGTTAATCCGGTAACGTTCCCGCCGGTCACCATCAATCTTTTAGATAGTTCATTCATCATCAACCCTTCTGGAAACCGAGCCAACTGGGCCAGACAGTCAAACCGTGGGAGCGAGATATTGAACTCCGATCGGAGGCGGGCGCGAATAATGCGCTCGATCATGCTGTGACAGGTGAAAAGCCGCACCCAAAGCCGCAACGACAAATGGTCAACATCAGTAACGTTTGATTCGCGGTCAAGTGTTCGATCAGGCATAGTTTCGCCGGAGCGGCGCAGAATTTGCTCGGTCACGTGCGAACCCACTATGAATCGACGGGCCGGTATTTGGACGGATAGTTCACAATTTTGTCCCATTCATCGGCTGCGGATCGGGCTACAAATGCCACGACGGGTTCATCACCAATGTTGAACACCTCGTGTGGGACGCCAGGCTTGATGTAGATGAAATCACCCGCATGGTTTATGATTTCGTTTGTCAGCCCTTCACCAAATGTGTGTTTTACAGTTCCCTGGGCAATGAACAGCATGACTTCAAACCCGTCATGTATGTGCGCGTAGGCAATGGCACCAGGAGGCACCTGGGCGACATTCACGCTGAGTCCCTTTGAACCCACATTTTTGCCACTCATACCCTGCTGATAGTGGATCCCGTTCCATCCCCGTTCCTTCCCACCGCCACGGATAACCGAGATGCCCCCGGCATCCTCCACTGCGGTAAGGTCGATTGATCCGGTGCCTGTTGTTTTTGTTTTATCCATGTTTTTTGATTTTGCTAGATTTGAGATTTGTTTCGGTAGAGTTGATCACGACCCGGCAGATATTGTTTTGGCCAGGCAATTTCCGCGCCACGAAAGTTTAGCTGGGCGGCGGCGTGAAGTGTCCAATAGGGGTCAGCCAAATGCGGGCGACCAAGGGCGCAGAGATCGGCGCGGCCCGCTGCAATGATGCTATTTACATGATCGGGCTCAAAAATCGCTCCAACCGCCATGGTCGCCATACCTATTTCGTTGCGTATGCGATCTGAAAATGGCGTCTGATACATCCGGCCATAGGTTGGCTTTGCCTTGCGTGTCGTTTGGCCGCTTGACACATCGATCAAATCACACCCTGCAGTCTTAAAGAGTCTGGCGATTTCGACCGCGTCGTCCACGGTGTTGCCGCCGGGCGCCCAGTCATGCGCCGAGATGCGGACTGACATGGGTTTATCAGCTGGCCACACCGTGCGCATGGCAGCGAATACTTCGAGCGGAAAGCGACAACGACCAACGAGCGATCCCCCATACTCGTCGGTTCTGAAATTGGTCAGGGGGCTTAGGAATGCGCTTAGCAAGTATCCGTGGGCGCAATGCAACTCCAACCAGTCAAAACCGCAATGGACGGCCATTCGCGTGGCCCTTACAAAATCAGCAGATACGCGCGTCATGTCTGCGACAGTCATTTCTTGCGGGATTTGGTTGGTTGGGCCATATGCGAGCGGGCTGGCAGCAAGCAACGGCCAGTTGCCGGTTTCGAGCGGTTCATTTTCGCGCTCCCAACCAACTTGGGTGCTGCCCTTTGGCCCGGCATGACCAAGCTGCAAAGCTACTTTTGCATGCGAATGATTGTGGATAAAATCGACAATTCGGCGCCAAGCCTGGGTGTGGTCATCGGTATAAATGCCGGCGCAACCCGGCGTTATCCGGGCATCCGGGCTCGGGCAGGTCATTTCGGTAAACACGAGGCCGGCTCCGCCCATGGCGCGGCTGCCCAAATGAACGAGATAGTAGTCATCTGGAAGGCCGTCCCGGCAGGAGTACTGCGCCATGGGTGAAACCACAACGCGGTTCGGCACTTCGACGCCCCGAAGTTTGAACGGCGTGAGCATCGGCGGAATTGCCTCAGTACCGTGCCCGCTTAATTGGTCTATGTGCGATTCGATTGTCTCGACATATTCATGATCACGCATCCGCAAGTTTTCATGAGAGACACGCTGGCTCCGCGTTAGGAGGCTATAGGCAAACTGAGGGGCATCCAAGGCAGCGTGCAAGGCAACCTGTTCAAACCACTCCGTACTGTTTCGGGCCGCATTTTGAAGTTTAGCCACCTCCACCTTGCGAATTCGTTCGTAGTCGGCAAAGGCCTGATTGACACACGAGTGAATTGAATCCAATTGTGAATTCAGATGGCCATGTTGGGAGAACTGGCGGGCCAATTCAATTGCATCCTCTAACGCCAATTTGGTGCCTGATCCAATTGAGAAATGAGCGGTGTGAGCGGCATCGCCCATCAGCACAATGTTCTTGTGGGTCCAGCGGTTGGTGAAAATACGGCGGAAATTTATCCAAGGATTGGCCAAGTGCTTTGCGTTATTCAGCAGCGGGTTCCCGTTTAAGTATTTGGCAAACACGCGTTCACACCAGGCAATACCTTCATCGGCCGGCAACTGATCCAAACCAGCGGCGCACCAATTTGAGTCTGTGGTTTCGACAATAAAGGTGCTGGTGTCTTGGTCAAACTGATATGCATGCGCTTGGAACCAGCCAAATTCGGTCTCTTCAAATGCAAACGTGAACGCACTAAAGCGTTGGTGGGTGCCAAGCCAGACAAATTTGCACAGTCTCGTATCTATATTTGGCTCGAATATGTCGGCATACCTGGTGCGAATTCGACTATTGGCGCCATCGCACGCAACCACGACATCGGCGTTTGCCAATATTTGCTCATCGGTTACGTCGGTTTGAAACCTGAGGGCTACATCAAGCGAGCGGCAACGATCCTGAAGTAGATTGAGCAAATGGCGGCGCCCAATGCCGCAAAAACCATGGCCGCGTGACGTGACAGTCCGGCCCTTGTAGTGAATATCAATATCGTCCCAATGGTTAAAGCCTGCCGTAATTTGTGCGTGGGACACTGGGTCTGAAACAAGCATATTGCCAAGCGTGGCGTCGGAAAACACAACACCCCAGCCAAACGTATCGTCTGGTTTGTTTCGCTCGATTACCGTAATGTCATGACGTGGATCCTGCAACTTCATCAAAATTGCAAAGTACAGACCCGCAGGGCCTCCACCGACGCACACGATTTTCATACGCAGATATATTTAAGCATAATTGCTTTAGGTGTCAAGTATTTCCCAACACTGACTGAGCGGTTTCACGCGATTTGTAACGGGCGGCTAACCTCCCCCCGCTACTTCCGGAACGCCGTATTTAAGCAGGTGCGCGTAGTTGCTTTCGAATCGGGAAAGCAGTTCCTGAGCCTTGCTGTCGTATGCAAGTGGATCTTTCCACGTATTGCGAGGGAGCAAGACATCATCAGGAACACCGGGCACAAAATCGGGCATGCTGAGCCCAAAAACGCCGTCAGGATGATACGTCACATGATCTAGCGCGCCATCCAAAGCCGCGCGCACCATATCACGTGTGTAGGCGATGCGCATCCGGCGACCGACTCCGTAGGGCCCGCCGGTCCAGCCAGTATTAACCAGCCAACAATTTACGTTGTGCTTGGCCATTTTTCTAACAAGCAAATCTGCGTAAACCTGCGCCTTATGAACCAAAAACGGTGCACCAAAGCAGGTCGAAAACGTTGCCTGGGGTTCCGTGACGCCCTTTTCGGTGCCGGCAACTTTGGCAGTGTAGCCGCTTAGGAAGTGATACGCGGCCTGCTCCTTTGTAAGTTTGCTGATGGGCGGCAGGACGCCGAAGGCATCCGCCGTAAGCATCACAATGTTTCTGGGGTGGGGGCCCACGCCGGTTGGAACCGAATTGGGAATGTAGGTCAGTGGGTATGCCGCCCGGGTGTTTTCAGTAAGGCTTTGGTCATCAAAGTTTACGCGTCGTGTTTCATCATTGAGCAATACGTTTTCGAGCACAGTTCCGAATCGATTGCTCGCCGCATATATCTCGGGCTCGCTGCTCTGGCTTAGTTTGATAACCTTTGCGTAGCACCCACCTTCAAAGTTAAAGATTCCGTTGTCGCTCCAGCCATGCTCATCATCACCAATCAGGCCGCGTGTGCTGTCGGCACTTAGGGTTGTCTTACCTGTTCCGCTGAGGCCAAAAAATAGCGCGGCGTCGCCGTTGTCGCCCACGTTGGCGGAACAGTGCATGGGAAGAACACCTTGAAGCGGGAGAACGTAATTTAGCACGGTGAAAATGCTTTTCTTCATTTCGCCGGCGTACCAGGTTCCCCCGATCAAAATCATCCGCTTGGCAAAGTCAAGAATGACAAAGGTCTTGCTGCGTGTTCCATCGCGCGCCGGATCAGCTTCAAAGGTGGGCGCTGCCAGGATCGTAAATTGCGGTGCAAAGTCAGGCAGATCGCTCTGAGAGGGACGCACAAACAAGTTTCGAACAAATAGCGCGTGCCACGCAAACTCGCTTACTACGCGCACGTGCATTTGATAGCGCTGGTCGGCTCCGGCAAACACATCCTCAACATACAGCTTTTTGTCGGCAAGATGCGCGGCGACAAGATTATGGAGGGCGTCAAACTGTTCGGCCGTGAACGCTTGATTTACGGCGCCCCAGTCAACATCGTCCTGACTGCTGCGTTCCTTGACGACGAACTTGTCCCTGGGTGAACGACCCGTATGTACACCGGTATTGACAACGAGAGGACCGCCACTTGCGATCTTTCCCTCGCCATTTAGCGTGGCTTGTTCATATAGTGCGGGAACTATGAGATTCCAATGGACATCGTTGCGCGGCACAATTCCCAGCGCATCCAAACCGATTCTTCCTCGTCCGTTGCCGATGTACTCTGTCATGGTTCAACAGTGTACATCTGCAAGAGGTCGGTTTTGACCTGCGCGGCCGCCAGCTTGTCAGCGCAGTTTGGTCTGGCGCGAGGTCTGCTTGCGCAACTGTTCCATCCTACGCAGGCGTTTTTCTTCCGCGGGTGGCAATTTCGGTTTTGGTTGTTCGATCACGACTGGCGGTGCCGGCGGTGTGGTCACGGGAGGTTCTTTGAACACATCGGCCCACGCCATTGCGTCCGCCATGCTCATGCGTGGCTTTTCGAGCGGCGTATGGTGTTCTTGCAACACATCTCGCATGGCCTTGCCAAACATTTCGCTACTCTGGACTTTCACGCCGCATTGGCGGGTAAACATGGCGACCGCCTGGTCGCTTGTAACTACAATCAAGCCTTGTCGATCCTTTGTGGCAGCAACGCGTTCACGAATGACTGTGTCGGCCTTTACTCCGGCATCGGAAAAAACCACGCTCAGGTTGGGACCATGCTGACTTTTTGATGGTATCAAGCGGGCGTGCTGTTCGAATGGCGCCGGGTCGAATATGATGGCAATGCGCTTTCCGGTCCGATCCGCGTACGCACGCACGCGGGCGATCAATTTACGCTCGTCGTTCGGGTCGCTAAGCGACATATCGCCCAGTTTACCGATTAAGTTGTGACCGTCAATTAGTAGCGGCATTTAGTTGCGGTTGATTGGCAGTTAATCCGCCAATCCTTCAACGTCCTCGGCAGGCAAGGGTGGGGCACCAAAGTCCTCGGGGACCTTGTGAATGGGCACGGTGGTCACCGAGTTGGCGACGTAGCCCGTTGTGTTTTCCACGCCAAGGCGGTTGAAATACAGCGCAAATCTCCCGCCCAGCTGCTCGCGTACGTTTGAGCGCTCGGATTCAGGAAGGTTCCACATCGCTTTCTTGAAGGGTCCGATCGCTTTCTTGCGCGTTTTATAAAGAAATTGCTCGTCCGTATCCGAGGGTTTGCGCTCGTCAATCGCGTTCTTAAACAACCAGGCATTTACCTCTTCATTGACCGCCTTGGGGAGCACATCGAATACATTTGTCTGGAACGCGGTTGCCAGGTGGACCTCAATGGCACCGCTTTGAACAAACTTGCCGTACGCCGTTTCTGGAACAGTGCTGGCGCCGTGTTGGACCGCTCCACCCATGCCATAGGCGTACGATGCCGCGGATATTTCCTTCAGCACGTTGAAATCGATCGCGACATCTGCAATTGTTCCATCTGGAAGCACGGTTCCTCCATGACTGGTTCCCGTGGCGACGCTTATCTTGCTAATTCCCGGTTTGTTTGCGATCAAAGGCAGGTAGCCGTCCATAAATGCCTTCAGCTCATGGATGTCACTGTTCTTGTGGCCAACCTCGCCTATCTCGCCGCCAAGCGAAACGGTCACAGCAGCGGGTTGCATGGCGCGAATGTAATCAGAAAACATGGCGCACAGTTCATAGTTGAGGCGCTGTTGCTCCAGGAGGGTGGGCTTGCTCAAGTCAACCAGGGTGCTGGTGTCTATGTCAATGTTGTAATAACCGGCGGCAACAGCTTCCTTCATGAGCGCCTTTAGAGCGGACAACTCACCTTCACGGTCTTTGTCACTGGTGTATTTCTTGGCGTTAACCTGGTAATGGTCACCCTGGACAAACACTGGACCACGAAAACCTTCCTTAATGGCCGCCGCCAAAACCACGGTTACGTATTCGGCTGGTCTTTGATCGGTGTAGCTGCTTTCACTGCGTGCCAGTTCAAATATCATGGCACCCACCTTGCCCGCGTTTGCGGCTGCAAAGCCGGCGCGGCACAGGTCATATGTAAGCATACGGATATTCATCGCCGGCGTGGTAAACGTGTGGGGGAGTGCGCCTGCTCCGCGAGCAATATAGAGCTCATGGATGCTTGACGGGTAAATGCCCAAGGTTTGTGCGGTTTCCCAAATCAACCACCGCGCATTTGCGCGGCGGCTATCGTCACCAAACACTGCCAGATGGACTAATGCGTCAATGCCCTTGGCTTTAAGCATCACCTCATCGCGCACGATCACGCGTCCGTGTTTTATTTCCAATGAATTGCTGGCCGCTACCAGCAGGGTGCTAAGTGAGTCTGTCATTTTTGAGCTATCCAAATTACGATTATAAGTGAGTTCGTGTCTAAACTACGCAAAGCCTGACAGCGCACGTGAAACAATCGCCAAGTGAAATTTTTAGTGCTTGGCGCCGGTGCGATTGGCATGTATATCGCGTCTCGCATCGTCACCCATTCAATAAATTCGTCCATTTGCATTTTGGGGCGGGAGCAATTTGTACAGTCTGCTGATGGAAAAATTACAGTTGACTGGCCGGGAAGTGGCCGATGCTCACTTCCGATGGATATCCATGTGTCCGTTGATTCCTTATCGGAGCGCGCTCCATTTGATTGCGTTATTTTTGCAACCAAAGCATATGCGCTGGAAGCAGCTGTTGCACAAATAGCAACTTTTCCCCGGCTGTTTTCAGAATCCACCAGATTTCTGTGTCTGCAAAATGGGATTGGGTCGGAAGAAGTGGCAGTAGCGGCTTTTGGCGTTGATCGAGTTATGGCCGGGACGGTAACGACACCAGTTAGCGTCATTGGCGCGGCTCACATTCGGATAGAGCGCGAACGTGGCATCGGTCTGGCACGGCAAAACGGCGCCAAGGGTGTACTGACGGAAGCCGAGGCCGGGGTTTTGCGTGCCATGGCAGGAACATGGTATGCGAACGCTCAAGATATGAAGTGGAGCAAGCTACTACTTAACCTGGTCGGAAACGCATCTGGTGCAATTTTCAACATGACCGTGCCCGAGATATATCGTGATCCATCGGGCTTTGAAATTGAGTACCGAATGTTACGAGAGTGCCTCGCCGTCATGAGTAGTATGGAAAGGAGGGCTGTCGACCTGCCGGGAGGCCCGGCTCGACAGCTGGCACTATTGGTTCAAGTGGCGCCAAAAGGCTTGGTACGCCCATTGCTGGGTTGGCTGGCTTCACGTGGTCGCGGCCACAAGCGCCCTTCGCTCTATTATGAGCTTGAAAATAAAACTGGGCGTACGGAGGTTGGGTTTTTGAACGGAGCCATTGCCGAGGCCGGCGCTGTGTGTGGCGTCGCGACGCCCATAAATGCCTGCTTAAGCAAACTTCTGCTTGATATATCGCAAGGAGCCACTCCCTGGAGACGTTGGCGCCACCAGCCCACTTCGTTTCTTCACGGTTGTATGGGTGCTACGCTGACTTCGGGATCTGCATGAGCACGTGTCGCTGAAATCCAGCCAAGTCTACGCGGATTGATCGAAATTCGATACCATTTGCTGTCTGCAGTGCGGGCAACTACCAGGTAGTTTGAGCCGGGCCAAACGTACTTGACGCGGAATCCGCGACGCGCAGACAAGCTCGTAATCCATGTTCCCACCTTTACTGTAATTGCGGCATTGCGTGGGTCCAACGGCGGCGGAGCGATGGCAGGAGCGGGTATTGGCGTCGCTTGGGGCGAGGCCGCCGGAGTTATAACGATTATGGTTATTACCGAGGAGGTGGGAGTTGAAGTCGGAGCCGTCGGAGGCGTGACCGACGGCGCTACTGGCGTCATGGTTTGAGTGGCTGTGGCTGCAGGAGTAGGGCTGGAAGGTGCAACGGTTGGCGTTGCCGTGGGCATTACGGTGGGTGCAGCCAGCCCGGAGTCAAGCAGCACCGGAGCAATGGACGCCTCAATATTTGTGCGGACGCGTGATGCCGCTATCCAGCCAAATTTGCGCCCGTCAGGCGAAATGCGATACCAGCCGCCGTCTGCCGATCGGCCTGAAATTTGGTAGCTGCCACCAGCCGCAACGTATCGCTGGCGCCATCCGCGGCCTTCGGTCAACGACGTGATCCATGATCCGCTGATCACGGTTAACGCTGCATTTTTCGAGTTAAGGGGTGCAGGTGTGGCCGTGGGTGTGGCTGTAAAAGTGCTGGTCGGCGTCCGCGTTGGGGTGGACGTTTGAGTTGGGGTGGCTGTTGGGGTTGCCGGGTCGCCAACAACAGGCAAGGCAACTGCTGCCGAATTTGGTTCCACCAGCGAACTGCGCACATAGGACAAGCTACCGGCATCGCCCACAACTTGCCACCATCCACCGTCAGACGTATGACCGGCGACATCAAGTGTGGTTCCTGCGGCAACGGAGCGCACGATTCGCGAGTCAAAGCTTGGCGCAGAATACAAATCTGCAGTCCTTGCGGCAACGATTACCCGGGGTGGCTCGGACGCGGTAACTGAATTGAACCTGGCCAACCCGACGATTCCAAGTATCGTTGCCGTGAACAGGATTACTGCAATAAGTGCTACACGGGAGATTTTTCGCATGGGATTTTTACGTTTTTAACTACGAGCGCCACGTGGCTGCTTACCTGATTGATTTCTATTTGAATTCTAAGTATATCCTATTTCTCGGTGAAGTCAATACTGCGACTTTGTTTAACGTAAATTGCGCGCGCTGCCAGCAACGAGTGGCGTGCGCGGATAATTAAGGTATTCATGTCTACCGCATCATCGTTGCCAGTGTCGGTGCTTTTACCGCGGGGTTTGCCCGGCTACCTGGCCTTGCTGCGAGGGAATTCGGACGTTCGCAACCTTTGGATTGGTCAGGTTATCTCAGATCTAGGAGACTGGTTTAACACGGTCGCCGTGCTGGGCCTGCTGCAAGATTTGACTCACAATGCCCTGGGCACAAGCCTTCAGATTGTGTTTCAGATGTTGCCGAGCGCGATTGCGGGATTGTTTATTAGTGGTTGGGTGGCGGACAGGTTCGACAGACGATTGGTTATCATTGCAACTCACCTGATTCGGGCCGCCGTTGCGCTTGCCTATTTGCTTGTTCGAACGCCCGAAATGGTTTGGCTGGCCTACGTTGCCACGATCACACTTAGTGTTGGCAATTCTTTCTTTCAGCCGGCAAGTAGTGCGGCCCTGCCAAACTTATGCAAGCCGGGTGAATTGACAACGGCAAACGCGCTGCAACAGAGTTCGTTCGCGAGCGTTATTTTTGTTGGGGCGTTTGTAGGCGGCGTCGTTGCGCAGTGGCTTGGTCGCAACGTGGCGTTCATAATCAATTCACTTTCGTTTGTTTGGGCGGCTTACTGGACATGGCGCGTGGTTGGCACGTTTGCAGATGCCACAAAGCGTGAGCAGTTGAGTGGTGCCGGTGCTTTGCACGTTCTGACGGACGGGGCACGGTTCTTGCGGTCGAATCCGAGGCTGGGAATGTTTTCGTTGCTAAAGCCAGTCTGGGCGTTCACTTTTGGCGCGAGTGGTTTGTATTCGGCATATTCCTATGTCATCTATGGCGCCGGGGATCTCGGTACAAGTTGGCTTTATGCAGGTCGGGGTTTGGGCGCCTTTGTCGGACCGCTGGTAGTTGGCGTTCTTATCGCGCCACGGAGCGTGCGACAGTTTGCCCTGATAGCGTTGGCGTCGTTATCATTGACATTTTTTGGATATTTGGTATTTGGACTGAGTTTGATTCCACTGGTGGGGGCGATCGGGTTGGGATTTGGCCACTTAGGCGGGGCAAGTTTGTGGACGTTTAGCAGGTTATATTTGCAGCGAGAAACACCGGATCACTTGCGTGGTCGCGTGCTTTCAATGGACCAGGTGTTGTTTTGGCTGGCAAGCTCATGCGCCACGCTTTTGCTCGGGGCACTGGCGACATCGTTTTCGCTGCCGACAGCAGTGTTGGCGGGTGTTGGTATTAGTATGGTCTTGACGGTTGTCTGGGGAATTGTAATGTTCGGAAACTACGTTGACTTGGAACCGGTCGCAGCGGCTGGTGACGCATGACTTCTCAGCGTATTTCGTATTTGGAAGTCACACCCGATGCACGGCGAAGTGTCATGGGCGGTGTTGTGGATGAGGTGCAGGCCTGCATTTCACTAAATGGGCAGGAACTAACGCGCATTATGTGCAGCCCGGGTGATATCGATGAACTGGTGGTTGGTTTCCTAAAGAGCGAAGGATTTATCGACAGCTTGCAAAATGTGCGGTCGATTCACGTTAGCGATAACTCATGTGTCGAAGTTTGGCTGGATCATTCCGTGGCAATCCCGATCGTTTCGACCAAGACATCGGGCTGTGGCGGCGGAATAACGTTTGATGATATGAGCGCGAACTTCAAGCCGCTTGTGAGTAAGTTACAAGTATCAGCAGGCCAGGTGTGTGACCTCATGAATAAGATGATGCGCGCTGCATCCACGTATAACGATGTTCGCGGAATTCACACCAGCGCCTTGTGCAGCCCAACCGAGCTGCTTTATTTGGCGGAGGATGTTGGCCGTCACAACACGATTGATCGGCTGTGGGGTAGCGCATTGCGACGGCGATGTGAAACACGCGAAACGATACTCGTCGCAAGTGGCAGGATAAGTAGTGAAATGATTGGCAAGGCGATGAAAATGTCGGTTCCGGTCGTTGTTAGTCGAACATCACCAACGGCATTAAGCGTAGCTCTTGCGCGTGCTTGGAATATTACCGTAATCGGCTACTGCCGCGGACATCAGTTCAGGATCTATTCTGGTGAGCAGAGGATTACAACCTGACGCAGTATTTAGTTTTTTGAGTTTGAAGTTGAGTTTTTGATTCCAAATGGCTGCAACATCTGAACTTTTTGGCGTGATGACGGTGAATACGGCCCGCGAATTGTTGCTTCATGCGATTGAGCACTTCCGCCGCCATGAATACGTGCCATTGGATAAAGCCTGTGGTCGCGTGTTGGCTGCAGACATAGTTTGCAATCAGGATTTGCCGCAATTTCGTCGAAGTGTCGTGGATGGCTATGCAGTACGGGCCAATGAAACGTATGGCGCCAGCGCGGCGCTACCCGCTTATTTTCGGGTGACGATGGAATCTGCCATGGGTCGGAACATCACGGGTGCACTTGGTGTGGGCGAGGCTGCACGCGTGCACACCGGTAGCTCGCTGCCTGAGTCCGCAGATGCGGTGATCATGGTGGAACATACGGCCAGACTTGAACGATCTGATTCTGATCCTTGCGCCGAATTCGAAATGGAGGCATTCCGTGCGGTGGCACCCGGAGAAAACATACTTTTGGTTGGCGAGGACGTGTCACGAGGATCGATACCATTTCGAGCCGGACAGGAATTGCGGCCCCAGGATATTGGTGGACTTGCAGCGCTCGGATTCGCCACGGTACTTGTTGCAGACAGACCGCGCATTGGCATTATTTCTTCAGGGGATGAGATCATTGCGATTGATGTTATTCCGAACCCGGGTCAGATCCGGGATGTAAATAGTCACGCCCTTGGGGCATTGGTTCGTCAAACCGGGGGCGAGTCAATTCTTTTTGGGGTCGCGGCAGATGATCGTGAAGACTTGATTCGAAGGTTACGTCATGCCCACCAAACGTGCGACGCCGTGGTACTATCGGCGGGCAGTTCGGTGAGTAATCGCGACTTTTCGCTGGAAGCCATTGAGAGCTTATGCGACGAGGCCGTGCTAGCGCACGGGCTAAGCATCAAACCTGGCAAGCCAACAATTGTTGCCGTGTTTGAAGGCAAACCCATATTGGGACTTCCGGGCAATCCAGTGAGCGCAATGATCGTTGCCGAACGGTTGCTGGTGCCTTTAATCCGTCATATGCTGGGAACCGGTCACGTGGAGCCAGTAGAAGTCGTTGCAAAATTGGGAAGAGCCGTTGCTTCGGTGAATGGTCGGGAGGATTATGTGCAAGTTCAGGTGGGAATGCGCGCGGGTGAACTCTGGGCTGAACCATTATTTGGAAAGAGCAATTCGATATTTACCATGGTGCACGCCAACGGGGTGATATGCATTCCATTGAACGCCACGGGCCTGGAGGCAGGAAGCTCGGTCATGGTTACACTACAAGGAAAATTGAAAATCAAGTGAGCAGTGGATTTGATCGGCCATATGCAGGCACATGGGCCGTAGTACCGGTAAAGCCATTTGGCCAGGCTAAGAGCCGTCTTGCCAAGACACTTTCGGCCACGGCGCGAATGGAGCTGGCTGAGTCTCTTATGCGCCATACCCTGCAGGTATTGCGCACGTGCTCTGAACTGGCCAATGTCGTTGTCGTGAGTCAGGACGATCGTGTGCTGGAGATTGCCTCGGAGTTGGGTGCGGTGGCGCTCCGGGAACGATCACAGTCAAATCTTAACCGCGCAATCATGCAAGCACTTGGATACATAACATCGGTTGGTGGAAAGGCGGGGTTGGTTTTGCCCTCGGATTTGCCGAATTTGCACCAGACCGATGTTGCAGAGTTGCTAAATTGCATGGATCACACGGGCTCAGGAATCGTGATTTGCCCAGATCGCCACGAGCAGGGAACCAATGCGTTGCTGCTCTCGCCCCCGGATTTGCTAAACGTGGCATATGGGCCACAAAGTTTTGAGGCTCACGTTCGGGCGGCTAACGCCCTTGGCATTGACGCACACGTCGTGCGGGCTCCCGGAATTGTGCTTGATCTTGATACACCCGACGACTGGAAGTTGTGGCATGCTCAGCAGCCACTTTTTGAAAGGCGGAGTGTTCGACGGTATTCAAACGCGTTGATATCTCGCACCGCGATTGAAAGGCTCGTTGCCGCGGCCACCTGGGCGCCCAGCGCACACAACCGGCAACCGTGGAGATTCGTGGTCGTCACTAAAGAGTCGTCCAAACTTGAATTGGCGCAGGCAATGGGCGACAGGTTGCGGTCAGACAGAATGACCGATGGCGATGATTCCGCAGTTATTGAAGCGGACGTGGCGAGAAGCCATGCGCGAATCAGTGGTGCTCCGGCGGTAATTGTCGCATGCATGAGTACAGCAGACATGGATCATTATTTGGATGATCGCCGGGCACGGGTTGAGGAAACAATGGCGACTCAAAGTGTGGCAATGGCTGTGCAGAATTTGTTGCTGGCCGCATACAGTGAGGGTCTTGGGGCGTGCTGGATGTGCGCACCGCTGTTTTGCCCGGATGTTGTTTCGCAGGTGTTGCGGCTGCCATCAGATTGGCAACCGCAGGCCCTTGTCACTCTGGGTGTCCCCGCCAATGATGGCAAGCCTGCCAATCGCAAATCTATTCAGATGCTAACGCGTTGGATTTAGGACGCTGATTGACGAACTTCGATGCGAGCCCAAGCGTCTTTTAGCCCAACCGTTTTGTTGAAAACAATGCGTGAGGGGGTCGTTTCGGGATCGACACAGAAATAGCCAGTGCGCTCAAACTGAAAGCGTGACCCGACCGTGGCGCCAGCCACACTTGGTTCAACGATAAGGTTGTCTACCACCTCCAATGAGTTTGGATTGAGGAAATCCAGAAATGAGGCGCCCTCTGGTCCGCTATCAGGGTTGGCCCTTGTAAACAACGTGTCGTATAGGCGCGCGGTGGCATGAATGCCGTGCTGTGCGCTCACCCAATGGATCGTGGCTTTTACCTTGCGTCCATCCGGGGCGTCACCTCCCCGAGTCGCAGGATCATACGTGCAGCCTAATTCCACTACGTTTCCCGATTCATCCTTTACCACGCGGACGCACTTTATGAAATATGCGTAACGAAGACGCACCTCTTTACCCGGAGAAAGGCGATAATATTTTGGTGGTGGTATTTCACGAAAATCATCGTGTTCGATGTAAATTTCCCGACCAAACGGTAGTTTTCGCGTTCCCGCTGAGGCATCCTCCGGATTGTTGATGGCGTCCAGTTCCTCCATTTCGCCTTGCGGATAGTTGTCGATTACTATTCGGAGAGGCTTGATGACCGCCATCACGCGCAGTGAGGTCTTGTTCAGGTCCTCACGAACGGCGTGTTCGAGCATACCCGGGTCCACCACGCTGTTGGCCTTTGCCACGCCGGTTGACGCACAAAAATTTCGGATCGCCGGTGCCGTGTAGCCACGGCGCCGCATGCCAGCCAGGGTCGGCATACGCGGGTCATCCCAGCCGTTAACGTGACCGTCTCTGACCAACTGGAGTAGTTTGCGCTTGCTCATGACCGTGTAACTGAGGTTAAGGCGGGCAAATTCCAATTGTCGTGGCGCATAAAGTCCAAGCTCGCGCACAAACCAGTCATAAAGCGGTCTATGATCCTCGTATTCAAGCGAGCACAACGAGTGCGTCACGCGTTCAATGGAGTCGCTCTGACCGTGGGCAAAGTCATACATTGGATAGATGCACCAGTCATCACCGGTGCGGTGGTGGGTGGCATGAAGGATCCGATACATGGCCGGATCACGCAAGTTGATGTTTCCGGCCGACATGTCTATCTTCGCCCGGAGCGTGCGGGCACCATCAGGATACTCTCCAGCTTTCATACGCCCAAACAGGTCGAGGTTTTCCGCCACGCTGCGGTCACGGAAGGGGCTGTTCCTGCCGGCTTCTGTAAGGGTGCCGCGATACTCGCGCAACTGAGTTGCAGTCAAGTCACACACGTATGCCGAGCCCTTCTTTATGAGAGCAACGGCCATTTCATACAACTCGGAAAAGTAGTCGGAGGCGTAGTGCAATTCAACCCAGTTGTAGCCCAACCAACGAATGTCGTCCATGATTGCATCAACATATTCCTGGTCTTCCTTCACAGGGTTGGTATCGTCAAAGCGAAGGTTGCAGCCGCCGCCAAAGTCGGCCGCGATGCCGAAATCCACTGAAATGGCCTTGGCGTGTCCAATATGCAGATAGCCATTTGGCTCCGGTGGGAAGCGCGTCTTTACATGGGCGAACCTGCCCTTTGACAGGTCCTCGATTACGGCGGTTCGAATGAAATCGGATGTCGTGCTGGTATTGGTGCTGGTTTCACTCATTGAACTATGGAGTGTACCGCAGGCAGGTTGCGTTAGTATTGGCCTGATGAGCGAGTCTATGTGCGCATGTGAGGAGTGCCAAGCAATGTGTCGTCGTCGACCGTGCTGGCCCACGCCATTCGATGCGGAGAAGATCATTGCCGCAGGCATGGCTGATCGCTTGATGCTGGACTGGTGGTACGACATCGCACAAGACACGACCGTATATGTGTTAACTCCGGCCATCAGCGGGCGGGAGCGCGGGCAATCTCCGGCAATTCCAACAGGCGCATGCACGTTTCTAAACCAGAGCGGATTGTGCGATTTGCATGATCTGGGGTTGAAGCCCACAGAGGGTAGAGAGTCCCTGTGTCGTGATCGGACTGCGCCAGACCTGCACGAGCAGGTGGCCAATTCATGGAATTCCAATACAGCGCAATCCAACGTTGAGGCGTGGGAAAAGGAAGGCTTGCGCGGTCGCCGACGGATCTTTGGTCGGTAATAATAGGCGGATGCTCACCCAATTGCCAACTAATGAAGCGCTTGCCGAAATTTTTTCCGACATTGCGGTGCGCTGTGAAATAAAGGGCGACGAAAATCCATTTGCCATCCGTGCTTATAAGGCAGTCTCGGATACGATTGCAGGGTATCAGCAGCCCATTAGTAATGTTTGGCGTGAGGGCGGGCTGGAAGGTCTGACAGCAATCAAGGGCATTGGCAAGGAAATTGCAAAAAAAATAGATGAGTTAATGCGAACCGGGACCCTGGACTTTTACACACGATTGTGCGCAGCGGTTCCGGACAGTGTTGCCGCCATGCTAAAAGTGCCGGGATTTGGACCAAAACGGATCAAGCTCGTTTGGGACGAACTAGGGGTCGATTCAATTGAAGTGCTGGAAAAATATGCAAAAGAAGGGAAGCTTCGGGCACTGCCAAAATTTGGAGCGAAATTGGAATCAAAAATTGTGGAGGGCATTTCGGCGTTAAAGCGGTTGGACACCGGCAGAAAACCAATTACGACTGTCTGGCCGGTTGCTGAGACGATTCGTGCCCGTCTGGCGGGATT
Organism: Chloroflexota bacterium; assembly: GCA_025354985.1. Taxonomy (GTDB): domain Bacteria; phylum Chloroflexota; class Anaerolineae; order J036; family Brachytrichaceae; genus AQU-03. Next base: position 24,139 of record JANXLU010000085.1, read on the forward strand.
GCCTCAGGTACTTAAGGTTGCCTATGCGGGCTCACTTCGACGAGGTCGAGAGACAATTGGCGATTTGGATTTTGTCGTGGCTACGAATGCCCCGGCACCAGTTATGGCGGCATTTGTCGGTCAGGATACAGTTGAGACCGTCCTGGGCCAGGGTGAAACGAAGAGTAGCGTTCGTTTGAATACGGGTCTCCAGGTTGATTTGCGCACTGTTGCACCTGGAGTGTGGGGCACTGCGATGCAATATTTCACGGGATCGCAACAGCACAACATCCGTTTGCGTGAAATTGCGCAACGCGCCGGATTTTCCCTCAACGAATATGCACTCTCAGTAGATGGCGAGAACGTCAAAGGCGGACCAGACCTGACTTTTGACACCGAGGAAGCGCTCTATGAACGGCTTGGATTGAATTACGTTCCACCGGAGCTGCGCGAAAATCGCGGTGAGTTTGAAACGCACGTGCCGCCATTGTTGATTCGTCAAAATCAGCTAAAAGGTGACTTGCAGATGCATACTACCTGGAGCGATGGTGCAACAGATATTTTGACCATGGCACGAACCTGTGTCCGACTGGGTTATTCGTATATTGCAGTTACCGATCATACCCAGGGGCTGGGCGTAGTGAACGGACTGACACCCAAAAAGATTGCGGATCAGCGCCGTGACATTGACGGCGTTAATGATAGGCTGCGCGGCGAAGGAATTACATTCAGAGTACTGCAGGGTGTGGAATGTGAGGTCAAATCTGACGGCTCTCTGGATATGCCAGATGACGTACTGGCGGGGTGCGATTGGGTTCAGGCCAGTATTCACACCTCGCTGACACAGCCGCGGGATCAAATAACCACACGGGTGACTCGAGCTCTGAATAATCCATATGTAGATGTTCTTGGCCACCCGGCGGGCCGCCTTATTGGCGAACGCGAAGGTGCGGACTACGATTGGGACGCGGTGTTTTTGGCGGCCAAGTCGCGATCAGTTGCAGTTGAAATTAATGCCACGCGGATCGATCTCAGTGATGTGCTTGCCAGGCGCGCGCACGAGCTTGGATGTATGTTTACGATTAGTACTGATGCACACTCGCCGGAGATGTTGCATAACATGCACTATGGCGTAATCACGGCACGCCGAGCGTGGGTGACCAGCGACGTTGTACTCAACACATTGCCGCTCCAGAATTTGTTGGATTGGATTAAAAATCGCAGGCGCCGTTGATTGTGGAATTAAGCGGGTAGTATCGCCTGAGCCAACTCAAACTTGCGCATCACGGGATATTTGTGGGCAACCCAAAGGGCAAGGACCACCGTGAGGACGCCGCCACTAATGATGCTGAACGGCACGCCAAACGCGGCGGCAACAGCACCCGCCTCCAACTCGCCCAACTGCGGACCACCCATAAAGAACAGCATATTGACGCCAACCATGCGGCCGCGCATGTTGTCTGGCGTAAGTAATTGGCGCACAGTTCCACGGATGACCGTGCTCACCGTGTCGGCGGCTCCAATGGCTGCATAGAGCAGATAGCTGGCAACGGCCAGCGTACTGAGACCGAATAACGCCGTGGCCAGACCGTAAATCACAACCGCAACAAGCAAAACCAGGCCCTGGCGCTGAATAGTGGGTCGTAATGAGACGACCAAACTAGCAAGTACTGAACCAACCGCTTGACCGGTACGCAGAATCCCATACCCGGCGGCGCTAAGGTTGAGAATGTCGCCTGCAACAAGCGGCAGCATGCTGCTTGCGGACGAGAAAAACGTTGCGAGCGCATCGAGCAACATGGTGCTCCAGATCATCGGCGTACGCCTAACAAACCGAAAACCCTCAAACATGGATTTGAAGCTTGCCGGCGCAGCATCCACCGGCGCATTACCAGGGTGCCGCATGATAATAACTGCAACAAGAACGGCCGCAAATGAAATGGCATTGCAAGCATAGACGACGCCCGGGTCAAACCAGTGCAACAACAGGCCCCCCAAAGCTGGGCCGAGCACCTGACCCAGGTTCATGGCCATGCTGTTCAGCCCCAGCGCGTTTGTAAGATGCGGACGCGGGACCAGACTTGGGATTAACGCCTGTCGAGATGGGTTACCGAACGCTGCAGTCGCGGATAGTGCTGCATTTAGCGCATAAATTATAGCGATATTTATCGCACCCACAAGAGAGATCAGCGCCATCAGCGCGGCAACAACGGCGGCGATCAATTGGGTCCAAAATAGTATTTTTCTCCTGTTCTGCGTGTCTGCAGCCATGCCGCCAATGAGCGAGAGGCAAAAGATCGGTACAAGGCGGGTTAGGCCAATTGCACCCAGCCCCAAAGCGGCTGCGCTGAATTCGTGACTTGTGCCAAGAATAGTGATTGATATTTGCTGACCCTGGAGAAGCTTAAATATATGCCAGTCGAGTGCGGTATTTTGCATTTGCGTGCCAATAATGCTTACTAGCTGGCCCAGCCAAAGTGCCCGGTAATCATGCGATTGCAGGGCGACGAAACGCCCACTGTTGCGATCTACCGACGTGTTCTGCAAAGTTGCGCGAGTATAGCGGTCGCGTATGGGAAGTCACCTATACTCGCGCCATGTCGCGCAGGTATGACTGGTTTGTTGCGGGAACATTGGTCATTGTTTCGGTTGCAACAGGTATTTTTGTTTTCGAACGGCTCATTATTCAAGCACCACCGTTGAATTTTGACGAAGCCGCCCACAGTCTCCCTGGCTACTATATTCTCCGGGACGTTCGGAATTTGGATCTTCACGCATTCTGGGGTGATTTCAATATCCAGACCTTGTGGCCACCCGGTTTCAGTTTGCTACAGGCGCCATTTCTGGCAGTTTTCGGTACGTCTGACTCGGGCGCTCGGATGTTCTCGTTCGCAATGCTGGTTGCTACTGTTGCGCTTTCCTGGTTGGTTGTCAACGAAGTTTCTCCCCATAGTGGTTCGATGGCTGTGCTAATTGGTGCACTCGCAAGCTTTTGCGCACCAGGCTGGTTGTTTACCAGCAGCTGGGCGATGCAGGAGACTCCAGTGGCGATGGTCTGCATGGTAACGTTCTTTTTTTGGGCGCGCGCCTACAACACAAAAAGTGCGGTCTGGCATTTTGCAACGGGATTCTCCCTACTATTTTTGTTCGTTACCAAATACAACTATGCAGCGTTTGCGTTGGTTTCCATCGGCTTGGTTGACAGTGTCATGCGACTTCGCGCAATTGCGAAATATCGACATGCACCCGGCAGTTTGAAAACGGATATTCTTAGCATGACCTGTTTGTACTTACCCGTTTTGATAGGCGTACCAGCATGGTTTTTGTCAGGAACCGATATCGTTTCATCGGCAACCAAGTGGCGGGACTTTTCATTTTTCGTTAGTAATGAGGACAGCGGCTATGCGCTTTTGTCGGAGCAAAATCTGCTGTTTTATGTCCGCGCCACTACAAGCTGGTTAATGGCCGGACCTGTTGCCGCCATCATATGTATTGTCGGGGCCGTTTGGGCAGTCGTTAAGACCAAGCATCCGGGTACAGCACTACTGGCGGTTTATTTCGTAGCCGGGTTCATTCTTGCATCGCTGCACCAGTTGAAGGCAGAACGCTACATAACCCCGTTGTTTCCATCTCTTTGGCTGTTATTTGGCATAGGTGCGGTTGACGTTGTGCAATGGCTTGCGGCGCACGTGATCCACCAGCAAGATATGTCAGAACGAGCCAAGCTGGTTGTTTCCGCAGGTTTTTTGGCGGTATCGACAGCAACGATGGCAGCCAACGGCGCACGGCTCGAGCCAGTATGGGCGGGGGCCACGGCCACAGATTTGCGCCTCGTTTCCGATCACATCGTGGCCTGGCAGGAACCTGATAATCCTTTGCTTATCATAGGAACATTTGGTGAGTTGGGTCCCCCGCTTTTTGAATGGAGATTGCGACCGATGCCACAATTTGCCAAGGCAAAGGAAATCCAATATGACGCACCTCCCGGAGACGGGGATGCCGTGGCCCGGGTAAGCAGTTGGCTGCGGCAAAACCCAACAGCGAGGGTGAGCCTCATTCAGGTTGCACCGACTTCGCCGCTATTTAGAACGAACGACATGCAAGCCAAAAATTTGTGGAAGCAGAAACTCGCCACCGATGTCGATAAGTTTCCAAATTTGAAGATTGAACGGCAGGAACAATTTGAAGAGACTGGCTTGCGCATTTCGTATTTGGTACAGAAATAGGAGTGCAATCTCCAATTAGAATAGAGTGCTCATCCCACCCATCATGAGCCAAGAAAACGACCCTGTGAGTCGGCACTACCTCGCTATTTCCGACCTGACCGCCAGTGAACTAAGTGAACTGCTCGCAACGTCGCTGCAACTCAAGCGCGAAAAAATGTCCGGGGGGACAGCACAAATTCTCAGAGGCAAAACGCTTGGCATGCTGTTCACCAAGCCTTCACTGCGAACGCGGGTAAGCTTCGAGCTTGCGATGAAGCAGCTCGGTGGAGACGCGCTGTATCTCGCACCAGGCGAACACCAGATGGGCACCCGCGAGAGCGTGCCTGACGTCGCCCGTGTATTAAGTCGCTTTGTGGATGGAATAATGGCGCGTGTTCACGCTCATTCTGATGTGGTCACCCTGGCGAAGTATTCGCGCGTGCCGGTGATAAATGGCTTGTCTGATCGCGAACATCCCTGTCAGGCGCTTGCAGATTTGCTGACGATTCTGGAGCGGGTGGGCGGAATCGCCGGAGTAAACATAACCTATGTTGGCGATGCAAACAACGTTAGTAACTCGATCATGTTGGGTGCCGCCATGCTGGGCGCACATGTGACAATTGCGTCACCAAAGGATTATCAGCTGGCGCCCGATTTTTTGGCACTGGCGGTCGCCTACGCCCATGCCAGTGGCGGTTCTGTGACCCAAATGGAGGACCCGAGAGCATCGGTTGAGGATGCGGATGTGATTTATACCGATGCTTGGGTGAGCATGGGACAAGAGACCGAAACGGAGCAGCGGGAAAAGGTCTTTCCACCATATCAAGTGAATGCCGCGCTGGTCGCGTTGGCGAAACCGGATGCGCTTGTCATGCATTGCCTACCGGCACATCGTGGGCACGAAATTACGGACGAGATCGCCGACGGGTCGCAATCCGGGTTGTGGGATCAGGCTGAAAACCGGCTGCACGCCCAAAAAGCCTTGCTGATTAGAACACTGAAATGACCGACTTAGTTTGGGTGCTTGAGCGGCTCAATTGGCTGGCCGCGTTGGATATCGCACTTGTGGCGCTCGTCATATTTGCCGTATTGCAGCTGGTCCGAGCCACGCAGGCGATTCCACTCCTGAGAGGGGTGTTGCTTATTGTTACGTTGAGCGCGCTCATGAGCGGTTTATCGCAGTTGCCTACATTTGGTTCCATTGCACGGACGATTGTTCCTGCGCTGCTCGTTTCCATCCCAATTATTTTTCAACCTGAGTTGCGTAGAGTTTTGGAACGACTCGGGCGATTTGGCGAAGTAATAACCGTTACACGCCGCAGCCACATCGAGACGGAAGTTCGAACAATATGTGATGCAGCGCAGCGGCTGGCCGCAATGGGACACGGCGCGCTCATCGTGATGGAACGCGAGACGGGGTTGCAACACTTGATCGAAACAGGCACGAAAATTGAAGCGGTGTTGAGCGTTCCGCTATTGCTCACCATCTTCTATCCGAAAACCTCGCTGCACGATGGAGGCGTCATCGTTCATAATAGTCGGCTGCTGGCTGCAGGCTGCGTGTTACCTTTGTCGAACATCGCGATGGACTATAACCTGGGGCTGAGACATCGTGCGGGGATCGGTGTTTCCGAAAGTACCGACGCCATATCGATCATCGTCAGTGAAGAAACCGGCACAATTTCAGTGGCGAGTGAAGGCAAACTAACTCGAAACGTTGATGTCGATGCGCTTGAACAAACCATTTTGGACATGTTTCGCCCCCAGCTTCAAAGAGCTCAAGATCTCTTACCTGGGTGGCTGAGGCCCAAGCCGTCAAATCCACAACCGAACCCTCGGGTAACGTAGCTGATGGAGCCGCGCTGCAACAGGGCAAGCTAATTGCACTTGCCCCGTTGTAGCACTTTGGGATAGCGTGACTGCTTAGCCGGCAGCACCAGGCGCAATCTCATCCATTAGTGCCTTCCAGTCTTGATCAATCCCGTCGGTCGTAACGCCGTAGACGATTCGAGGCCCGGTTGGGGATTGAAAAGCCACGTCGAAGCGTTGTTTGCCCGCTCGTATGGAACTGCTTAGGATTGCGCGCTGCCCGTTCTTCCAGTTTATTTTGTCCACAGCGTACGATTTTCTATTGTGCATGGTGATGGCATAGTGCCATAGATCGCGGGCGCTTTTGAAGGTTACGTTTCGCGTAATGCCACCGTTTCTTGTATCTCTCAAGGCGAAGTACACGGTTCCTCCGCGTTCTTCCATACCTACCACTTCCACGCCGCTTTTTGGCAGGGCGTCATGCGGTCCTGGATCGAAGATTAGGGTTTCTGCGGGTTTGGGTGCTGGTTCAGAGACACGAGGCATATTCATCCGCGTGACTTGAGGTAAATCGCTGCCTTGGGAGCCGATTGACTCCCGAGTCAGTTGATCAGGCAATTGTGCTGTCGCCGGGGCAGAGCCACTTTGCTCACCTCGGTGGGGGGGTAACGGTCTGCGAACTTGAGCCGAGCTCGGCCGATCATTGGTGTCGGCCTTGGAAGTTTCAGCTCGTTGCACTAGTGGCGCTTCCTGCGACCGGCTGTCCTGTGGAATGGGCTGCATCGCCTGCACCTGACTATTGATCACATCCGGGTTCGACTTGGCGGACCCAATGGACAACGTGCGTGCTCTGGTTGGAGCAGGTTGAGATCGATTACTGTCCGTTCGTGTGCCAGCTGCCTGGCTTTCACGCCTAGGTCCATAGTTGCGACCGTCCCTTTGGTCGCGGGAGGATGGTCGCGTTTCGCGCGGCTCTGAGACCCGTGCCACTGTCACCGCAGAGAGTTGCCGCACTTCAACCGGGGTCGTCTTGCGGGCGAGTGCGACGATCTCATCTCGTGTAGCGATGCGTGTCTGTATCCCGTCCCGTATCAGAAATTCAGTGCCCTGCAAAGTATGTGGCGCCTTGTTGCTGTTGGGGATAACTATTCGGATCAGATCCACCCCGTTTTCGGGAACAACCGTCAGCTCGGCGTGAAGAAGAGGCGTGATAGCGGACGCTATGGCATCACTTATTGCCGCAGCGACCTGATGGGCTTTTTTGACACCAACAGTCTTTTTCTTCGAATTTGCGTCGCATCCGAACCAGATTGTTCCGCCCGATGCATTTGCAAACGCCGTGGCATCCCGAAGAATTGGTGCAAACTGTCCCTCGGGTTTCTTCGCAAGCACCGCATGAAATGCCTGGGTGGCAGATTCACCTGCCTCACGACGAGGTTGAGCGATCTCCGGCATAACGTCCAGAATATCAAATACGGGCCTTACCCGATGGAAGTCTGGTGACACAAAAAGAGCCCTGAGTTCCGCAAAAGTTGGTGCCGCAAGTTGAACCTCTGTTGTTCGTTCGCCGATCCCCAATCTCTTCGGGTTACTTTTGAGTGCGGAGTCGCGATGGGAATCGCTGCCTTGTATGGCATGCATTTTACGGGGGTATTCCTGGCGAACACCCGTCACCAGCCATGAGGATGATCTCCGTCCGCGCTCGAGGTCGGTCCATTCGATCGCAATCAAGTTCGGATCCTGGGTAAAGGCAATTCGGGTTTGCCCGCCAAAATCCATTTCGCGCATGCTAACGCCATGTGTGCTGTTCGCATGCGCTGCAATTGCCATTCCGCCCGCCTCGGCAATCGCCTTGTAAGCAGTTAATACATCTGCCGTCGCGCCGGCCTCCGTGAGTCCGTGATCCAAAACGTTGCCAGGGACGTTCAATTTAACGAGAACCGATTCAACGTCCCGTAGAGCCTTTTCAGGCGGGAATATTCCGAGAATATGAAAACCAAAAGTTGCCGTGAATTCAAAACCCGGCATCACGGTAATTTTCTTCAGTAGCCGCCTAAATTCGTTGAGCCTGCCTAGTTCGTCGGGTTTGATGCGCTCTAGTCGTTCAAGAAGGGTGAGGTCATCAATTTCCCGTTGCATCTTGCGGAACCCATTAACCGTATTGTGATCGGTAAACGCGATGATGCTCAATCCGCGTCGTTCAGCCATCTGCAATATGCCGAGATAACCCAGTTCCGGCGTCTCATAATCGTGAGAAGCAGGCGTATGCATGTGCAAGTCCATGCGGTACCACGTGCCGACGCCAAGTCCAGCGGGTTGGGGTGTGTTCGTTACCGGTGCAACAGACAATGCCGCCGCTACCTTTGGTGGTGCCGGTGCTCGACGGATCTTGGTTTGTGTGACCTTTGGAGCTATCTTCGGTGTGGAAGCGGGGATTTTCTTTGCCAGCTTCGCAGTTGTTCTATTCTGTTTTTTTTCAGCCATTCGTACGCGTAACCTGTGGCTGCTCCGCCGCCTGTGATGCAAAATCGAACTTCAGAGGTTTGTTTGCCCGCACTTGAGCTGGATGTTACGACATCGCCCAAACTTGCCTTTCAAAGTCAAAGTATTCGTGCTGCGTCCAAGCGACACAACGAGCCTATATAAAATAATTTTTCAATGGTTGTAGGCATATTTACCTGCAACTTGCACCATTATAGCGCCTTGAATAATGCGTCTGGCCGCTTCAGCTCTTATTCATTAGCCTCGCATACAATTTGGGTCACCAAAATGGAAGAATTGCAGCGCCACGCGAGCGCAGTTTATGTTGCGTTACGTGAGGCCTTTGGCACACCGCACTGGACCAGACTTGATGGCGTTAGTGAACTGGTATCCACTATTCTGTCTCAGAATACGAACGATCGAAACCGGGATCTGGCGTATGCAAGGCTTCGAGCTCGCTTCAACACGTGGGATCTAGTGCGTGACGCCGAACAAAGTACGGTTGTCGATGCCATTCGACCCGCAGGACTGGCAAATCAAAAGGGTCCTCGGATACAAAATGCACTGCGCAAGATTACGAAGGAACGCGGCGCCCTGAACATCGACTTTTTGTCTTCACTATCCATGCCGGAGGCCAAAGGATGGCTGCTGGGCATCGATGGCGTGGGCCCAAAAACAGCAGCGATCGTTCTGTTATTTACATATGGCATGCCTGCATTCCCGGTGGACACGCATGTGCATCGCGTGACCGGCAGGATCGGGTTGCGAGACGCAAAGCTGAGCGCGGATGCGACACACGATCTCATGGAGCAACTGTCCCCGCTTGATGCATCGGGTCCGTTTCATCTAAACTTGATTCGACTCGGTCGCGAAATTTGTCATGCGCGCACACCAGAATGCGGGATCTGCCCTGTGAAGCACCTGTGCGCCTACAACAAAGCCCGGTGAGAATCACATTTGTAGCGCCGTTTGCCGTCTCACCCAAAGCAACTATTAGTGCCCGCATGCTTCCAATTGCTGCCGAACTTGTCGCGATAGGTCACGACGTTACGATTTTGGTGCCACCATACGATAACCCAAAGGACTCCGGGCGCACGTGGCGGCAGGATGGTGTTTTGATTGAGAACATGCGACGTGGTGCAATGCCGGATTTTCTCCTCCAAGTGTCTCTGGCGCTGCGACTGGCTGGTCGCGTCCGTCAGCTAAATCCAGATGTGTTACACATATTTAAGCCCGTTGGACCGGGTGCGTTGGCGCTCGATGTGCTAACTTCACACAAATCAAGCAAATATATGCTCGTGGTGGACACAGATGATTGGGAAGGCCGGGGTGGGTGGGCGGACGTCAACCCTTATCCTTGGTTTCAGAAGCTGTTTATGAGCTGGCAGGAGGGTCATGTGCTGTCCAAGGCAGATCATATTACGTGCGCCAGCTATGCGTTGGTTGATCGCACGCGGCTGATGACGAGTGGACGGGTGCCATGCGCGTTGATCCCAAATGGCCCGTTGGCCTCTTGGCGAGCCGAAGGCATGGCTGGCAGGGAATTGCGGACCGCAACGCGGGCACGTTTGAATTGGACGCCCCACACTGTTTTTGTTTACGCAGGCACAGTTTCGCGGAATCATGACCTCGATATTGCGCTTGAAGGATTTGCCGCTGTCATCAAAGGCGCGCAGACCAGCGCCAAATTGGTCATGATCGTGACCGGTGACGGAGTAGTCGATTTACGGCGTCGCGTGGCCGCGCTTGGTTTGTCCGAATACGTTGAATGGTCCAGCTTTATGGAGCATCGATTGCTGGTCGAGATGCTATGCGCTGCGGATGTCGGTATTTTCCCCTATCGCGACACAAATATCAACAGGGCCAAGTGCAGCGGGAAGGTTATGGACTACATGAATGCCGGTCTGCCAGTCCTAGCGACTGACGTCGGCATGATGGGGCAATATGTTGCAAATGGCCTCACCGGGCTCTTGGCACCATTAGACGACAACGGCGCATTCGCCGAGAATATGCTGTCCATGGTCGATCAACCAGGAGTAAGGCGTCACATGGGACTGGCTGGGCTGGAGCGCATTTGGACTGAATTTGCCTGGAGCAAGAACATTGGCCAATTGGAATCCATATATATGGCATAGTCCTCAGGTAACTGTCACGTCGGTCACGTACAATCTTTTCCCTTATGGCAACGCCCTTTGTAGCATTGGTAGGCCGACCGAACGTTGGCAAAAGCACGCTATTCAATCGAATTGTGGGCGAGAAGATTTCCGTGGTAGACAACCAGCCGGGCACAACACGTGACAGGGTCTATGAGCAAACGGATTGGAATGGAGCGACGTTTACTCTGGTAGACACCGGCGGAATTGAGCCACTTGAATCCCTTCGTGACAAGGATATTAAGCCGCTTGCGGAAGGCAGCAAAGATTTTGTGCTCGAGATTCGCCAACAAGCCGAGGCAGCCATCGAGGACGCGGATGTCGTAGTCTTTACGGTTGACGCACAAACTGGTTTAACGGCCACGGACGAGGCGGTTGCCGGTATTATTCGCAAGCTGGTCGGACAGCGCCAGAAGGCCGGAAAGCACGTGCCGCCAATCATCGTCGCCGCGAGTAAGGCGGAGGCGCGAAGCCCGCGCGAGAACGCAGTGGAGTTTTATAAGCTGGGGTTTGGCGATGTCTATGCCGTTAGTGGCATGCAAGGTGACGGACTTGGAGACCTGCTGGATGAAATCGTAAATTTGCTGCCGGTCAAGCAGGCGGAGGATGAGCTTGATGACACAGTTAAAGTTGCCATAGTTGGTCGGCCAAACGTTGGCAAAAGTAGTCTTTTTAACAAGTTGATCGGCGAACCACGCGTTATCGTAAGCGCGGTCGCCGGAACCACGCGCGACTCGATTGATACTGTAATCGAGTTTTCCGAAGTGTTGCCGGATGAAATGGCACCGATTGTCGATCCCGCAGGTCGGATCGTAATCGGCGATAAAAACGATCAGATTCAACTCTCGCCGACTGAGCGTGTGGTCTCAACCAAAATTACACTGATCGATACAGCGGGGATTCGCAAGCGTGGAACGATCGAGCCAGGTGTCGAAAAATTCAGCGTGTTGCGCGCCTTCAAAGCCATCGACCGGGCAGATGTTGTATTTCTACTTATCGATGCGGCTGATGGCGTTACCTCGCAGGACGAGCATATTGCCGGATTTATTCTCGAAGCCCACAAAGGCGTTGTGGTCGTCGTTAACAAATGGGATCTGGTTGAAAGCGAAGAGAAGGTGGACCGGGTGGCCAAGGACATACCCGGGTTTGGATCGTTGACTGAAAAGATGCAGGAAACGGTGCTTCAGACACGTGACCGTTTCAACTTTATGAGCTATGTGCCCGTGCTTTTTGCGTCGGCGCAAACCGGGTTTCGGGTTGATCAAGTCATTCCAACGGCTTTGCGTGTGAACGAGGCCAGAGAAATGCGGATATCCACGAGTGATATTAACCGCATCCTGCGCGACGCAAACGATAAACATGCGCCGCCGGTCCAAAATGGTCGTCGTTTGAAGATATTCTTTGGTACTCAAGTGGGTATCAACCCGCCTACGTTTGTCATCCATTGCAATGACAGCAAGCTGGCCCACTTTACATACCGCCGGTTTATTGAAAATAGGTTGCGTGATGAATTTGGATTTGTTGGCGCTCCCCTGCGAGTTATTTTCCGTGGTCGGGTCGAGCGAGACTAAATCAGGCTCCAGTTACAGGGGCGACGCGTGCCACGCATGCCAGCATCTGCGCGAGCGTTTGGTCGCGGGTTAAGCCGGTTGAATCAATTTGGATGGCGTCGACAGCGGGTTTTAGCGGACTTTCAGCCCGCGTCGTATCAAGGCGATCACGTTCACGCATGCTGGCAAGCACATCGCCAAAGATTGAATGTTGACCTCGTGACACCAATTCCGTATGCCGGCGATGGGCGCGTTCTTCAACCGTCGCGGTAAGAAATATCTTTACATCGGCGGTTGGCAGAACGACCGTGCCGATGTCCCGGCCAGCCATGATGATGTTGCCCTGCGCGGCTATGCGCCGTTGCTGGCTAACCATTTCGGCTCGGACGCCGGCATATTTACTGGGAATTGACACGCTTGCATCGACGTCCGGGCGCCTTATTTCCCAGGTCACGTCATCGCGGTCGAGCAGCACAGTCTCCATACGACCGTCGTCAGACGTAGCCGGGATGACTTCGATGTGAGAGCGTCGGGCAAGGGCTGTAACCGCCGATTCCTCATCAAGGGGCACACCATGTTTGAAGCATGCAAGTGTGACTGCGCGATACATCACGCCCGTATCAAAAAACAAATAGCCGAGGCGCCGGGCAAGCGCAGCCGCCAGCGTACTCTTGCCACTCGCCGCAGGACCATCGAGTGCAATTTTCATATCGCCTCTTTTACCTCATCATTGCGAAGCTGCGCTATTTCTGACGGGTCAAGATGACGCCACGCACCCGGGCGTAAACCACCCAATTCCAGCGTTCCAATTCGAACACGAACCAGGGAACGTACCGGGTGACCCAGCAGCTTTGCCACTTTTTTTATTTGACGCTTGCGTCCTTCCCGCAATATTACTTGAAGCCACGTTGCTGCACCAGATGGTTCCCGGTGTACAGCTGCACGCACGGGCAGGGCGAGGTGCTCGTCGGGCAACTGCGGCGCCGCCGGTAAACTTGTGACGCGAGCCTTGGAGGTCAAGGTGCCATCCAGCAGAATACCCTGACGCCACGCTTCCAACGTCTGATGCGATGGTACTCCCTCAACAAGGACACGATATTCCTTTTCATGCTCGAACGACGGGTGGGCAAGGCGAAAACTTAGATCACCGTCGTTCGTTAGCAGCAGAAGACCGGTTGCATCCTTGTCCAGCCTTCCGACGGCATGCAGTCCGCGAGGCAAACCGGGCAAATCCAATGCACTTTTGGCACGCGGTATGCCATGGTCGCTGATCAAACCATGCGGCTTGTTTAGCGCAATGTATTGTGTGGGAGCGATTTCTCCAATTCTGGAACCGTCCACACACACAAGGTCGCCATCATCAATTTGATTGCCAAATTCAAGGATGGCGCCATTTACCGTTACGCGGCCCTCACGAATCAGGGCATCACAGGCGCGCCTGGAACCGAGGCCCGCGAGCGCCAAAAAGCGCTGAGGATTCATGGCTCGGAAGCTTCAATCTGCCTAGTCCGCTCCAGATCGGTGACGCTTAGCGTTTCGATGTGTTCCACCATTGGAAGGTCATCCGAACCCTTGAGCCCAAAGTGTTGCAAGAACTCAAAGCTGACGCCGTACTTCATGGGATGACCGACAGTTTCAGTGCGCCCTTGTTCGTGAACCAGGTTGCGCTGAATTAATGTGTGCATCACACCATCGCTGTTCACACCGCGAACCATTTCGATTTGAGGTTTTGTAATCGGCTGCTTGTACGCAATGATTGCGAGCGTTTCGAGCGCCGCTGCAGACAAGCGATTGCTTCCTTCGACGCCCAAGAATTTCTGTACTGTCGCGGACAGTTCCGGGGCGCTAACAAGCTGGAGCTTGTTGGACATGCGCTGAATCCGAACGCCGCGATCAGTCAGCGTGTGTTCAAGCGCTGCCACCGCCTCCTCAATTTGTGTTGCGCTGACCTCAAGTGCAGACGCTATGGCGGCGATTGTCGTGGGCTCGCCCGCCACGTACAAAATAGCTTCAACGGCTGCGCCAAGCGATAGCCGTTGAGTGGCTAACGTGACTGCTTCATAAAAAACAGGATCCTTTTTGGGATCTGTGTCGTAAGTAGCTTGGGTGTCAGAACCCACGTGATTTATTTCTTTGTTCGATTCGCTCATTGCAATATGCCTGCGGTCACTTACTTGGAAACTCTACGGCACGACTACCGTTAGGAAGGGCTCGTGGGTTCCACGTCAATGATGGCCTCGGGCGGCGCCGGAAGCTGAGCTTGCGCTGGTGGTTTGATTCGGCCAATTGACCCACGGGGAGTGACCGGCTTCATTTTCACCGTGCGCTGCTTCCCAACCTTGACCGTAACGTGTGGTTTTACGGACATCTTTAGACCAAGCTGGTTCTCAACTACGGTGCGGGCTGTTTCCGCAATTTCCTCACCTTTGGAAATGGGGTCCAGGCCAGGAGCCGTCACCGCTTCGATTTCGGTACCCACACCTTTGTTGCGTGCAATTACCTTGACCCTGGCGGAAATAACTCCGGAAATCGCTTCGACATTTTCGCTGATTCGTTGTTGAACATCGCTAACACCAAGCCTAATCCGGCCACCCTGAGCGCGTTGAACCTCGACCGATTTTGCATTTGGGCGGCGCAGCTCGAGCCAGAGCACAAGGCCCATCAGGCACAAGAATAGCACTGCAACTGCAAGGCGGACAAGGAGCCTAAGTCCGGGTTGCAGCTCACCAAGCAAGTCATGCCCGGCACTTGCCAACCATTGAACACCCCAAATTACAGTTGGTGGCGAAATTAGGGCCAGCGCACCTACAACCGCACCAACGCATAATAAGATAACGATTAGAAATCGATTAAAGGCATTCATGTCCGAATTCTAGCACCCAGTTACAGGCGGGGTGTTTCTTGTTGGATCGCACACAGTTCACGATACCCTTCAACGCCCAGCATTATGCTTATTTCTTCGGCATAAATTTGGAAGATCGGTGACAACGTGCCCGGGCACTCATCGTGACAGCCGCCGCCGCGGCTAAACAAGTCGTTATCGCTGTCGATCGTCAGGGTTTTTACGCCACCATCGTAATCGTCCACGATTGGATACAAACAGCAATAGAGGGGTTTCAGGGTCCACGGCTGCATGCTGTTTTGTAAGCTGGCGTATTGGATTGCGCAAAAGTGATCCTCGGGTCGCAGAAAGCGACAGCATGTGCCACTTGGGTGGGCCTCATCTGGAACAATGGTGGTACCCGTGTACTTTCCGCTGGGGAACGATGCATCATCATCATGCAATTCTGCAAACCAGGTGCTTTGATCCCGGCGATCTTCGGGCATAAACGGTTTGATCATTTCAGCATGATCCAAAATCCGTTCGGCCTGATCTACATCCAGCCACACCCCATCCGCGCAACAGCCGCCCCTGCATGTTGCAAGCTGGCAGCGCTTGATTTCCTTTTGTTCAAGTAACTTTGGATCGATCTGAAAGTCATTAATAGTCATTATTTACGGATAGAGCCCCCGCGTTTGGTGCGCATCTGCCACTCGACCGATTCCAAGAACCAATGCCGCAGTGCGCAGGCTTATGTTCATTCTTTTCGCAGTATCATCCATGTCGTGATAGCTGCGGATCATGATGCGCTCTAATTTTAGTGTAACGTCACTCTCCTCCCAAAACAAGTTTTGCAAGTCTTGGACCCACTCGAAATAGCTTGCAACCACGCCTCCGGCGTTGCACATGATGTCTGGTAGTACGAGAATATTTTTTGCGCGTAGAATTTCATCTCCATCAGGGGTTGTCGGACCGTTTGCGCCTTCCGCCACCATGCGCGCCTGCACCATGGGAGCAGTGGTTCTGGTCAGTTGGTTTTCCATCGCAGCCGGGACGAGCACGTCACAGGGCAATGAGAGCAACTGGCCGTTGGCTTGCGGAATGGTGCCGGGAAAACCAGCAATGGATTTGTTCGCCCGGTTGTATTCGATGAGCTTGGGTACGTCAATTCCTTCGGCGTCGTAAATTCCACCGCTAATGTCACTTACTGCGATGACCCGGCACCCCATTTCGTGGGCTGTTTGCGCCGTTACGCTTCCAACATTGCCAAACCCCTGGACAACGACACTGGCGCCCTGCAGTTCCCAGTTCATGGTTCGAAATGCTTCTCGCACTGCAAACATGACACCACGACCGGTTGCTTCCAACCTTCCGGCAGACCCGCCAATGTTTAGCGGCTTGCCCGTTACCACTGCGGGCACCGAATGCCCCTTATGCATCGAATAGGTGTCCATAATCCACGCCATGACCTGTGGATTTGTGCCCATATCCGGCGCGGGAATGTCGCCATCGGGACTGATCATCATGGTTATTTCAGTTGTAAAGCGACGGGTTATTCCTTCAAGCTCGCGCAGTGAAAGGTCGTGCGGATCGCACAATACGCCACCCTTGGCCCCACCATACGGAATGTTTACCACAGCACATTTCCAGGTCATCCACATGGCCAGCGCCCGTACTTCGTCCAAGCTCACATGCGGGCTATATCTGATCCCGCCTTTGGTTGGTCCGCGAGATGTGTTGTGATGCACACGATAGCCGGTAAAAATTCGTACATCTCCGGAATCCATTCTTACAGGGAAATTTACGGTAAGTTCTCGCTTGCAATGCTTTAGCATTTCCACCGACCCCGTGGACAGTTTGAGGTGGTGAGCGGCTTGGTCGACCTGGGTGAGAGCGGTAGTGAGCGCGGAATCTTCAGCTTGTATGTTCGTCATGGAACACGTTACTCCAAAAATAAAGCGCATCGACTTGATGCGCTTTACACAGTACTATTTCCAGCGGGAGCGAACTCAACTATCTGCCAAACATAAGAATCGTTGTGAGTAGAAGTGCCATTAGTGATGGAACTACAAACGCGAATCCATAAATGAATTTTTCATACCGCAGGTGCATGAAATAAAGTGCAACCAATGAGGCCTTTACGAATGACAATCCCAACAGTAATGGGACGGCTGCCGGGCGCGGCATTTTGAATACGGTTATCGCTATTTCAAGCAGTGTCGCAGTTGCCAACAGCAAAATCACAGCCTCAGGCGCCACCGTCTTGTGATCTGACGTCGGGGCTTGTGGAGTAACGCCATGGGCAATAGCGTTGGAGGGTATTGGGGAATCTTCAGTCATGTTAATTCGTATTGATGCTAGCCTAGCAAGTAAATAACGGTAAAAATCAGGACCCAGACGAGGTCAACAAAGTGCCAGTAAAGCCCAAACATCTCAACTGATGTGTAATTAGCCGCTGTGTAAGCACCTGCACGCGCTCGGTAAGCCACCAGTGTCGCCCAGATCACGCCAGCCAATACGTGCAGGCCATGAAGTCCCGTCAAAATGAAAAAAGCCGTTCCAAATGGATCGTCTTCCTTAAACCCAAAACCTTCAGAGAAAAGATTGGTGTATTCAACGGCTTGTCCGGCTATAAACATTAACCCCAGTACGCCGCTTATCAGTATGAACAGCGACAAGCGCTTATTGTTATTGTGTTGGGCCGCCTGAATCGCCTTTACAACTGTATAACTGCTGGCGAGAAGAATAAACGTGTTCAGGGTCACCAGAAAGAATGGCGTGCCCTCTGTAAGCTTTGGCCACTTTTCCGCCTGGGCCTTCACCACCAGGAAGGCCACAATCAGGCCGGAGAAAATAAGAAGCTCTGAACTCAAAAACAGCCAAATACCGAACTTGCGGTTTGCATTGCCGTCGTGCGCGCTTTCGGGTTCGTGCATGGTCGCGGGCAGAGTTGTTGGATTATTCATACGTATGAATTGATGACCTGAATTCTACCAAGAGTCGCGGCAATTTACAGCGCACCTTTATGGCACGTTTAGACAACTGGCTAACTGCATCAGTTGCGGAGTCATAGGTATGATGGACGGTGGTCGTCATGCAGGAGTTTGAGTTTGAACTACCGTAGTACCATGCGTTTGATAGTCAGAGGTGCCTTGGCGGTCGGCGCTATTGGCGTTGTGGCTGCGCTGAGCCTGTACGCATCGCTACCCAGCGTGCAGACGCTGTCACTCGTAAGGCAACTTCCGAGCACGCGCATTCTGGATCGAACGGGCCAACTCCTCTACGAAATTGGCGATGCGAGGACAGGCAGAAGTGCTCCCATCGCGTCGGAACAAATTCCCCCGTGCTTTAGGTCTGGTGTGGTTGCCGTTGAGGACAATACCTTCTATCAGAATCCCGGTGTGGACTTCATCGCCATTGTCAAAGCGATCTGGCGCAGCGTCAGGGCAGGCGAGGTATCAGGCGGCGCCAGTACGATAACGCAACAATTGGCACGCATGATGTTGTTCACGTCAGACGAACAGCATGAGCGCAGCGTTGTGAGAAAGCTCCGTGAAATCCTGCTGGCGGTCAAGATCTCGACCGTTTACTCAAAGCCGGAAATTCTGGGCTTGTATCTCAATAACGTCTACCTTGGCAATCTTTCTTATGGAATCGAGTCGGCTTCCCATACTTATTTTGCAAAATCATCCGCGGCGTTGGACGTATCGGAATGCGCGATGATCATTGGACTAATTCAGGCCCCGGTTGCCTATGATCCTTTTACAAACCTGGCAGCGGCACGCCAGCGTATGTCAACGGTGCTTGACTTGATGGTGCAACACGGAGTACTCGATAGCACGGCAGCCGGGATTGCACGTCAGTCAAGACTGTCACTTGCGCCGGCAGAATATGCAATTCGCGCACCACACTTTGTAAACATGGTTCGCGATTGGCTGGAGGATCACTTTGATGCGGATGTGCTGTCGCATGGCGGACTGATCGTGACCACCACGCTGGATTTGGCCCTTAATGATGCTGCAACAAGTGCCATGCGGGCGCGGCTAAATCAATTGGATCGCCCGGATCCGTCCAACAATTTGCCTGCCCACAAGGCTAATAATTCCGCGATTGTGGTGATGCAGCCAAAGACAGGGCAGGTGGTGGCTCTTGTTGGCAGTCCCAATTACTTTGACGCCTCTATCGACGGATCGGTCAATGTCGCTACGTCCCTTAGGCAGCCTGGTAGCGCCATAAAGGCGATAACCTATGCTTCTGCGTTTGAGAAAATACCCGGATTCAGCGGTGCAACCATGATTCACGACGAACGCCGCTCATTTTCCACCCGTGAAGGCGAACCGTATGTGCCGCAAAATTACGATCGCGTGAATCACGGTTGGTTAACCGCACGAGACGCCCTTGCGACAAGCAACAACGTGGCTGCGGTAACGGTGTTGGATGCCGTTGGCATACCGGCCATGATCGAAACAGCGCAGGCGATGGGTATCCATTCATTCGCGGATGCGGATCGGTTTGGCCTGGCGCTCACCCTTGGAGGTGGCGAGCTGAAACTAATTGAACTTGTGCAGGCGTACGCCGTCATGGCCAATAATGGCGTAAAGGTTGAGCCGATACTTGTACTGGAAGTACAAGATTTTAGCGGTCACGTACTATATGATTCCGCAAACCAAGTTATGGATCCGGCTCAGGTGCTTTCACCGCACGTTGCAGGAATCTTAACCGACATACTTGCGGATAACCAAGCCCGGACAGCCGCGTTTGCTGCAAACAGTCCGTTAAACCTGTCTCGACCAGCCGCCGTCAAAACCGGCACAACAACCGATTGGCGAGACAACTGGACCGTAGGATTCACACCAGACTTGGTTACGGGTGTATGGGTGGGCAATGCTAATGGCGACCCGATGGAACACATTACTGGCGTCACCGGAGCTGCACCCATTTGGAACGACGTAATGGAGGTGGCCCACAGAAGTATCCCTGTACACTCTTTTGGTCGGCCGGACGGCGTGAACGAGGAACAGGTCTGCTTGCCAGTACCCATCAATTGTGGTCAGGTTAGAACGGAATGGGTGCGGGATGGTGAGGTTCAACTTAAATTGCTGGGCCGCACGAATGCGGATTCAGTCTATATCGACTCCACACCGACTTTGCAAACGTTTGGCAGTCAGGGTACTGCGGCGCAATTATCCAGGTCCGCCGAGGTTTCAGAAAGGACTTTGCGCATGCTGTCTCCGGACGATCATGCGACGTATCGCATGGCGCAGAATTTGCCGATGCGGATTCAGCGAATTCTTCTCGAGGTGCAAGTTGCGCAGGAAGACAGTGCAAAAGTTGAGCGCATCGAATACCTGATCGATGGATCTGAGAGGCTAATAGCAGGTCCTGAGGGCCAACCCAGGGTTTTTTGGTCGCCGCAGCCGGGGACTCACGTGGTGGTTGCGCGTGCCATCATGCGTGATGGAAGCGTCATTGGTACCAAGCCCGTACAATTCGTCGTACTTTCGTGATCGACCAACACCGTGCACGTGCCATCTATGTTCCAAAGGCGCTGCGCAACGTTTTTGCCCCAATATTTATCGCTTGTTTGGTTCTCGCAGCGGTGCTGCGACTCGCTTCACTTGACCTAATCGATCTTCGTTATGACGAGGCCGTCGCCGCGGTCTTGGCGCAAAACATCGCACATGGTGCGCGTTATTTGGTCGTGCCAAATAGTGGTTCAGTGGCAAACCATCCACCGTTATGGATCTATTTATTGGCCGTCCCGTACACGTTTAGCAAAAGTTTGCTTGTTGCGGCCGGTTGGCGCGTGCTCTGGGATCTTGCTGCTGTTGCCGTGTGCGGCGTGCTATGTCAGCGTGCCTTTGGCTGGCGTACGGCAGTCGTGGCCATGTTGTTTTTTAGTGTCAATCCATGGGCGATCTGGTTTAGTCGCAAGCTGGGCGTTGCGGCAAGCCCGCTGAGTAGCGCTGTGATCTTATGGGGTTTCATCGAGGTTTTTCAGCGAAAAAATTTCCGTGGCTGGTTTATAGCAAGTATTGGCATGGCAACTGCACTGGCGTCGCACCTGTCAAGCCTGTTTTTTTTACCCGCATATATTCTTGTTACTCTATTGGCATTGAAGAACCGTGACCGGAAAAATCCTTTGCTGGCGCTCTTGCCAATTATTGTTGTGCTTGTTGCGATCGCTGCAATTGATGCATCGCGCGGATTTCCGGGGTTAAGCGCAATTGGTCGCAGTACGAGTGACCTGGTGCGAACTGACGTGGACGGAGTCCGGTTTGCAACTTGGATGACGGGTGGGGCACACTTGAGTGATATCACCGCGGAGTCATTTCCAATTTGGGCGGACCAGCCTATTCAAATGCTGGCATGGATCGACATCATGCAGCAATTTCTTGCAGTAGTGTCCATTTTTGCTCTTGCGGTGGTGCTAATGAATAGCAGGTTGCAAAAAGTGTTGGGGGTTGAAAGGTCAGTGTTAGCAATATTGCTTCTATGGATAGCGGTTCCGCTGGTGCTATACGTTCGGCACACCGGGGCGATGCAGGTGCATTACTTGGTGCTAATTTGGCCGGCGCCTTTTATTGTGATCGCGCTTGGGCTTCGATTGTCGTGGCGCATAGTTGGTCCGATTCAGCGGACAGGCTTGACAATCATCTGTGTTGGGATTGTGATCTGGCACGTCGTGACAACCTTCCGATTCAACGATTTTGTAGAGTCAGTTCCTACATCCGCACACGTGCCTGCGCGCGTCAGACTGGATGCTGCCGCTTCAGCGACCCGGATGGTATGTCGCACGGCAAATGACTGCGAGCCTAAAGTTATTGTGCTTGCCAACGGCGACGATCCATTGGTCGATCCCGAGGTAACGGTTTGGGCGGCAGCCTTGGGCGATGTCCAAGCTAGATTTGTTGACGCGCGGCAAGCGGTTCTGGCGCCTGGTTCGCCGGCCAGTATCATCGGATCAGATGGCCCAGATGTTCGCACCGGCATGAGCGAACTAAGGTTAATTTCAACTGGCTTTGGGTCTTCAAGCGAAACCACACTCGGTCACACGGTTAGTGTTTCGGCCGTTGAAGGCAATTCTGGTGTTAGAGGTGCGTTACGTCTAGCCGGGGCGGTCGAGGACGTGCCAGCCGTTTGGGAAAATGGAGTCGAATTACTCGGCGTTCAGAGTGTTACCTCAGGCGGAAACGAAAGGATTACAGTTTGGCTCATGGTTACTAAATTGCAGGTTGATGGCCGGGACTTTCATTGGACACATAGGAAATTTGTCAATGGTGCGCAGGTTTGGCAAAGGGACATAGGCGGCGTCCGCGCAAGAAATTGGCGGGTCGGTGATGTGCTTGTGCACCATTTCGACATGCCCGCAACCGGCATTGGCGAGTTGGAGCAGATTCGCATAGGTCAGTATTCTTATCCCGCCATCCAAGCGGTAACTGTACTTACGTCCAAGGGAAGTTTTGAAGACGGTGTAACGGTCGATCTACCTTAGGCGCCCGAGATTTTGAAGTTCGTGAGTGGTTGGCACGTGCAAATTGCATGCGGTTGGGTTGTAACTACTGACTATCATTGGACTCGATGACTAGTGACATCGATGCGCCTATCGCGGCATCAATTGACCAAACGGCGCACCTTGATACGCGTAGGAATGTTTTTGCCTTTGGCACCGATATTTTTAGCTGGAATTTGGGAACGTTTATTGTTCCGGTTACGACGATCCTGGCCGCGCTCGCCGCAAAGTTAACCGAGGATCGGGCGCTCGTAGGACTCGTGGGGCTCGCGTGGAGTGCAGGATGGGCATTGCCCCAGTTGCTTGGCGCCAGACTAATTCACGGAAAGCCACGCAAGCTCAAATACGTCATCTGGTCGGGAGTGGTTGGTCGGCAATGGTTTTTGGTGCTCGCTCTTTGGCTCTTGTTTACCGGAGCGGTTTCCAAGCCGCTGACGTTGCTTTTGTTAATAGTGTGTGTTGCCGTATTTGCACTGGCAGATGGCGTAGCCTCGGTTGCCTGGTTTGATGTGCTGGCAAAGACAATTACATCCAGAACACGAACACGTCTTTTTGCAACAGTTACATTTGCGGCGACGATCGTCGCCTTGTTGGCGAATGGCCTGGTCGTCCGCAACATCTTTGAGTCTCCATTGCTGCCGTTTCCGCTCAATTTCGGTTACGTAATTTTGATCGGGTGGGTCTTCATATTTATATCATTTCTCGGCATCACCGCGGTTCGGGAGCCGGCTGATCCACCGCTAAGTGCGGCTGTAGATAGTCACGTCGGCTTTTTCACCCAACTGATTATCGCAATTCGAACGGATTTGGTGTTTCGCAAATTACTGGTCGCTCGGTTGTTGACGGCGTTTGAGGTTATGGCCGCCCAGTTCTACATCGTGTTTGCGCAAGATCGATTAAAGATTAGCGATGCCGTGATCGGAGACTTTAGCACGGCATATACGGTCGGCTCGCTCATTGGCGTGCTTGCTCTTGGATCTGTCGCTGATAAGTTTGGCTCTCGAAGAGTAATTCAGGGGTCGAGTTTTTTTCAATTTATTGCGCCCGCCATAGCATTTGGTACGGCCGTGCTTCTTTCTACGGTCGACAAGCTGCCATGGTTGGGGCTTTGGGCCATGATAGTGGTTCAGGGAATTAACGGTCTTGTCAACCATAGCATGATGCTTGGTTTCCTAAACTATACCCTTGATGTGGCGCCGACAGACAAGCGTCCAATGTATGTGGGAACGCTTAACCTGCTGTATGGGTTGATGGGCCTTACGCCACCGCTTGGGGGGCTCTTGATTGACGTATTTTCACGATCGGGGTCTCAAACTACGGGTTATGCCGTACTATTTGGAGGCGTGTGCCTCACTGTTTTAGTCGGGCTATGGGTTACGTCCAAGTTGCCAAAACATGGAAATGCTGAATTTACGCCAATTTGATATTGATCCCGCAAGTGGTTTTTTAGCAAACCCTGATCCGCTTACAACGTTACCGGATTATTTCATTGCTCTGGACAGGCTTGGACGGGAGTTGCCGGCACTGATATGCGCGGGTCGTGTGCGCGAACGTGCGGACGCGTTACCCCTTTTGGATATTGCACGACTGGAGCGACCTGGAGAATGTGAGCGCGCCCTGTTGTTATATGCTACTTGTGCGAGTGCCTACGTTTGGGGCGGGGAGGAACCCAGGCTAAGACTTCCACGCTCTCTCGCCGAACCATTGTGGTTACTGGCAGAGGCATTAGGGCGCCAACCTATTATTCACTATGCATCGAACGCGCTAAACAATTGGCGAAGGATAGATGCGGATGGGCCAATCGAGTTGGGCAATCTTGCAATGATCCAGGGCTTCCTATCCAGCTCAGACGAATCCTGGTTTTACCTGGTGAGTGTAGCTGTCGAACAAGCTGGATTGCCAGCGCTTGGATTACTGTGCAGTCTGCATTTCGCAGTTGAATTAGCTGATGTCACTTTATTGGTCGACAGTTTGACGGCGGTTGCCAAGGTTATTGAGGCAATGTCGGGCCAGCTTCTTCGAATGTATGAAAACTGCGATCCGCACATCTTCTTTAAGCGGGTGCGGCCGTTTGTAGCAAGTTGGCCCTATCCCGGTGTGATTTATACCGGCGTAAGTGAAACACCATTAAAGCTGGCTGGCGCCAGTGCCGGACAGAGCTCACTTATACAAGCCTTGGATGCCTCTTTGGGAGTTCGTCATCACAGCAACTCCACCCAACCGTTTCTTGCAGCCATGCGTGCCTACATGCCGCCAAACCACCGACGATTCCTAAGTGCATTGGAGTCATGCCCCAGCGTGCACCAGTTTGTTGGTGCGCGAGGTGATCAATATCCTATCTTGGTCGAGGCTTACAACAGTTGTATTCATAGATTGGCCGAGTTCCGTCGCCACCACATGGAGATGGCGGCGCGGTATATCACAATGCAAGGCAGTGAAGGCAGGGAGGATATCGGCACGGGTGGAACGTCTGTGAGTACTTTCCTTGGGGCCGCCAGAAGGGAAACGCGTGAATATCGCGTCTAGGCAAGGCACCAACGCCCTAGTTTTTCTCAAATATGGCGAATTGACCAATGTCCAGCGCGTAGTGGTAGTGCGATTCAATATACTCATGCAACTGCGGCCAACCTTTCCAGACGTTGATGAACTGCGCTGTTGGCCACGGATAATCGTCCTTGCTTAGAATAAAAAAACGGGGTTTCCGGGCGGCTATTTGAGAAATCATCCGGACTTGATAGGCGGTGGTCACTTCCAGATCCCTACCTTCAGTTATCCAGCGGACATACGGAAATGCCATACCCATTGGCCGGTTCGCCAATGCATAGACAGCCGGTACATCTGAAAAAATCACAGAAGGTTCGGCCGGTAGCGTTTTTTCTTCAATGAAGGCCGCCAGACTTACATAATCGCCAAGTTTTGATTCGGCATGGATTGCATTCATAGACTTGCGTTCGATGAACAGGTTTGACACGGCGTCCGCCGTCCAGGGCGCTATGGAGGCCGCCAGCCCTATCATGGCCGCGATGCACGCCATGCCACTAATTATTCTGAGAGGGCGGAAGCGAACGCCGGCTACGCTGCTCGCCGCGCATAATGCCATTGCGGGCAACCATATTACGAAGTGGTATCTGTATGAGTGACCTTGCCAGATGTTTAGGGCAACCCCCAGTACCAGGTAGAAAAACGCGATGAGGCGCTGCCTGGTAAAGCCGGAATTAAGGAGCAGCACAAGTGAGCAGGTCATTGCGAAAACAACGGGAGGAAATCCGCGTCCCAACCAATTGATTGATTGAACGGTGTCCTTCCAGCCGGCCATGGGCACGTTCCCAATCAGCATAAATGTGACGATTTCTTCGCGAAAAAGTGATGTAAGCCAAATCCAGCGATCTTGAAGAGTTACCTGGGCAAACGTTGCCAGGTCATAACGAATGTGCAGCCACCAATCAGGTAGCGTTCCTTGCACGACAATAAGCGCCAGTCCGGCGGCTATCGTTGCGAATCCTCCGGCCAAGGTTGCGAGGATTGCTTTGTTCTTTTGCGGGTCGTTTGGCCAGATCGCTAAGGTCAAAATGGGGAGCACTGCAAAGGCTACAAACGGATACTTAAACCAGAATGTCATACCTATGGAAATGCCGGCCATAAACGCACTTGTCAGCGTTTTTGATCCGAGCTGTTTATATCCAAGCCATATGCTGAGAACAACAAATAAGTTTGCAAATCCTTCAGCTTGAGAGACCGCCCAATAATTTAGGCTGCCATAGAGCAGCAGATAAAGTCCGGACGCAAATACCGCGGACAGTTGGGAGCGAAACAGTCTGCGAGCGAGATCGCCAAGCACGAGCGCGGTTAATCCCTGCCAGAATAAGTCCAGGATATGAATTGCAATAGGTTGCGATGAAACCACTCTTGCCAGCGCATACACAACCGGAGTCGCCGCACCACGAACATCCCAGCAGTCGCGATACATCATTCCCCCTCCACGGAGGACGTCCGCACACGTTGCAAAAACGCCCTGGTCAAACCACAGGGGATAGAGCAACTGTGGAAGCCCAACGAGCACCAGCAACAAAATCAATCCAACTGGGAGCAGGAATTTTGACATGGCTGGCTTCGCCATTGCAAAGATTCGGAGCCCTGCGCTGAATTCAACTCGCATCAATCACGTGCGGCGTACCCTGGCCTCGACCATTTACAAGATAGTGGTTCCGGTGAAGAACTATGCCGGCACACAATGTGAACAAGCGCCACAGCCCTCGCGCGGCTTCCCTTACGTCCATTTTGCTGTTGCCTTCCGCGCGCGCTGGCAAGCGGATGGCGACCTCGCGGATGCGCATCTGGTTTATTTGCAGGACAAATAGTGATTCGAAGAAGAATCCGTAGCCGGTGGCATTTACCAGTTCAAACGCTTGCAGTGGCACGGTGGCAAGATCATATAACCTGAACGCGGAAGACGCATCGTATGGAATACCAAGCAAAGACTTGGTCAGAAAGTGCCCGGCTTTTGTCATTAGGACGCGCATCACCGTCCACTCCTGCAAGCTATCATCACGCAAATATCTGGACCCGCACACAACGTCACACGTGCCAGCGAGGGCCAAAAATTCCGAAATGCTCTCTGGCGGATGCGTGCCGTCGCAGTCCATGGATATCAGAGTCTGATAGTCCCTGGCGTATGCGAACCGGATACCGGCCATATGGGCTGATCCTATGCCTGCTTTTGCATTGCGGTGAATGACTTTTACTCGTGCGTGACGCGTTGCAAGCGCATCAAGAATATCGCCGGTTCCATCCGGCGAGGCATCGTCCACAAATAAGATATCCGCGTCGTATTGCAATGCGACAAGTTGCTCCGTGAGGCGTTCGACGTTGCCGCGTTCGTTATATGTCGGAATAAATATCAGCGTTCCTGACAAACTATTGATTCCTGGTGCGACGGAGACTAAATACTTTGCAACCCAAGCTGTAGCCCATCCTGCATCAGCGGTTGTTTTCGACGATCCCAATCCCCTGAATCTGGCTCAAACAAAAACGAAAGTGTCCATCTTGGACCGTTGCGGGTTGCGCCCCATATACCGGCGGGCGGCGCCGGATTACCCATTGCAGTTTCATACGGTTTCAGGTCGAGCAAACCATCGGAAAGATGTACAAGCAACGCCCGGATAGGTGACCCATGGGAGGTGATGGCGACACGTTGATAGGGTGATTTATCCAGGGAGGCAATACTCTGAATCACCCGGCGGGATACGTCATCGCGGCTTTCGTCATCTCGGTGTTCAGCCAGACGGTCATCAATCGTGTACATGAGCCTATTGTGGAGTGCGATCTGACTGCCAGTCTGCAGAGCGCGTTGAAGAGGTGAAACGACAACGTGCTGCAGATCTGAACTTGCCAGGAACATAGCGGCTGCCTTTGCCTGGATCTGCCCAAGGTCTGACAAGCCTGGTCCAGGCGGAACCTTGTAGTTTAGTGTGCTGTTTCGGTCAGGTGTGGCATGCCGGACAATAAATAGGTGGTCGATCATAGCGTTCTGTTTTGTGGTTGGGAATGCTTCAGGCAAGGACGGCCAGGCGTTCAATAATATCCATTAGTTTCTTTTTCCATTGGTCGGCAGTGCCAGATCGAAGAAATGACAATTGCTTGCGGCCAATGATGCCCTCTGGACCAACTAGCAATCGCAACCGCGCTTGGTCCAGGTTTTCAATGGCGTCCGCCCGAACGGTGAATCGATTTCCTTCACTAGTGATACTTTGAGCACCAAATTTATCCGCCAACAATTTTAACCGGGCCTGAAACGTAAGGTTTTGTGCCGCAATAGGCATTTTGCCGAACCGATCCGTCAGTTCTTCTTCAAACGCCTGGATTTTTGCCTCTGAGTCTAGGCTGCCAACGCGCCGATACATTTGTACACGCAGCATCGCATCAGGAACATAACTTTCGGGTAACCCGACCGTCAGCGGCAAATCGATCGTAATTGGTTTAATTTCCGGACCAGGTATTGCGGTCCCATCGCGGACGGCACGGAGCTTGCCAACTTCTCTTGAGAGTAACCTGGTGTACAGGTCAAGACCAACCGTTTGAACCTGACCGCTCTGCTTTGGTCCGAGCATGTCGCCCGCACCACGAAGCTCAAGGTCACGCATGGCAATCATGTAACCGGCCCCGATTCCCTTGGCTTCTCGCATGGTTTCGAGCCGGTCACGGGACTCCTGGGTGAGCTTGCCACGTTTGTCGTGCAGGAAATAGGCGTATGCCTGGATTGAGCTGCGGCCCACGCGCCCGCGAAGCTGATACAACTCGCCCAGACCGAACATATCCGCCCGATCAATGATGATCGTGTTGGCGTTCGATATGTCCAGACCACTCTCAATTATGTTTGTGCAAAGAAGTATTTGAAACTTTCCTTCGGAGAAAGCGGTCATAGCAGCCGCCAGTTTTCGCTCTTCCATTTGACCGTGAGCTACGGTCATGGTGGCTTCCGGCACAAGGCGACTTAATCGCTCCTGCAATACTCCCAGCGTTTGCACGCGATTGTGCACAATAAAAACTTGGCCATCGCGATCCAATTCGCGGCGGATCGCCTGTTGAATTACCGAATCATCCGCAGGCCCGACATAACTGATGATAGGTAGACGATCAACCGGAGGTGTTTCGATTTTGCTTATGTCTCGAATGCCGGTGAGGCCCAAGTAAAGTGTTCGTGGAATTGGGGTTGCAGTGAGCGTTAGCACATCCACGCTCGATCGAAGTTTTTTTAGTCGTTCCTTGTCGCGAATACCAAAGCGCTGTTCTTCGTCGATGATCAATAGACCAAGATCCTTGAACGTTGTGCTTTCACTTACCAAACCGTGAGTGCCAATGACAATATCAATCTTCCCTTCGCGGAGACCGTCATGGATCTTCCTTTTTTCGGCTGCGGTTCGGAATCTGGACAGCATTTCGACCTTCATCGGGTAACTAAGCAGGCGACGGCTAAACGTTGTCCAATGCTGCTGCGCCAACACCGTCGTTGGAACGAGGACCGCCACCTGTTTGCCATCTTGAACTGCTTTAAAAGCGGCGCGCAATGCTACTTCCGTCTTTCCAAATCCGACATCGCCGCATACCAGCCTATCCATCGGGCGGGGGCGTCGCATGTCCTCTTTTACGGCCTCGATGGCTCGGAGCTGATCATCGGTTTCTACAAATGGAAAACTCGCCTCAAGTTCATGCTGCCAGGCAGTGTCCGGCCCGAAGCTGTGTCCAACCGCCAATTCGCGTTCAGCGTAAACCTGAAGTAACTCTCGAGCGACCTCGGCCGCAGCCCCTTTTGCTTTCTGCCGTTGAACCTGCCAGTCACCGTTACCGAGCTTGCTTAGGACCGGTTGAAGATCATCGCCGCCGACGTACCGATTGATCCGATCGACATGATGCAACGGAACATACAATCGATTTGCTTCGGCATATTCCAGGAGTAGGTATTCACGTTCACCCTCTTGCGGCAACTGTTGGGTTCCGGTGTTGACCGTGAGCTTGATCAGCCCGCGAAAGATGCCAACACCGTAATCCTCGTGTACGACCGCATCGCCAGGTTGCCAATCGGAAAAGGCGCGTTCGGGTGCCGCGCGACGCGCCCGGTTGAAGCTCGATGATTCGGGTTTTACAAACCCAAAGATTTCATTGTCAGTTAAGACGACGAGATTGAAGGTTGAATCTTCGGCATCAGTCTGTGCGAATTCGAATCCACCTGGAAGCGCTGCCGTTACGAATGAAGGCACTTCTCGCTGGTCCGCCAAAAGTTCGGACTGTCCTGACTGATATGGATGTTTCTGACCCCAAATGTCGGCCAATCGCGCAGACTGTCTGGAAACGACGATGACCCGGCTGCCGCTTGAAGGCTTGGCACCCTTATATGACTCTTCCAGATAGTTTACGAGCGGAGTAAATTGCCCTCCGAAATGTGGAGGAGATATGAAGGATTTACTTATGGCGCTTTGACCGAGCGTGGCCGAGTTTTCATATCCTTGACCCAGCACGAGGCAACGGATTGACGCCACCAGAGTTGCATAATCCTGCCAAGAGATATATGGACGTTCAACTTCAGACTCAGATATCTGATTGACACCACGTTCTCGTTCCGCACGCTGCTCAAGCTCGTGCCACGCATCGGCAAGTTCGGCCTCATCGTCGACAATGACCAGGCCTGCGCCGATATGATTAAGAAGAGATGTTTGCCGGGCGGATGCTGCGGTGCCACCACGTGAGGCCGGGGAATCCATCGGAGTAAGCAAGATTCGACCGAGCCGGCTTCCACTACGCTGCGTCTCGGGGTCAAATGTACGAATGGAGTCAATTTGATCCCCAAATAGTTCGATCCGCGCCGGGCTATCCATGGCGGGAGACCAAACATCCAGTATTCCACCACGCCGGCTAAAAGTCCCCAAGCGCTCAACGACGCTGTCCGGTGTGTACCCTACATTTAACCAATGACTTAGTTGTTGCTCAAGGTTTATCGGCTGATCCTCAGCAAGTATGCGAGAGTTTGTTTGTGCAAAGTGCGGTGACCAAACGGGTTGCATTAGCGCACGGGGGCTGGTAATGATGCATTTGACCACCTGTACACTCTGGTTGGGTTGCGTGTGAATGTCGCGAACCAACGAGGCCAGCACGGCGCTCCTGTGGGCGATAACATCTTGTACCGGTGCTACCGTGTCATAAAAGGCGGTGTTTGGCTCGGCAAATCGCATGACTTGGTCCGGACCACACAAGGCGCGCAATGCATCAAAATACATGCGCGAACCGTCCACAGAGGACGCCACAATAACGATGGGCTTGCGAAGCCGTTCAAATAGCGCCGCGGAAACTACGGATCGTGCTCCACGCATAAGTTGCAGCGGAGCAACCTGCGCACGATCCAAATCTTGAATAAGCGTATCAAACGCCGCGCCCCCGCTTATTAAATCAATCAGAGGCCGCAGATTCATTAGCCAACTATTTTAAGGGATGATGGTCTACACTCGTTTCAAACCATTGGAATATGATTGCAAGATGGACGGCTCAATCATCCGCGTGGATGGTCTTTCTCCGGACCTTCAAGATTGCAATTTTGGTCGCATGATTAAAGGGAGCCGGGTCGGTCACTGGTGAACCCGCGATCGTTGGCGGATAGCCGGTGCAGTCGTCGGGCACTGCTATGGTGCCGTCTACGGTCAAATAACCATCTGAGCAAAGATTATCCAAATCCGCCATAAATTCGGCACCACTTACGAATAGCGCGTTGTTAATAACGATCATACTGCCTTGATCAGTAACAAGTGGGCGCACTTTGTTTATTAGCCTGCCGAAGTTGTGTTCGGTATCGACGCGACCCTTACTGGTTGCCGAGTAGAACGGAGGGTCCAGGATGACAGTATCAAACCGCTCCTTGTCGCGAACTAACTGGCTCATGTGGGGCCAAAAATCATTTGCCAAGAAATCCACCTTGCGAATCGCATATCGATTGGCACCGTATGACATGCGTCCGAGTGCTAGAAAGCGCGGATTGATGTCTGCATTTAGCACCCTAATGGCGCCCCCAGCTTTCGCAGAAACACCCAGGCTGCATGTATACGCGAACGTATTCAGGACGGATTGGCCAAGCATATTTGCCCGCAGCCATGTTCGCAAGTTTCGCGTATCAAGGTAGAGGCTTGTATCCTGGTTTAATTGGAGGTTGATCGCGTAAGTGACATCGCCTTCACTGACGCGCGTCTCCAACGCGCTGCCAGCCATTGGTGTGCCTGCGCGTTCCATTTCGGACGCGCTGTTTCGTTTCTTCCACAGCACGTTTGTCACCCACGGCATTGACTGAAGCAGATAATCGGTGAGGTCGTGTTGTTGCGAGGGACTAACGGAATCATGGGCATAGTCATGAATAACAGCCGTGCGGCCATACACCTCAATCGACAGGGCAGGGTAGCCTTCAAGAAAGCCATTGAACAACCGGAACGCCGTGGTGTGCGGTTCGGAAAGCAAGGTCTGGCGGTGGAGAACCGCCAGGCTTATGCGACCAAATAACGTCTCATCCATGTGCGCCCCGGTCAACAAATTCGCAATACTTTTCCAGAAGGCAGAGCTGGTTTAACGCACGATCCCTGTTGTGGTGTTCATACCGGCAGCCGTAGTAGCGGTCATTGTCAAAGTAATCTGTCATAAATCGTACGGCCTGCATCAAGATCATGTATTTACCGGCAAACGGAATAAGTTCGATTTCGCTGGGTTTTAGGTGCGCTGTAAAGCCGCGTAAATATCCTCTGAGAACGGCACGGTAGTAGTCTTGACGGATGCAAATGCTTTCCAGTTTCACGTGGTTTTCATCCACAGGACATAGATAAGTTCTCATCATATCCCCCACATCACTCACGATTGTTCCCGGCATAACGGTATCCAAATCTATGACGCATATGCCGGCCGCTGTGTGGCTATGAAACAGCACATTGCTGATTTTCGTGTCATGATGCATCAATCGAACTGGCAAACGTCCTTGCTTAACCTCCTGAGCGAACCGGCTCGCAATATGGAAGTGGTTGCGGAGCGATGCAATTGCTTCGAATTGTTCCGAGACACGCTTCACATTACCAGTTTCCACGCTTCGTTCAAATGCATTAATGCGCATATTGAGATCGTGAAAATGCGGAATTGAAGGCGTGATCTTGTCGGCCGAAACGTATTCGAGCAGGCGGCCAAAGACGCCGAATTGGCACGCCGCTTCCTCAGCTCTTTCGGGTGAGTCCGCAAATATTTGGGATTTGCTGTGAGGTATGAATTCGAACATTCTCCAAAATCCCGAACCGGTTTGAATCATCGTGCTTCCGTAGCTGCTTCGCACTGCAGCAGGCAGAATGTAAGCGGGATTGCGAGCTATGATCGCCTCGACAACCGCAGTTAGGTTCCGATCAAGGATAGTTGGGTTGGGAAAAACATTCGTGTTAATCCGTTGCAGCACAAATGCCGGACTCTCCCCGGGAAGACTAAGAACCACGGTTGTGTTTATCAGTCCATGCCCATAATCGCGGGGTTGGTAATCCGGACCAACGTTAAATGCGTCCAGAACTTCGGCCAGACCATCGTATGCAGGAACGCCTTCCAATACGCTATATGGTGAGGTATTTTGCTCGGCCAGGTCAGGCATCTTTTTGTGAACTATTAATTGCGCGCCATATTCGCTCTGGCTTTAGCGGAATGTCAATATGAGTAATGCCAAATGGTGACAGCGCGTCGAGCACGGCATTTGCTATGGCGGGCGTAGACCCTATGGTTGCCGCTTCACCAATTCCCTTGACCCCGAGTGGATTAAGGGGTGTGCGCGTCTCGGTTTGTGCAAGAATAAATTGCGGAAAGTAGGATGCCTTTGGCATCGCATAGTCCATCATCGTACCGGTCATGAGTTGACCATCGTCGCCGTAAACCGCTTCTTCATATAGCGCCTGGCCGATTCCTTGGGCGATTCCACCATGAATTTGACCCGCCGCGAGTTTTGGACTGATCCTCGGGCCACAATCGTCAACGCTGAAATACTCACGAATGAATACACTGCCCGTTTCTCTATCAACATCAACCACGGCAATGTGGTTGCCGAAAGGATAAACCAACTCGGGTGGTTTGAAATAGTCGGTGTATTCCAGTCCGGGATCGATATCGTCAGGGAGCTCATCCGAATAGGCTTTTTCGGCGATTTGAGCCAGCGACAATGCCTTCATCGGGCTGCCCTTTACAAAATATTTTCCATCTGCAAATACGACATCTGTTGCGTCCGCTTCAAGAATGTGGGCGGCAATTTTTAGGGCCTTTGAGCGAATGTGTCGGCTCGCGCGCAACAGACTGCTGCCACCAACGACAATACTTCTGCTGCCCATCGTGCCGTTTCCCATAGGGGTGTTTCCAGTATCGCCGTGGCGAACTTGGATCCGATCGAAGTCAACGCCGAGTTCGTCTGCAACGATTTGAGCAAACGTGGTTGCTCCGCCCTGACCATGGGGACTAACGCCAGTTGTAACTGTGACGGTACCAGACGGCTCAACACGTATTTGGGCGCTGTCAAACGGGCCAAAGCCGCACATTTCAACATAGCTGGCTACACCAATGCCCATAAGGAGACGGCCGCCATCGGAGCGTCTGTTGGCTTGCTCCACACGTAGACCGGCATAGTTGCTCAAGGACAGTGCAGTGTCCAGATTGCGCTCATAATCCCCGCTATCGTAGACTTTTCCGGTAGGCGTGGCATATGGAAACGCGGATGGCGGGATGTAATTTCTGCGACGAACTTCGGCGGGATCAATGCGAAGTTGTCTTGCGACCAAATCCATTAATCTCTCAAGGTAGTACGCGGCTTCAGGACGTCCGGCACCCCGGTAAGCAGCCACCGGAGTCGTGTTTGTGTAAACACAATTTGCCGCTATTTCAATATCTGTCACGGCGTATGTTCCCACACCCATCAACAGCGTGAGGTCCGGGATGTCACTGGCAACCGGATACGCGCCAATGTCACCATAAATGGTCATGCGCAGACCGGTTACCACGCCCCGCGCATCCACGGCCGCCGACACATCAGCAACCTGAGCTCGCCCGTGGGTGGTCGCAAGTCCATGCTCGCTGCGATCCTCGATCCACTTGATGGGTGCGCACAATTTCTGTGACACAAGCGCCACAACCGCATCTTCAGGATATAGACCTATCTTTACGCCGAAACCACCCCCGACATCCGGAGTGACCACCCGAACGGAATTTTCAGGTATAGAGAGCATCTTCGCGACGTCGCGGCGAATCCAGTGGGGAGCCTGGGTACTGGTCCAGATCGTGAGACCACCGCTTATTAGATCAGGCTGGGCAATCGTTCCACGCGTCTCCATGGGCATTCCAAGCAGTCGCTGATTTACCATCCGCTGGGAAATAGTGGCAAATGCGTTTGAAAAGGCTTTGTCGGGATCACCATGCTTCACGGATTTCCGATGTTCGATGTTGTCGGGGGAACTTGGATGAACAATCGCGGCATTTGGTACAAGCGCTGCGAGAACACCAATTGTTGCAGGCAGCACCTCAAAGTCAACGTTGATTAATACCGCTGCATCCGCTGCGATCGAGGCCGAACGGGCAATGACGACTGCGAACGCCTCGCCCACGTGGCGCACTTCAGAAATCGCAAGGGGCGGATGGGATTCAAGCCGCACTCCGTTGAGTTGCTTTCCCCAAGCCATGGCGCCAAGTTCATGTTGCAGATCTGCGCCGGTAAACACGGTCACAACGCCATCCAAATTACGTGCAAAAGTTGAATCGATCGCAATAATCCTGGCGTGCGCGTGCGGACTGCGCACGAAATGTGCGTAGAGTTGGCCCGGAATGTTGATGTTTGGTACAAAGTTTCCGCCGCCAACAATCAAGTGTGGATCTTCCTTACGCTTGACTTCGGCACCCATCATTTTGGCTGTAGGCATGTTGTAAATTGCTCCTTTGCATGAACGAAACGCGGTTTGGCTGTATCGTAACAGACGTTGGAGCATCGGCCTACGACATTGTCACGATGCGTTTAAACTGACGGGTATGCGCAGTTCGCTCGGAATACTCGTGGTGTCAATCGTGGTGTATTTGACAATTGGGCTTTATGATCTGAGTCTCCCCGGTCTGCATTATGACGAAGCGGCTGACGCCGTGCCCGCCATGCAAATGATTCAGGGTGCGCACCCTAGCAGCATCAGCACCATAAATCTCTTCGGACGCGAATGGCCGTTAATGATGTTGCACCACATTGGGCCGACAACAATCTACACGAGTTGGGTCGGTTTCCTCATCCTTGGTGTGTCAGTTGGAGCATTGCGAATCTCGCAGATGGCTGTCGGTACTATTGCCTTGGTTCTATTATGGTGCCTGGCGCGGATTTGGTACGGATCTTTGGTGGCGGCACTCGCTGCCGCACTGTGCGCAACCAGCCCGGCCTTTATTTGGTGGAGCAGGGCGGGCGCAAATTGGACTATTCCACTACTTCCTCTTTCGTTAGCACTAATGATATGCCTTACCGCCTGGTGGCGATCACAGCGCTGGCAGTGGCTGGTCGTTACCGCAATTGTTTTTGGCGCGGGTGTAATGACCAAAATTCTGTTTATCTGGCTGGCGGCTCCGGTGGTTTTGACGGCACTTCTGGTCAAAACTCCCAAAGTATGGCTGCGGTCTCTGGCGCAGTTGGGAATTTCCAGGGTCTGCGCCGTGCTCATTGGTCTGTGTTTCGGGGCGTTTCCGCTGATCGTATACAACATCCCTTCTCTGGCCACGTTGCGATTTGTGATGTCCAATGCGCAATTGACAACAACATACGGTCACAATAATCTTGACTTTTTGACGAATATACGGACAGTTTTGATCGAGTGGTTTCACATGGTCGGAGGGGACACATTGTCATTTGAGGGGCCGCCTGGACTATGGCAGCTTGGAGCGATGGTCTGGCTGATGATTCTGCTGGCTGGAGTGATTGAGCAGCAGAAGAAAACAAAGAGCGGACGGTCCCCTTCTGCCGTGTTCCTGGTCGCCTTACCAGTTGCCGTTCTGCCTATCAGCACAGTAAGCACCAGTAGTATTGGTGCAACGTATGTTTTCTTCCTGGTGCCATTTGCAATGCTGATGATTGCAAAGTATTGTGCCAGAGGGTTGCAAAAACGACCAGGTGGAATCAAGATATTTCGCACACTGGTTGGATTCTTGATTGCATTAGTTCTTATCAATCAGCTCGCAACCAATATCATGTTGCTGCAGTTTTTTGAGCAATCCGGCGGCAATCATCTGTGGTCAGATTCGATCGTTTCTTTAAGTTCATATTTGGCCGAAAGGCCCGCTGCTGGCAGGTTGATCGTATTGGATTGGGGCTTCAAACGAAACTTGGAATTGCTGACTGGTGACAAGGTAAACCCGGAAGAAATGTTTGGCTTTTCGCAAATTCCGGAGGCGAACTTTGAAGTGATTTGCAGTGATGCCCTACGGCAACCTAATGTGCGTTTTATCGCACACGCTCTCAGCAATGAAGTGTTTCGAGGCCGCCTGCAAATTTGCGAACGCAATGCACAAAAGTTGGGCTTGCAATTTCAGAAAGATGCTGTATTTGTCCAGCGTGACGGCGCGGTTAACTCGGAACTCTACTCGGTGGTCAGTCCCGAGCCACTTCGTGCCATACCAGCCGACTATACGGCCAGGAACGCTACCATTGGAGACGGAGTCACATTGCTGGGTCATCACATGTCGGTGAACCATGCACTGGGCGAAATAACGCTTCGGCTGCTTTTCCGCGCGGACCAGGACAAATTGGTCGACGACACCCTGTTGATACACGTGATCAATGAGTCAACAGGCCAGCTTGTTCTTGCGGCAGACCAGAAGCCGCGCTATGGATATCACTCTTTTGATCAATGGTTGCGGGGAGAGCTGGTGGATGATATCCATTGGTTGGCCATGCCGCCGGATTTGCCATCCGGCACGTACCAAATACGAGTAGGTCGTTATGATGCCGCGACCGGAGTCAGACGGGCAATTGTTGATCCTCTGCAGGACTCCGCCGGCGACAGCTTGCGCATCGAAACCTTTCAATGGTAGCCAGTTGGGTTCTAGTGACAAGCGCGACCGGGCGGACTAAGATTTTCGAAGAATTGAAAATCCCACGAGTAGGGCACCGCTTGCCAGTGCGATATGCGCAAGATTGAACACCGGCATGGCGCCAATTTGAATAAAGTTTAATACGCCACCAGCCACGAGGCGGTCCAATATGTTTGAAAGTAGCGCACCTAGCGCCACCGAGAGCCCGATTTTTTGGATTCGGGCTGCCGTGGTGGGCCCGGCTGAACTTGCAACTGCGAGAATTATCAGAAGGCTCGCAAGTGTGGCGGCGAGCAATTCAACCAATACCGGCAAAACCGTGCCGAATACGGTGGAAGGCGCCGCCACATCCAGAACACCAATTCGAAGCAACCCACCCAAGAGTTGCCAAGGCGCCAGGCCGCGTATGATTATTTTTGACAACTGGTCTACAAAGAGGACGCCAAGGCCGATTGAAACCATGGGCCCGATAGCCAAAACTTTCGACAGCGCCCAATCACCATTGGCACTTCTCGTTGCCTGAGTTCTGGAGGATAAGCTCGCCCCTGTGAAGCGCGTTGTGCCTTGACCGGGCAGCTTATCAGTTGCAATGGTCATCCATTTTCCAAGCTCCACTTTGGCGCTCCATGATTCGGACAGGTTAATGGGTGTGAGCTTGGCGCCAAGCATCTTATCGTCGCCGATGCAGACCAGCCTGACGTCGTCTGCTTGCAAAAAATAGCTTGCGGCTTCAAACAGTTCAGCCGCGCCTACCGAGCTCACTTTGTCCAAATGATCCAGGGCGATTATGAGCAGGCGTCCGACGGCCCCGACCACATTTTGGGCCAACTTTGGAAACGAGTTGCGGAAGCGGTTTGCAAAATTCCCAATAAGAATTTCAGATGCCTCGGGGGATTCCAATTTTGCTGCTTGAACGGCGGTAAGCAACTCTCCCCGAAGAGATGCAATGACGCCTTGATCACGCGGAACCGCGTTTTCACTCAACTTGTCCAAAACAACGCTCAGCAGGTGTTGCCAGGGCAGGAGGTATCCTGGCAACTCAGTTGCGTCGATCAGAACTACCATGCAGGTTCGTCCACCTGGTGTGGAAACGGTGGAGGACGATAAATCCTTGATCAGGGTTGTCTTTCCACTGCCCCTCGGACCAAACAACCCAAGCCAGGGCTTGCTCGCCGGGGATTCGAGATCACACGCCAGCAAAAGCTCGTTGCGCGCATTCTGTTGGTCTGTCGTTAGCCGTGAAGGTGACATTGATGCCGTTAAAGACGCTCGCCCTTGGTTTTTTTGATTTTGATCGCGAGTTGTTCGCCATCGAACGCATCGGTGAGTGCATCCGGTGAGGCGTTGTCCAAAACGTTCATTTGATCCGTGAGTGTCTCGTCCTTAATAAATCCCGCAAAGGATTTGATCGCGTTTGCAAGCCGAGGAGAAGCGGAATAGTCCAATGTGATTCTGTCAGACAGTTTGAATCCACTCGTTTTGCGCAAGTCATTTACTCTCCGGATCACCTCGCGTGCCAATCCCTCTTCGATCAGGGGTTCATCGAGTTGAGTATTTAACGCAACAACTATTCCGCCACTTGCCTCCACGACCAACCCCGCACGTGGCTGTGGCTGCACGATTAATTCATGAGCTTCAAGTTGCTGACCGGCAATCACGATAGGCTGGCCGGCGCGAACACTGCGAACTATTTCAACCGAGTTCGATTCTGCCAATGCCGCCTTTACGGCCGGCATGTGATGCCCAAGGCGTTTCCCCAACTTTCGCAGATCAGGCACCAGTTTGTATGTAACCAAATCTTCTTCATTGGGCGCAAAGGAAACCGCCTTGACGTTCAATTCGGCTGCGATCATAGTCGCCTGCTTCGTGATAGCCCGTCTGGCATTCTCATCGGCTACCACGACGATTTCCTTGAGTGGT
The DNA here is from genome assembly GCA_025354985.1 of Chloroflexota bacterium. GTDB lineage: Bacteria > Chloroflexota > Anaerolineae > J036 > Brachytrichaceae > AQU-03. Next base: position 64,155 of record JANXLU010000085.1, read on the forward strand.
TGCCGGACTTTTAGGTTACTTTGAGACCGCAAGCTATGGCCCAGGTTTACGGTGGTTCTTGCCACCGCAACATCCCGGAGCAGGTTCTGTTCATTTGTGCTCAAGGCACGCGGCTCAGGATATGTTTGATGATGTACAGAGAAATGCGTATCAGCATGGCCGGTTACTGCGTCACGTTCGTGGAGGTTTTGCCAAATTGTTTCGGCCACAAAAGGAGCGATTGGTGCGATCATTTTGCACAATTCGGACAGCACCGAGTACAGTGTGCCATACGCGGCCAATTTGTCGTTGTCACGTTCAGCGCGCCAGAATCGCTCGCGATTCCTTCGGACGTACCAGTTGCTCATATCGTCCACCAGCCTTTCCAGTGCCAGAATTGTCGTTCGCGCATCATATTTATCAAGCGCACCCACCACTACATTTCCCGTTTCGGCTACGCGTGCCAAAATCCAGGAATCCAACTGCGATTGCCCAACCTGAGAATCGTGCAGCAAATTTGGAGTCCAGCCGTCAATGTTGGCATAGGTTACGAAAAATGAGTATACGTTCCAAAGTGGAATGAACACATCTTTTCGAATGATGTCAAGAAGCTCGTATCCGAAATTCAGATTGTCATCGTAACGTTGGCGGGCATACACCCAACGCATCATGTCGGCACCAGCTTTTTCGGCGGCTTCATTAAACTCAATCATGTTGCCGTCGCTCTTATGCATGGGTTTCCCCTTGCTATCCAGGAGGGTTGCGAAGCCAAGGATGGTGTCTGCTGGTCGACTGTTCGCCAGTACAGTACTCATTGCAATCATGGCATAAAACCAATTTCGGAATTGGCCTGGAAAACTCTCCGTCATGAAGTCGCCCGGAAACCATTTGGCCCAATACTCCGGATCGGTTCGGTAGCGCAGCGTGCTTTGGCCGATGATGCCGGCATCGAGCCAGGGGTTGCCAACATCCGGAACACGCGTTCCGAGTACGCCCGTTTTGGGATGCCGGATTTTGACCTTGTCGATAAATGGTCTGTGCGGGGTGTGACCCTCAAATTCGTCCCAGCCCTCCACTGCGCGGGCCTTTAACTCATCGTGACTGCCAATAACCTCAAAAGATCCATCAGGATATTCCCAAATAGGCAGCGCTAAACCCCAGTAGCGCTTTTTGGAGATCATCCAGTCGTGCATATTTACGAGCCAATCGTGTTCACGCTCTTTTCCAAACGCAGGCACCCAGTTTATGGTTTCGTTTACGGCCATCATTTGGAGCCGCAACTCGTTCATGTTGATATACCATTCACCGACGAGCCGGTAAACAAGCGCAGACTTGCAGCGCCAGCAGTGGGCATAGCGGTGCTTGTATTTTTCGCGCTTGTAAAAGAATCCCTTTTGTTTAAGCGCATTCTCAATTTGATCAGGAACGCTGTGGGCAAATTTGCCCGTAAATTCCCCAAAACCAGGCAGATATTCGCCTTCCTCGTTCAACGGTGCCACCATGGGCGAATTTACCAACTTGCCCAGCTTATGGTCTTCTGGTCCACATCCTGGCGCGATATGGACTATGCCGGTTCCTTCCGCCTCGCCAACTTCATCCCAAGCAATTACGCAGTGGGCAAAAGTACCAGTACCGGGTGGCATTAATTTTGACCACTCTGCGTTGGCGTTCTTCCAGGCGTCGAGCTCGTCGAACAAGCCGGTGTAAGTCCAACCCTGCAGGCTGCCACCCATGAGCGTGCCAAGTAGGGTGTACTCGCCTCGCAGCATTTTTAGCGTGCCGGTGCTCAGGATGTAAATCGCAACTTCACCGTCTCGGTGTGTTTGGCTTACAACCGAATATTCGAGCTTCGGCCCCACGGCCGCCATTACATTTGCGGGCAAGGTCCACGGTGTGGTCGTCCACGCCAGCAGATACCTGGACTGCGATGATGCCCATCGGGTTGCCGCTTCACCATCCGTCCAAGTGATTCCCTCACTGGATGAGCTATCTAACCGAAACCTTACTGTAATACTGGGGTCTTCAACATCTTTATAGCCTTCCGTGTCTATTTCATGCTGGCTTATGCCAGTGCCGCACCGTGGGCACCACGGAATGCTGTCTGTTCCACGATATAGCCATCCACGGTTGCTACATTCTTTTAGGAACGTCCAAATAAGGTAGTTGTTCTCGTTTGAAAATGTAAAGTAACTTCCGCCAAGTTCATTCCCTAACAGACCCACGAGTTGCTCGGCCGTAGCTTCAACACATGCCTTGCCGCGCTTAAGGACCATTTTGGCTTGTGGCTCGCGGACGATTTTTTCGGCAAGTGTGCGCAACTCGTCCGTATCGTTCCAGTCCATCCAATAACCGAGCCGAATACTTTGCTCGGTTTGGGTTGCCGCATTAACCAAAACACGTTCCTTGCACAGATTGATAAATCTCTCGACACCAAACTTCTCTATGTCGCGTTTACTGGTGAAGCCAAGGTCTTTTTCGACATTCACCTCCACCCAGAGACCTTGACAATCGAACCCTTGTTGGTAGCGCAGCTCATATCCCTGCATGCTTTTATAGCGGTTCCAAAGGTCTTTGTATGTCCGGCCCCACGCATGGTGCACGCCCATGGGGTTGTTTGCCGTAATTGGACCGTCGATAAACGACCAGCGTTTACCGCTATTTAATCGATTTTTTCGGGCTTGTTCGAAGGCACGGGAGGTCTTCCAAAAAGCAAGAACATCGCGTTCTTGCGCGGGAAAATCCACTTGATTGGATACTGGACGAAACATTCCTTAAATTTTATCAAAGTGAGGCCTGACGGGCGGCCTCAAATAATAGGATGCCGCACGCCACCGACGCATTTAGTGATTCGACTTTGTTTGCAAGAGGTATGGATACGTAGTGGGTAATGCACGTTACGGCGTCCGAACTCAGGCCTTGCGCTTCTGCTCCAATGACCAAAAAGGTTGGCGATCGCGCGTGCCAAAGAAAATTTGAATGAGCCATTTGACCGCCAGCTTGTGCGGCTATTACCCGGCCGGCTGTACTGTGCGAGGTGAAAGTCGATTGCATGGCGCGAAAACTCGCCCAGTCCATTTCGAGCAAGGGAATACGCGCATGTGCGCCCATGGCACCCCGAACAACCTTTGGATTCCAGACATCCACCGAACCGGCCATAATGATTGCGCCCGGGCAGCCCGCCGCGGCAGCAGAACGCAAACAGGCGCCCAGATTGCCAGGTTCCCGCAATCCATCCAAAATTAATATCGGCATATTGGTCGAATCGGTTGCTGATGACATTAACTCTAAACCAGCATCTGGCTCGCGTTTGGGCTTGGAGAAAATTGTGAGAACTCCCGGTGGTGACAACTCATCCGTCATTGACTGCATGACCTCGTCGGACACGATCGTGACCGCTGAACTGAGGTGTTCAAAACACCAGTCGGATTTGTCCGTTACTGCAAACACCTCGGCTGGCTGAAGACCTGCGTCTACCAGATCCTTGCACAATCTGGCGCCTTCAGCCAAAAATCTCCCGTCATGCTGGCGGACTTTACGGTCATCCCGAATTTGACGCGCCAGTTTTACTCTGGCGTTTGCCGGCGAAGTAATCACGCGTGCGATTATCATCCTGAACTAAACTGCGATGGCAGTATGGAAGGTGAAATCAGTCACTTAATGGATGAACCGCGAGGCATGGGCTGGTTTCGCCTTGCCCTGGATTTCGCACTGTATACGTGCGTATTTGCGATATTTGTCATTGTCTCGGGACTACTCGCATGCCTGAACGTGGTCAATCCTGCGCTTCGACTTGCGATGGCACTTGCGTGCAACATCGGAATTCTCGGCGGTGGCACATTGTTGGTAAATCTCTGGCGCAATACTTTTGGTCTGGAGAAAATTGGGATTTGGCCGATCAAGGTGGACTGGACATGGCTAGGCACTGGTCTCGGTCTGGCTGTGGTTTTGATGCCAGTGCGGGTCGGGGTTGGTTTGCTTGCGGCGTATCTATTTGAAGGTGGCATCGACAGCGTGCAGCGCAGGAGCGACCTTTTACTTGGGGGAACATCATTCAACCTCATTGTCGCGACGCTTGGCTTGGTTGGTGCGGGAATTTTAGCTCCTATAGCGGAGGAATTGTTGTTTCGTGGCGCGATGTATTCTCTGTTTCGCCGGCGGATGGCGTTCTGGCCGGCGGCTATCATCAGTGCGGCATTGTTTGCAGCCGGGCATGCTGATAGTGTTGCGGTAGTGGCCGCCAGCTTTATTCTGGGCGTTGTAAATGCCTGGCTTTTGGAAAAAAGCCGGACATTGTGGACGCCAATACTTCTACATATCTTAAATAATTCTATTGCTGTAATTCTGTTGCAGGTTATTCTCTTACTGCGAACCATTTTGCCGGCAGCTACTCCGCCAGCTTAAAGCATGCAAAAGAGACTCATCAAATTCTGGAAATTCCTTCATGCGCACCTTAACTATCCACCCCATGCTGTAGAAAGTTCATAGGTTTCCTCCTATTGGATGGATGAGGGATTGATCGGCGGTCAATCCCTCATTCTGTTTTTCGCTACAATCCAGACATGCTATTGAATACGCGTATTGGATTTATCGGCGGAGGCGTTATGTGCGAGGCAATTTTAAAGGGCTTATTGACCGCACGGGTAGCCGCCACGACGCACATAGTCGTAAGTGATCCCCTGGAACATCGTCGATCTGATCTTCTCTTAAAATACGGCATTAAAACGACGGCGAGCAACATCGAAGCAGTTACTGGCGCTGAAGTCATCATCCTGGCGGTGAAACCGCAGCAAGCAGCAGTGGTGCTGCGGGACCTGCGCGCCAGAATTGATTCAACTGCTCTTGTCATTTCGATCATTGCCGGCGTTACTGTCGAAACGCTTCAATCCGGGATTGGTGCCATGCAACCCGTGGTTCGGGTAATGCCTAACACACCTGCCCAGATTGGCGAGGGTGCCAGCGGTTGGACGGCGACAGCAAATGTCACAGTAGAGCAGCATGACCAGGCTGAGACCATTCTTTCCGCCCTGGGGCGGCACGCGTACTTCGAAAGCGAGCACTACATTGACATGGTCACGGGCGTCAGCGGAAGCGGCCCGGCGTATGTTTTCCTATTTATTGAAGCGTTTATCGATGCCGCTGTGCGTATTGGTTTGCCCCGACAATCAGCCGAAATGTTGGTGCTTCAAACGGTGAAAGGAAGCACGCTCTACTATGAACAAAGCAAAGCCCACCCGGCGCAGCTAAAAAATCAGGTTACGTCAGCGGGCGGCACTACGGCTGCCGGATTGCATGCGTTGGAGGCCGGTGCCTTCAGAGCCACGATAGAGAATGCGGTGGAAGCGGCCTTTCGCAAAAGCGAGCAATTGGGTAAGCCCGGCGGGCATAATTGACGTGCGTGATAACCTGTGCTTAAATAAATTGTTGTCGACCTTAACGTCGGTTCCGCATTCTTTTGGAGCCGTATCTAACTAAAGGAGAAAATTATGAAGATGCAATCGAGATTCCCGCTCTCAACACTGTTGGCTAGCGTGGCAAGTGCAGTTGTCGTGGCTGCTTGCAGCGCGCCAGTTGCTCCAACAACGGTTCCAGCAGCGGTCGCCACCGTTGCGCCGACCGCTGCTGCAGCACCAAAGCCTGCCGAACCAACCAAGGTTCCGGCGTTGCCAACTGCACCGCCAGCCCCGGCAGGCAAATCCAATGTGACCGTTTACGTGGACGGCGATACAAACATTACGGATTGGTATGCCAATGTATTGGCGCCCGAATTCGAGAAGGCAAACCCACAATACAAGGTCGTATTTGTAAACCTCAAGGGTGTGGGCGCCGGCATGCAGGCCGTCGTTGACCGAGTGCTTGCCGCCAAGCAGACCAATAGCGACCCCCAGGCCGATGTCCTTGAAACTGCCGTCACTGGATATCCAGATGCCCTAAAGGCCGATGCCTTCCTGAAACTTGATTCAAATAATGTGCCAAATTCGGCCAATGCAATCAAGGCGGCGTTTGTAAGTCCCTTCAATGTTCCGTATCGTGGTTCACAGGTGTTGCTGGCATACGACAGCGCAAAGATCAAGGATGCCGATGTGCCCAGGACATTTCCGGCATTGATTGAGTGGACCAAGAAGAACCCCGGCCAGTTTACCTACGGTCGACCAGACAAGGGCGGTAGCGGCGGTAACTTTGTCGTTCGCGCGATTCACGAAGTTACCGGCAAGGATCCGTCAATTTTCAAAGCCGGCGATCCCGACCCGGCACTTGTAAAGCAGTTTGATAAGGCTTGGGAATTGCTTCGCAGCATGCACGAATTTACCTATGACAAAGGTAGCTACCCTGCCGGCAACCAGCCCGCATTGCAGCTTCTGGCAAATGGTAGCGTCAGCATGGTCAGTGCTTGGAGCGATCAGGTATTGCAGGGTGTGGAAAAGGGTGTGCTACCGCCGACGATCAAAATGGCACAGTTGACTGACCTGCCGTTAGCCGGTGGGTATTCGCAATATGCAATTCCGAAGAATTCTGCGAATCAGGCTGGTGCCCTCGCTTTCGTCAATTGGATGCTTACTTCGGACAGGCAGGTGGATGTCGTCAAGCGCATCGGCGGCTTTCCCGCCGTAGCTTGGGATAAGTTGCCCAAGGAACTTCAGCAGCAGTTCAACTCGGTGATTACCGACAACGTGCCGACTTGGCCCGGTGGCAAATGGGATGCTGAGAGGAACAAGGGCTGGTACGAAAAAGTAGCCACAAACATTAAGCAGTGAACCTGTCTTGATATCATCGATTTATCAACCGCGTAACCGGTCAGTGCTGTCTGCATTGGCTGGTTACGCGCTTATAGCGCCCCCGCTTGCGCTGCTTTTACTGCTCATATTCTTTCCAGCGGCGCAGGCAGTTGTTCGGACCTTGTTGGTCGACGCTGATATAGGACTGACGTCGGGCTTCACAACCTCGCGATATACGGGATTTTTTGGCGATGCAATCGCCCGATCCAACCTATGGTTTACCGTGTGGGTGACGATCGTTACAACAAGTTTCTTGTTCCTTGTCTGTCTTCCGCTCGCTGCCTATCTGCGGTTCAGTACGAGCAGGATTGCAGGAGTTGTTCAAGTGCTGGCCCTGTTCCCGTTGTTTGTGCCTGGCGTAATCCTGGCGTTTGCCCTAATTCGATATATCGGTCCTCGCGGGACGGTGGACACATTCCTCCGCGTCGTGCTTAACTATACTGGTTTTGTCACACCGTATTTGCGACCAAGCGGAATAATTTTTGCACTAGTGTGGGACCATATTCCATTCACCGTCCTCGTACTAACGGCTGGGTTACGCCAGGTTGAGGACTCGGTCATTGAGGCCGCGCGCGATGTTGGTGCCAGCGGATTGCGGGTATTCGCGCAAATTGTCTTGCCATTGATACAGCGGCCGGCAATGATTGTCTTGTGCCTGAACATCATCGGGATTTTTGGTTCATTTACGATTCCATACCTGCTCGGCCCAGCTGCGCCGCAAATGATGGGCGTCTACATGGCACAGACGTTTAGTGAGTATCAGGACCGTCCAGGCGCCGAGACACAGGCTGTCATTATGTTTGCAGCGTGCTCTGTTATTGGTGCGCTTTATGTGCGGACAGTGTCTCGCAGGCGAGGAGAGCGCGGATGACTGAACAATGGCCGAATCATCCCAAGTCATTTTTGCGCAGGCATTTGGGGCGCAACGTTGGGACGGAGGTGTTTGGATTATTCGCGGTGCTATTTCTTGGGTTGGTGATTATTGGTCCAATGAGCACAATCGTGCTTTGGGCATTTGCCGACCGATGGCGAGCTCCCGCACTTTTACCAACGGAGTGGGGAACCAGCTATTGGGGTGAAACCCTGCAACGTGCGGATGTGCTCACGGCGTTGCCGTTTAGCATTCTGCTTGCGGGGAGCGTCACGCTGCTTTCGGCCTTTATTTGTTTGCCGGCGGCCTATTCTTTTGCCCGAATTAAGTTCCCAGGTAAACAGGCATTCCTGCTATCTTTTTTAGCCACAAATGCATTTCCCCGTTTCGGACTATATGTAGCCATTGCCGTGGTGTTCTTCCGCCTTGGTCTGGTTGGGACCGTTCCAGGCGTGGTGCTAATTCAGCTTGTGAATACGTTGCTGACCATGATTTGGATTCCGACATCGGCGTTCCAAAATGTCGATCGAGCGCTCGAAGAGGCGGCATTGGACGTCGGTGCGGGCCGAGTGCGGATTTTTTTCCAAATCACGATGCCGCAAGTATTGCCTGCCCTAGCTGCGGCGCTCCTACTAACGTTTGTTGCAACGTTCTATGAAGCGCAGGGCGCCTTGATAATCGGTCTGCCGGGTGTACGCACCATGGCAACGCTGATGTATTCATATATCAACAATCAAGTGGTTGTTCAGTATGGCGCGGTGATTTCGCTCATATTGTGGCTTCCGAGCCTGGTATTGCTTGCCTTTGCCCAGCGGTTTCTGCGGGGCAACACTGTTAGCGCCGGTTTTGGCGTTTGATTCACGAGCGAATTTTCTCAAATCATTCATCTTGTCCACTCTTGAACTTGTATCGCTTAGAAAGCAATTTGGTGATGTCGTTGCCGTACATGACCTAAACATCTCGGTTGCCGACGGGGAGTTTTTGTGCATTTTGGGACCGTCAGGCTGTGGCAAATCAACGGCTTTACGGATGATTGCCGGTTTTGAAGACCCTTCGGCCGGCGATGTTCGGATCGATTCCAGCTCAGTGCTCGATTTGCCCCCAAATCATCGTCCAACGGCCATGGTGTTTCAAAAATACACGCTGTGGCCCCACATGCGGGTATTCGATAATATCGCCTTTGGCTTGCGGTTGCGCCATCAATCGAGAATAGAGATTGACACGGCGGTTGGTCAATCCTTGGACATGGTTGGCTTGAACAATTACGGTCAACGCTACCCGGCCCAACTTTCAGGAGGCGAGCAACAACGTGTCGCAATTGCCCGCGCATTGGTGTTAAAGCCCAAAATCCTCTTGTTGGATGAACCATTTAGCAATTTGGACGCATTGTTGCGCGTTAGGTTGCGAGATGAACTTCGCACGATTCAGCGAAATCTTAAGATCACCGCCGTATTTGTTACACATGACCAGGAAGAGGCTCTAAGTCTGGCAGATCGGATCGCAGTTATGCGCAAAGGGAATCTTGAACAAATTGACAAACCTGGAGTGATATATGCCACACCAAAAACGCTTTTTGTCGCAGATTTTATTGGCGCAATGAACCTCATGCAGGGCGAGGTATTCGATGGCCACGTAAAGATAGGCAATTTGCGATTGGATGTGCCTGCTGCGACAGCCGCTGGACAAACCACGGTTGCGCTTCGGCCGGAAGACGTGCGGATTAATCCGGACGTAGCGTCAGATTCGACGTGGCATGGGCAGGTCACACAAATAAGCGATCTGGGCCACTACCGCAAGGTGTGGGCCAGCGTTTCAGGTTTGTCAGATCAAGAGGGAAACCCCGGCGGCGCACTTAAGATGTTTTTGCCAAAATCCATAGGTATTTCTGAGGGCGAGACGATCGGAATTGTGCCTACGAGATTCTTGCTGTATCAAGGTGGCGCATCACCTGTCGAAGTTCGCCGATGATCCATGCACAAATTTAACGTTGTTGCTCACAGGGGTGCCAGCCGGTACGCTGTGGACAATACGTTGGCGTCGTTTGCACTTGCAAAAAAGCATGGTGCTACGATGATTGAGACGGACATTCGGCGCAGCGCTGATGACAGGCCGGTTGTTTTTCATGATGCCGTCATTTCCGTTCCAAACTTTGGGTTGCAACGCATTGACCACATGTCTCTTGCGTCAATTCAGGCTACTTCGCTCGCAGAACAGGCGTTTGTGCCAGCATGGGAGGATGTGCTTGCGCTGTGTATATCGCTGGATATGGGGATATATGTGGAAATCAAGGACGCCAGCCCAACCGTATTGACTGAGATAGTTGGGACGATTCGGGACGCGGGATGGCTGGAGCGCAGTGTCCTTTTCGGCCCAAGACCAGATCATGTTTTCGCTGCAAAACGTCTTGAGCCCAAGTTGACAACCGGTTATAGTTACCGAGACGCCCGAATGGATCCGATCACCTTGGCGCGGGCCTGCGAGTGTAATGCGCTCAACCTTGCTTGGGAAGACTATCCTGACCCATGTTCGCTGATCACGCAAGGTTGGCTAGAGCGTGTTCGGGGCGCCGGATTGCGGCTCATGAGCTGGCATGAAGAGCGTATTTCCGTACTACAGCAACTTGTGACGATCGGGATTGAGGATATTTGTACGAATGATCCCCTAACTGCGTCTCGCTTGGTTCTTGAGAATACAGAGCAACGTTAGCTTTCCAGCAGCATTCGCATCGCAATTGGCGTATTCGTGGTTATGTAATCGACGTGATCATCCCGCAGCAATTTTGCGTTTGCCTCCGCGCTGCTGTTGCCGATGTCCAGAGTCCACACGTCAAGCTCCGCATTTTTGGCGTGCAGCGCCTTGGACCAGCTAAAGCCTTCCTTCAGGCACTGTGCAACAAACGTGTGCCGAAGATAGAATATTTGTGCTGTTGGCAATTGGTTTGCAATTGATTCGCACCGGTCAGCCAAATATTCCCGTGCGGGCCAAAACCGTTCGCGCGCAAGAACATGATCGTCGAAGTATCCATACGCTCCCAGGGTGTAAGGTGGCTCCGTCGGGTTCCGACGCGCTGGCGTGGATGACCAGTCGATGTAGTACATTATGTCAAAACCAAGTCGCAGCCACGGTGCAATTTTGTGGAGTTTGCGCAGGTGCCAATCAGCCCCGCTGCTAACGATGACGCGCTCTGCGATTGGTTTTATCAATGTCGCCAGACGACGCAGCGGTTCGTCCGTTCGCAACGGAAGTACATTTTTAAAGTCGATCTGCAACCGCGTGCTTCCACCATTGTCAAGGATGGCGGACACAACGTGACTGAGCAAGGGTACTGATGCCGCCTCGCGAGAGTCGGTTCGTGGAAAGTGAAGTGAGCCGGCAACTTCGACTGTAGTTTCGCCAACCGGGCCGGTGCCCGTTGTTTCTCGGTCGAGCACTGGATCGTGCACCAGTAGATAGTCATCTGATGCCAGAGCGGTGACATCGATTTCTATTACGTCGGCGCCTGCACTTAAACAGTCGCGGATCGCTTCAATGGAATTTGGATGGTGCCCGCAATGATCCATCGCCGCCATGTGATGAACGATGGTTGGAGTCATAAACTGGTTCGCGCACTCATGAGCACTCGAATGGCTTCGTCATGAAGCAGAGAATTGGTGGCAAGCAGCCCCGAAGGTGGATCCAAGTTGAACGGGTGGCCGTCATATTCCGAAATGGTTGCCCCGGCTTCGCTGGCAATCAGGAGACCGCCGCACATATCCCACGGAGCGAGGCCCTTTTCCCAGTAGACGTCGAAGCGACCCGCGGCCACGTAACAAAGGTCCAGTGCCGCGCTGCCCATGCGTGCCATTCCCTGTGTCAAAGGAATAAAGGCGCTCCACTCCGGGGCGTTGTTGCCTGTTTTCCGAAGGTTTGCCGGAAACCCGCTGGCCACCAGGGAGTCACGCAAGCGAGCCCGTGCGCTTACCCGAAGTTGTTCTGGCTTGCGTCCCGCACTTATACGATAGGCTCCATCGGCTCTTGACGCATAAAAGAGTTCGTCAAACATCGGGTCATACACCACGCCGAGCAAAATATCGTCCAAGGTATTCCCGCGCACCAACGCAATGCTCACGCTAAAGCGCGGCACTGAATGAACAAAGTTGTAGGTTCCGTCCAACGGATCAATCCACCAAGTTAGGTCACCTTCTCCAATGCGAGTGCCCTCTTCCGCCGCAATCCGATGATTTGGAAAGGCCGCACGAAGCCGCGACACGATCATGCGTTCGCTTGCAATATCCGTATCGGTGACAAGGTCATTGGTGCCTTTGTCAACTATCGACCGCGGCTTCCAAAAGTTCTCGCGCAGAAGCAAGCCGGCACTCTTGGCGGCCTCGATAGCAGCGGCCAGCTCGGCATTCATTCTTGTTTTATTTGTGCGATGCTGTTACAAGTTGCTAATAATTGCAGTTGCGAATTCACTGCATTTGACTTCTTTGGCGCCTGGCATCATACGCGCAAAGTCATAGGTGACGGTTTTCTGACCGATAGTTTTGTCGAGAGCGGCGATAATGGCGTCCGCAGCTTCCACCCAGCCCAAATAGCGCAGCATCATTTCGCCGCTGAGAATTACGGAGCCCGGGTTCACTTTGTCCAGATTGGCGTATTTTGGAGCAGTGCCATGCGTCGCTTCAAATATCGCATGCCCGCTCTCATAATTTATGTTTGCACCCGGCGCAATGCCAATTCCACCCACTTGAGCAGCCAAGGCATCGCTCAAATAGTCGCCATTGAGGTTCAGCGTTGCGATCACATCAAACTCTTCGGCACGCGTAAGCACCTGCTGCAGCGTTATGTCGGCGATGCTGTCCTTTACCATCAACTTTTTCTTCCATTGACCGGCGCCATGCGTCGGCATGAGCTTAAGCGCAGCTTCGACCTCGGCAATGATTTCGGATTGTTGTGCGGGGCTCATCATGTCAAACCCGGGATCAATCGACAGCGCATTTTCCGCAACGCTAACAGTTGGATTTTTATCCTGGTTATCAATGATCCAACTTTCTCGTTGGGTGACAATCATGCTGCGGTATTCCCGCATCGCGAGCTCGTAGCCCCAGTCCTTAAAAGCACCTTCGGTGAACTTCATGATATTCCCCTTGTGTACGAGGTTCACGCTGCGGCGGTGAAAGGCAAGCGCATAATCTATCGCTGCTCGGACCAGGCGCTCGGTTCCCGGCCGGCTTACAGGTTTGATTCCAATGCCAACCGTTTCCGGTTGAGACTCGCCAAACCGGATTTTTTTGAAGTCCTTGGGAAACATTTGCTTGAGCACGACCATGATCTGGTGCGCCTCAATCGTCCCGGCTGCAAATTCTATGCCGGCATAAATATCCTCGGTGTTCTCCCGGAAAATAACCATATCCACCTTTTCAGGCGCCTTTACGGGAGATGGAACGCCGGTGAAATACTTGACCGGTCTTACACAGGCATACAAGTCCAGAAGCTGTCGTAGGGCGACATTTAGCGAGCGGATGCCCTTACCAATAGGCGTGGTCAGAGGCCCCTTAATACCCACCCGGTATTCCTGGAACGCGTCGACGGTCTCTTGCGGCAGCCAATCGCCAAATTTGCGAAAGCTCTCTTCACCGGCATAAACCTTCATCCAGTTAATCTTGCGCTTGCCGCCGTAGCACTTTGCAACAGCTGCATCTAGCACCCGCACACTGGCGCGCCAGATGTCAGGGCCCGTTCCATCGCCCTCAATAAATGGAAGAATTGGATTGTCGGGGACGGATAGTGAGCCGTCAGACATCGTGATTTTGGCGCCATTTTCTGGAACGTTGATTGTTTTATAGGGCATCGTGGAATATCCTCAATATGTTTTCGTCCGTAAAGCGAAAAAGATTCTACTGCAAGGATGCAGGATTACGGGGTGTTTTCCAACCGCGTCATCCAATAGTGCACATCAAATCGATCATCACCAGAGATGTAGCGCCACATTTTCACCCGGTTGACGATTTCGAGCCTACCACTGGCGTCTTCAAACCAAGGTTCGCTCCGCGCGAGGATAGTCTGGACGTCCTCAATCGCGTTTGTTTCCTTGGTAAAAATTGGTTTGGAGGCGCCAACATCCGATACCAGATTGTCCGTGTTCCAGAGACGGAGTTGGCGAACAACTGGATTTAGCCGGACCTTAAACATGTATCGCTTTTCATTGGTCTTGTTTTGTCGCCCGCAATGCCAAATGCCGTGGTGAAGCACAAGCAATGTGCCCGCCTTGCATACCATTTGGACCTGGCCAAGCATATTTTGGTACCGTGCGATGTCGGACTCGTTTACGCGACGGTATTGACTGCCCGGCAAGAGAAGCGTCCCTCCCATGTTGGCAGGAACGTCATGAGGGAAATACATCAATTGAATATCAAATGCGGTGCGTGTATCGATAATTGAATCAGCATGCAGCGGTTGCGCACTGTCTTCATTGGGTTGGCGCACATGGACCGCTTGGTGGTCAAAAAGTGGATCCGGTCCGACCAGGCTTTGAATCAACCCGGCGACAAGTGGCAGTCGGAGCATTTTGCCGATCGGTGAGGGATCCGGATAGCACGCGCTCAGCGGCGTTCCAGCGGGAGATGCCTTTATGCCCCGATCAATTTCCGCCATCACGGCATGGTTGATGTCATCAGGAATTACCTCATCAAAACGCAAATATCCTTTGGCGACAAAAAGCGCCATTTGTTTGTTGTCCAGCAAGTTGGATTGTTCAATCATGTTGCTCCTCAATCTTTTCGAAGATAAACTCATATTTTAAGAACGAAGTGTCAAGTTCATGACCCGGGTAGGGCGGAATCAACTGTGGAAATTGAATGGCGCGCCAACCATCCTGCAACGCAAGCAAGCCGGTCTTGTACGGGGCAATATTTGTATCTCCGGTGGTGTGTGCCTCGCGCCCGGTCCCATCATAAACGGCCCAACCTTTAACTGTACTGTCCAAAGCGGAGTTTGACAGGTAGAGAACCAGTATTTTTTGTCGAAGTTTGTTCATCATAGTTTACTTTGCCATTGATTCTGTGTAGTTGTCAAGCAGTCCACGCCGCATTGCCTCCGCTGCCGCTTGAGCCCTGGTGCCAACACTAAGCTTTTCAAACAGCTCTTGTAATTTGCGTTTGACCGTTGCTTCGCTAACAAATAATTCACCTGCAAGACGCGCATTGCTTGCGCCTTGTGCAATCAAATTTAGTATATTCACGTCTGCATTGCTCAGTCCAAGGGTGTGCTGAACCTGAACGCGTTTGGCTGTGGTGACCTGGCGAACTAACCTATCCACCATAGTTGGCGACAATACACGCTCGCCCCTATAAGCGGCTCGCACCGCGGTTACCAACGTTTCATCAGATGCGCTCTTCAAAATGTAGCCGTGAGCTCCGGCTTGGAGGGCACGGTTGAGGTATTCGTCCTCCTCGAATGATGAGAGCATTAGTACACGTGTTTCCGGTGCAGTGTGAATGATATCTCGTATGGCGTCCAATCCGGTCATGCCCGGCATGCGTATGTCCAGCAAAATTACGTCGGGCTGCAATTTGTTGCATAACGCGATCGCTTGGGCCGCGGTTTCAGCTTCACCAGCCAGGCGCATATCGGAGTAATTGCTTAGCAGGCTTCGCAGCCCACTCCGCACAATTGGATGATCATCAACAATCATCACTGAAATTTGCGTTTTGCCGCTTTCGTTCATGGCGATTGCACTGGTATTGTTGTGGAGACCATTGTGCCATGCCCGGGACTAGTATACATTTGTAACATGCCGCCGATGGCCTGCGCACGCTCGTGCATGCCCATTAATCCGAAATGTACATCCCCCTGGCCGGCTCGTTCTCCCAGTACAAAACCACAGCCATTGTCCGTTACGGTCATTGCAACGTGCGTTTCTTGAAACGCCACCAGGATCTCTACATTGGAAGCGCGAGCATGTGACTGCACATTTTGCAGAGCTTCCTGCATAATGCGGTAAAGACCGATCTCGATACTTTCCGACATACGAAAGGGTTTCCCATTTGTCTCAACCTTGCACGACAACTGCGTGTGATTCTCAAATTGCTTTGCATACCTTGCGAGACTGGGCACCAGACCCAGGGAATCAAGCATCGGAGGGCGAAGATCAAAAATCGTCTGCCGCAGTTCCTGTTCAACCTGGTGAATGATTTCGCTAGCCTGTTTGAGCGAGGTTTTGACCCCGGTGGATTCATTGCGGTTTAGGCGTTCCAAGCCACTGCGCAATTCCAGTAACGCTCCAACCAAAAGCTGATTGAGACCATCGTGAAGGTCATGGCTAATTCGTTGGCGTTCGCGCTCCTGTATGGTAACCGTCTCTGCAAGGAGCTTTTGGAGCTGGGTGGCTTTTTCCGCCAGGGCATTGGTAGCGTCGTTCAATTCCCGCGTTCGATCCCGGACGCGCTGTTCCAAGTCTCTGGTCGCCTCAGCAAGTGCGTCGTTTAGGCGGGCATTGTTTATGGCGATTGCCACTTGCGTCGCGTAGGTCATGAGCAATTGCTCATGGCTTTCGTCATATGGACTGGATCGGTTTGCCACTCCAATCATTCCAATTGGCTTCCGCTCAACGCGTAGTGGCACACCCAGAAAGGTTAGTACGGGCGGGTGCCCGGCCGGCTGACCATAGCGACGATCGGCAACGGCATCTGCTGAGCGTACCGGTCGATCATCCAAAATAGCCTGTGCAAAAAGGCTCGGGCGAAGTGGAATCAGGTGCGAGTGCATGTAAAACTCAGTGGTTGGATTGAAACCTTGGATGGCCTTAACATCCAAAAATCGGCCATCGGACGAGTTTAACCCAATGAATCCGAATTCGGATCCGGTTAGCGCAAGGCAATGCTCCAACGCCGTGTTCAGTACCGATGGAAGATCTCGAAGCGCGGAGATTTCCAGTGCCAAGTCATAGAGCGCTCGCAGCCGGTCCTGAGGCGCACCGTAGTCAAGCGCAAAGGGAACCGTAGTCGATTCTGACGACTCGTTCATTTCATCATTTTGTCCGCCCGATTTCGTCGGCAGCGTTTGGCGAGCGTGCTAAATCGTTCTGTGTGAACAATTTCGACGAGGCAGCTTGTGCGTGCAGACATCCAAAGTTCGCGCGCAACCAGGGCAAGCACACGAAATAATGCAGGGGATGGCGTTTGTGAGCCATCCCCTGCACAGTTATTGGTCCAATGTTCTAAGCCGCGCGATGAACAGCTTCGACCAATGTGCGTTCCGAGGCGACTCCAGCGAGATGGGTGCGGTATGCACCACTTGCATATCCGTCTCCCATCGGATTTTTGATGACTTGCGCCACCATTGCGGCAGCGGCTTTGATGTTTTCAGAGGTTGGAGCTTTTCCAACCAAATAAGCCTCTGCCTCGACGGCGCGTACCGGATTGACTGTCGCGCCACCAACGACGAGCGATACACGCTTGCAGATACCTGCCTCCACGGTAACAAGCGCTGCCGCGCCCGCCACAGCATATCCAGAAGCTGGGTGAGGAATCTTATAGTAGAAACCGCCGGTGCCACTACCATAAACTGGCATCGTTATTTCTGTAATGATGTCATTTTCCTCAAGAGCAGTTGTGAGCATGTCCTTGAAAAACGTGTCGGCGTTATAGCTCTTTCCAGAGCTTGTTTTGATCGTTGCACCAACACACGTCACAAGGGTGGGGTAGTCTGCCTGTGGATCGCTATGCGCAAGGCTGCCGCCAATCGTGCCACGGTTTCGAACCATTTGGTCTCCGATACCAGCCGCACCTTGCGCAATGATCGCGCAATTATGCTTGACAACGTCGCTTGAAGCGACGGTAGCGTGCGTGCTGAGCGCTCCAATCTTAAGCACGCCCTCCGCCGCAGTGATGTAGTTGAGGTTAAGCCGCCCTATGTCAACCAAAGCTGAAGGAGCAGCCACGCGATACTTCATGGCGGGAACAAGGCTGTGTCCGCCTGCCAAGATTTTGGCGCCGACGTGTTTACTCAATAGCTCGGTTGCTTCTTGGGCTGTTTCCGCCCGGTAATATTCAAATGGTGCTGGGTACATGATTATTTCTTATTGATTGCCGACCAGATTTTTTCGGGTGTGAGTGGCATGTCCAGGTGGCTAATATTCATGGGCGCAAGTGCATCCATGACGGCATTTGCAGCTGTTACCGTCGCTGCGATAGTGCCCATTTCTCCCGCGCCCTTTACGCCTAATGGATTGTGAGGGCTTGGCGTCACCGTTCGATCGGTGTGGATCATGGGAAAGCAGTCCGCTCGCGGCATCGCGTAATCCATGAATGTTGCAGATTGTGGCTGGCCGTCTGAATCGTACGCACCATATTCGTATAGTGCCTGACCAATACCTTGGGCAATCCCCCCGGTGATCTGTCCTTCAACGATCATTGGATTCACCACGTTCCCCACGTCATCCACCGCACAATACTGCTGGAGATCGACCCGGCCCGTGCCGGAATCAATTTCCACATAAGCTATGTGGCAGCTATTTGGAAATGTAAAGTTGGCCGGGTCGTAGAATGAATTTTCCTCCAAGCCCGGTTCAAGACCGTCGGGCAAGTTATGGGCGGTATAAGCAGCAAACGTCATGTCAAATGTGCCTTTGCTCTTGGCGGGAGACCCTTTCACATATGCCTTGCCGGTGGATTGGTCAAACACGATATCTTCAACAGCCGCCTCAAGCTGATGCGCGGCGATTTTGATCATTTTGGTTCGTACTTTTTCCGCGGCTTTGACGATTGCGCTGCCTCCCACGCTTAGGCTCCGGCTGCCATAGGTGCCCATACCAAACGGCACCTTGCCAGTATCGCCATGGACGACTTCAACATCTGCCATGGGAATGCCCAGTTCGTCGGAGATGATTTGTGCAAATGCGGTTTCATGGCCCTGACCATGCGAATGTGCTCCGGTAAACAGCGTCGCCTTTCCGGTTGGATGCATGCGAATGACCGCGCTTTCCCAAAAACCAACTGCACTTCCGAGCGCCCCAGCCACTTTTGATGGCGCCGGGCCGCTGGCCTCGATGCAACCGGCAATCCCAACGCCTGCGATTTTGCCTTCTTTACGGGCCTGATCGCGCTTGGCGATTAACTCGTGATATCCACTTGAAGCTATCGCTTTATCGAACAGTCCGTCGTAGTTTCCGCTGTCATACATCATGGCAACCGGGGTCTGATAGGGAAACTCGGACGGCTTGATAAAGTTATGGCGGCGAAACGCAATAGGATCCATTTTCAGCTTGCGGCAGGCAAGGTCCATCAATCGTTCAACAAGATAAGCAGCTTCGGGCCGACCAGCCCCTCGATAAGCATCCACGGGCACAGTATTTGTCATTGTGGCAACCACATTGCAGTAGATACTCGGTATTTTATACAGTCCGCTTAACAGACAGACATAGAAGGCAGTTGGAATCAGTGGCGCAAACGTGCTGATATACGCACCCATGTCAGCATGGGTTTCTACGAATAGGCCCGTGATGGTGCCGTCATTCTTCAATCCCAATTTCGCCGTGCTGACATGGTCGCGACCCTGGCTGTCGGTTACGCTTGCCTCACTGCGGGTGGCAACCCATTTGCATGGTCGGTCTATCTTGCGGGCGATCCATGGAACGATAATTTCCTCAGGATAGTGAAATATTTTGCTTCCGAATCCACCACCGACATCAGGCGAAATGACGCGCAACTTATTTTCTGGAATTCCAAGGGTAAACGCGCTCAGCAGCAAACGGATCGGATGAGGGTTCTGCGATGTGGTCCACAGCGTCATCTCCTCCGTGTAGCGGTTCCATTGTGCAACCGCAGCACGGGTTTCCATGGCGTTTGGAATTAGACGTTGATTGGTCAAATCGAGGGTGACGACCGTATCGGATTCTGCAAGAGCCTGTTCAACCGCCGCATGGTCGCCAAGGGGCCAGGTATACGTAATGTTGTCCGCGACCGAGTCATGAACCAGAGTCTTGTTTGAGGCGGCCGATTTAGCTCCAATGACAGCAGGTAGTTCCTCGTATTGAACTTCAATTAGGTCGAGCGCATCCTGCGCAATATATGGTGATTCCGCGACAACTGCGGCAACCGCGTCTCCCACATGGCGAACCTTGTCTCCAACAGGTTGGATAGCCCAGCGATCTGGAACCTTAATGTTCGGCACATTCCAGCCACAGGGAAGTTTGCCCGTGCCCCCGTCAATTAAATCTTTGCCCGTAAAAACAGCGATGACGCCATTTAAAGCCTCAGCTTTGCTTGCATCAATGCTGACAATCCGTGCGTGGGCTACTGGACTGCGCTTGATGGCCACACTTGCCATTCCTGGAAGTGTGATGTTCGTAACGTAACCACCCCGACCCTGGATAAATCTGGGATCCTCTACGCGCTTGATGGGTTGGCCAACTAGCTTTGCCATTTTAGTGTTGCTCCTGCATGTGCTGATGATGCTCGTGATGTAGTTCATCCCGGGCTTGCATGGCAGCTTTTACGATATTTTGATAACCGGTGCAGCGGCAAATGTTCCCTTCCAGTTGGTGTCGAATTTCCAATTCTGATGCATTTGGATGCTGGGCAAGCATATAGCTGATGCTCATGATCATGCCTGGTGTACAAAATCCGCATTGCAATCCATGCTGGTCCCAAAATGCCTGTTGCACCGGATGCAGTTTGCCATTGACGGCCATGCCTTCGATCGTCGTGATCACCGTACCATGCGCTTGAACTGCGAGCACTGTGCAGCTCTTTACAGCCATGCCATCCATGTGGATTGTGCATGCGCCACACTGGCTGCTGTCGCACCCAATGTTGGTGCCAGTAAGCCCCAAGTCTTCTCGCAGAAACGATGCCAGCAATGTTCGTGGCTCAACTTCACGGGTGTAATTTTTCCCGTTTACGGTTATCGATACCCATTGACCCATTTGTTTTTGACTCCTTGTTGCGTATTCGCCCAATAGAAACACTGGAATGATAGACATCAGGGCTTGAAAACAATGGTCAAGCATTGATGCACTCATTGGAAGTGTATTCGCGAGTTCAACATTGTCAAGTTGTCGGACGAATGAGTGGGTGTATGTTAAAATCATGGGCTTCATTTTTCAGAAGCAACTAAAGGTTCAAGGAGAAATAGTGGAAGACAACATCCCAAGCGCAGTCGGCGGAGACGCCGGTCGAGCGCCGCTGCGGAAGCCGGCCATGCGCCGTAATCGCAGCGATGGTAACGCCAGCAGCTACTCGTCCAAGAATGACGTCAAGGTCAAGAAGCTGGATGAGTTTGCAACGACTGGAACAATTCCAGATTACAAGGATTACGAGCGGCTTAGGCGCTTTGTAAATCAGCAGGGCAAGATCATGCCGCGCAGGCGCACAGGTCTTACCGCGAAGAATCAACGCCTGCTCGCATCAGCGATCAAGCGCGCGCGACATCTGGCGCTCTTGCCAATGCCGGGCGCACCCAGGCCCTAAGCCAAAGGAGCACGATGGCCAAGAAAAAGGGAAATCGCATTCACATCCGCATGAAGAGCAGCGAAAGCGGCCACTTTTATCTTACTGAAAAGAACCGCAAGAACGACCAAAACAGGCTTGAACTGACGCGGTATGATCCGGTTTTGCGCAAGCACGTGAAGTACAAAGAAGAGAAATAGCTTTCTTTGTTGACGAACGCAAAAGAAAACAACCCTGCGACCATTGATCGCAGGGTTGTTTTCTTTTGCGTACTGATGAGTCTAGTAACCCAACACAGGGTGGGGCACGTATGGGCCTTCGAGTTCGGCAATTTCACTACTGGAAAGGGTAACGTCTTCGGCTGCCAGCGCCTCATCCAACTGGTACATCTTGCTTGCTCCAACGATGGGAGAGGTGATACCAGGTTTATGCAGCATCCATGCAAGCGCGATTTGTGCATTTGAAATGCCGCGCGCAAGGGCCAGTTTTCGCACGACATCAAGCACCCTGAAGTCACCATCAGCGAAGTAAAGTTGGTTCGCGAATGGATCACTCATGCTGCGTACTGTGTCGCCGGTTTTGTTGGCAGCACGGTTGCCGGCCAAAAATCCACGTGCCAGCGGGCTCCATGGAATTAGCCCGACGCCAGTTGCCCGGCAGTATGGGATCATTTCGCGTTCTTCTTCCCGGTAGACGAGATTGTAGTGGTTCTGCATGCTCACGAATTGTGTCCAGCCATGCCGTTGCGAAACGGATTGAGCTTGAACGAACTGCCAGGCAGCCATGCTGCTTGCGCCAATGTAAAGCGCCTTGCCGGCTCGCACAACGTCATGCAGCGCCTCCATTGTCTCTTCAATCGGAACGTTCGAATCGTATCGATGAATTTGATACAAATCGACATAGTCCGTGCCAAGACGTTTCAAGGAGTTGTCAATGGACTGAAGGATATGTTTTCTGCTCAGCCCGCGATCATTTGGATCATCGCTTAGTGCCCCATTTACCTTTGTGGCAATTACCAGATTCTCTCGTTTGCCAAACTCGCGGAGCAGGCGGCCCGTGATTATTTCGCTTTCACCCAAGGAGTAAACATCAGCAGTGTCAAAGAAATTGATGCCAGCTTCAAGCGCGCGTTTAACGAATGGACGCGCATCAACTTCGGGCAGCACCCATTCACGCCACGATTTTGAACCGTAGGTCATCATGCCCAGGCAAATTCGCGATACCTTTAATCCCGTAGTCCCAAGGTTTACATATTTCATGGCTATTGCTCCTGTAGTCTGGCGACCGCCGCAACAACATCGGTGTCTCGCAGGTTAATGAGGCGGGAACCGCGCGCAGCACGGCCGCTTTTTGGAATATCCTTTACATGTGCGCGCAGGACGGTTCCGGCCGCACTCATTACCGTTATTTGCTCACTGTCATGCACAACCCGCGCGGCAACCAGGCGACCCGTCACATCCAGTGCGCCTGTCATTGTGCGCATACCACTTCCGCCACGCCCCTTTGATCCGTATTCCGACAGTTCGGTACACTTGCCGAATCCCTTTTCGGTAACAACGAGCAGGTAACCATTTGGTTCAACCGTTTCCATGCCGGCGATGTAGTCGCCCTCTTTTTTGAGCTTCATGGCGCGCACTCCGCTTGCTGTTCTACCCATCAAACGTACTAGTGTCTCATCGAACCGTAGTGCCTGCCCTTGCGCGGTAACGATCAAAACTTCACCGGCGCCGGAAGTAAGGCGAACATAGTTAAGGTCGTCGCCATCCGCGATAGACATGGCCAGGAGACCGCTCTGGCGAATATTGGAAAACGCACTTAGTGCAACGCGTTTAATTTTCCCACGCGTTGTGCACATTGCTATGGTCGGTCTGGACTCAACCGGGTGGCTCACTTCTGGACTGGAATCCACTGCGAGCGCCGGCTCGTCCTGATCCGTTACAAGTATGCTGTCGGAATCCGGCAAATCATCCTCGACAGATACCAGACCTTCATCGGCAGTGTCAATTGGCAGGGTGACGTCTTCAACAGGGTCAGCAGGCGCATCCGCAGTATCGCTGTCGTCCGCATGGGATGCCGCTGCGGCGGCCATGGTTGCTTTGGGAATGGAGATCGCCGCGGTAACACGCTCACCTTCCATTAGTGAGATGATATTGCTTAGGAAGACACCCTTGGCGTCGCGGTTGGCTTCGGGAAGCTGATACGCGCGAACTGCATAGACCCGGCCCTTATTCGTGAAGAAAAGGACGGTGTCATGCGTTCGTGCCGAGAACAAATACATGATTTCGTCCTGCTCCTTGGTCGCCATACCGCTTACGCCGCGACCTCCACGTGCTTGAGCCTTGTATTGTTCCAGTGGCGTTTGTTTGATGTAACCACGCTGTGTGAGGCTGACCAGAACAACCTTGTCCTGAATTAGTTCCTCTTCGTCAAAGCTCTCGCGTTCGTCAAGAATGATCTTTGTGCGGCGGGCATCCGCGTATTTCTCGCGCAGTCTCAATATGTCTTCACGGATCAGCGCCAACATTTTTTCGGCATGGGCAAGCAAATCCAGGAGATAGGCAATGGTTTTCATTACCTCGGCATATTCGTCCTCCAAGCGCTGGCGTTCCAAGGCGGCCAACCTGCGAAGCTGCAGATCCAAAATCGCCTGTGTTTGAACATCACTGAGGCCAAATCGTGTCATTAGTGCAGATTTGGCGGCCTCGGCGCTCTCTGCCGTTCGAATGATCCGAATGACCTCATCCAGAAATTGAATGGCGATGCGCAGACCTTCGAGGATGTGCGCGCGCGCACGTGCGCGTGCCAGTTCCCATTCGCTTCGCCGGCGTATGACTTCCCGGCGATGGTCGATGAAAATTGTCAGGGCCTTCTTAAGCCCGAGCAGCCGCGGCTGGCCATCGACCAACGCGAGTGTTTGTACGCCAAACGTGCTTTGCAGCGCGGAATATTTATACAGTCGGTTGAGCACACGATTTGGCTGTGCGCCGCGCCGCAGTTCAATCACCGCGCGCATGCCTGTGCGATCGCTTTCGTCGCGAATATCTGTGATGCCTTCGATACGCTCGTCGCGTACCAACTCTGCAATGCGCTCGATCAACATCGACTTATTGACTTGGTAGGGGAGTTCTGTCAGAACGATTTGGAACCGTTCACCCTTGCTTCGGGGCATTTCCTCAACTTCCGCCACGCCCCGCATAACTACGCGTCCGCGACCGGTCGCATAAGCAGAATGAATGCCCTCGCGACCGATAATTTGCCCGCCGGTTGGAAAGTCGGGCCCGGGAATTAGTTCCATCAGGCGCTCGGGCGAACCCTCGTCAAAACCGGTATCTGGTTTCCACGCATCTATGAGGTAGACGATCCCGTCGCACAGCTCGCCAAGGTTATGGGGCGGAATATTGGTCGCCATGCCGACCGCAATGCCACTTGCACCATTTAAGAGCAGATTCGGGAGTGCGCTTGGAAGCACGGTTGGCTCCTGGGTCGTGCCGTCATAGTTATCCTGCCAGTCGACAGTATCACGTTCAAGGTCCGTAAGTAACTCTTCGGCTACCCGGCTCAGCCGTACTTCGGTGTAGCGCATTGCCGCGGGCGGGTCGCCGTCAACACTGCCGAAGTTACCTTGACCGTCGACCAGCAGATACCGTTGGGAGAAGTCCTGCGCCATGCGCACCATGGCGTCATAGACACTCTGGTCACCGTGCGGGTGGTACTTTCCCAATACGTCGCCCACTACACGTGCGCTTTTCCGATAGGGTGCCGATGCGCGCGCACCTGAATCGTGCATGACATATAGGATTCTTCGTTGAACAGGCTTTAGACCATCACGCGAGTCAGGTAGTGCGCGTGCAACGATCACGCTCATGGCGTAATCAAGATACGCCGTGCGCATTTCCTTGTCGATGTCTATTGGGCGAATTAAGCCAAAAGGTGATGCGGTCGCCGGTGGCTGAACTGGTGGCTCATTGTTTCCGCTTTCATTCAATTCGGCGACAGGAATTTCCGTGTCGTCGGGCGGGCTGTCGCCGCCAAATTCGTCTAAATCCATGTGGTTTTCGATGCTCCAAAAATGCGTCGTAATAGCGCATTTCTTAAGACTAAATTATACTTCGACAGTTACGGTTAGAAGATGCGCGGGGCCGATAATTTGTGCAATTTTCCCCTGAAGGAGTCCCACAGTTGATCAATGCCGGGCCTGCCGACCAACGAGAGACGAAATGAAGTAAACCGACGATCTCGAATGTCGCTGGACAAGTCGTCCAACGTTTTTGTGAGCAAGGCTTCCAGTTCGGCAGTCAACGCTTTCAAACCGGGCCGTGAATCATGCACCGGACCTGCCATCAGCCGTGGCTGACCAACAGCGATCCATGCCGTTGGACGCTGTTCATTCAGAAAATCCAAGCGGATAGCGACCGGAATGCATGCAACCTGAGGAACCATCGAAATGATCCTGGCCAGGCCCTGGAAAAACTTTAATGGACGAATATCGTGAGCAAGAATTTCGCCTTGTGGAAAGATCAAAAGTGCACGGTTGGGCTTTGTGAGGCAAGCCGCTGCATAGGTCATGCTTTCCAATGACGTCCGTATATTGGTTCGATTTACTGAAAAGCACCCGATATACCTCAAGAAGGCATATTTGGAAAGTTGCCTGTCTTCCATCATCGTATACGTCTCACGTCCAAATTGTTCCTGGTTGAGCTGGTCAATCAGGTGCCCATCCCACCAGCTGCAGTGATTGCAGTAAAAAATGATGGGAGTTTCTTTCGCGATCGAATCCGCTGCGCTGTGGGTTGACGCGCGGCCTACAAAAACACTGCTAAACGCACTCTGCAGCTGTGGACGTAGCATCAACCGGCGAATGAGCAATGCTGACAATCGGGTGTAGCGAGCCGTGATCATGGATTCAACAAACCTGGTGCAAACGCTAACTACTGTAGTTTTAGTACTGCCCGCGCGAGTTTTGCCGAATGGTGGGCAAGCGGGTGATCAGAGTCGCCAACGAGATCCATCGTTACCAGCCTGGCAACTGATCCGCCCAATCCACGGGATGGGTCCACGACGAAACGACCGACGGGCATGACAGTAGGGTCGATTTGGCCACTATTGGCAAGCACGATGTCGATAGTATTTCGTCCAATATGGCGTTCCAAGGCGTCAACATGGTCGGCCAGGGAAAACCCGTCCGTTTCGCCAAGCTCAGTTGCCACGTTGCATACGTAAATGCGTTTTGCCGTGGTATGACGCAGCGCTTCGGCAATTCCAGGTACGAGCAAGTTCGGAAGTACGCTGGTATATAGCGATCCCGGACCAAGCACAACAAAATCGGCGGAAACTATGGCCGCTACAGCGTCAGGATAGGCACTAGGATCCTGTGGCTCGAGCCACACGCGCTCTACACGGTGGCCATTTGATCCAAGCGTGCTTTCACCCTTGCTTGTTTGGCCATCAGCGTGTTCGGCATACAAATTAACATGGGTGAGTGTGCTAGGTATTATTCGCCCGGTACTTGCCAAAACTTTGGACGTTTCGATAAGTGCGCGTTCAAAACTGCCCGTAAGCTCAGCCATTGCAGCAATAAACAGGTTGCCAAAGTTGTGACCCTTTAGCCCGTCGCCCTGGCTAAACCGATACTGAAAGAGCTGGACAACCAGGGAATCGTCGTGGGCGAGGGCCGTAATACACATTCGGAAGTCACCGGGTGGCAGCGTTCCCAAATCCCGCCTAAGACGACCACTACTTCCTCCGTCATCGGCTACGGTTACGATTGCCGTAATATTTGGCGTTTCATGTTTCAGGCCGCGGAGCAATGCCGCAAGCCCATGACCTCCTCCAATAGCAACGACTTTTGGGTGATTATCTGTCAAGGTTATTCGACTTCCGATTATAGTTTGAGTATGGCATCAATCCGTGGGCGCACGCTTAAATGGGCGATATTGGCGATTTTGGCGAGTGCTGTGTCATGTTCGAGCTCGCCGGCTAGTTTTACACCGGCAACTCGGGTGAACCCGACAGCGGTTCGGAAGCGATTTGAGGGCCAACGAGCATTTGCTCATGTGGCATCACAAATGGCCCTGGGTCCGCGTGTGACCGGGACGCTAGCGATCAGGCAACTAGGCGATCAGATTCTGTCGCTTTTGCAGGCGACCGGGTGGGCTACGAAAACGCAGGAATTCGCTTATCGCGACACTCCCGTGAGAAACGTTTGGGGAACAAAGGGCTCAGGGCCGATCGTTAGAATTGTCGGAGCTCACTACGATACGCGGCGCCGCGCCGATCAGGATGCCGAGGACACGACCGCGGGAGTTCCCGGAGCCAATGACGGAGCCAGCGGCGTTGCCGTTCTGTTGGAACTAGCCAGAGTGCTTGAGCCGCGTGTTGGAGAACAGGTATGGTTGGTATTTTTTGATGCCGAAGATAACGGCGAGCTTGACAACTGGGATTGGATTGTCGGGTCCCGGGCATTTGTTTCTGCAATGGAGATTGTGCCGGCGTCGGTAGTTGTCATCGACATGGTTGGCGACAAAAACCAGGAAATATTTTTTGATCGCAATTCAGACGTTGCGTTGTCGCAGCGTTTGTGGTCAATCGCCAGTTCACTTGGATATGAAGAACAGTTTCGAGCCCAACCGAAATACGCGATGGAGGATGATCATACGCCTTTCAGAGAACGAGGTTGGAGTGCAATCGATATCATAGATTTTGACTACCCAAGCTGGCATACCAGGCAGGACACTCTGGACAAAATCAGCGCGGCAAGCCTGGAACATGTTGGACGTGTACTCCAAACGTGGTTGGAAATGACAGTCAATTAATCCAAACTTGACCTGACAGTACAATCACGCACTACAAAAAATGGGCAAAATAGTAAGCACGACTGCGTTTGCGGATTATTCCATGCCGGATGAACAGGGCAGGTTTGGCAAATATGGCGGTCGCTTTGTACCGGAAACACTTGTGCCTGCCCTGGACGACGTCACATCTGCATACTTGGAATTCAAGGAGGATCCCAGCTTTCGTGCAGAGTATGAGTATTTACTGCGCACGTATGTCGGAAGACCGTCGCCCGTGACGCACGCAAAGCGACTCAGCGACCATCTGGGTGGCGCTCAGATTTATCTAAAGCGGGAAGACTTGCTCCACACGGGTGCTCACAAAATAAACAATGCTTTGGGTCAAGCGCTTATTGCCAAACGAATGGGCAAGAAACGAATTATTGCTGAAACTGGTGCAGGCCAGCACGGAGTTGCAACCGCAACGGCATGTGCGCTTCTTGGTCTCGACTGCATCATTTACATGGGAACGGTTGACATGGCACGCCAGGAACCCAACGTTTTTAGGATGCGATTGTTGGGTGCTGATGTGCGGCCGGTGTCCAGTGGAACTAAAACGCTAAAGGATGCGGTCAATGAGGCGATTCGCGATTGGGTTACCAATGTGGGTGACACGTACTACATTATTGGCAGTGCATTGGGCCCGCACCCATATCCAGTCATGTGCCGGGATTTTCAAAGTGTTATCGGAATTGAGGCGCGTGAACAAATGTTGGAGCGGGTGGGGCGGCTTCCCGACGAGGTGCTGGCTTGTGTTGGCGGAGGAAGCAATGCCATTGGTGCATTCTTCGCATTCCTCGCGGACCCGGTTCGCTTGGTCGGTGTGGAGGCTGGCGGGCTCGGTGTTACCAGCGGCAAACACGCGATACGGTTTACCGACCCAGGTCCCGAACGCAAAATTTCTGGGAAGCTTGGCGTGTTTCAAGGTATGAAGACGCGGGTTTTGCAAAACGCGGATGGCCAAATTGCGGAAACCCATTCTGTAAGTGCCGGACTGGATTATGCCGGCATCGGTCCGGAACACGTGTACTTGCACGATATAGACCGGGTGCACTTCACAAGCGTCACTGACGATGAAGCAATGGCTGCATTCCATACCTTATGCAGGATGGAAGGCATCATTCCTGCGCTCGAAAGCAGCCATGCAGTAGCCGAAGCCATTAAACGCGCGCCCACGATGGCGGCAAGTCAAATCCTGCTCGTCAACCTAAGTGGACGTGGTGACAAAGATCTGAATACCGTCATGAGTGCAATGCCAAGCGCGTGACTGGTCGGCTCAAAAAAATAGGGCCGGCGTTTGAGCTCTGCAACTCTGGCATGTGACCACAATGATTAACCAAAATGAACTCGCACTCTTGATCGATTTGGGTGAAAAGGAATACGTGGTCACCATAAAAAGTGGACTCCAGTTCCATAGTAACAAGGGCTTTATCTCACATGATGCGATTATTGGCCGGCCCTGGGGGACGATCATCTACACAAACATTGGGCATCCGTATCTCGTGGTTCAGCCCGGCACAAGTGATTTGATTCGCCACATCAAACGCAGTTCGCAAGTTATTTTTCCAAAGGACAGCGCACACATATTGATGAAGATGAACATCAAACCTGGTGTGAACGTGCTGGAGAGTGGTTGCGGAAGCGGCGGACTTACCCTTGCATTGGCCACTGCCGTAGCTCCCAGCGGGCACGTATATTCCCAGGAAATCCGCGCAGATTTTATTGCATTGACAAGTCGAAATATGCAAAAGGTGGGATTGGAGGCGTATGTCAGTTTTATTCATGCAGATGGTCGGGAGGGTTTCAAAGTCCCCGACAAAATGGATGCCGTTTTTCTAGACATGCCACAGCCTGAGTCGTGTCTTGCGCAGGCGCGAGCGGTGCTTAAGGATGGGGGTTTTTTTGGCTCACTTGTCCCTACTACCAATCAAATTCAGGAAATCCTGCGAACCATGGCCGCCATGCAAGGTGACGCGCAATTTGGGCTTATCGAAGTTGAAGAAGTTATTACCCGGGGCTACAAGACCATAGCTGACCGATTGCGTCCAAAAGATCGTATGATTGCACACACGGGCTATTTGATTTTTGCACGGGCGGTCATCAAGCCTCGGCAACAACCGACCGAAGGTGCGGGTGATGATCATTATGAGGGTGAGGTACCTGAAACGGATGTGCAGGCATTTGAAGAGTCAGAAAACTCCTAGCAGGCATGGGCCTACATATTTGTTGCGCGCCGCACAGGCGAGAGCAGCCGGGCCATTGTCGACCGTACGGCAGGAACGCGCAAAATCAAGAACGTACCGGCAATTATTCCGTAAACCACTGGTGTGCGAATGTCGGCCTTTACAAGCCAAACGTAATGGACGACCGCCAGGGGAATAGCCAAATACACAAGTCGGTGGAGGACTTTCCACCGCTTGCCCAGCCGCTTCATCCACAACCGTGTTGACGTGATAGCCAGCGCCGCAAAGATCAGCAGCGCCGCAAGGCCAACCAAGACGTAGCGTTTGCTGGCGAGGTCCAGCCAGATTAGTTGCAAATCAAATTGGTAATCGATGCCAATGAAGATAAAAAAGTGGGCCAAGGCATAGAAGAATCCGTATAAACCCAGCGCGCGACGCACCTTGAGTGCGGGCTTAAATCCAAACATACTGTTCAATGGCGTGCATGCCAACGAGGCAACTACAAAACGCAGAGCCCAGTCGCCGGTAAAATACGTGGCTTCCTGAAGCGGATTCGCGCTGGCGCCCCCGGTCAGGTAGTGAGCCGCGAACCAGACCGCAGGAGCAATGCATATCGCGTGCACAAGGCAGCGGAACCAAAATGTTGGTGTCCGGCGGACCGTACGATTTACATTGGTAACCGCACGCTTTGGCGCTCTCCCTGCTATTGGCTCCGTGGCGGGTGCCTGTGCGGGACGACCAGACAGCTCAGGCGGCTCCACTAGAATTCCTTCCGCAGGTCCATGCCCGCATATAACGCGCCAACCTGGCTTTCATAGCCATTGAACAACAAGGTCCGTTTGCGGCTGTTTTCGTTAATTCGGCGTTCACTCGCCTGGCTCCAGCGTGGGTGATTTACCGTTGGGTTGACATTACTATAAAAACCGTACTCGTTGGGCCCGGCCTTCATCCAAAGTGACTGTGGCTGTTCGGCGACCAGGTCAATCTTTACGATGCTCTTAATGCTCTTGAACCCGTATTTCCAGGGCACAACCAACCGGATGGGTGCGCCGTTCTGGGCAGGCATTGGCTTACCGTAGAGCCCGGTAGCCAGTGTTGCCAAATCGTTCATGGCCTCATCGATTCGTAGTCCTTCAACATAGGGCCACGTATAACTACGGTCAGACTGACCGGGAAACTGTTTGGGGTCGCTAAGACTTTCAAAGCGAACATATTTGGCCTCGGTTTTGGGCTCCACCATTTTTAACAATGCGGATAGCGAAAAGCCCTGCCAAGGAATCACCATGCTCCAAGCTTCCACGCAGCGAAGCCTATAAATGCGTTCTTCTTGCGCAAATTTTTTAGTGATGTCCTCCAGTCCGATTGTCAATGGTTTGTTGACAAGACCTCCAATTGTTACCGTCCATGGCGTCGAGACAAAGTTACGAGCCAATGGGGCGACTCCCTGCTTGTCAGTGGAAAACTCATAAAAATTGTTGTAATTTGTCACTGCATCATACGGAGTCAATCCATCACCAAGCTCATCAGTCTTTGGTTGATTTAACGGCTTTTCAGGGCCGGTGACAGCAGCCTGCGGTTGAGAGGCTGCTGTTGGTGGTGTATAAGGCGTGCTAGGAGCACACGCAGCGAGAAACGAAGCCCCGCCAAGAAGCATTGCGGTTTTTAGCGCCTTTCTGCGTGAAAGATAAATGGATTCGGGTGTGATTTCACTTGATTGAATTTTCATGAATGTGGCCTGTCAGGCAGTTCTGCCCATGATTAACTTTTGATCGCATCCTCTAAGCTTACGTTCAATTCCCCAACGTTATCGCGTCGACATTACAAAATGATGAAGTAGATCGAGACTGACGCAACCTTTCGGGCGATTTTGCCGCTGAAGCACAAGGTAACACGCGAACTACAATGCGAATATGAAGTGGTTTACTCGGACGGTAATGTTCATGTTTGGTGGGTTGTTGGGAATGCAACTGGGTATTCGTATCCTGTTTCGGTTTCGCCCCGCGCCAGTTCCCGCCCAGGTCTCCAGATTACTTGGCGGCTCCATGCATTTGTTGTATCGGGATCCCATTCGTGTCGTTGATTTTGCCGCAGTGAGGCGCAATTCGACGGTGCTGGATTTAGGATGTGGGACGGGGATTTTTGCCATCGAGCTGGCGCTTAGGATTGGTGAGAACGGTTTGCTACACGCAGTGGATTTTCAGCCGGGTCAGATTGCAGCCACGCGAAAGCGGCTTGATTCGGCTTCGCTGCGAAATGTCCAGTTTGCGGTGGCGAACGCCGAAACACTGCCAATTGATTCCGAGACTGTGGATTGCGCAATACTCATTTCGATGTTGGCTGAAACAAACAATAAGGATGCCGTATTAAAGGAGGTAAAGCGGGTCTTAAAACCAGGCGCGACACTCGTTATCGGTGCTGAATTGCTGGAAGCGGATTATATTAGACCTGACACGGCACGCAGGTGGGCGGAACGGAATGGATTTCAGCTGGTGGCACGTGGCGGCAGCACGGCCGCGTATTTGCTCAAGTTTGTGAGACCAATAAATCCTCTTAGCGTTGCGGCCTAAATTAGTGGGATAACATTAGGTTGCGTTGCGTCCTTGGACGCAGCGTCTCATGAAGTTTTCATGTGGCTACAAGAAAGGTCTAGCAGTG
This sequence comes from Chloroflexota bacterium, assembly GCA_025354985.1. Taxonomy (GTDB): domain Bacteria; phylum Chloroflexota; class Anaerolineae; order J036; family Brachytrichaceae; genus AQU-03. The sequence goes on from JANXLU010000085.1 coordinate 96,876, forward strand.
GTCGATCAACATACTATCCATGGAACACATACTTGTCATTGAAGACGATTCCGCAATCCGCGACTTGCTTAGGCGAGGGCTGGCGTATGAAAACTACAAGGTCACGATTGCCAACGACGGTATGAGTGGACTGACAACTGCGCGAGATAACCCGCCAGACATGGTTATTTTAGACTGGATGATGCCTGGCATGGACGGGCTGGAGGTTTGCAAGCGTCTCCGTGCGGCAAGCGATGTGCCGATTTTGATGCTAACTGCAAAAGATGCCGTGGGCGACAGGGTGCTCGGTCTTGAAACTGGTGCCGATGATTATCTGACGAAACCTTTCGCATTTCCCGAGCTCTTAGCGCGCGTGCACGCGTTGCTTCGCCGGGCGGCCCCGTCAACAAAGCCCGAAATTCTGCGATACAGTGACTTGGTGCTTGATACAGGAACGCGACTGGCAAAGCGCGCCAATCGTCAATTCGAGCTTACAGCCAAGGAATACGATCTGATTGAGTACTTTATGCGCAATCCGCGCCAGGTTCTCACTCGAGAACAGATTTTGGATCGCGTTTGGGGTTATGACTTCGGCGGTGAGAGCAACGTGCTAGAAGTTTATATTCGATATTTGCGACAAAAAATTGAAGCCGACGGGGAGTCAAGATTAATTCACACTGTGCGAAGCGTGGGCTATGTGCTGCGCGAGGAGTAGCCGCCGATTGTTATATAAACAGAAACAGCAGGTTGTACTATCCAATCTGCTGTTTCTATTTAAAGTAAGCTATCCTCGGGAATTGAACCCGAAACCTATCGCTTACGAAGCGATTGCTCTACCGATTGAGCTAGGATAGCAGAACACTAATTATAGCACTTTGGCGGGTTTATTCTCGTTATTTTCACCTGGCTTGCCCATGCCCATTACGTGAGCCAGCGCTGCCGCACGTGATCCAATGCTAACCAGTCCTGAACTATGGCTTGTGATCAACTCGCAGTCGCTCAGTGCGCGAAGGAACGACGCCGGCGTGTCAACTTCATGTTGGACCCGTACTCGGGTTCGGCCAATTTCAGCAATAGTATGTGCATCGCTGGCGCAAATCATTGGCAGATTTAAATCACGTGCCAAATCATAAGCAAGATCGTTTTTGGAGGTGTCGCATGTGCGCGCGTTAAATACCTCTACAAAGTCCAATTTATTCGCGATGAGGCGCAAAATCGTGCCACCCAATCCACTTCGTCTGGGGTCAAAGGGGTGCGACGGTCCGACCAGCCCGCCTTGTTGGTGAACCAAATCGCACGTATCGGCCGGTGTCATGCCTGGTGGAATGCGCGACTTGATGAAATAGCACAGCAACTCTCCCTGGGTCGTCATTACTTCTTCGCCAACAATAATGAGGTCGGGAGCGAGCTTGAGGGCACTCAGTGCACCCTGAATTTCATTGTGATCGGTAATTGCAATCCGATCGATTCCGACTATGCGGCATTGCGCAATGATATCTTCGGGTTTGGTCAAGCTATCGAACGAGTATTGGCTGTGCGAGTGCAGTTCAAGATCCATATGGGCTTGCAAGCGATTGTCTCATTATCAGGCACATACAATTGTTTGATGCAAATGCCACGTTGGCGAAGTCGAGCAACGCTATGACACAGGTTCAAGCGCGCAAATCACTTGGCCAGAATTGGCTGATAGATGATGGATTGGTGCGAAGAATCGTGCAAGCGGCCGAGATAGGCCCAGATGATGTTGTGATTGAAATCGGAGCAGGAACAGGAGCACTGACCCGACACTTGGTTGGAAGTTCAGCGCGCGTGATTGCCATCGAATTGGATGGACGTCTTTTGGAATATCTTCCGGTTCACCCAAATCTCACGGTCATACAGGCTGATGCGTTGCAATTGGATTACGCTGCAATTGCCGGGTTGCTTCCGGGACAGCAGGTATGCTTTGTTGGAAATCTGCCGTACTATATAACTTCGGCGTTGGTTCGAAAAATGCTTGAATCTGATCTGCCCACTCGGACTGTTGTAATAACCGTGCAGTTGGAGGTGGCGTTGCGCATGGTAGCGGAACCCGGTAGTCTAAGCATATTGGCCGTCAGTATCCAATACTACGGTACGCCAGTTCTATTGTTTCGCTTGCCGGCATCGGCGTTTCGTCCGCAACCGTCGGTTGACTCGGCCGTGGTCCGCATCGTGCCGCACAAGCAAAAGTCGGCCGTGAGTCCCGAACGGTTCTTTGAGGTGGTTCGCGCGGGTTTTAGTCAACCACGAAAACAACTGCGAAATCCCTTGTCGGCTGGCTTGTCTATTTCAAAGTCTGAGGCGGACGCCGTGCTTCATTGGGCAGGGATTAATCCCATGCGTCGTGCCGAAACATTAAGCGTTTCCGAGTGGGAAGCTCTGACGTTGGCGCATATACAAAAAACGAGCGGAGAGGACAGGATTTGAACCTGCGATGGGGTTTAGCCATACCCGCTTTCCAGGCGAGCGCATTAGACCAGGCTATGCTACCTCTCCAAGTCCAACCATTCTATTTTAGCGCGAATTTTTTGAGGGCGGCCACCACGCCATCCTCTTCAATACTCGGAGCAATCCAATTTGCAGCCTCTTTGGCTGATGGGCTGGCGTTACCCATGGCCACACCAACTCCGGCCCACGTCAACATTGTCACGTCATTTTCCTGATCACCGATCGCAAGCACTTCAGATTGATCGATTTCGAGCCTAGCGGCAACAAATTCCAGTCCTTTGCCTTTGGTTGCCATTGATGGATTCACCTCGACAAACATGGCGTGACTTTGCACGACGCTGGCACGACTTCCGAGAAACTGCTTTAGGGAATCCGCGACCGCCGTCGCCTGATGCGGATCGACCACGAAAAGTATCTTGTCAGAATCACGAGTGCCCAAGGCACGTACCAGGCTCTGGCTAATGATTGGCGGTTCTGGCACGAGCATTTCGCGATAAAACGCCTCGCCGTGTCTTATTTCCATAACGTGAATGCGATCGTCAAGATACAAAACGGGTTGCCAGGACTCATGTCTGGCGGCAAACGCCAGCACGTCATTTGTAATTTGATTGCTGAGCGATATTCGGCGCAGTTGCGTATCAGTCGCGAGATCATAAATCAGTCCCCCTTGCGTACAAATAACCGGGGCGTTTACACTTAGATTTTGCCAATATGCGCGGGTGCTGGCCGGTCCGCGACCCGTGGCAATTGTAATTTTCACCCCTTGATTGCTCGCATGTTCAAGTGCCTCAACGACTTTGGCTGAAATTGACAAGTCATGCTTGACGACGGTGCCGTCCAAATCTACTGCGATGAGTTTAATCATGAATTACCCGTGCATAACAAGCTAGGGCTTAAAAACAAAAAGTTGGCGTGGCGAGACCGCATAAAAGATGTCATTGGCAAAATCGTATGAAATGTCTTGAACGCCAACCATTTCGTCATTTTTCGCACGAATCTGACGGATGTATTCGCCATTTTTGGTCAGCTCAATAATTGCTCCCGATGCACTGTCGGCCACGAAGAGGCTGCCAGTTTCAGGATCGGCTGTATTGGTGGCAATTGCCACCGGTTGGCGGAGGGGTTCTGGCAGGCCTGATAGGGTAAACGTGGTTGCGCGTCCTTGTGTCAGGCGAATTATGGGCGGGTCGCTTGATGGTTTTCTAAGGATAAACAGGCTGCCGTCGACCACAAGGTCAATACCATCTTGAAGCGCAGCCATTGGTTGGGTCAAGTACGCCGTCGACAGAACGGATTCACCCTGGACACGTTGCCTCCAAATCTGACCTTCGGCCGTGTCCAATTGGTAGAACAATCCGGCGTAAACGTCGCCGGCCACTGTTTGAGGAATTTTGTTACCAAGTTTTAGCGTAGACAGCTGGCCCGATCCCGTGCTAAACAAATATGCGTCGTCAACGCCCACCATAAGCGCCCCGTCGGTACTGGGCCACCGGTTGTTTCGTGGAGTCGTCCAGGTAACATCCTTAATTACAGGCAACGCCACGCCACGTTGTGGAGCGACCCGGATCGGGGTGCCCGTGAGTTCTGTTTTTGCGGAACTTAAAACGAGCTGGTCGACCGAGTTGGTCGCGGTGTCAAGCACGTATACGCCACCATCAAATGCCGCAATTCGTCTGACGGATGCATTTGCAAACGGCGGCAAAATCGTAACGCCTACGCGTTGGACGCGAAATATGGAATCGACCTGTGTTTGCAACTGGAGCTTGGTTGCGTCAAAAGATTTATCTCCAGGTGCGCGTAACTCAAATCCCCGTATCACGGCGATGGCATCAGAAAGCGGTTTAGCTGAGTTTGACGGATCGTTGACAAAGCTTGTTTGGGCTGCCTTAACCTTATCTTGTACCTGCGTACGAAGCGAGCGCATATCGCTTTCCGTAGACAGTTGCAAGCTGAATGCGCTGACGGTAGCAGCCACAATTACCGGGAGTATTAATGCCAATCCAGCAAACAGAATTCGTTGGGTTCGTTCTGCCTCCGGACTAAGCTTGATCGCGATTCGGCTCGCACGTTCAATTGATGACGATTGTTGCGATCTGCGCGTTACTGCACGCAACTGCCCAATAAACAGTCGCAATGCGGCAATGACACGCTCCACCCTTGGGTATAGTGCGACCTTCCCAGATCCACTGGGTGTAGACGGTGTATTCGTGACCGATGCTGTTCGTGCAGGCAAACCACTGGAAGTGATCGCAGGGGTATTTGTCCAAGCTGAGGCCGCGGTCGGTTTGGGCTGTCTCACCCCGGGTTCGTGCGGCACGGGACGTGGTGCCGTACGATCAGCCGGTGCTGTCGGCGCACCCAGACTGAATGCCAAGCCGGCCATAAAGCCTGCTTTTACGTTTGCATTGAGGTAGCCGGCAATTAGGCGGCCATCTCCCTTGCTCATGCACGCGTCGATAAGCGCGTCTGGCACCTTGCCATCGTTGCTCAGGCTTGTTAATCCGGTGATTACAAATGCATCTCCAGGTTGCCACACAAAATTTGCTGCATAAACCTCGACACCACCACTGCCAAAGAGTGGTGTACGACCTGGTGGAGCAATCCGTTCAAACGCGCCATTTTGTGCCCTGGCATACGCTATTGCAGGCCCAGACTGTGCCAGAACAACATGATTGCCGCTAATGGCGACACATGAAACAGATCCACGCACCGCCGGTTCGGCGCCCAAATTTTGGTTGAGCAATTGCTCGTTGGCGAGTTTGATCGACAGCCTCAATGCCGTAGCGCAGCCGCCCGGAGCACTTTGATAGGTGTCCGCGATTGTTTTGGCAAGCGCGTCCAGAGTGGTGTCGGATGCTGTCGGAAGGTCGCAATAGACGATCAGTGTGTCTTCCGGACGCTTGTTGTCCCGGTTTGGTCGCTGAGTGAATGCTCTGGAGGTCTCCCCCAATTCATGTCCATCGTTGACATTTATCGTAGAAATCGAGATTTCCGCCATTCGGTACTGATTCTAACTGGTTGAAGTACAATTTCAAAGTCGCCCCCATAGCTCAATGGATAGAGTGCCGGCCTCCGAAGCCGACGGTCGCAGTTCGAATCTGCGTGGGGGCATTACAACGAGGGTTCATGCTTGTGCGCCTGGTCGTCTCCGACTTGAATCCAAATTCGGGCCATACTAGACCAATAGCGCAAGAACACGGCGCTTGGATATAAGTGCAGGTCGTTTGGATTAATTGTCTTTTGTGCTGGATCAAGAACGATCACTCTTTCTTCAGCTAAACCTACAACGACCAATGCGTGTCCCCAGGGCTGCCACCTAAATCCGCTATGGTTGGTCCATTGACCAATGATTGGAATTGCGCACATGCCTCGCGAAAGGGTTTCTTGCAATTCTGCCAGCGAGCCAAACACCCGCAATTTTGCGCGTACGCCGTGCGAGGTTAGGTATCGTGCAATGGCCCCGGGCATAGTTGCACTATCGGGTGGGAACCGATTCAGCCTAGGCAGCAACGCCTTGCGCGGTTGCCACTCGATCCAATTGCGCTTCATTTCCTCCGCAACAGTATCTCCATCGAACTGGAAAGATTTTGTCATCAAGTTCCCAGCGATCGCAATGCTAAACGGGCCACAGCGATTTGGAGAACCGCCTGATTTCAGCTGCCACTGGTGATATTCAGCGGTTGTCTGCGAAATTAAAGGCGAAACCTCGGCGTTCATGTTTTCGCATTATTGATGCGACTGAGCCGATTGGAAACCAATAGTAATAAGCCACACGTTCCAAGGATAGTAACGCCAAGCATTGCCGTCACAATTTGCCAAAACTCAACCGGGTACAGGCGAATTAGCGCATCATCCCAGTTAAACAGCCATGAATCGCCAGAGAAAAAGATGCGATGAAATGCGGTGAAGGCTTCGTCCCAGCCCACTATGGCTCCAACAAGAATTACGCCGACTATGGCGATTGTAGCTACTGCGCCAGCGCGAATAGCACTCGCAAGGTTGTGACGAGATGACCGGCCGAGTAGAACAGCAAGCAGAATCGCACTGAGTGCGACAATCGAATGGATTGGAAACAACACATTGATGATTGCGCGAACGTCATCCAGATGTTTTACTTCACGGTCATCAAAGACACTTTGTCCATTATCAAATTTCATCCCAAGCAGTATTTGGTGGCCGTTGGAAGCAGACGTTCCTTGAAGACCTTCGACACCCAGTCGCAACCTTTCGTTAGGAGTCATCGCACGGAGTGGTTCGACTTCTGACACGGGATCTGGTGGAAACCCTGGCATTCCATACTCGACAGCGACGAGCCAAGGGCTAAACACGGCGCGTACCGGGAACATGATCACCAAATAGGGAACCAATACAATCAGTAACAGCCGCAAAAAGCGAAGCATTTACCGCAATCGTAACAGGTCCGCCATTTGCTAAAACGATTGCCAAGGTATAATTGAGGCTCGTAAGTTTTTGACAGGACCTGTGAACGAGTGGTAAATCGCGCAACACAATCACCGGAGTACTGGTCAGCGTTCAAGCTATCTTCTGAAGACGCTGACTTTATTTCCAATCTTCTCCTAGAGGCGGGCAAACCAATGCCATCATCGACATTGGCAGTCGCGCTTGTCAAGCAGCGCATCGAGCGCGAAAATAATACACTTCGTCGTGAAATGGAGCGAAGTGCCATTTATCAGCCCAAAAAGACGTTTGGTGCCGGCGCTGATGTGCTTTTTCCCGCTTTGGGATTCGTCAGCGGCAAAGTGGTCGCAATCCGACCTGGCGTAAACCCTGATTTGGGTGCATTTGATGTAGTAACAGTTGAAATGCGGGACGGTGCGTCGCGCGATTTCGCCGCCAATCTTCTCGGTCAGCATCGGTTGAATGATGACGCGGCGCTTTCAGCGCTGCTGAATCAGCGTGGGGAGGTAATCGAGCCTGAAGTGCTGTGCGACCTATATGCACCAACCATCGTCAATGTGTTGGATACCGAGCTGCCCCGGCGCGAAACATTCATCCATATTGGGACGGATTGGTTTTTGCGCGCCCTTATGGCAGATGTAGGTGCCGGGCATCTAAATTTGGCAGAGGCTGTTCTTGACGTGGCCAGCGGCGGTCCGCTACCCACGAGCGTAATTTTGAGGGATTTGGGATTGCCAGCTGATGTGACGGGCTCACTGCAGGTGGTGAGTCTGAACAGCGCACTTGCACATGATGATCGATTTGACGAAGTTAGCCTTGATTCCGAGCCAGCCTGGTTTCTGCGAAGGCTTGAACCGCTCGAAGTGCGCACAGTCCCCAGCCAACTAATTCATGTGCCGCGTATACAAACGGAAGTGCAGCCAGCATTGGTTCAGCTCGCAAAGGCACTGGATGATGAGTTGGATTTTGAAAACGTGAAGGTTGTTAGTGCTGACTTGTCAACCGAGAAGGCAACCATTGTTTTGACTTTCCCACATCGACGTGCGGGGACGTTGGGATGGGGGCATCGGTTGGGTGCGATTTTGCCAAATGTATCCAAGCCGCGGCTCCCAATTTACATCCAGGATAAGGTCACCGGAAAACGGTTTGCAGTTTGGCTGGTTAAGGACGGCAGGTATATTTTTGGTTTGGGGGATTGGTACAAGCAAAATGACCTCCCAGCCGGTGCCGAGCTTGAAATTGCCCGGACCTCCGAAGCAAATGTTTTTTTGATTGACGCCAAGAGACATAAACCGCGGCGCGAATGGGTCCGGCATGCGTCGTTGCGGGATCAAAAATTTCGGCTGGAGACGGCTCAAAAAAGCATTTCCTGTCAAACAGACGATTTGATGTCGGTGTTTATTGATGATGTCCGGATATTCGATGCGTTGCGCGCCCAACATACGGATGTTGTTCAGATTGTTCGCGAGATCTTTCCCGAAATTGCCAAGTTAAGCCCGCAAGGCAACGTGCATGCGCGCACACTTTTTGCGGTCGCAAATGTCGTTTCCCGGGTGGCTCCTCTGGATGTGTTTGGCGCCCTCACGACTTCCGGGTTGTATGCACCGGTCGGAGATTACTATTGGCATCTGAGTGACAAGAATTAGTAAGATGAAGTTTTTTCGACCAACAGAAGACACCGAATTTCATATTGATTATGGCTGGTTTGAAATCCAACACCAGGACGTAAATGTGCTGATTTACAAGTGTTTAAGTCCCGACCAGCGAGATCGATTGGGCGAACAGCGGGAACCCAGAATGTTGGATTTTGTGGACGAGGCCTCAGGCGAGGTGAGCCGCACAAGCCAGGTACTGCACATGATTCGCACGGAAAATGCGCGTGACCCGGGTTTTGTATCGGCAAAGACACCTGTGTTCGAGGCAGCCTTTCGATTATTCTTAATGAATGATAACAAGCCCCTGACGGCGCGTGCCTTGGCCGAACGAATGGGTCGTAAACCCATGGATGTCCTGGCACAGGTTGGTGGACGGGCTGTGTACAATGGAATCCGCCCGTTTATGCCCTCGTAGCTCAGCTGGATAGAGCAAAGAACTTCTAATTCTGAGGTCGTGGGTTCGAATCCCGCCGAGGGCGCTGGGCCAATACGCGCCGCTTGTAGTTAAGTACGTTACCTGCGCGACACTTTAATAGTTTTTACAACGGTTTCTTTTGCGCCAAGCTTGAATTTGTACGCCTCATTTCCTTGCAAGAAGTCAAAAGAGGTGTACTTTTTGGATATTGCGTGTTCAATTAGTTTGCCGATTAGGACTTGTCCGGGGCTTAGTTGGGCAAACTTTGCCGGATCCAAGCCGGAGTTGTAAACAAGCACAGTTGATTCATAGGCGAAATTCATATAGGTTGCTGCACGTTCTCCTTCTAGTTCAAGAAAGGCCAACTGCAACCACCCGGCGTCAAACATTGCGCGTGCCTGAGTTTGAAAGTAATGTTCCATGCGGTCCGACATGAAATCGCTCTTTGCAAATGTACTTTGTTTCATCAAATAAATGAAGTCGCGCACATCCTTTTCAAGGTCATTAGCGCTCTCTGAAAACGTTATCTTTGCATCTTCCTCGGCGCGGCGCAATTTGCGGACCAATTCACGGCGTTCCTTGCCATCCAGTCCAGCCAGGTACAAATCAAATGATTCCGGCAATGAGATGACAGGACAAACATCTTCGACGCCTATTGTGACCAGCCATCCAAACTGTCGCGCCAGATTTGGCAGGTGATCCAGTGTGGCGGATTTTTCGGGGATATTGTAGAAATTGAATGTGGACCATGGCAACGTGTTGATTTCAGAGGCCACGGCAGACCAGCATGCCTCCTCCCTGCCTGCCGCAAACATGACATCAACGTAATCTGTCACTTCCTTGTAGCCGACCACTGCCAATTCATCGGCTTTTGGCATAAAAAGCGGTGCGATTCCAATGAGTGTTCCGTTATCACGCAGCTCCAGGATATGCAATGTTCCTTGACCAAGGCAAGCCCACCATGTGGAAAGCCATTCACGTGTCTGAAAAAGAGTGTGATGTACACACGTTTTGGCAAGGCTATTCCACTCACTTGCGAGTTCACCAAACGCATCGGCGTTGTTATATCGTTTTAATTCCATGTTATTCGGCTGGCACGCCCACCGCAGCTTCATCCACCTGCCAGATTCGATCGGGAGCCGTTAGTTTGTCTATGTACAAAACGCCATCTAAATGATCCAGCTCATGAAGCATGGCGCGGGCTATTCCACCTTCAACTTCGACCTTAATTCGATTGCCATGGCGGTCCTGTCCTTTGATAATCGCCTTTGTGGGACGTTCAACGTCGCCTCGCCACCCAGGAATGCTCAAGCAACCTTCCGCACCGGTTAATAGTGCGCCATCGGTGCGGAGCAATTCCGGGTTAATCAGTGCATACGTGATACCACTGCCGGGGATTTCATCGTTATGTTCCATTTCAACCACGAACATTCTCTGTGGAATCCCAATTTGAGGCGCAGCCAAGCCAACACCATTGTGATGATGCATCGTTTCCAGCATATCGTCAATCAGCTTGAGCACGTCCCGGGTTATTTTTTCAACCTTTTTCGCTTTCTTTCTGAGCACGGGATCCCCGATGCGCTTTACTTCTCGAATCATTCTAGTACGTCCTATTGTGCCGCTATCACGCGATCCCAAGTTTACCCTTTAGCTGTCAGGGCACTGATCGGTTTCCATGCAACCGGGCCTGTTCATCGTAAATGCCAATCCAATCCGTCAATTCCTTACGGCGTTGTTCTTTTTCTCTCGCCCGCTTTTTTTCGGCGGATGCTTCAATGCGTTTGAATATGTCCTGCTGCACAGATTTGGGATCATGCACGCGTTCGAACACGAGTTTGTCGCCACCAGTTTTCGCAATTACAACGTCGCCAACGTTAAACATGGTATTGGTAATGCCTTTGATATCAGCATTGACCGTGGTTATACGGTCATAAGGCACCTCGTTTCGCTGGGTTTCGCCGCCAAATGGTTTCCGGTCGAGATCAACCAGCTTGTCCTCGTCCAGGATATATTGATCGTTGCGCCAGTCTTCGTAGTGGTAAAACAGCCAGGCGAACGCCAAAAACCATAGAAGCGCCACTGGCAAACAAATCACGTTCCAGCTGACGCTCAGAATTTGGTCAAACCGCCAGGCGATTATGAATCCCGCCAAAACGCTTATGGCCGCAAAAATTGCCCCTGGTAGCCATACCGTATCCAGCAAATCAAGCCAATGCCGTCGAAAGATTATTTGTTTGCCCTGATTCAACTCGACCCGGCTTTTTGGAGCAAAGGTTGATCTAAAAGTAGACGCATTGGAACCAAGATACTCTTTGGTGCGCTGCAAGGCTGATTTGGGTAACGTTGGTTGAACCACGATTGGTGCTGGACGTGGCGCAATTTCCATTGCCACCCGAACGTCACCTCGAATAACTGATAGCTCTGTGACGTGATTCGCAGCACGCACGCGCTCCTGCTCTGCGCTAATGGCGTTTTTCAGCGCTTGGGGTTCATGCATGAGGTCAAAAATTACCTCGGATTGATTGGGCCCCTGGAGCGTCACCGTGCCAAGATTGAAGAGAAACTCAATCGGTCCGGTCTGCTTAACCTTGATGCTGTCGACCTTTTCCAAAGGCATCTGGTTTTTCTGATCCTTGACAAAGATCACGCGCTCGCGATGTACAACATGGCGGTCGGTAACTACGAAATAGTCGTTCTGCCAGTCTATGAAGTGCCATGCGACATACGGCACGCAAAAAACCGGCCATAGCCAAAGTAGTCCAGGTGGAGCAAGATTGGCGAACCCGGCCAAAAGTAATGCGAAGCCGCCAGCCAACACAATTGGGAACCACATCCGCTTGCCAAAAAACCACCAATGGCGTTTACGTTCGATTTCCACACGTTCGCCTGGTTCGAGCCATTCATATTTGGACGTACGGTGCATGGTGGCAACCGTTTCCGGTGCATAGGAGATATTGGCTGCCAGGTCCGGATTGTCTTTAAGAATCGCTTGAAAGTCACCTCTGCTAATAAACCAGACCGTACACTCGGTATCCGCTTCAACGGCAGTATCGCTTCTTCCACCAGTTACGAAGGCCATTTCATTGAACAACCGGCCAATTTGGACGATACTGCTGCGCAATTCTTTCATTCGGTGGGAATCGGTCGCTCGCTCAATTGCCCGTCCCTTGCGCAGGATATATAGATTGGTGTTGCCGTAACCCTGAGAAACAATATGTTGACCAGGCTTGACGATTTCCGATCGCAGCGCAGAAAGGACGACTTGATATTGACTCGCTGTCAGTCCCGCGAACATCGGTGAAGATCGGAGCGCCGACTGGGCGAGTTCTTCAGGTCGCAAGTTGATGAGATTTTATCAGCACATACCAGATGAAACGGAAAACTTCTCGTTGTCTGCGCCACCGGGACGGCTGTCGCACAAGGCGAAACAGCCATTCGAGCGATATAGACCTCAACCAGGTGGGTGCTCTTGTTTGAACACCGGCAATGAAATCAAACGCACCGCCGACACCAATGCCAACGACGCCACTATCCGCGTGCCCAGACGTAAATTTTGGCAAGTTTCTCGCAAGCCACAAGTTCTGGCCTGGCGCGCCATATGCCACAAAGATAATGTTTGGGCGCGCTCTTTTGATAATTGGAACAATTACATCATCTGACTCTTGCATAGGCGAGCCTGAAAACGTGCCGGCCACGCGCAGGCCAATATACCGCTCAGATAGGATGGCCGCGCACTTCTCGGCGATTCCCGGGGCCGCGCCCAAAAAGAATACCCTCCATGAATTTTGTTGCGCCTGTGAGCAAAGGGACGGAAGCAGGTCGGATCCGGTCACGCGCTCCTTGAACCTAATGCCCAATCTGCGCCCGGCCCACAAAATGCCGGCGCCATCAGGTACGTTTAATGCACTTTCAGCCAAGGTGCGTGCAAAAAGCGGACTGTTTCGCGCCAGCATGACGAATTCCGGGTTAATCGTGGATAACTGACACGCGTATCCTTGGTTAATTTGGCGCCCAACCCATTCAAATGTTTGGGCATAGTCGACATTGTCGACCCGAACGCCGAGAATCGAGGCCGACTCAATTGTGCCCACTGAGTAACTCCAGCAGCGTGGCGGCGCAGGACGACCATGTGAATCTTGTTGAGTTCTGAAGCCCGATTTCACTTAGGTGGCGACTGAGTGACGGGTCGCGAAAAATTCTAACCAGCCCGTTGGCAATGGCAGAAGTGTCTTCAGGATTGACAAGCACCGCGCTGTCCCCCGCTACTTCAGGCATACTGCTGGTATTGCTGCAAAGCACCGGCGTTCCCACCGATTGAGCTTCCACAATTGGAAAACCAAAGCCTTCGTGCAATGACGGATATGCCAGACATCCGGCATTCCGTAACAAGGCACTCTTGAGTTCCTCGCTGACAAATCCTGTGAAGATTACGTGGGATTCCAAACCTAGTTTTTGGGCGAGCACCGCGTAATTTTCTACGCCCCAGCCTGGCTTGCCGACAATTACCAACTTAGGCGGATTGTCCGGGAAGGCCGCCACAATGGTTGTCCAGGCCTTGATTAGCCGCGCCAGGTTTTTGCGTGGCTGCAGAGTGCCGATATACACGGCATAATTCTTTGCGACCAACCCGAGGCGTGACAGTGCTTCCAACTGAAAAACGATTGGAATCGCCAACGGCGGCATAAAGCCCGGATATGCAACACTAATGTGATTCTCTGGAACTTTGTAATATTCAATCAAATTTCTTTTGGTTGCATGGGAAATGACAGATATGTGAGTCGCGAACGATGCGCTAAGCCAAGTGGACAAGTGTAAATAGATTCTTTGACCAAGTGGATGTGCCTCCGGGAACTTCATGTATCCAATATCATGAATGGTCACCACCGTCTTAAGTTGTCTATGCAGTGCCAAACCTATTGGCAACACATGTGCCGGGATATACATCGCGTCAGGTGGGTTACGCAATAGTTCTGGTCCCAGTCCAATATGTGTCCAAAGGCGTTTTGTGCCAATACGAACGGATTCGTGCGGAAAGTCAAAGACGGGTGGGGTGCTATTTCTAAAATACAGTCGAAACTTATGTTTATTTCCTCGCTGTCCAAGCGCGTTAATAACTTCAAGAGAGTACCGTTCCGTTCCTGTCGCCAATCGAGGCGACGATCGACTGGCGTCTACGCCGATTAGCACATGCCCATTCTAGCAAGTTTAGTCCCTGCAATTGCGCATTTTGCTTCCAAAACCTATATTTAACCGCCTTAATGATGGCAATGCCGGGTTCTGGAAGGCCAAACCCGCTACGATCTAAACCTGTTGGATTCAATTTTTATCCCAACTGGTCTGGGATAAATCTGTGATAACTCCATACGAAAACTTATGTCAGTCATGCGCTCAAATATTCCGGTTGGAATCGTCGGATACGGAAGTTACGTGCCCCGGTTTCGATTGCCTGCACAAGAGGTTAGCGACTTGTGGACGGATGGAAATGCTGTATTGCCCGTTCGTGAAAAGAGTGTGCCAGGTCTGGACGAGGATGTTGCAACGATGAGCATTGAAGCTGCTCGCAACGCTCTAAAGCGTGCTCGAATAATGATACCCGGACAATTTAACCCCAAGGACATTGGGGCAGTTTGGGTGGGCAGTGAAAGCCACCCCTATGCCGTGAAGCCGACCAGCACAATTGTGGCGGAGAGCATCGGGGCCACGCCCTATACGCAAGCCGCGGATTGGCAGTTTGCCTGCAAGGCCGGAACAGAGGCATTTCAAGCCTCGATTGGGTTTGTCGGCAGTGGGATGGCGAAATATGCTTTGGCTATCGGCATGGATGCAGCGCAAGGGCGTCCAGGGGACGCCCTGGAGTACACGGCTGGCGCAGGCGGCGCAGCGTACTTACTTGGCCCTATCTCTGATTCGTTTGTTGAAATAGAAGCATCCGTAAGTTATGTAAATGATACGCCGGACTTTTGGCGACGGCAATATGAAAAATTTCCGGAGCATGCTGGCCGGTTTACCGGCGAACCGGCATATTTTCAGCATGTAACAAGTGCGGCGCAAGCTCTATTTGAGGGTCTGGGTAAAGGTGCGAGAGATTTTGACTACTTTGTGTGCCACCAACCAAACACACGGTTTCCTGTAAAGGCGGGTGAGAATCTGGGTTTCACTATGGATCAAATGGCCGCTGGTCTGCTTGTAAACGATATCGGAAATACGTATGCCGGGAGTTGCTTGATAGGCCTAACTGCAGTGTTGGACAAATGCAAACCAGGTGACCGGATCATGGTCGTGAGTTTTGGTAGCGGAGCAGGGAGTGATGCGTTTTCACTAAAAGTTACACGGTTGCCCAGCCATAATGGTGTTTTGTGTACACACGACTATGTGCGACGACGCAAGGTGATCGATTATGCCCAGTACACACGCCTCAAAGGCAATTACAGGCTTACCTAATTTCTCAATAAGTGGATCTCAATGCGTGATGTATCAATAATCGGAGTTGGGCAAATACCCGTTGCGGAACACTGGGATAAGAGTATTCGCGAGATGGGGTATTTGGCTTTGTCGGCGGCAATGCGGAACGCCAAAGTCACAGTGCTGGATGCGTTGTACGTTGGCAATATGCTAAGCGGTGAGCTCGCACGTCAGGAGCATTTGGGCGCTTTGATAGCAGATTTTTCGGGACTTCGCGGGGTTGAAGCCGTAAAAATTGAAGCAGCTTGTGCAAGTGGGGGGGCCGCCATGCGCATGGGGTACATGGCCGTTGCCAGCGGGCTCTGTAATTTTGTAGCGGTCATGGGCGTGGAGAAAATGACTGATCAACAGGGACCTGACATCACCGCCGGCTTGGCAATGGCTGCTGATGGAGATTATGAGGCGCTGCACGGATTGTCGTTTGTCAGCATTAACGCGCTCCTGATGAGGCGATATATGCATGAATACGGGTATACCAAGGGCGATTTTGCGAACTTTGCCATTAACGCACACGCTAATGGCGTGGGTAACCCAAATGCAATGTTTCGTGCGCCGATTACGTTCAAGGCGTTTTCCGAGGCAAAGTCGGTGGCAGATCCAATTAATTTGCTTGATAGCTCCCCAATCGCTGATGGAGCAGCCTGTGCTATTCTGGCACCCACGGCCATCGCCAGTGAATTTAGCGACAAGCCGATTCGGGTTCGGGCCAGCTCAATAGCCACTGACACCGTTTCACTTCATGATCGACGCGAACCGTTGTGGTTGGAGGCGGCAGCACTAAGTGCAAGCCGGGCCTATGACATGGCTGGTGTGCGTGCAAGTGACATCAGCTTTTTTGAACTTCATGACGCCTTCACGATCATGAGTGCGCTTTCACTCGAGGCAGCAGGCTTTGCAGCACGTGGTCATGGTGTTCGAATGGCACAGGATGGCAGCATTGGACGTACAGGCAAATTGCCGATTACAACCATGGGCGGTCTCAAGGCACGCGGTCACCCGGTTGGCGCGACAGGCATGTATCAAATTGCCGAGGTCGCTTTGCAACTCCGGGAAGAAGCCGGCCCAAATCAGATAGCCAACGCCTCGTTGGGTATGGCTCAAAATATTGGTGGAAGTGGCGCAACTGTGGTCACAACCATCCTTGAAAGGATTAAATAAATTATGGAAGTCTCACGCTTTTGGAGAACAACAAAACAGCGGTATCAGTTGATTGGCGAGGTGTGTGGTCATTGCGGTACGAAAATTTTTCCACCACGAGATGTTTGTCCGTCCTGTGATCTTGAAGCCAAAACACCGTTTGAGTTTGGCGGCAAGGGTGAAGTGTTTTCATACAGCACGATCCACCAGGCGCCAGCCGGGTTTGAAAAGTATGTGCCGTATACAGTTGCGTTGGTTAAGCTGGAGGAGGGCCCCTTAATTACTGCTCAGTTAACTGATGTGGACGAATGTGACGTGAAGATCGGCATGCCCGTCGAAATGGTGACAAGAGCTCTTCGCGAGGATGGCGAACGCGGAATGCTGATCTATAGCTACAAGTTTCGGCCGGTAATGGAATCGAAGTCAATCTAGACGCCCGCATTAAATTAGCCGATCGCACTGCTACTTATCCGCCGCCTTGGATGCGGTCTCCCGCTGCATTTATCAATGCGACGACATCTGCTGGACTATCTGTCATATGCAACAGACCAACATCTTCGAATTTTATGAGGCCACGTTCAACCAGTGAACTCTTTATCCAGGTCATCAGTGGCTGCCAGAATTCCGTGCCCATTAAAATTATGGGCACGCTGGCATCACTCTTGCCCGTCTGAACGACCGTCAACACGGTAAAAAGTTCATCCAGCGTGCCAAATCCGCCCGGCATGTAAACGTAGGCAAGTGCAGAATAGTCCAGCATAAATTTTCTACTAAAGAAATAGTGAAAGTTAATGCCATGCTGAACGTATGCATTGGCGTGTTGTTCGAAGGGCAACTCAATATTTAGCCCAACCGAGTTGCCGCCGCCTTCCACCGCGCCCCTGTTGCCAGCCTCCATAATGCCTGGTCCTCCGCCGGTAATGACTGAATATCCGTGCTCAGAAAGTGCTCTGGCGGTGGCCCGCGCAAGTTCATAGTAGCAGTTGCCTTCACGAAGCCGGGCGGAGCCAAATATTGTCACCGGATTCTTAATTTTTGACAGGAATTCAAATCCATTTACGAACTCGGACGTAATCTTCATTACCTCCCAAGCCTGATTCGGTTCCGCCGGGCCATTTGTCAAACGCTTTTTGTCGATCGCGGTGCGGCCACTGCTTTGATGAGCTTTCATGGTGAGATTTAAATTGTGTTGACGTGACTACAAAGATGTCTGGAATTGAATTACCGCATGCTCAAGCGACTCGGCAATATCGAGCAACCTCACGTCGTCATCTTTGCGGCAAACAACTTGAACACCCAGCGGCAGGCCGCCTACAGATGCGAACGGCACGGAAATTGCTGGTAGTCCACAGAGACTAAACGGAAGCATCAGCCGTATGAAGGCGTTTCGGAGTGGCTCCTTGCCACGAATGAGATCCAACTCCGAGGTGCCAATCACCGGTGCAGGCGCCGGCTGGGTTGGCAGAAGAATTGCATCGCAACTCTCATGGCACTTTGCCAGCTCCATGGCTAGTGCGTCACGCCTTGACAGAGCCGCGAAGTAATCGACTGCCGACGGTCTAAATCCATTGAGAAGCACAGAACGCATAGGCTCTCGAAAGAGGTCAGGATGTTCAGACAGCGCTTGGCGATGTACGAATGCACTTTCCGGTTCGCGAATGGTATTGAATATTTCGATGCAATCGTCGAGACCAACTGGCTGAATGTCGATTAGGTTCGCTTTGAGGCGCCTCATATGGTCAAGCAGACCCTGCCACGCCGAGGCCGTTTCATTTGTTAACCATCCATCCAAATAATCCGTTGGGATGCCGAGAGTCAGGTCCCTGAACGCGACATCTGATGATGCGGGCAATTTGCGTGATGAGAGGACACCAAACATTGTGCGTGCGTCTGCCACGCAGCTGGTTAACGGTCCAGCGTGATCACAGGTCCAGCTCAGGGGTAAGGCACCTTGAAGGGACACGCTGCCATATGTTGGCTTGAACCCGACAACGCCACAATACGCCGCCGGGCCACGGATGCTACCGGCTGTGTCACTACCCAATGAAGCAAGGCCAATACCCACCGCTACGCAAACCGCGCTGCCACTGCTGCTTCCGCCCGACTGCCTGGCGCTGTCGAATGGGTTGCGAACCGGACCGTTGTTTCCAAATTCTCCTGTTATTCCCAAGGCAATTTCATGCATGTTCGCCTTGCCCAATACGATGGCACCGGCCGCCCGCAGTAGTTGTACGGCAACAGCTTCTCTAGGTCGAATGGAGGGCAGAGGCGCCGCCGTGCTCGCGGTCATGGGCATACCTTCGACATTAAAGAGATCCTTGATCGTAACGGGCAAGCCATGCAACGGTCCGCGGAAAATTCCCGCTTTTGCATCCTCGGTTGCCTGCAGTGCCATTTCGCTGGCGCCTATGCCGTCGAGGAACGTTAATGCATTAAGATGTTTGTGGCGATCAGCTGCATCCAACGCCAACTCGACTTGCTCGATGGGTGTAGTGGCGCCAGATCGGATTTGTGCGGCTATCGAGATAAGGGATTTTGACGACATTATTGTAAGCGTGCTTACGCACCTGAACGCCAGTAGTCAACGGCGTTGCCCCAGCCCCCAATGGGTGCTTGTGAACCCGTGACCTCGGAATATCCGGCGCCAACCGCATTCAAGAGCAATGCCGCGTCTCCCGACATGCCCACAAAGGAGTAGCCATCGGCCAGCCGATCATGGGCTTGGGTCGCATTGCCCATTAATATGCCCGCTGCTATGTTGTTCTTTTGCGCTGCGAGAACGACCGCCCGCGCAGCCTGTTGAAACAGATCGGCGTCGCTCCAATAACTTGGCGCGAGACCAAGAGAAATGTGCAGGTCATTTGGGCCAATAAAGAGCACGTCGATGCCAGGCACCGCGGCGATTGCACTCAGGTTCTGAATTGCAGTTTTTGTCTCAATTTGGACAGCAATCAAGGTTTCGTGATTGGCCCTATTCGTGTAGTCAAACCGATTGGTTTTGAAACCAACGTGTGGCATCAGGCCGCCATTTCCGCGCACTCCCGTTGGCGGGTACTTCGCATAGCTGACGATGCGAGCGGCTTGCTCGGCCGTTTCCACCATTGGCACCATAATTCCATGCGCGCCTGCATCAAGGGCTTGTTTGACGTGAAACACGGTTCCGTCCACTACGCGCACCAACGGGCTGCAACGGCCCTCACTGACATCAGAAATCGTGCTGCAAAGAATACTCACCACGCTAAGGTCCGTGGCGCAGTGTTCAGTGTCAATAAGTAACCAATCCATACAACCTTGTGCCGCGATCATTCTCGCCAGCGGTACATTGCCACTGTTGAACCACAGTCCCAGAGCCAGCCGATTGCCGCGAATTTTTGCGAGCGAGTTGTTGTTTCTCATGATTCGTCCGTTGATGTTACAACAGCCAGGACAACTGTTCAGTTGCCACTATCGAGGCATGGGTGTTGCGCAAATTGCTCAAGCGCTAAACTTGATCTCCTTATGTTGTGTGGCACATGCTGAGTTTCCTGCAAAATTTGATACCCGGGGCCGTCCAAAGGACTTTGCGCCGCGAGGTTCTTGCGATGTGTTTGATCGCTTTTATCGCGGACAACGTATGGAGCGTACTATCCCCCACGTTTTCCAACTTCGCCACAAGCCTTGGCGCTTCGCTGAGTCTGGTTGGCGTTCTAAGCAGCCTGGCGGGGCTTACTCAGTTGGCTGCTAGCATGTGGTTGGGCTTGCAATCTGATTTGCGGGGTAGAAAGCCCGTCATTGTGGCAGGGTTGGGCGTGTTTGCAATTTCGATGTTTATGTTTGCCGGCGCTTCAGACGCGTGGCTGTTGATCCCAGCACGGATCTTGTTTGGGTTGGGAACCGTGTCGATATTTACAATTGGCGCGGCCTACATTGGTGACGTTATCAGTGCGGAGGAGCGTGGCGTTGCATTTGGTTTGTACGCAACCAGTATGGGTCTTGGCGCAACGACAGGTCCGTTCATCGGCGCGTTGATACAGCCTGCATTTGGCATATCCGGAACGTACGTATGGGGTGGGTTGCTGGCTGGATTGGGCGCTTTTCTTGCTTGGCGCTGGCTGGCCGATACGCGAAAGTCTGCGATTCACGGGCCAAACCAGCACCATGCTCCCGCTCTTGGAGCAATGATTTCAGTACTTCGGAATCCAAATCTACTTGCTGCATGTCTTGTCACGCTGGTCGCGAACACGTCGTTCATCGGCTTGATAGCCAGCTTCTTCCCCGTTTATTTGGTGTCGCTTGGACTTTCCCAATCGAGCATCAACGGTATGTTTTCGCTGCGGGCACTATGCTCAACTGTAACGCGATTGCCGGCGGCCATTTTGAGCAGCAAAACTTCGCGCTGGTTGTTTCTACTTGGCGCGCTCATGATCATGAGCGTGGTTGCATTCTTAATGTCTCGATCGCAAAGCATCCCAGTCCTTGCATTGTTGTTAGTGTGCGAGGGAATCGCATTTGGCTCAGTTCTGGCCGTCGGCCAATCGTTTGTTGCGGAACACTCTACGATGGCATCACGTGGTGCGGCAATCGGAATGTATAGTACGGTTGGAAGTGTTGGCAGTACGTTGAGCCCGCTAATGCTCGGTATAGTGGCTGATTCCATGGGAATTGCTGCGGTGTTTGTGTTGACATCCGTCCTGCTCACGCTCGGGTTCGTTGCGGTTGCCGCGATTTACCTTCAAGGACGCACCAACCGCGCACGCGACCTCACCTGAATTCGTCTCCGTCGAATCGTTGCCGGCCAGTGAAGGTTCGATTAGCGCCTTGGACTTGTGACGTGTTTTTTTAGCAAGCCGCTGGCAAGCAAATATACCTGTGCAACTTTGTCGTCCGATTGGTCCCATTTCATAAGCTCTCGCAACACCACGTCACCATGTTGTCTGCTGATGTCGCGAATTGCATTGCCGATGGATCGCCTTACAGAGTCGCTTTCATCCGCGCGGAGGGGCGCCAACATCCCAACTGCGTGCTCGGGTACATGTTTGAAATATGGACGTGCAGTCCATATACGCAGGCCTTCTGCAACTGCGCGCTTTACATTTGGCCGCTCATCATCCAGCCATTCCTGGATGACCGGCAAGGCGGACTCGTAGCCTGTATCCTGACAATGGCGATCAATTGCGCGTGCCAACATTTCCTGAACACGCCAGTTTGCATCCCCACTGACGATATTTTTGAGGTACTGAACAAATTGTTGCCGTTGGGCACTAACCCGACCGAGCAACAGCACTGCAATCATGCGGGCTTGATACACGTCGGATGAAAATAATCGCGTTGCGATCTTTCCGCTTTCGTCAGGTGTGTTTTCAAGGTAAACCTCATCCGCTGCCTGGGTAAGGTCTGTAAACCCAACTTTGGTTTGTCGTGCACGATCCGTCAAATATTGAATTATGTCCATTCAGCTCAATCCGGGTGTCACGCATCCGGTTCATTCATCTAATCCGCTTCAGGTACTGCCGGCTTCTATCCAATGCAAAATGTCTGCGTCAGTCCACGCAGGTATCGTAGACCTAACATTTATGGCACTACAAGCAACTGGAATAACGGAATTTTGTCCATCTCCCATTGGCATCATCTGGTCAAAAACTAAATTTGCCTGAATGTCGGATACGTGATCGCGGGCGCGCATTGCATCCCATTATCCCGCCTGCAGCGAAATTTTCACAAAATTAGACTAGTGAATTTTCGATCATTTCTCGGAATGCCCTGGAGGCTGCACATTCCACAGAAGATTTTCCTTCCAATACTCCGCGTTCGCGTTCAAGAATCGTTACTATTCGGCTTGCACGCGGGGTAATCTTGCGTCCCCGATCGTCCGGCACTGAATAGGCAGACCAAAAGGATCGCGTTTGCCCGGCCGAAATTGGAACATGCGCCGTGATTATGAGCCCGGACTGCGCAGTTAGCAAAATGCATGATGGAAACTGAAACCTCATCCGTACGGTCTGTGTCACCGGAGGCTTAACCTTTTTAATAAATGTACCTGTTGTCCGCCGTGGTGAAATTAGTTGGGCTGAGCACGAAATTCCCCAGTTTTTGGCGGACGTGGAAATCAAGTCGACCTTGTCTGGAGCTTCGAGGGATTCGTCCAGAACGCCGGGTATTTCACCAGTCACATCCAGAAAGTGTTCAACGACCCTCCAAATATTCGCATTCCAAACAGTTTCACCGGTAACAGGGCGCCCAACACCAACCAATTGGTCATTCCAGTTGGCCAGGTCAATTTTTTCGGGTTTTGAATCGGCATTTGAACGGATCCATGTCAATCCATATGCTTCCGCGACTTGGACATCTTCAGCAGTTTGATTTTTAGTTGCAGTCACCTGGCCGGAACGTATTGCTCCTGCAGAGCGCAGCCCCACAGAGGATCGTAGGAGTGTGTACACGGCTCCCAATGCTGGGATTGACCGCGGCGTGGTTCCAATCTTGGCGGAAAATGCCACCGGCCACCAAAGATGATTCATATTGTTGGAGTCAGGAATGCAGAAAGCTCGCCTCGTCGCGGCGCATTTGCACCGGCCTTGGTGCAGTTTATCGCAGCAACTGCTGTAGCGAATTGCAAGACGTTAATCCACTCGGCATCCGTCACGTTCCCGGCCAGCAGCGCATCCGACTTGATGCCAAGCTCCAAAATGCGAACCATGCAGGCTGCAGTGAATGAATCCCCGGCACCAACCGTGTCAACGACTGCGATGACGTTTGCTGGAACATCGAGCGGTTGCTTACCTGGGCGAAAAAGGGTCGATCCGTGGTCACCCTTTGTGACAATCACTACCTTGGCGCCAAGCGAGAGCCACTCGCCTGCAATATAAGCGTGAGCAATTCCCGGATGCAACCAGGTTAGATCTTGATCACTAACCTTGACAATATGTGATGCGGGAATCCAATCGTGCACCAGATATTGCAGATACCGCGCGCGATTTGGCGTAAGTGCCGGGCGGCAATTTGGATCAAACATTACGAGGCAGAGATTTTGATGCAGCTTTACGGTTTCGAGAATAGCTGTGGCGGCTGGTTCAGCGAGAAGGCTGATTGAGCCAAATTGTATGAACTGAACACTTTCTGGCAACACGGTTCGAGGTTGCGGATCGTAGCGTGAATCAGCCGAACCATTGGCAAGAAATTGAAAGTGGGCGTTCCCATCACGCTCGTCTACAAAGGCGACCGTCGACGGATCATTCGAACGAAAAAGGAAATCAACTTGAACGCTATTTGTTTCCAAATATGCGAATAGCTCCCCGCCCAACATATCTGTTGAAATTTGACTTAAAAACGTCACCGGCTGCGCCAAGCGGGCAGCGGCCACGGCAACATTAAATGGGGAACCTCCAGGATAACCTTGATACGCTAGCGGTCCGACCGCCTTAAAGTCAATGAGCGCTTCGCCAAACACGGCGATTGTTGGCATTTTTTGAGCTTTTGAATCCTGCTGGCATGTCATGTGCATTTTCAAGTGCTTTGGAACGGACAAGTACATTAAGGACATCTGCGACGCTAGCTAATCCAAGCGCGCGGATAAGGTACGCCCGGCGGGCGAGCAGATTTGCTCTAGTGCAAATGGATAATTGCGATCTTTAATTATCGTATGTGTCGAATTAGGGCCCCTTGAGGAAGCTCATAAACGATGCGCCCCTTAAAGCCCGTCATCGTTTCGGCTGCGCAAAGTGCGTTCAAAATAGACTCTTCCGTTGCATCAGCAACGGCTTCAAACAAGCGACTTAAGTGGGGCTGCGGCAGCCACGCGGCAGATTGGACGCTGCGGGCCCCGTTTACGACATGGTTATGCGTGCTGAATGCCAGAAATAAATCGCCACTTCCGTTGCTACCAGTGCCGCCGACGCGGCTTAAGCCCACCGTCGCACGTTGGGCCAGACGCGTGCATTGCAGGGGCAACAGAGGAGCATCTGTGGCTAGAATCACGATGATTGAACTTGATACCGCCTCGGGCTGCGTTGGCAATTTCAAATGTGGGACTGGCGTATGATCAGGGGTAATCATTCTGCCAAAATGCACACCATCCACTCGCAGTGAGTTGCGATTGCCATAGTTGGATTGGACTAAAACACCAACCGTATAGGGTGATCCTTCAATCTCGACCACTCGACTGCTCGTGCCAATCCCACCCTTAAAGTCGTGGCATATCATCCCTGTTCCGCCACCGACATTGCCCTCGGAGACCGTGCCGGACCGTGCATTGTGGATAGCGTCAAACACATGTTCACGCGTGAGGTGGAATGCATCGGCATCATTCAAGTAGCCATCATATGTTTCCGCAACAACAGGCAGGCTCCACATATCGGCGAAACCATGTTTGCTGGAATATTCAACCAGTGCCTGGTGCGCCACCCCTACGGAATGTGTGCTGGTCAAGGCGATTGGCGAAATCAAGAACCCACTTTCTTTTAACCAGTGGATGCCGGTCATTTCGCCGTTACCGTTAAACGAGTGAAAGCCGGCAAAACAATGATCCCGGCCAATTTCACCATCCCTGGGCATGATGATGGTGACACCAGTGCGCGCGATGCGCGGGGTTTCAGATATCAGTGTGGTATGTCCAATGGCGATGCCAGCAACATCAGTGATCGCATTGTGTGGGCCGACTGGATACGATCCAATTTCGATGCCAAGTTCTCGCAGGCGTGGTTTCGTCATTGGACCAACTCTACCTGCTAAATTGCGTTGCGTCCGCGATAATTGTTGCATGAACACGCCCGACTTGGAGGTGCCTGAATCCGATCGAACGGCTGATCCCGCTACCCTGGCTAATTATCTGAATGACCTGTCGATGCGCGTCTCCACTTTGCAAACACAAAGCGACGAGTTACGCGGCGAGAATGTCATTTTGAGGCGGTCAGGTATTCACCAAATATATTCTGCACAAATTGATGCGCTGCGTACGGATGTTCGCGATTTGATATCACTTGCAACCCGCCGTGGACTAAGCCCGCACGTGGTTCGGCTAATTTCGAGCAACGGCATGTGCGCGCAGTTTGAGACGCCGGCATCCTATGAACAGACTTTGCCTCTGGACGGGTTGACCTCCGACGCATTTGCTTCGCTTCGGCCGGTTCACCTTGCATGTGCGCACGCACTTGATTCGGTCATTGTGGTCACTTCAAAATTCCGATTGCTGCGCGCCACTGGTATGGGGATTCAAACAGCGGCATCCAGTGATTGGCGCGCCGCCCGTGCTGTTGTTGCGTTGCGCAGGGGCGAACAAGCTGACTGCATCCTAAGTGTTGACGAGGCGCATGCTCCACGGTACGTGGTCGTGGTTACCCGAATGGGGTGGGTGAGGGCGCTTTCGTGGAGCGCCTTTGAGCAAATCATGCATTCTGGTCAACCGTTTGCGAGCAAAACGGATGGTGATACACCGGTTCGCATCATTGGGGGTGAAGGCGGTGATGTGTTGGTCGTTTCGCGCGCTGGTAAATGGACTCGGTTTCCTCTTGGTTCTGTTGAACCGGCCGGGTCACAGGCGATAAATGTGACCCTCGAGGATGATGTGGTCGACGCCGTCCTGGTGGATGATCAACCCGCGATATTTTTTGTCGGGCCGGATGGTGCCATGCTCGGTGTGAGCCCGACGGCTCTTGCAACGCATAAGCGTCCACTTGCCAAACCGGGCGGTCTGCCGCGCGGGTTTCGCGTAATGGCTTGTTTAGGTTGTAAACCCGCCGCGACAATTCTGACGCTGGGATACGATCTAACGTTTGACGTGGTTGGCACGAAGCGGCTGCGCGTGGGGGACCGCATCTCGGATTCCCAGCCTTTGAACGTGATTTCGCGCAAACTGGCTGCTGTTGCGTTGCTTCAGTAAAGGTTCCTATGAATATTGGTATAGATTTTGGAACGACGAACACCGTGGCGGCCGTTGTCGACACCGCCGGACGGGTGCAGATGCTGCCGCTTGACCCGACGGACGGTGGCCGCAATACGTTGCGCACTCTGATTTATGTCGAACGAGACGGAACCATGCATATCGGTGCGGAGGCAAGCCGGATTCACCGTGATCAAAATCTTGGTCGGGTGCCGCGGTTTTCAAAACAATGGATTGGGTTTCTGGATATGGACGTTGCAGAATTTACGGCAAAAGGTTATGAGATCAAGGGAGGATCGACCATCGTCGATGTGTATTCCGATGTCGATGTCGATGCCCCGGGCAGGCTTTTGCATTCGCTCAAAGGGCCGTTGGCGACCGACTATGCCGGCACCACCCTATTTGGCACGTACTACTCGCTCGAAGAGTTGATCGCCCAGTTTTTGACGCGCCTACGCACACGCGTAGAGACATTGACCGGCGAACGCGTCGACTCCGCCGTATTTGGTCGCCCGGTAAATTTTGCGGCGGCTAATACGCCGGCCGAAAATGAACGCGCCGAGGCTCGTCTGGCACAGGCCGCCAAGCTTGCCGGATTTGATCGCATTACATTCGAGTTGGAGCCCATTGCAGCCGGGCTTGCCGCTCTGCATGATCAACCGTCCACCGCAGACGACAAAACGCTGATCTTTGATTTTGGCGGCGGCACGCTAGACGTTGCAATCCTGCGCAGTGGACCAGGAATTGAAACCACGGTGCTCGCGACCGGCGGCATCGGGATAGCAGGAGATTATTTTGATCAAGTTCTGTTTAGGAAGGCACTTCGAGTTTGGTTTGGCGAAGGGATCACATGGGGCGCGCAGCGATTGCCATTTCCCACCAAGTTAATGGATATGCTTGGCGACTGGCAGGAGATACCGTCGTTGTGTAACGAGCCAACGCTCCAGTTTTTGCGTGAGGCACAACGAGATTGTTCAGCGCCGATTCGCTTGATGGCACTAGAGGACCTGATTGCGCGCGGTCATGCATACGATGTGTATGCCGTGGCAGAGCGGGCAAAAGTTGCCTTGTCAGATCAACCAATAACCATCGCCACCTACAGGGGCGATGCAATTGACATGTGGCAGCCGGTGTGGCGTTCGGAATTTGCAACGTGGATCAGCAGGGAGCGTCGCATAGTAAATACCTTGATCGACGACATAGTTAGCCGGGCAGGTCTGGATACCAGACAGATCACGCGCGTTGTGCGCACCGGGGGATCATCATCGATTCCCGTATTTGTAAACCTGTTGGTCGAAAAATTTGGTCGCGAGAAGCTTGTCGAGCGCGATCTCTTTACAGCTGTGGCGGCAGGTCTTGCGTATCGCGCAGCTTCAGAGACATTTGATTCCTGATTTTTACCAAGCACGGTGGTGATCTGCGGTCGGGGTATGGCCGGCGCCAAGTGCATAAAGATAGTCCCAGGTGTAAATGCCATGGCGACATCCTCCAACCCAAAGTATGTTTACGCCATAGCTTCCAACGGCCTCAATTGTGTCGAGAATGCTGGATTCGGGCTCATGTGCAGTCCCCGCTGCCATAGCTTTCGCCCGTGCGTCATTGCAGGACGCACAGCGACAGGCGGCCGCCAATTTATGAAACGGCAACGAAACCTCGGTGCCATCTTCCCAAAAGATGGTTAAAGACGCTTGCGATTTACTGGCCTTGATTGATCTTGGTCTCATAATTCGAACGGAACAGTGGCTGCCATGCTATACTTTTATTTTTATGCGGGCGTAGCTCAGGGGTAGAGCGTTTGCTTCCCAAGCAAAAAGTCGTGGGTTCAAATCCCATCGCCCGCTTTCACCACATTGTTTCGTGAGCTTGCTGACTTTTCCATATCCCTGTTTAGAACTTCCAGCATGGCCGGGTGAATGTGGCGGTTGCTTGCCACTATATCGTGTGCCCTGACAGTTGCTGGAGCTCCAGAAAAGTCTGTGACCTGTCCACCTGCTTCACTAACAATCAGGATTCCGGCGGCAATATCATGGGCCTTCAGCTTGAGTTCCCAATATCCTTCCGCACGACCACATGCTACGAAGCAAAGATCAAGCGCGGCACTGCCCAGGCGACGGACGGCCTGAACTTTGGTCTTGAACGCAACAAAATGATCGAAATTGTTTACAGGGCTTGTATGCCGATCATAGGGAAAGCCGGTGATCAACAAGCTCCTGATCGGGTTAAACTCGGCGCTTACCCCAATCGGTATGTCGTTTAGAGTTGCGCCACCGCCCACGGTCGCGCAAAACAGTTCGTCAGTCATTGGGTTATAAACCACGCCGACGGACGGCACGCCATCGATTACCAATCCAAGTGACACACAAAATATTGGTATTCCGTGGGCAAAGTTCACGGTGCCATCAATCGGATCAACATACCAACGATTTTTGACGGGAGGTGCACCGCTCCGCGTAGCTTGAGCATAGGTGCCACCTTCCTCGCCAACTATGGCGTCGCTCGGGAATTTTTTTTGCAGTTCGCGCACAATGAACGCTTCGCTTTGCCGGTCGTACTCGGTTACGGGATCCACCGCGCTTGACTTGTAATTGATTGACCCGCGCGTTGCGTCGCGCACGCCGGTTTTTAATATTTCGCCGGCACCCTTTGCAATTTGGATGGCAATTTGCAACGTAGACTTCAAAGCAGTTTCCATGAAGGGTCCATTGTACGTTTTGGAAGGACGGAGTTATGCGGATTTGACGTTCTGAAGCGGGACCAAAAATGCCCGGTAAACTGCAAGGATGCGCGTCTTATTGCAGCGGGTAAATTCCGCATCAGTGGAAGTCGATAGCAAGATTGTTGGCGCCGTCGGACCCGGTGTATTGCTCTTCGTTGGAATTGTGGCCGCTGACACTTTGGTGCAGGTGCGTTGGATGGCGCAAAAGATCGCTTCGCTTCGGATATTTTCTTCGCTTGACGGCAGGAGTGGATTTGACCGCTCACTTTTGGATGTGGGGGGTGGGGCGCTTGTCGTCAGCCAGTTTACGTTATACGGTGAAACTAAAAGTGGTCGGCGCCCGGACTTTTATTCGGCCGCGCGACCTGAGATCGCCGAGCCCTTGATTGAAAGCTTCGCAGATGAATTGGTCGTACAGGGCGTTCATGCAGTTGCCAAAGGCGTCTTTGGAGCGCATATGACTGTTTCTTTGGAAAATGATGGACCGGTTACGCTGCTGGTTGACTCTCCAAATCAAATGTGAACTCAAAGCTAATTTTAAGGTTGGCGATGTGCAACACCGATATCCTAATTTTGCCGGACTTTTTCGGGCGATGGTGAAGTTTTGAATGTCCTCAAATGTCCTCGAAACTAAAAAATTCATTCGCCAAGAGGACAAAAATTGGGTGGAATGGCAGAGATTGTGAGGAATTGATTAGTAGCGCTGCTCATGGAGCATAGTACAATGCAAATTAGAACAGATGTTCTATCTATGCTAATGCACGAGCATAGGCGCGCGTAACCCGGTGCTTAAGCGGCTGACCAGAGAGATACCGATTCAGCTCTTCGATCATTATCCGGCTCATTCTTCGGCATTCGGCGCCCATGCTTCCTGCAATATGGGGAGTGAGAATGACATTTGGCAGCGTGTATAACAAGGAATCATTCGCCGGCGGCTCAGGCCACGTAACGTCCAGGATTGCAACAAGGTCCGGCCTCTGGCTTAACACGGTAATTAGTTCTAGTTCACGGACCACAGCACCACGAGCCGTATTAATAAACGACGCGTTTGGCTTCATCAATGAAAAGTGGCGTCCCGTGAGCATTCCAACCGTCTCCGGAAGCCAGGGTGTGTGGCAACTTACAACGTCTGAAATGGAAAAGAGCTCATCCAGGCTGCACATTCTGACACCCAGTTGGTCGGCATCGTCTTTGGACACGAAAGGGTCATACGCGATGATTTCTAAATCAGAGGCGCGTAGACGTTCAACGACCATTCGTCCAATGGCGCCGAGTGAAACAAGCCCGAGGATGCTTCCGAAGCTTCCGGCTACAGGGATTGTCTGCGCAAATTGGCGCTGCGCTTTGACCTGCGCTGCATATTGGTGGACACGTTTGAGGCACATAAATAGCTGGGCAACGGTGTATTCGGCTACCGAGAGTCCGTTTGCGATATTTGCAGTGCACACGATTACGTCACGACTCCAAACTTCCTCGGTCATGAACCGATTCACGGCACCTGCGGCATACAGTACGATTCGGATATTTGGAAAAGTCTCAAAAAAGGCGGCATCCATAACCGGCATGCCCCAGCTTCCAAGCACGACCTCAATTTGTTTCGCATAGGCATTTTGTATTTGGTGCTGGACGCTGTTGGTCACATCACCAAAAATGTGAAGCTGACGTGCGAGTTCAATTTGTTCGTCAGCACCAAATACGTCAGCGAATCTTGCGGGATTCATAAGGTAAATGGCAGGTTTCTTGATCATAGGCACCGGATAAATGCGTTGACACGCGGGGGCTATCATATTGACAGGTTGGTTTGAAGGGCGTAGCATACACGTACCATGAGTGAGTTCTACAACAACATCGTAGTGCCGACTGGAGAAATAGAACCAGACCCAATCGTTTTGCACGATCCCAAACTGTATTCAGTCAATGTCATTGCAACTGCAGTGCAGGGTGGGTTGGGTGCACTTACAGAGGATCACCTCGCGCAATTTGCCGAAGATGGGTTCCTGGCCGTTGATGGCGTTTATTCCTCCGACGAAGTCGGGGCAGGGATTGCGGGCCTTCTGCACTTGATCGGTGGTGGACGACCAGATTTTACGGGAATTCAGTTTGAGTCTGCGGCAAAATCCCGATTAGCGACGATGGGTTCTGAAGAACGCCAGGATTACATACGCAAGTTGATGAGATACGTTGACTATGAGCCACGCTTATGGCACCTGGCGTATCACTCAGGATTAGTGTCACTGTTGACAAACCTACTGGGTAGTGCGCCCACCATGTTTCAGGATATGGCGCTGATGAAACCACCGAGACTCGGGCGCGAAAAGCCTTGGCATCAGGACAAGGCTTACTTCAACATGGATATGCGCGAGCGGGTGATCGGTGTTTGGATAGCACTGGATGAGGCTACTGTTTCCAACGGCTGCATGCATCTTCGGCCTGACTTGGGTCTGAAGCCACTGCTGCATTTTAAGCGGCGGGACTGGCAGATTTGCGATAGCGAAATAATCGGCAAACCATGCGTTGCCGTGCCTCTCAAACCGGGCGGGATATTGCTGTTTGATGGATTGCTCGTTCACGGCACACCACACAACAACTCCAACCAAAGACGTCGCGCGGTTCAATTTCATTACCATGGGAATCATTACAGCCAGATTTCCCAGGAACAGCGCATGGCAATTTTTGGCAGCGAAGGAAAGGATATTGCGTGCTAGAAAATCTGTCCGGTACTACCGATGTACACGTGGTTGCAACCCGCTTTGATTGGTGCCCCTGGTTGTTTTGGCGGGAGGCTAGCGGGGCCGAGCAAGCCCGTCAACTCGCGTTCCAGTCACATCTTGTTTCAAGCTGCAAAGCTGTCATTGGAGAGAGGGTTTATATATCGGAATTGGCCGGTCTTGTTAGCAAGTCTCTTGTAATTGGCAACTTATCCTATATCGCCGGATATGCATATGTCACCGATGACATAAAGATCGGTGCCAATTCCACGATAAACCCATACACAACGGTGCGCGGAAAAGTAGTACTCGGTGACGGCGTGCGGATTGGAGCTCATGCGAGTGTTCTTGGGTTTACACATAATTATGCGGATATTGCGCAGCCAGTGTTCAAACAAGGTGTAAGTCAAACCGGGATAATTGTTGGTGATGACGTTTGGATTGGATCACATGCCATCATTCTTGACGGCATTTGCATTGGCGCGCACAGCATCATCGCGGCGGGAGCCGTGGTAACGCGGGACGTTCCGGCATATGCCGTGGCAGCTGGCAACCCCGCCCGTGTTTTGCGGGACCGACGATCGCCACGGAGCAGCACGGCAGGTAAATCTCGCATAGACATCGAGTGCACATTGCGTGAATTTGCGAATCGGGCTGCGGATCAGTGGCCAGAAGTTTTGAAGCGAAGCCAAACTACGGTCGATGGTGAGCCCCGGTATGTAAATGCGCCTGGTGAGCCAGCGAATATTTTCAGACCCAATTGTGACGCAATTGAAATTGCGGCAGCGTTTGGCACGGTTCCGCCCGTGCTGTCGCAGGCAGGGTGGGTGGAGATTCTCAAGGGTTCCCAGGATGCAGTAACCGGAATGCCCATCGATCCATGGAAACCAAATGACTCCACTAAGCCCTTGTCCGAATTGGGAGATGGAAACACGACATATCAAATCCTTTCAATTGGCTATGCGCTTGAATGTTTGGGTTCCCATTTTGTGCATCCGATCCATGTCGTGCAAGACATGTCAGGAGAAACGTTAACGGCGCTGTTGGAACGCCGGCCATGGCGTGAGAACGCCTGGGGAAGTGGCGCGTGGGTCGATGCATTTGGAACTGCATTGTGGTTCAACCGACATCATTTCAAATTAGACGGTCCAATTGCGGCGCTTTTCGATTGGTTAAGGGGCGCATGTAGACCGAACACCGGACTTTGGGGAGAATCCAAGGATGGAAGGGACTGGCTACTGCCGGTTAATGGTTTTTACCGGCTGACGCGTGGTACGTATGCCCACTTTGGGCTGCCGGTGCCGCAATCAGACAGCGCCGTAGACACCATACTGGCCCATATTCGATTAAATAAAGGATTCGAACAACATAACGTCAATGCGTGTAACTTGCTTGACACCATTCACCCGTTTTGGCTGCTGATGCAACAAACGGATCATCGCAAGACTGAAATGTTGAAATATGTTGAGAACCAAATCCCATTAATTTGCGCGCGGTGGGTTGACGGTTGCGGGTTTGGGTTCTCACCAACCGAGGTACCGGGTTTGCAAGGAACTGAAATGTGGCTTTCAATACTTTACATTGCTGCAGATGCGCTTGGATTGGCTGATCAACTTGGATATTCTCCGCGCGGCGTTCACTGGCTTCGCCCCGCTGATCAAGCGCCCGTCACATCGCAAAATACCCACATTTAGGAAGCCATGACTGACTCGATTCATTTGGTTGACCACGCAGGCAGGTTTTTTTTATACAGGCTTTCCGGCCACCAAATTCCGAAGCCTCCGGCCAACGGTTTTATCAGTCGAACAGCATTTTCAGCGGCACACGTGGTTGCCGATCCCGCCGCGTTTGAAAATGGCAATGTCCGCAGACCACTTATCGATTGGGACGCCACCCTGAAATATCGCCACTATCTTTGGGATCTGGGTTTCGCCATAGCGGAAGCAATGGACACGGCGCAGCGCGGAATGGGACTGGATTGGGTGACCTCACGGGAGCTCATTGCGCGAACGATCATCGAGGCGCGTCACCGTGGAGCAATCGTGTTCAGTGGCGTTGGCACAGACCAATTGGCATACAGACCTCGCGTGCGCGTAGAAGACGTGATCGCTGCATATGATGAGCAATTGGAGGCGGTTGAGACAGTGGGTGGCCGAATTATTGTGATGGCCTCACGGGCACTGGCCGTGTGTGCAGCAGACGCCACCGACTATGCCAAGGTGTATGACCACATACTCACCAACGTTTCCCAACCGGTGATATTGCATTGGCTGGGTGACATGTTTGACCCGCAGTTATCTGGCTATTGGGGAAGCACAGATACCAGCACAGCCATGTGCACTGTGCTTGACATCATCCGAGGTCATGCCGACAAGATTGACGGCATCAAGATTTCATTGTTGAATGCCGACCTTGAAATTAGTATGCGCAGGCAACTTCCGCCTGGAGTACGCATGTATACGGGCGATGACTTTAATTATCCTGCGATGATTAAGGGTGACAACAAGGGTTATAGTCACGCGCTTTTGGGAATTTTTGATGCCATTGCTCCTGCAGCCGCCGCTGCATTTGGCGCGATGGATCGGGGAGATTTGGATGCTTATGATCAAATCCTTGCGCCGACCGTGGCACTCGCCCGTCACATATTCCAAGCACCGACGTATTCCTATAAAACCGGAATAACGTTTTTGGCCTATCTAAATGGATTTCAAAGCCATTTCCGTATGATCGGCGGCCAGGAAACGGCACGCAGCGCCGAGCACTTGGCAGAATTGTTTGTTCTGGCGGATCGGTGTGGTCTGCTGCGTGCACCCGACCTGGCCATTGCACGGATGCGTCAGTATCTGGCACCTATAGTTGCATAAGGTTTTAGAGGGTGGCCAGCGCCTGTTCATAGACCTCGTAATGCTCGCCTTCACTCTCTGCGGTCCCATTCGGGTCCACCCACTTCATCCACATAGCTTGTTCCGGATGGTCACCTGAAAGTACACGCCGGCTGCCATCCAACGTGCCATTTGTGCTATGCCACTTGACCTCGCCCATCTGCATGAGGATATATTCGCCCGCATATTTCGCCGTAAGTTCGGCCTTATTGTCGCGAAAGAAGAGTCCCTGTTCCGCCGTTGTTTTGCGCCAACTGTGCACCATTTCACGGGAGTCGGTAATCTTTGCAAAAAATGGCTTGTCGCCAACCGGGGCAATAGCGTCGCCTTGAAAGTCAATTTCAGCGAGGTTGACGGTGCCGAAGCCGTGCTCCGCCGCGACAAGCAGCGAATTGCGGTCGCGATGGAACGGTTCAGTACGCCAATCTCCATGGGTAATTTCGTGACCCATGAGGTGCGCACCAATCGCATCCGTCGCGACCACATGATCTCCGGCGATCAAGGTGTTGGCAATACGGCGCTCCTCTCCGGCTCCCCATTCTTCACCAGTCTGGCATACCAAGCCGTCAATGATATTTAGCGCGGGATTGTATAGTCGTCCCAAATCCGCAAGCATGTAGGGCATGCGGACGAGGTGGTGATAGTAAGTGCGAGGACGGCCAGCCGGTTCAGTAGGCATCAGCCCGAACAGATTTTTCATACATAGCGTGATGCCCATAAATGCATGGCTCTTTAGTTTCTGGACCGAAATCATCTCATCCATCTCGGTAAATGCGACGGGCACCGGATATCGGTCAAACATCAGGCCGCCACCGGGAACGTCCGCCCAGGTAACTGATGCGTTGCCATCGATGTATTTCACGCCAAACTCGTTTAGCAGGTTGATAATTTGGGTTGTATTTTCGTCTTTGGCGGCGGGAACATAACGACGATAAAAAGACACGTCGATACAAAAAAGTTCCGCGGAAGTCTGTTCGCGTAGCAATCTAAGCGTTGCGCGTGCAACGCAATCGCTGACGAGCTGAGTGCGATGCCGGTCATAAGTTACGACATTTCGCAGTTCCTTGTCCTGATTAAATTTGATTCCAATTTTTCGAGCCTTGCGCAACTTTTCCCAGCTACGGGTTAAGGGCGCGGTTGCCTTGCGAAGTGATTGGTATACGATCTCGTCGGATTCGCGCCAATCGCAGTGGATAGCGCGAACAGTGTAGTCCCTTTGTGATGTGTTCATGTTTGTAAGTTCAGGGCAATCTTGATGCTTGTAGGGGTCGAACTCGGGCACCTACCAAGTGACAAGCTTTGCCGCGTCAATTGGTTGGCCACAACTAAACGACTGGTTGGCGGCAATACCGGTGAGAATGCTCATGACGCCATCTCGCAGCCCGGCTGCTCGCCCCAGTTGATCATGAGCTACTGAAGGCGCAAATATATCCGTCAATAATCGTGCGTCACCGCCGCCGTGACCGCCAGAATCAAATTCCGGAATAGTCACTCGAAGTGGCTTCCCCCAGAGTGGCTGAAGCGTTATTTTTGGCGAAGTATCACGATCGATAACCACCGTGTTGGTTAATCCAAGGGTTGCAACAAGATCCGCCTCTGGAGAAGGATTGTTGACGTCATGGTTACAGGCACTTTCAACCCATTCAAGTTCCATGCGACCTTTTGTGCCGTTAAACATCACCCGCAGACCCTCCCAAGGTGAATAGGCGTGCAGATGATAACTGAGCGTTGCGCCATTCGCATACTTGACTACCAAAGCGCAATCATCCTCGGTTGTTATCCCTTCGGCGAATACCCCTTGATCGCGATAGTAGCCGTCCTCGTGCTCGGCATCTAGATAAAGTTCCTTGAGATTTAGATTCTGCTCCAAGTGGAGCGCAAATGGATCGGCGGCAGCTGCTTGAGAGCCATAGGCACGCGCATAGGTGTTCGTCTGTCCACGCC
Source organism: Chloroflexota bacterium (assembly GCA_025354985.1). Classification (GTDB taxonomy): domain Bacteria; phylum Chloroflexota; class Anaerolineae; order J036; family Brachytrichaceae; genus AQU-03. The sequence goes on from JANXLU010000085.1 coordinate 133,515, forward strand.
GAAGTGCGTTTTCCTTGCCATAAAACGCGAGCTTGCCAAATCCAAACACAGTTGCAGGTTCGCTCGCCAACCACCAATTCACCAAATCAAAATGGTGGGAACTCTTGTGCACCATCAGGCCGCCATTTTTGGATTTATCACGATGCCAGCGGCGAAAATAATCCGCACCATGACGCGTATCCAGCAGCCACTCAAAATGGATAGAAGTGACCGTTCCTATCGCTCCCCTCATCAGAAGGTCCTTTACGAGGCTACTGTGGGGTGCGTAGCGGTAGTTGAATGTGACAGTAACCCGCTTTCCAGTCTGTTTTTGTACGTCAATGATTTGTTGGCATTTTTGCGCATCGATTGTCAAGGGTTTTTCACACACGACATCACACCCGCCAAGCAGCGCATCAACCACATATTGATGGTGCGTGCTATCCATGCTGGTGACAATTACCGTGTGCACGCCGCGCGTTTGCAGCATTTCATTAAATCGATTAGGTTTAAAAGTTGGTACTGCGACGGCACCGTAAGTGTCAGCAAATCGTTTGTTGTAATAATCCATACGGCTTTGATTCGAATCGCACAATGCGACTAATGCGGCCTGTTCGAAAAATCGGGAAAGTATTGCGGTGGAATACATCTGCGAACGATGCCCCAAACCGACAATTGCGTAATTTGTCTTCATTGGTGCCAACCTGCAATTGCTTCGTGTGTCTTGGGCAAAGGCAAAACCACAAATTGCCCGGTCGCGGCAGAGTAATACATGGCAGTCAATAGCTGGATCGCATTTCTAGCGTCGTCAAGCGTCACGGGAAATGCGTCACCGCGCACGAGACTGGTGTGAAATCGCGTAAATTGGCCCTCATACCCCGCCGGCGCCGTGTAGCCTTGCAATGTGCTGCCGGCCGAGGATGTTTTGCCTGACGTGAGCACATGGTTCCGGCTTTTCCAATCAAAAGAAGCCAGGGCGGTCTCGATTGACTTTGCAATGTCGTTGCGATCGGGTGTAAAGATCCAGGGATCACCCGAGCTGGAGTACGCTCGCGTGTTGCTCTCTGCTACCAGGTCTGAGTAAACAAACCTGTGTCGTGTGGATTCAATTGAAGAACCAAGCGTCACCGACATGGTTGACAACGCACCACTTTCATGTTCAAACGTGACCGCAGCAGTATCCTCAACTTCGATTGGGTTTGTGCGGGTGGCGGTTCGCGCAAAGACACCGCGAACGGGCCCAAACACATATGTCAGCATGTCAAGCGCGTGAATGGCATGCCCGGTAAGCGCTCCGCCAAGCTCAGTGGCAAATTTGCCACGCCAAGGAACTGCATAATAATCCGCACGGCGGCGCCAGTGAACCTCGACACTTGCTGCCGTTGGTTGTCCGGCAAGACCCGTATTGACGAGATATTTGAGCTTTTGCAAACCTTCGCCAAAACGATATTGAAAGATGGGCATCACGCGGCATCCGGATTGGCGTTCAGCGGCGATGATTTCATCCACGCCATTCACTGAATTTGTCAAGGGTTTTTCACAGATAACGTGTTTGCCCGCCAACAATGCCGCAAGAATTTGGGGGCGATGCAGCATGGGCGGCGTGCATATATCGATGACATCGACTTCAGGCAGGCGCAGCAATGCGTCAAAGTCATTCAGTACTGTTGAAATTGAAAACTCGGTCGAAACCTCCCTGTTTGCACGATCATCTACCGAGCAAATTGCTGCTACGTTGAATTGCTCCGGCAATGCCTTATAGGCGGTGATGTGCTGTCGGCCAATGCCGAGGCCGACCACAGCGACGTTTAGTTTGGCTGGACTCATAACGGTTGTAACACAATACTGGGATTGACAGGTTGTGCCTGTAATTGGGCGGTAAGCGCCAATTCGCTGGCGAGAAAAGCGTGTTGTTGGGTCATAGCAGTTTCAGTTCGATGCAAGACGTCGTAAATAAGTTGTGAACCATAGGGCAGGTGGGTATCTTCGCATTGAATATGTTGGGTACCGCTCGTGTCAACGAGGAACAGGTGATTGCCGCCAGGTCTTCCGGCGATATCCAGGTATTTTCTGAGTTCAATGTATCCCTGAGTGCCCAAAATTGTCAGTCTACCGTCTCCCCATGTCGGCAGGCCGGCCGGGGTAAACCAATCAACACGGACGTAACCGGAGCCACCATTTCCGCGCAAAACCACGTCACCAAAGTCCTGCAATCCGGGATATTCGGGGTGCCCCACATTGCCAGCCTGTGATGCCACAATGTGAGCTTCCGTACTCCCTGTGAAATACAAAAATTGGTCAAATTGGTGTGAGGCAATGTCGCACAGGATGCCACCATACTGGGAGATATCGAAGAAATAGGGCTGCCGGGTGGGGGGATTTACACGATGTGGTCCCAGCCCAACAGTTTGCAATACACGGCCAATTGCGCCGGCACGGACCAGCTCACCCGCACGCACCGTGGCGCGGTTTTCGAAGCGTTCGCTGAAGCATATCGAATAAATTCGTTGGGTGCGCTTTTGCACCTCTCGAACGGTATTGAGCTGTTCCAACGTGGTGAATCCAGGCTTGTCACTCATGAAGTCTTTGCCATGCAGCATGACAGATATACCGAGCGGGGCGCGATCCACAGGAATTGTTGAAGTGACGACCAGTTGGACGCGATTGTCGTTCAGAATTTCGTCCTCGGAAGCCGCATGTGCTGCGTTTGGAAACGCCTTTGTAAACTCAGCTTCAAGCATATGTTCGCTCGGTCGGGCAATCCAAGAATGGAAGGTTGCGCCGGCATCAACGAGACACTTTATCTGGCCATAAATATGACCATGCATGATGCCAATGACTGAAAAATTGATCATCCCTTTAATCCAGTTGTGGTTATTCCCTCAACTAGAAACTGTTGAAAGAACATAAAAATTGCAAACACGGGGACAATAGACAACGCGCTCATTGCAAAGATTGCACCTTACATTTCAGATACGTTTCAATGTTTTGGCGGCTTCTAGAGCTGTCTTGTGCGGATGTGTCTTATAAAAATCGTCCAGCGGGTAACAGCCAGATACCAGCCCATTTCGAGGGGCCGTTGTGCAATCGCTAAAGGTGCGGCAAATTTTTTTCCGCTGAGAGGGTCGGCCATTGATCACGTCGGCCAGCATCTGTGGATAGCTCAGCACCATGCGGCCAAGACCGACAAAATCCACCGCCCCGGTTCGAACGGCGTGTTGTGCCACATTTGGCAACCATTCCTGCAGATAACTGTAGCCAGTTCCAACAACAGTGATTTCGGGATTATGCCGTTTAAGTGCTTCGGTAACTTGTAGTTGGCGGGCGACACCATGCAAGGGATCCTCAGGTGGAAGGTAGCCGTCACTGGGTGGAACCATCGCAGGTCGCTGGATGTGTGGTGTGTAATAGGGGCTCCCAACCGTAATGCAGGCCAGGCTTATGGCCTGCTGTTGCAACAGGTCCATAAACTTAAAAGGCTCGCTCAGGTCAAACCCGCGCCCAGTTTCGTCGCCGCCAAAGGCATATTTATATTTACCTCCCTCCCAATCCATAGTACCTACATGGTCCGGGCCAGGCTTAAAGGGAGCAAAGTCAATTGCACTAAATCGGACGCCAATCTGTAACCTGGTACGGGCGCGTACAACTTCGATCAGGTTTCTTAGAAACCTTGTTCGGTTTTCGAAACTGCCTCCAAATTTTCCGGGCCGATCAACGGCCGACAATAACTCATGACCCAGATAGCCATGGCAATGCTTAAGGTCCACAAAATCAAAGGCCGCACTTTCGGCGAGTACGGCTGCCGCGCCAAAATCTTCAACCAAGCGGTCAATATCAGAATCCGACATGACACTGGTGTCGTCGACATTGGATCGCCCATCCAAAACCGGGTGATGGTAGGCGATTTTCGGCTCAAGCCGCGCCTTATCGTTTGGCCGACACCAGCGCCCACTATGCGTAAGCTGCAGCCCGATCAGCATATCCGTGGTGCCGCCAAATTCGCTTGCATGAGCCGCCAACAGTAATTCTCTTAGTTGGGAGATTTGCCCCACTGTTCCTGTATTAATGAGCAATTGTTGTGGATTGGCGCGCCCGTCGTGACGCACTGCAACTGCCTCGCCGCCCCAGATTAGCTTTGCGCCGCTTTGACCGAACCGTTGCCAGCGCCGGCGGGTAAGGTCGGTTGGCCGGCCGTCATTCGTGCCATCCCAACCTTCCATGGGCAGGACGGCAATCCGATTGCCAATTGTTCGCTGGTGGACGTTTATGGGTTGGGCCAGCGGTGAGCGAGCACCATGAATGAGATCGGCATCAAATGGTAGTTTTGCACCGATCGACTGACAATAGGCCGAGAACGCCTCTGGCGTTTTGAGGGTGGCTACTTTTGTATATGTCATGCGCCCAGGAATTTCAACCAGCTTCGAGGCAGAGTGCTCAACCTTGCAACTTGCAAATCGTACCTCAAATCACAAGGATGTCAACCAGACACTTTGACAGGGACGCACATTCAAAATACAGCGGTGGCGTACACTCATTGCATGTTGACACTTGCCGACCGTATTCATTCTGCAAGAACCAAGCTAATGAATTTTCTGCTTGCGAAGCAGGAAGTTCCGTAATAGGTTTTGATTGAACTATCGGATTCGATTTCCTAGTTTCCACAAGCCAGCCCGCTCGCGCAAATACCATTTGCCGGAAGACTTCCGCTTGGACTGTCACGCAATCCTCAAAGCATTAGCGAATTGCGGCGAATTTTTGTGCAACTTTCCGCGGATGACCGTATCCAAGCATCGCCAATTTTAGAAATGCAGGCAAACGCGTTGTTGCAAATGCCAACAACTTTGGTCCGTTTGGCTATTATTTGGCATGTGCATGCGACAAGATTGTGATGCCGCTCACCGTTTAAGGGCGCCGGCGACCAATTCTCCAGGAATGACTTTTCCGACCAGAGCTGGGCGCAGGCCGAATGGCTTCTTGATGCTCAATACTCCGAGCTTATCCGAGGCATTTCGCTGGGTCGTGGCATCGAAGAGAATTCTGTCCGGGCTCTTATTGGCAAGGTGCCATATGGCGCCAGGGAGGCCGTTGCCAATGGTCTTATCGATGAAACGAAGTATGAAGACGAACTTGGCACGTGGCCCGCGCCAGTCCATTCTGCCAACGGCATGGCCGCTGGCAGCTCGAATGTGGAGCGAACCTGATTCATTATTCCGTGAAATTCGGCGAAGCATCAGAACCATGATGGTTCTACCGTTCGTACAAAGTGAGGTGGATTAATCGGCTCGGAACATTTGTTCCCAATTATGCTAAACTAGCATCATGCGCGAATTAACAGTTGCAGTCGTTCAAATGGACACTGCCCTTACCGAAACCGACAAAAACCTTGCCAAAATGAGCGACTGGGTTCGCAAGGTGACGAGCGAACAAAAGGTCGACGTAATCGTCTTCCCTGAACTGGCAGCCACAGGTGTTGATTGCGGGGTCAGATTTACGCAGTTGGCGCAGCGCGTGCCGGGGCCCAGTGCTAATGTACTCGCCCAACGTTCGAGCGAAACGGCAACACACATTATGTTTGGCATGCCAAGCAAGGAGCGCGTAGAGAGCATCATGTTCAATTCCGCCATTTTGGTGGGGCCGGAGGGTGACGTTATTTCCAACTATCGAAAAGTGCATCTTCGCGGAGAAGAACAAATGCAATTTCGACCGGGATTTCGCCTTGAGCCTGTTGAGACCGAGGTTGGTGTTCTGGGGATGCAAATCGGTTGGGATTTGATGTATCCGGAAGGCGCCCGCGCGCTGTGTGTCGAAGGCGCCGAAGTAATCCTTGTGAGTGCCGCTTGGGATAAGTCGCGCGCCGACGAGTGGCGCACATTAATCAGTGCACGCGCTACCGAGAATGCCTGCTTTGTGTGCGCCTCAAACCGAATTGGTGAGGAACCGGCCAGTTCTTTCTGTGGGGAAAGCATGATCGTGGGTCCACGAGGCCAGGTAATTGTTGATCTCGCAGAGCCCACTGAGGGCTATGTCGTTGCAAAACTGAATCTGGATGAAAGTCGGCGTGTGCGCGAAGAGACCCAAATATTTCAAACACGCCAGCCGTTGAGCTATAGATCAGTAGTCAAGCGGTATTAGGGTTGGGTCGGAAGCCAACCAACGTCCCGGTTTGCCAGACACCATATCAAGCCGGCATGGGTTGCAGTGACGCGCTTATTGCATCAACGTCATAAACGCAACCGCCCCACACACCACCACTCAGATTTTGCAGCAGGGCCCACAGGCGGGTGTCGTCGGGCAACCGAGGGTGGGCCGCCAGGTCATTTCGCGTTGGTCGAAGGCCCAATTGCGCTGTTCCCCAATCTGTGTCGTGAATGTGCTCACCATGGCCAATGAGATTTACCGTCCCATGTAGCGTATTTCGGTCAACTACAATTTCAATCAAATCACCGTCAACGATTTTGCCGATTGGGCCGCCGGCCAGCGCTTCCGGGCTGACGTGACCGACGCAGGCGCCGGTGCTAACTCCGCTGAATCGCGAATCGGTAATTACTGCAACGTCCTTGCCCCACGAAAGATGCTTGAGCGCGCTGGTAACCTGATAGGTCTCTTCCATGCCGGTTCCCAAAGGGCCGCCACAGATGAGCACGATTACATCACCAGGTTGAACACGATCGACGCCCCGGGTTTTGATGGCAGTAACGGCATCTCGTTCACGCGTGAAGACCCGCGCCCGCAATTGCCTCCGATAGACGCCATTGGAATCAACCACGCGTGGATCAATACTAGTGCTTTTGATAACAGAACCATTTGGCGCCAAGTTGCCACGGGGAAAGCATACCGTGCTCGTCAGACCTCGGTCGCGCGCGACGGAGGGGGACATAATCACGTCACGGGCATGAATGCCATCCGCACGCAATAGTTGCTCTTGTAAGGCCTTGCGTCGATCAGAGTGCTCCCACCATTCCAATACGTCGCCCACACGCTCTCCAGATGTGGTTTCAGCTTGCAACCGTAATAGTCCGAGATCACGAAGATGCAGCATGACTTCAGGCACGCCTCCGGCCATAAACACGCGCACCGTTGGATGCCCGACCGGGCCGTTTGGCAATGCATCCACAATCCTTGGCACCTGGCGATTGACACGCTCCCAGTCGTCAACTGTCGGCCGTTTTAGACCTCCCTGGAAGGCAATCGCAGGAATATGGAGTAGCAGGTTGGTGCTCCCTCCAATGGCGGCGTGGGTCACCATGGCATTGTGGATAGCATCATCGGTCAGGATGTCGCGGGTGGTCTTTTTGTGCGCCATCAATCCGAGTGCGGCCCGTGCGGATGCTTTTGCCATTTCAAGCCAGATTTCCTGTCCACTGGGTGCAAGGGCGGAGTGGGGCAGGGCCATTCCCAGAGCTTCTGCAACCACCTGCGCGGTGGCGGCGGTGCCCAGAAACTGGCACCCACCGCCCGAAGTGGCACAGGCCTTGCAACCAAGTTCGCTGGCGGCCTGGAGCGACAGTTCTCCTTGGGCGAACCGCGCACCAATCGTTTGAACTTTGCCGGCGTCTTCGCCTTCTTCGGGCGGCAAGGTAACCCCTCCGGGGACCAAAACGGTGGGCAGGTTCGAGGTGCCCGCCAACGCCAGCAACATCGCGGGCAGACCCTTGTCACAGGTGGCAACGCCGATCACGGCCTTCCGGGTGGGCAGGGATCGTATCAGACGCCGCAACACAATCGCAGCGTCGTTGCGATATGGCAGGCTGTCAAGCATTCCATCCGTACCCTGAGTTCGCCCGTCGCATGGATCGGTTACAAACGCAGCGAATGGAATGGCCTCTAACCGCTTAAGTTCCACTGCCGCGGCCTGCATTTGCAGGCCAACTTCCCAATGACCGGTGTGATAACCGAGGGCGATTGGTGTGCCATCGGCAGAACGGATTCCGCCCTGCGTGCTGAGGAGTAGCACGGCCGGCCGAAGCAGTTCGGTCGGATCCCAGCCCATGCCCGCGTCCATGCTAAGACCAAACACGTCTCCACTTGGCGCGTTTAGCAGCATATCTGCAGTTAGCGGCAATTGCCCTTCGGGACCTTTTGCCTTGGATCGAACTACAAAGTCCGGGCTACCGTGGGCGCCCAAAATTGATCCGAGCCGACTGGCAGTTGATTGTGCCATTAGTTTTGCATCCCTAACCATGAACCTCAAAAATCGTTTCCACCTCGACGGCGAAATTAAAGGGGATCACCATTCCAACGGCGCTGCGCGCGTGGCGTCCGGCTTCTCCAAATACGCTGTTAAATAGATCGCTGGCACCATGTATAACGCCCGGCGTGTTGTCAAACTCGGGTGCTACGTTCACCATTCCGAGTACCTTGATAACCCTTGCAATTGAGCCTTCACCCGCGATTGAATGGGCGGCTTGAATGCAATTTATGGCACACATGCGCGCGGCTTCATAACCCTTTTCCAGCGAAACATCGGCGCCAACCTTGCCTTTGATTGCAACTGGGCCGAGTTGGGACACCTGACCGGCCGTATATACCAGATTGCCAATCCGCACCGCGGCCATAAATTTTCCGTTAAACGGCTCGCTTGTAGTCAGCGAGTAGCCCATGCCTTTGAGAGTTTCAAGATACGTCATGATTAACGCATTGTAGTAGCAGAGCTAGCGCCCAAGGACGGCGTCGGTCGCCTGTGTCTGGCTTCTTCCATGCGTGCGGATGTATCGCCTGAGTGTGGCGGGAGATTTGTGCAAGGTTACCTCTTGAATTTGCCATTCAGGTAATCCAAGCTCGGCTGCGGTCGTTACAAACCCGGCACGCAATGAATGCCCAGACATCTTCGCTACCTCCTCCTCGCTGATGCCGGCCATTCGCGCCGCATTTTTTACAATCACGGCAACAGCTTGCGCCGAAAGCCTGGCCTTGGACGGCGTACCAAATCGCGACATCGCTCGAAACAGCGCAGGGTGGGATGGTTCACCCGCCCTTTCTTCGCGATCCTTGCCGGCGGATGGAGACGTCGCTCTTTTCCGGTCAGCTGATTCCACCAGGGACTTCCAATTCGCCAAAGCTGTCACCACGCACATATCGTCGCCCGGCCTGGCCTTTACTGAAAACAAATGTCCCTTTCCCGTCTGGTCCGTTTTAGATCGGCGCAATTTGACCGTCATTTCGGTCTTGCCAATTTGCACATCATTCAAATTGAGTGCAACCAGCTCGCTCCGGCGTCGCGCCAGACCAAATCCCAGCAACAACAGGGCACGATCGCGCACACCAGCATCGTCGTGGGGCAATTCATCGAGTAGCTTGTTTAACAGCTGGCGGGTGATCGGACTTTTTTGAGGCTGTTCCTCACCGAGCGCCCGTCGAATACCACCCATAACGCTAATCACCGCTTCATCTCGAACCGGGTTATTTGCCGAATGACCAAGCTTGTCGTGAACGAAACCAATTGCACTTAGGCGAATCTGGATTGTGCTTACTGGCGTGTGGTCGTTTTGCTTGGTAGGAGTTTCTGCAAGATCAGCTATATAAGCTGCCACCACCTCAGGGCTTGCAGGAAGCGCCCTGAATCGATGCTGCGCACAGTAGCGCTCAAACTGGTTCCATGCCTGATCATAGGCCAATTTTGTGTTGGCGGATATTGATACGTCTAAAAACTTGCGAATGCGCGCCGACTGGGCCTCATTCAGCCCAATATTTTTTTCATCGTGAAGTGGAACTGGCAGTGGCACAGTTATATCAAATCGGTTGGTTAGCGCGGCCATAACAGTACGAAACTATGTTGCAGAACTATATATTATCAATAATTTTCCTTATAGCTAATATAGAATCCATTAGGATTTAGTGATCAGACCCTAAATGGTCTGTCCCTTAAATTGACTCATATAGAGATCGAAGTAAAAGCCCCGCTTGTCTAGTAACGACTGATGTGTGCCTTCCTCCACAATCCGCCCCTTGTCAATCACCAAGACCAGGTTTGCGTCGCGGATCGTACTTAGCCGATGGGCAATGACAAAGCTTGTCCTGCCGCGCATTAGGCGAAGCAAGGCCGCTTGAATGCGCACCTCGGTCCGTGTATCAACGCTGCTGGTTGCCTCGTCAAGGATCAGGATGCGAGGATCGGCCAAAATGGCCCGCGTAATTGACAATAACTGGCGCTGACCCTGGCTGAGGTTGCCGGCACGTTCTGACAGCTGGGTGTTATATCCATTTGGCAGTTGCCGGATGAACAGGTCCGCGTTTGACGTTCGGGCAGCCGCAATGCATTCATCGTCGCTAGCACTCAGCTTGCCAAACCGGATGTTTTCCATTACCGATCCGGAGAACAGGAATGTATCCTGAAGCACGAGGCCAAGTTGTTTCCGCAAGTTTGGTTTTGACATGTCTCGCAGATCAATGCCATCAACCGTGATGCTGCCACGGTGTATCTCGTAGAACCTGGTTAGGAGGTTGATGATGGTGGTTTTGCCCGCGCCCGTTGGGCCAACAAGTGCAATCATCTGCCCCGGTTTGGCTCGAAACGTCAGATCGTGGATTACTGGCACACCGGGCTGATACTCAAAGGCGACGTGGTCAAACACCACGTCACCTGAAAGTTGCATCGGCACTGGTGAGGTCGTCGGATCCACCTCTGACGGGATGTCCATGATCTCGAAAACCCGCTCAGACCCAGCCAGCGCAGATTGAATCAGGTTATACATGTTGGCGAGTTGGCGCAACGGTTGAATAAAGGCCTGACCATAGGAAATAAACGTCGCAATAATGCCAACCGTGACAAGGCCGCTGAGGGCCAGCCAACCACCAAGCCCAGCCAGCACAATGACGAAGAAATTTCCCAGAACGGCGGTTAGCGGCATAAGCAGGAGGGCATACGTATTTGCCGAGACGCCCGATATATAAACTGCTTGATTTCGCTCACGAAATGCTGAAAGTATGCTGTCGTTTCGGCGAAATGCCTTTATCACCTTCTGGCCGCTGATGGCCTCTTCCATCACGCCATTCAATCTGCCAAGTTGCTTTTGTAAATCGCGAAAACCGCGTCGGGTATACCGGGCTACAAAATTGGTAAACAAGAACATGATCGGGAGTACGATCAAGGACGCAATTGCCAGCCAATGGTTCAGCACGAACATTGTGATTATGATGCCAACCATGGACAGCACGCTCGCGAGTAACGTCGTCACATTTTGAGCGACCGCTTGGTTGATCGCGTCAATATCGTTGGTGAGACGGCTCATCAGGTCACCGGTTGAGTTTTGATCGAAAAAGCTCATCGGTAGGGTCTGCAGGTGCCCAAATAGATCACCGCGGATGTTTTTAAGCGCTCGTTGAGAAACCGAGGCCATGAGCCAGCCTGAGATTGTCTGAAACACGTTGTTGAGCAAGTAAAGACCCAGCATGGCTGCGGAAAGACCCGCCAGCCCAGATAGGTTGCCCGGCACAATGTATTGGTCAATGGCCAAACCCATCAGGTAAGGACCTGCAAGCGCCAACGCCGTGTATACGACCACACAAAATACGACGAGGACGATCGTGGCCTTGAACGGCAACAGATATGGAAGCAACCGGATGAGGGCGTCGTTTGGATTTCGCGCCTTCTCAATTTTCCCCACATCCGCGGGTCGGCGGGCACCCATACTTGCGCGGAAATCGGTCTGCGTGTTGATATCCGGGCGGCCTGCAGCAGCTGGCGAATTCATTTCAAAACCTCCACCGTTCGTCCTGGATGGACGGCGGGTTGGATTTGCGGGCCGCCGCCAAGTTGTGAATCATAGATTTCGCGGTAGATTGCGCTTGTGGTCAGCAACTCATCGTGCGTACCCTCAGCGGCTACCATACCCTGATCAAGTACGACAATTTTGTCAGCCTTCAGTACAGTGCTTATTCTTTGAGCAATGATCAAGCTGGTATGTGATCCGATCTGTGCATCCAGTTCACGTTGAATTTTGGTTTCGGTATCAACGTCTACAGCACTTGTACTGTCGTCAAGAATTAGTATTCTGGGTTGCATCAGCAGCGCCCGGGCAATGGCTATACGCTGCTTTTGACCTCCGGACAAATTTACGCCCCGTTCTTCGATATGTGAGTGGTAACCATTTGGCAGTAGGGAGATAAATCCGTGCGCCTGGGCGGCACGGGCGGCCGCTTCAACTGCATCGTCGCTTGCGCCAGGCCGACCATATCGAATGTTGTCGGCTACCGTGCCCGAAAACAGTATCGATTCCTGAGGCACTATCGCTATGTGTTGGAGGACTGAATCCTGCTTAATGCTGCGAATATCAGTTCCATCCATCAAAATTCTCCCGCAGGTAGGGTCATAAAATCTTGGCACCAGATTGGCCAGCGTTGTTTTGCCTGCACCTGTGGCGCCCAACAAGGCGACTGACTGACCGGGCTCAGCAATGAAACTAACCGATGATAGGACAGGTTGTTCATTTTCCTGGTGATATCGGAACGTGACGTTTTCGAACTCAATCCGTCCGCCAATGGTGCTGTTTAGTGTCTTTGCGTCGGGTGCATCTTTTACCATCGGTACAGTTTCAAGGACCAGCAACGCTCGATTTCCCGACGCAATTCCACTTGCCCAGGTTTGCGCAAGTTGGGTCATCATGATTAGCGGCGTCATGGTCGTGAGCAAGTAATTTGTAAAAGCCACGACTTGACCAACAGTCATATCGCCCCGAACGGCACTTTGACCGCCAAACCAAAGCACGATATACATGCCCACGTTGACGCACATCGTCAAGATTGGGGTCATGGTGGACATTAACTGCATAACGCGTGTCGACCGCGCAGATAAGTCTTCGTTGGCACGGTCAAATTGCCGCCCTTCAAAATCTTGTCGTACAAAAGCCTTTACAAGTCGCGCGCCCGCCACGTTTTCCTGTAGAACCGTATTTAATTTGTCAAGTCGCTGCTGAACGGTACGGAAGAGTGGTTCCGTTCTGCTAACGAAGGTGACAATTAGGACGGCGGTGACCAACAGCAATGGAAAGAGCGTTAGGGCCAGACTTGGACTGGTGGAAACCATCAGTATCAGGCTGCCGACCATGAGCAATGGCGCCCGTGTGCCGATTCGAAGTGACACCTGGATCAATCGTTGAAACGCACTGACATCACTGGTCAGTCGCACCATTAGAAGGCCAGTTTTCTGTTCGTCCAGGTTGCCATACGAATAGTTTTGGATGCTGATGAACAGCGCTTCTCGCAAGTCCCGAGCTACGCCCTCCCCCACCCGGACCGACCAGTAGTTGTTGCCTATCGATATGATCGCACTCAGCGCGGTGACGCCCAACATGATCACACCCAGCTTTAGCACCTCTGCCTGATCGTGCCGTTGAATCCCCAAATCTATGAGTTCTTGAACCAGCCTTGGAATCGCAAGATCGAGGAACACGAGACATGTGAGTGCTGTCAGGGACAGTGCTGCCGGCTTCCAGTATGGCATTACAAAGGTTCGCAAACGAAAGATCGAGGGCATAATTGTTCGAACGGCGCAGTGCGTTGCCAGCCTGACGTGTTCGTAGGCTCCAGATTATCCTCCCTACGCTCCGGCATGCTAAAATTAATTTGCACTTTGTAGTGCGAACCTTCATGAACCTTTGGGCTGTTTCCACCGGAATCACCACCACCTCTCACCGTTGCTGGATTGGCGAGCACCTGTGTAGATAGCGGGCGGAGCCTGGTCTTCCAGGCATTTTGCTCGCAGTATTCATTTTTCCTTCGCGTGCGCAGTCAGGTGCACTGAACCGGTCACATCCGGGATTTTTCCTAAACGGGGTTGCCAAACTGTTTTCAATTGACCATTAATGTGATGCGGCCAGTAACCGTGCTTCAGCGCTACAGAATTCCGCGCAGAAAGCTATTTTCTGTCGCGGGAGCGGCAGTTGGCGCCACAGCACTGATGGCGTGTCGACCGCGCTCAGGTGGGACGGCCGCACTCCAGCTGGGATATTTCCCAAACGTGACGCATGCGCCGGCCCTTCTCGGCACACGATTTGGAATTTACGGAGCGGAGTTGGGGAATCTGAAAGTAAATCCAAGATTGTTCAATGCCGGGCCGGCGCTGGTCGAGGCCATGCTAGCTGGTGCAGTTGATATTGGCTTTGTAGGACCAAGCCCGGCCATAAACGCGTATGTGCGGACGAAAGGGCGTGCTGTCCGGATTATCGCGGGGTGCGCAAGTGGCGGAGTTTCTTTGATTGTAAGGAACGATTCAGGAATTATGGCTCCCGCAGATTTGACGGGCCGAAAAATTGGCACGCCGCAGAGAGGGGGAACTCAGGATATGGCCCTGCGGATATACCTCCGCGACAATGGACTGATTCCTGCAGACGCCGGGGGTACCGTGGCCATCGTTCCAACTGCCAACCCACAGATTTTGGAATTATTTCGCCGAGCGCAACTGGATGGCGCATGGGTTCCTGAACCCTGGGCCGGTCGCATGGTGGAAGAACTTAACGGTCGCGTTTTGATTGATGAGCGGACACTTTGGCCGGGAGGAAGGTTTTCCAGCGCTGTGATCATAGTGAACACCCGATTTCTAACCGAACATCCAGATGAAGTCGATTCGTTTATTAGGGGTCATTTGAGGTCACTTGAAATGATCGGACGCGACCGACAGGAGGCAATACGGGCAGTGGCCGCGGAGATTGAACGTCTAACATTGCACCCAATCACTGAACAGTTAGTTGTACGTGGCATGCACGCCGTTGACTTCACCTCAGATCCTTTGGCGGATACGGTTGCAATCCAGGCAGCGCGCGCATATCAGCTTGGTTTTTTGGGCGGGACGGAGCCGGACGTGAGCCAAATTGTTGACACCTCCGTTCTTCGCGCGGCAACCCACTAGCGCGGTTACGGGAAATTCAGCAAAAATTTATGATCGAGAACACGATCGCAATTCAGGTTCAGAACGCATTTAAGACATACGTCGCTGGAAACCGTGAAATACAAGCATTGGCTACTACCGACCTAACTATTCGGCTGGGCGAATTTGTTTGTCTATTGGGCGCCAGCGGTTGCGGCAAATCAACTTTGCTAAACCTCATTGCAGGTCTGGAAACCCCTACTGGCGGCACGGTGATGGCAAACGGGCAGCCGGTGACAGGTCCTGGAACGGACCGGGTTCTTATGTTTCAGGATGCCGCACTATTCCCGTGGTTGACCGTGAAGGAAAATGTTGAGTTTGGTTTGAAACAAACCAAAACGCAAAAAGCGCAGCGTGACTCAATCGTTCAAAATTGGATAGACCGAGTTAGGTTGACAGGATTTGAAAATGGGTCGGTGTATCAGTTGTCAGGCGGAATGCGCCAGCGCGTCGCGCTTGCCCGTTCACTTGCGATTGATCCTGCCATTTTGTTGATGGATGAACCTTTTGGAGCGCTCGATGCACTGACACGGGACCGACTGCATGTTGAACTTGAATCTATTTGGAAGGCAACCCGCAAAACGATCGTGTTCGTAACGCACAACGTGCGCGAAGCCGTTGCACTTGGAGATCGCGTGCTTGTATTCTCGCCCCGCCCCGGCCGGATCATTGGTGAATTCAAAATCACCCTGCCCCGCCCCCGCATGCTTGAGGATATTTCGGTTGTAAAAAAAACCGCTGAAGTCATGGATGTCCTCCGAGGAGCATTGGAAGCGGGCCCTGGAGAGTTGGAAGGTGCGTATATCTAGTTTTGGAAAAATACAGATGCAAAATTTGATGGCTCGCGTATCGGGACAAACCGCCAACGAACTGGTAAGCCAATCGAGGTCGGGAATAGGTATGACTGTAAGAACAAATCTCACGTGGATTCGGCGATTTGTGTTCTTTTCCGTATTTCTGATTGGATGGGAATTGATAGCTCGGAGCGGTCTTTGGGAGGAATATTTATTTCCCGCCCCGTCCGCGGTAGCGACCACTTTGTATACCGGATTACTAAAAGGTCAGTATCTGGAAGGCGTCGCTGTAAGCTTGCAAAGAATTGCCATTGGCTATGGCATTTCCGTCGTCTTTGGCGTTGCACTTGGAGCGCTGCTTGCTCGCAGCAAGCTGGCGGCCGACACGGTAGGTTTACTGGTGATCGGTTTGCAGGCTCTGCCCAGCGTGTGCTGGTTGCCGTTGGCCATTC
Source organism: Chloroflexota bacterium (assembly GCA_025354985.1). Taxonomy (GTDB): domain Bacteria; phylum Chloroflexota; class Anaerolineae; order J036; family Brachytrichaceae; genus AQU-03. The sequence goes on from JANXLU010000085.1 coordinate 149,600, forward strand.
TTTGGTTCGGTTTGAATGAATCTGCAATTGAGTTTGTAGTTGTAATGGGCTCCCTTTTCTCCATCGTTTTGGGAGTCCGGGACGGTATTGCCAACACGCCGCCGATCTACGTAAAGGCCGCAAGAAATTTGGGGGCCGTTGGGCTCAGGCTATACACGACCGTAATCTTACCGGCCGCGCTGCCTTCGATCAT
>JANXLU010000010.1 GCA_025354985.1 Chloroflexota bacterium
TATCACTCGCTGCCGGGCGACCCGTTGCGCCAGTTTATCGACATGTCCGCCGAGGTGCAGCGTGCGATGGGTTTTGAAAACGAAAAGGATCACCCGGAAGTGGCGCCTGCACAGTTTGAAATCAACTATGGCTATGGCGAAGTGACAGCCGCCGCGGATCAAATCCAGCTGTATAAACTGATTTGTCGTCAGGTGGCAACCAAGCTGGGGATGACCGCGAGCTTCCTGCCCAAACCAGTGGTGGGCGTAAACGGCAACGGGATGCACACCAACGTGTCGATCAGCAAGGGCGGCAAGAACCTGTTTTATGACGCCACGGGCGAGCTGCAACTAAGCAAGCTGGCCTGGGACTTCACGGATCGCATCTTGACGCATGGCAACGACATTTGTCTGGCGCTAAACAGCAGCGTGAACGCGTTCCGTCGGCTGGACCCGCACTTTGAAGCGCCAAATCAGATCAAGGCGAGCGCCACGGATCGTGGATCGATGGTGCGCATTCCGATCGGCAACGAGAAGAGCATGCGCGTGGAAGTGCGTTCGGTGGCGCCGGATGCCAACCCATATCTGGTAATGCTCTCGGTGTTCAAGACCGGTATCGAAGGCAGCATCAGCGACCAGGCCAACTTGCGCCAGGCGGCACGCTATCTACCGGACAACATCTATGATGCGATTGCAAATTTCCGCGCCGCAGATTGGAACACCACCCTGCTGGGCGAGGATGTGAAGGGTCGCTATGCCGATCTCAAGCAGGCCAGCGCGGATCGCTGCGCGCGGTTGCTGGGCACGTTTGTGAAGTCACAAGAAGTGCAATATCACCACGAGGTCTACAACCAGGCTCTGTGGAACATATTCTAGAACGACCGTGTTCGTTCAAAAGCCCGCGCCGGAACTGTCCGGCGCGGGCTTTTAATTAGCTCCAGGCGGCCAGTTTGTCCGGGCTCGCAGGATCGTGGCTAGGCAGATATAGTAGCGGCAGTTGGGCGCGGTGCCGGCCTAGCGTTGCAAGCGTGGCCCGGGCGGTCTTTACATCTGCGACGCCACCGGTGGGTTCGCCGACAGACAACTGGCCTTCGGTATGGGTGGCATCACCGGCCAGGCAGACCCAGCGATCACCACTGCGGATCATTACGGATTGATGGCCAAAGGTGTGACCAGGTGTGGGCACCAACAGCACATCACCGGCATCGGTCACGCGCTTGCACGCGGCAAAGGCGCCAAACGCGCCATCGGTGTAGTCCACCAAGGTGGGTCGAAACCATATGGGCCAGGTCCGGGGAAAGGCGTAATGTGTTTGCGCAAACTCGGCGCGGGAGACCAGGATATCGGCGTTTGGAAAATACGTGAGCCCGTCGGCATGATCACAATGCAGGTGGGTGAGAATCACACGGCGCACATCGGTGCGTGCGTTTATTCCAAGCCGCGCCAACTGCGGGCCAACCTCATCAGATGGCTTGGTTGAAAAAGCGGCCGCGTGGGCAACTTTGATCAAACGACGGTAATCGCGATCCTCATAAAAAAACGACGGATCGGAGGCGCGGGCCAATTCACCCGTATCGACCATGATTAAGCCCTCGGGGTGTTCGATCAACCAGCAACAAATTGGCAGCGGCGGTGTTAGGCGCGGATCTGCCAGGATGCGGAGTGCGCGCGCCCCTGCCGGCCTGGTCAGGCTATACAGCGCTTGTTTGAGAACGACGGTTCCGGTGCGGATGCAATGAATTTTCAAAGTCAGCTGCGGATATTTTTAACATATTTGTCAAACCAGGCGACGCTGCGCTGGAGCGCCACACCGAGATTTGTGGACAGATTGTGGTTGTCGCCCGGGTAGGTGAAAAATTCGACGATGCGGTTGGCCGCCAGCAGTTCTTCATCCAGGGTCTGGCTAAACGCATAGGGCACCTCCTCATCGGTTGTGGCGGCGTGAAGCTGGATCGGGGCGACGTTGGTGATGCTGCTATTTGGTGAAATGTTGTACCAGAAGGCGGGGTTGTCGGCGGGTGAGCCATATTCCTGGATCAGTCCTTCGCGCCATGACCGCGCGGGCTCGCGAAAGGCCGGAGCATTGGGTCGGCGCCACTTTGTGAGGATGTCGCCATAGGGCGCGACCACCCCACCCCAGATCACACCGGCCTTTATTTCATCCACGGTGACCATGGCGCGCAGAGTGAGCGCGCCACCCATGCTGTGGCCCCACATCCCCACGCGGTTGCGGTCGGCATCCTTGTAACGCTCGACAGAACGCAATGCATTCAGCACATCCACGGTGTAATCGGTATTGCCGTAGCCACCGCGGGCCTGGCCCTCGCTGCTGCCATGACCGCGGTAATCGGGCTTGAACACAATGTAGCCAGCGCTGGCAAAGGCGGCTTGATAGGCCAGGTAACGTTCGGTGGTGCGGTAAATCGCGGGGGGAATAAACCCGTGGTTAAACACAATCACCGGCCAGCCCGAGGCCGGCTTGGGGCCGTTTGGAACGGTAAAAAGCGCAAATATTTTTAGGCCATCACTCTTGTATGAGGCCAGGTATTGAGCGTAATTCACGCCGGGTGGCAGGGTCTGCTCGATGACAATGTCGCTGCCGGGATAGTCGCGGCCGCGCATGGCTTCCACACTAAGTGGATGGGGGGGTTTTGGCGTGGCAGTGGGAACCGGAGTGGCGGTTGGCGGAAGGGTGGCCGTTGGCGGCACGGGTGTTGGCGAGGGCTGGACCGTGGGGGCCGGTGTTGGCGACGCAATCGCCACCGGGGATGGGGACGGTTGAGCGGATGGTGACGGCGTGGGCGCAGGCGTGGTGCAGGAGCCAATCAAGACGACTGCCAGCAGCACGGGCAGACAGGGCAGCGGATTGCGCTGAACGGGGTTCATGCCCTGATTCTGCGCCCGGCGCGTGAAGGGTAGATTAGACTCGGGCACTGATGAGGATCATCGCGATACACGACAAGCAGATTATTGAAACATTTGCCAGGCGCAACCCGTATCTGTTTCTATATGAGTTGGGTGACCTCGATGATTTCTTCTGGCCGTATACGGTGTGGTACGGTCTTGAGGACGGCGGCGAGATTATTGAACTGGCGCTGTTCTACACGGATGTGGAGCCACCGGTGGTGCTGGCGCACACGATGACGTCGGCGGAGACCATGGGGCGCTTGCTGCAAGGGTTGCAGCGAGCATTGCCGCAGAAGTTTTTTTCGCACCTGGATTCAAATGGCGTGACGGCGCTGGGTGGCGCGCATGTGCATTCGCATGGTGCGTATTTCAAAATGGGTTTGACGGATCGCGCGCGGGTGGCTGGCGACCGATCACCGGAAGGATACAAGGTGCAACCCCTGCATGTGCGCGATCTCGACCAAATTGTCGCGTTCTATGACCAAGCTTACCCGGGGAACTGGTTTGTGCCACGGATGCTGGAGACGGGATGTTTTTATGGGGCGATTGACAGCGCTGGCGTGTTGGCGGCAGTGGCGGGGATCCATGTATATTCGCCGCGATACAAGGCCGCGGCGTTGGGGAATATCGCCACGCTGCCCGGGCACCGCGGGCGCGGTCTGGCGACAGCGGTAACGGCGGCGTTGTGCGCGCATCTGCTGGCCCGGGATATTGAGCACATCGGTCTGAATGTGCGGGCGGACAATGCCACCGCGATAAGGTGTTATTCGGGCCTCGGATTTTCATTGATGGCCGAATATGGCGAATACATGGTGACGCAGCGGGCGATCGATGCTTGAGAGTGGCAATTTCTTTGTAGTAGAACGCGCCCGACAACATCATTGGAGCGGCCAACCCGGTGTCAACTTTTTGCGTTTTTTTTGCCAAGGATTTTGCGCGACAGGGGAAAGTCTTTGCTATGCTCGCCCCATGGATAGCCAACAGGAATTTATTGAAGCCGTCAAGGAAGGAAATTTGCATCTGGTCAAACAGATTCTGGAGCGAGATCCAGCGCTTGTGCACGCGCGCGCCGCAGATGGATCTTCCGCAACGGTGGTGGCCACGTATCATGGTCACGGTGAACTTGCGACCCATCTGATTCAGGCGGGTGCGGAGCAAACAATATTTGAAGCGGCCATGACAGGTAGCACGTCGCGTTTGCGCGCGTTGGTCGCTGAACAACCAACACTGGTCAATGCCTACGCCCCGGACGGTTTCTTCCCGCTGGCGCTGGCGGCCTATTTCGGTCATACTGACGCTGCAGAGTTCCTTCTTTCCAATGGCGCGGATGTGAACATGGCGGCGCGGAACGGGCAGCGGGTGACCGCACTGCATGCAGCCACAGCGGGGCAGCATCTGGAGATTGCGCAGGCGTTGGTGGCGCATGGGGCGGACGTCAACTGTATTCAGGAAGGGGGCTACACCCCGCTGCATGCCGCGGCGCAAAATGGGCAAATTGCCATGATCGCGCTTTTGCTGGGGCATGGGGCGGAACTGGAGAAGTGCCTGGATGATGGGCGCACCGCATTTGACCTTGCGGTGGCGGCCGGGCATACGCAGGTGGCGGACATGGTGGCGATAGGACGCACGTAGAAAAGCCTCGCCCAAGGTTGCACACTACACCTGAACCAACGCATGGTGCCAAGGAGCTCCCGGTCCGCGCGACGGCGGCCTTCGACCGCAAGCTGGCACCTAATAGCCGTGTTCCCTCGCCAGCTTGCGCTCAGGGTGCCTTGGCTTGAGAACGCGGAGTGGTCACGGTGCGACCCGGGTCATCACGGCGTCAAAGGACGCGCCACTTGGGGCTGGTTGCCCGGGCGCGGGACGCCAACCACCGGTAAGCGTCTCCCAATCCGGGCTAAAGGTACCGAGATAGCGGGCGGATTCGGTCCAGTGGAGAACCGTTGATCCGTGAGCATCCCACTGATACATCAACACTTCAGACGACATATTTGTGTAGCAATGGGAGGGGAAGGAGTCGGTGGTTTCGTCATAGCGAATAAATTCCTCGCTGCGAACAATGGCATTGTTGACGGTAATCTCGCCACGTGACTTTAGGAAGAACCCGTCCAATAACCATTCGAACGTGTTCCAGCCGGTGACGTCGTCATGATGCGCGTCGGTGGTGCGGCCCACCACGCGCCAGGTACCAATCAGCTTTTCAAAACGCAGGAGCCCGGGTGGTGCGGCGGACATATTGTCAGTGTAGCATCTTGCCCAATTTAGGCGTCTGTGTACGGACGGGGCACCCGGCGGCATGGGATTCACCATCGCCCGTGCCTCCTTGATCGTCAGCATCAGTCCGCCACCGAATGCAGATATTCTGCCGCCGTCATACGTCAGTGCACATGGACGGTGATCTATCACCAAGCCGTGGCCAATGTGGGTGGGGTCGCCGCTGTCATGGGTCTCACTACCGGCGCGCTCACCGGTGTCATTGATCGCCTTGAAAAGGCCGGGCTGGCACGCCGGGTAAAGGACCCCCAGGATCGCCGAAAGGTCATCGTTGAACCCCTGCATACCCAGCGTTCAAGCCTGGCGACGCGTGCCTGCGAGGTCATTAAATCGCTCGATCAGGCTTCCGAAGTTGAACTCGCCCAGTTTACCGATGATCAATTGGAAGTTATCGTTACATACGTCAGCCATAATAACGAACTTATGAAGGAACAAACCCGAAAGCTTCGGGACACGTGACGATCATATGCGCATTGATTATCGATTTCCGCGAAGTCAGAAATGGTTGTTTTGGACTTATCTTGTCGCAGGCTGTCTCAGCGCGGCAACGCTGTTGCTGGCGTTTGGCGACCGCGACGCTTCGCTCGCTATTAGCAGCGCACTTGGCTTGGTTTTTTGCGCACTCATGGCTGTCGGAAGTTTTGGTCGTTGGAAGGACGTAACCACCGAATGGTCGGGAGCGGAGGGCGGTATTTACATTACGTGCGTCCAGCCGCTGCGGTCACTGGTACAACAGACGCTGCCCGTCAGCTCCATCACTGCAGTGGTCGTCAATGGGTTTAACAATTGGGCCAGCCTAAGCCTGCGCAGCACGGATGGTACGGACCATTGGTTGACCGAAATTGCCCGCAATCCGCGCGACGGCCCAGCGTTCAAGAATCTCGTCAACTCCTGGTCGCTCGCGCTCAAGGTTCCCGTTGTGGTGGATGAATACGTAAAAAATTGGTGGGCGAACCTGCAGTGAGTTTGCCATCCGGCGCTGTATAGTTTGTGAATGACCGCCGCCATTTCAATATTGCTTGCGGATGACCATGCTGCCATGCGCCGCGGCACACGCGCCATACTTGAGAGCGATTCGCGGTTGTACGTGGTGGCCGAGGCCGCCAATGGGGAGGAGGCGGTGGCGCTTAATAATCAATTGGCGCCAAACGTGCTCGTGATGGACGTACAGCTTCCCATCATCAGTGGGATTGAGGTTGTGCGCCGAGTGCGTTTGGCCGGATGTGGCGCGGCGATCCTCATGCTCAGCGCTTATGACGACACCCCGTATGTACTCAGTGCGTTGCGCGCCGGCGCCACCGGCTATTTGCTCAAAACAGCCGAGCCGCAGGAATTGATTGACGCCGTGCATCACGTGTTGACCGGACAAATGGTCCTTGGGCATGATATTTCCATGCCTGATTCCGCAGGCTTCGGAGCATTGCCCAGAACAAGCCTCACCATGGTCGGTGTGACCAAGCCTGCGGCAAGCATGCGTGAGCAATTGTCCACACGGGAGCGCGAGGTTTTGCGCCTTGTGGCTCAGGGCTTTACCAACAAGGTGATTGCCGCCGAGATGCATATCAGTGACCGTACCGTGCAGGTGCACATCGCAAATATATTTGTAAAGCTTGGTGCGACAACCCGCACCGATGCGGCCATGATCGCGCTCCGATATGGCTTGGTGACCCTGCCATGAAGCGCCGATCAGGTGGGTTCCAAATCCAAGTGGTGTTGCTGGCCTTATTGCCGGTTTCGATTGTCCTGGCGCTCGTTTCATTCGGAGCGGTCGCCATACACCAAAACACGCTGCGCGATGCAATCGCCCAAAGCGACTACCGCACTACACTCAGCACGGTAAACGCACTAAGCCGGGAGCTGCGCGCCTGCCGGAGACACATCAATGAAAGCGGCGCCGGCAGCCCGCTGGACCCGGACGCCGTGCAGGCGTGCATACCCCGCTCGTTTCTAAATTCACTTGTAAATCCAGCTGCGGAGCGCGCACCGGTCACCGCAGTCATCTTTGATGATTCGGGCGCGATCCTTGTGCAAGCCGGGCCCCCGACACAATTTACAAACCTCACAACGGATACGAGCGCGCAAGCTGCGCTGGCCGGGCTCAGCGGTTCACTGTTTCAGCTTGGCGGGTTCGGCACGGAGGAGCTGGAGTATGTGGTCTCCTATGCCTCACTCGATACGAGCTCGGAAACCTATCACCTCGGCATTCGGGTAGAGGAGCCATGGCGCGCAATTGCCAACCCACTGCTGCAATACAGCATGGTCGTTCCTCTTGTTTTGTTACCCTTGTCACTGTTGTCAGCCTTGTTGCTGTGGCTCGGCTGGCGTCGTGTGGTGCACCCGCTCCAGAAGCTGCAAACCAGGATCACCGCGCTACAACATGGTGATTTTTCAGTACGGAGTGGCGACTTGCCGCACCATGCCAATCAGCGGGCTGGACCGGGCCACCACCGGGGAGTCCCTTGTTCGCGGCACCACAGTCCGCGGCATCACTCCGGGTGTCGGCTATGTCTTTCAGGGCGACGCCGTTTTTCCGTGGAAAACCGTGCTAAACAATGTCGCGGCGGGTCTCATGTTTCGCGGCACGCGCAAACCCGAGGCGCTTGATCGCGCTCGTGAATGGGTGCAACGCGTCGGTCTGAAAGGCTTTGAAAATTACTATCCGCACCAGCTAAGCGGCGGAATGCGCAAGCGCGTGGCGCTGGCGCAGACATTTATCTGCGAACCAGACATTCTGCTCATGGACGAACCATTCTCGTCGCTGGATGTGCACACCCGAACACTGATGGAAGAAGAACTGCTCGAGTTGTGGGCCGCTTCCAAGGCCAGCGTGGTGTTTGTCACCCATGACCTGGAGGAAGCCATTGCACTCGCGGACAAGGTTTGCGTGCTCACGGCCGGGCCTGCCATGGTTAAAGGCATCTATCCGATCGACATCCCCAGACCCCGCCGGCTCACCGAGGTGCGCTTTCAACCCAGGTTTATGGAATTGCATCACGAAATCTGGCTGGATCTCAAAGATGAAGTACTCCTAAGTTATGAACGCAGCAAAACTCAACGATAAGCCGGTCACTACCGCCGCACAGGCGGCAGTCAAACGCTCACGCATCGTCAACATTAGCCGCGTTGCGTTTGCCGTAGTAATCCTTGGCGGCTGGGAACTCGGCGCCCGCACCGAACTCATCGACAGCTTTTTCTTTGGCCTGCCAACCGGCATCGCCAAACAGCTGGTCACGTGGGCCCTCGAAGGCACCGCCCGTGGTCCGCTATGGCGAATGGTTTGGATCACGCTTGAAGAGACCTTGCTTGGGTTTTTTATCGGGGCCATCGGCGGCATTGTGCTTGGCGTGATCCTCGGGCGCAACAAATTGCTCGCAGATATCTTCGGACCATACATCCAGATCGCAAATTCCATCCCGCGCGTGGTGCTTGGTTCAATTTTTATCATTTCGCTCGGGCTTGGGCTGGGTTCCAAAGTTGCCCTGGCGACCGTGCTCGTGTTTTTTAGCGTCTTTGCCAATGCCTTTCAAGGTGTACGCGAGGTCGATCAGAACTTGGTTTCAAACGCGCGGATTCTTGGCGCCACTCCGGCACAAATGTTCCGCGAAGTTATCCTGCCCAGCGCACTTACGTGGATCATTGCCAGCCTGCACATTAGTTTTGGCTTCGCCCTTGTGGGCGCGGTGGTCGGTGAGTTTCTTGGATCGCTCGAAGGAATTGGCACCTTGATCGCCACCGCCCAAGGTAGCTTTAACGCAAACGGTGTATTTGCCGCGATGATCATTCTGGCTGTGGTGGCGTTGATTGCGGATGGACTGATCACCAGGCTGGAACATCGACTGATCGCCTGGCGCCCCAACATGCATCTGGATCAGAGTATTTAGACCGCGTCCGCGCCGGACCGGTTACCCATGACGAAAGTTTGCAGTTGCCAGCGCCAACCCGGCGCCTTCGGACAATCCCAGTGGTTCGTAGCCCAACTCCTTGGCCGCGGTATCGCCATAGAGTGCGGCTATTAGAGTCGGTAGGCCCGTAGCCATCAGGTGGGGCTGCAGCACGGCATTGGTATAAGCGAGGTCGTCCGCATCCAGAGACGGCCATCCACCCGAGCGCGATTGCGCATAGCCTTCCTGCGCCAGATAATCGCCCAAGGTGCGCGCCGATCCATGCGCCAGTACAAACATCAGTCGGTACAAGGCCGTCATCGTTTCGCGCTGAACATCCGCCCATGTGTAATGATCTTGCGCCCAAAGGGGAATCACGCACCATCCCCGCTCGGCGCTGAACGCCACCCCCTCACGCATGCGAAAGTCATTGACTGCCCGATTTGTCCAGCCACCGGTGGCATCCAATACGCTTAGACCCGCCTTGATGAGAACCGGCACCGGCACCGCGCGCCGATCCGCAATTTGCATCGGACCGGCGCGCGTCATCACCTGACGCACATCTTCGCACAACTCATCGACTGCAGCTGCCGCCGCACCATCCGCATCAAAACCGATCAGTTCGTCAATCGCCTCCAACACCGGGAGCTTCGCCATCGGATTCATCGCATTAAGTGGCAGGATGGCCACGTCACTGTGATCGGCGGTGGTCAGCACGTCCAGATAGCTGCGGAACCGCGCCATATCCCGCGGTTGACCATACAAATCGCGATACCGCATTAACAACGGCACATATTCAAGGTTCATAATCTGTCCCGCAGTGTATCGCTCGGTGTCTACGATGGTCTTTGCCGTAGGGCAGACCGACCCGCGTGGCGCAGGATATGCTGACTACTGACCATCACGTCACACGTTGTCAATGTGTTCAGCATCTGAGCGAAATGAATACCCGGCGTGATCTAGAATTTCAGCCATGGAACCAGCCTCCGCACTGACCACGCTGTTGCGTCACAACCTTTGGGCCAATACTCAGCTGGCAAAATTTTGCGCCGACCTCAAGCCGGATGTTCTGGACGGCAAAGTTGCCGGAACGTATGGCGCCATCCACGATACGTTCGTGCATATGGCCGGTGCCGAGCAACGCTATCTACACCGCATTGCCACGAAACAGCGATATGTACCACCAGCGCTGTCCGCGCCGCCATCCATGCTGGAACTATGCTCCTCACTAAAGGCGAGCGGTGAGCAACTAATAAACGCGGCCCTTGAAGTGACACCGACCGACACCATCGAAGTCGATTGGGACAACAGAACCGAACCCGTCCACCTACCGCTCACAATTCTGATCACCCAGGTGATCAACCACGCCACCGAACACCGCGCCCAGATCATGACCACGCTCACTCAACTCGGAATCGAGCCACCCAACCTGGATGCCTGGACGTATTTTGAGGCAACCATGATGTAATCCGGGCTATCCGCGCACACGTTTGCGCGCTGGTTTTGCATTGGTAACCAATTCCACGGCGCGCGTGAATAGCGTGCGTAGCTCGGCCTCGGTGACATTGTCCAGTCGAACCAGAATCGCCGGATATCCGTTGTAATGCGGCTCGGTAAAGTATTTATCGGGCTCGGTTGCCAGCATCCCCTCCTTTTCCTCCGGGGTGCAGCGCACCGCCAACACATTCAGGTTTGGCACACGGGCTTTGCGCGGATCGATCCGCTCCTTCCACGACCATGCAAAGCCCTTCTTCTGAACGTCAAACGCCAGGGTCAACTCGGTGGATGTATCCTCAACGGCTGGCAATGACGTTGCGACTGTTCGCGTCTCTGCGACCGTGCTCATGATGTGGATTTTGTACCGATGACCAGCGGTCACCGCACATGTGACCGAGAGTCATCGATTACGACAACAATTGACTATACCTTCGCGAGTGATTATCCTCGGACTCGTATAGTGACCATAAGTTTGAATGGGTGACATGGACAACCGTCATCTTGCCTTTGGTCAAGGGATGCACTATTGTCTGGATGCCCCGCTTGCACGCATGGAGTTGCAAATCGCATTTCGCCTGTTGCTGGAGCGGATCCCCGGCCTCACGCTTGCACTTGACAGTGACTCCATCAAGTGGCGCAAGTCCACGTTTATCCGCGGTGTTAAAGAACTCCCAGTCCGGGTTTAAGTAATTGGACGGTCAGGTTCCGGATCGCTCACCAATCTGCACGTATATCCTGACCAAGCAAAAAGGGATCGGCTTTGCGCGGGCGTAAGCCCACATAGCGCGCCCTTGGTCGGATCATAGTGCCCGTGTCGGCCTGTTCTCTGGCGTGTGCAAGCCAGCCTGCCGCGCGTCCTAGTGCAAACCAGCCAAGTGCTGCGCCTTTTTCAGCTTTAAGCACATGCGCCAACGCCGCAAGAGCAATGTCGATCGTGGGCGCCTGACCGCTAATTTGGCGACCAGCATCTATCAAATCCCGAACCATCTTCCAGCGCTTTTGATAGTCAAATGTGTGAGCCATCATGTTGAGCAAGAGCGTGGCCCGTGGATCGCCGGCAGGATACAGCACATGGCCAAACCCCGGCAGCGAGGTTGCAGTATCAACGACGCCGACCGCGCCAGTCTGCACTGTCCGAAGGACGTGGGCGATATCGGTTGGTTTTTGCAGGCCGCGCAGCGCTGCCTCCCAGCGCTGCGTCATGCCGCCGTGCCGTTCGCCCTGCAAGGTGCATAGCCCGGCTGCCACGGCGACGCTGGGTAAAAGCAACGTTGAAGCCGCGCACCGCACCGTAAATGTCGATGCATTTAGTTCATGATCCGCACACAGAATTAGGAGCGCGTCAAAAAGCCGTGAGGCTTTTGGGTGATTCGGGGCAAAGTGACGTTGCAGTGCGACTGCAAGCCGATCACCGCGTCGTTGCCTTGGCGTCAGACTGCTGCATAGTAAGCGCAGGATGCGATCATTGACGCCTACGCTTGTATCGCGTTTTTCGATTTCCAAAAATTTGGCATTCGCCAGGATAATTACCATGCGCTGGATCGGCGTCAACGCGCGCGTGAGACCCGCCGGTTGCGTTGCCCGCGCACCCACCATTGGAGCACTTTTACCGGGTGTGCCCGTCCACAATAGAGACGCCACATCTTCAAACGTCATAGTGGTTGCCAGTGTCACCGCATCATGGCCGCGATAAAACAACCTGCCATCTTCAATTAATGTGATTTTGGAGGCCAATACGGGGAGACCAAAACTCAATGCCGAAGCCGGCAATTGACTAAGATCTGCACGTTGCATTTTGCGATCCACCAGCCGTCTGAGATCCAACATGTTGTAATGATTACTGCGCAGCGATGCAGGATCCCGCATCGCTTGAACCAGCCCGCGGCTGACATAGGCATAAAGCGTTTTGCGGCTCACCCCCAGCCAGGCGGCGGCATCCGTCGCGGTCATCCACCCATTCATTTGGTTGATTATGCAATCAACCTGTTCGCAGTGGACGTATCGTTCCGAACTGTGAACACCCCATCATTGATTATGGAACCTATTTCTGAGCCACCGGCTCCCGAGTATTTTGAAAACGCTTTTCCGCGTGGTAAATTTCCGCGCTATGACTGGGTAAACCGACCGGTCGGGCTCCCCGCTGAAGTTTGGAGCACCGAGACCACGCATCGTGATGGCCAGCAAGGTGGTCTCCCATTGAGCACCGAATCCAGTCTTCGCATTTACGACATCCTGTGCGCTTTCACAAGCGGCTCGGGTGCCATACGGCAGGCTGAGTTCTTTGTGTATCGTGACAGTGATCGGGCCGCCCTGCAGGGTGCGTTGGATCGCTACAAATCTGGTGCGCCAATTGAGCCCACGACCTGGATTCGGGCCGCCCGCAAGGACGTAGTTCTAATCAAAACACTGGGCGTTCGCGAGACTGGCATGCTTGCGTCTGCGTCGGACTTTCACACCTTTCACAAGTTCACTCCCGCTGGTCGGCGCTCGGCCGCCCAAGCCTATCTTGATGCGGTGCAGATGACGCTTGATTTGGGGATCCGTCCAAGGTTGCATCTGGAAGACGCGACGCGGGCACCCATGGACTTTATCCAAGCGTTTGTTGAGCAAGTGCTGGCAATTGCGCAACCCTTTGGCGAGTCGCTCCGGCCAAAAATACGGGTGTGCGATACGATGGGCCTTGGGTTGCCCTATGACGACGTGGCGTTGCCCAGAAGCATTCCGCGCATTTTTCGCGTATTGAATACATTGGGGCTCAAACCCGCCGATCTTGAGTTCCACCCACACAATGACACTTGGTTGATCGTCGCCAATTGTCTTGCCGCCATTCGCGCCGGCTGTGGTGTCATAAATGGCACCTGTTTGGGAAAGGGTGAGCGCACTGGCAATGCTCCGCTCGAAGGGGTGCTGCTCCACCTCATTGGGATGGGCTACTTTTCAGCCAACCCGCCCGATTTCACCGCGCTAAATGAGTTGACGGAGCTTTATGCCGAGATGCACGAGCCGGTGCCACCGAAATACCCCCTATTCGGCCGGGACGCGCACCGCACCCGGGCGGGTGTCCATGCCGACGGTCTAAACAAATTCTGGTGGATGTATGCACCGTTTGATGTACCAAGGCTCCTGGGGCGACCGCTCGAGGTCTCGCTCACCAAAGATTCCGGACTTTCCGGACTGATCTTTCTAATTCGTCAGCACCGTGGCCTGGAGTTGCAAAAATCCGATCCGCGTCTGATAGCTCTTCACGCCGGCCTGATGGCCGAGTTTGACCTGGGTCGCCAAACCAGCATGGAGTGGGAGGAGCTGGAATCCAGGCTCGAGGATGAGGGCCTTTAAGTACTCCATAGCTATTGTCATTTAAACTCATTTCATTATGAAATGGATCACCAGAGAGAAGGTCAAAGTGGATCGCGTGGCATGCCCGTGGCTGATCAGTCATCACGTGGACAAGGATGCTGAATTTTTGTTTGTGCCCACCGACAAAGTCATGGAGATCGCCGCGAAGGAGAACGCCATTCCATACGACTGCAAGGACGTGGAGCTGGGTCATCATGGCAAGGAGTGCTCATTTGAAGCCATCCTGCGCAAATACAACTTGTATGATGATCTTGCGCTGCGACTGATGGGCAAGATTGTGAACGGCGCGGACACAGACAACACATTGTGGCATCAGCCTGAGGGCGCCGGTCTGGAGGCAATCGCCGAAGGCTTCCGCCATCTGGGCTACAAGAATGACTGGGAGCAAAACCAGGCCGAGTGGATCGTGTACGACGCACTGCACGCGTATTGCAGGGCCATGGTGGCCCAGGGCAAACCCGAGGGGGATTTCAAGTCATGAGCCTGACGCACACCAGCAGCACGCTACGCCCGACGGGTCTGAGCGGAGTGCCCGATGTAATTTTCTTTTATGCGGCGCGCACACCATTGGATTTGATGCCGTCAGAAAAAAAAGGTAAATGCCTTCCTGCCGCAGACGCGGCGTGCCATGGTTTTTATGGACGCGTTATAGGGAAATTAACGGGATAATCAACCCATGAGTCATCACGCCAAAGGCCCTTTCGAAGTCAAGCTCTCGCCCCAAATACCGGGACCGTTGGCGGCGGAAAGCGCGGTCGGACGCATGTTATTGGACAAAGTCTTTCACGGCGACCTTGAAGCCACCAGTGCGGGTCAGATGATCGCGCTCCAAGGCTTGGTTGAAGGCTCGGCAGGATACGTTGCACTGGAGCGCGTCACCGGAACGCTGCGAGGTCGGGTCGGCAGCTTTGCACTGATGCATACCGGGGTAATGGACCGCGGCACGCCGTCCCTTGCCATCCGGGTGGTGCCCGATACCGGCACAGACGACCTGACCGGAATTAGCGGACATATGAACATTGTGATTGTGAATGGTGATCACACATACGAGTTCGCATATACACTGCCGACTGTATAACAATAGGACCGACCAGGCTCCAAAGGTGATTCCGGTTCGGGGTTGTACACTTCCTTGGTAAAGACATGACCTGTGGTTAACCATGGTGCCATAGCCTTTACACACACTTATGGCACAAGACACCCGCGAACTATCCCTGTCCAATAATGGTTACCTGCGCGCCGCGCGGTCAAGCCCGGCCAGTCAATACGCCGCCTCCAAGCGGATTACAGAAGCCAAATTGCCACCCACGGTGGACTTGCGGCAATGGATGCCTCCGATCGAGGATCAGGGACAGTTGAGCTCATGCGTGGCCAATGCCACGGTTGGCGCCTACGAATACCTTGAGAAAGTGGCGATCAAGGATGCGCATGCGCAGGTGCAGGATCTCAGCCGGCTTTTTGTGTATTACAACGCCCGATTGCGCTCGGGTGATCAGAACAGCGACGACGGCTGCATCGTCGAATACGCCATGGAGAGCCTGGGCAAGTTTGGCGTATGCACCGAGGCAACCTGGCCATATAAGAAAAAACTGACCAATAAGCGTCCGCCCGAACAGGCGTATGCCGAAGCCAAGGCGCTGACCACACGCAGCGTGAAGCAAGTTCCGCTAAAGCTGCAGGCATGGAAGCAGGCGCTGGCCGAAAGCAACGCAATCGTGTTTGGCTGCGCGACGTTCGAAAGCTTTGACGAGTGCACCGACAACGGCGGTCTCGTGCCCATGCCTTCGCCCAGCGATGCCCGGCGCGCTTCGCACGGCGGGCATTCGATGCTGGCCGTGGGTTACAACGATCAGGAACAGGTATTTATCATCCGCAATTCGTGGGGCACCGACTGGGGCGATCAGGGGTATTGCTACATGCCGTATAACTATCTTATGAGCCCGGTGTTTGGCGCGGACGATGCCTGGGTGTTGACCGGTGGAACAGCGGTGCCCGCCGCTGTGGACAAGACATCGTGGATCACAGATTTCATCAAAGTCGTCTTTGGTGGCAAAGGCTCGCCAAAACCAACGAATCCATTTTCAGTGGCGGACTATTCCAGTCTGACTTCGGTGAATTTATTTAAAGACATCACCGTGCCCGCCACGCCCACGCCACCCGCGATATATGTCGCACTGGTGACGGCCGCAGCTGCGCTGGCCGCAGGCGAGACAGACGTCGAATTTCCAGTGGACGACGAGTCAGCGGACCTGGAAGAGGACGACATCGATGAAATCGACGACGTGGAAGACGGCGAGTCTGAGGACGACGAAGCCTCCGAGTCAGATGATGAGGACGACACAGAGTCCGAGGATGAAGAAAGCGAATCTGAGGATCCCGAATCAGAAGACGAGGCCGCAGAAGGCGACGAGGAAGAAGTCACAGAAGATGCGGATGACGGCGACGATGATGAGGAAGAGGAAGACGACGGCGAGGACGGCGGGGACGGCGGGGACGACGGCGATGCGGGTGGCGAGGAAGATTAGTAACGGCCCGAGACTGTTTCAGACGTTCTGCTCCAAATCTCGACATCTTCTTCAGAAGCCGGCGTTAAAACCTTTATATCGAGCACATACAGGTGTTCGACAAAGGAAAATAAACATGAACGGCAAACAACTAAAACTGGCTGTGGCCGCCGGCGTTTTGGCGCTGGCGGGCAGCCTCGGGGTGGCGGGAGTCACCATGGCACAAACCGGAACACAGCCCCCGCAAGGCGCGCCACACGTGCAGCAGCGTGGACCGGTTAACCAAAGTGGGCAGAGCGGACCGGGCGGGCAATTCGGCCCTCAAGTAGGCGACCCGGGTCGTAGGGGGCCGGGCGGTCCGGGTGGCCCTGGTGGGGACACTATGAATCATGGACCGCAGATGGATCAGGCCACCATTGCCAAGACTCTCGGAATCGACGAAGCCGCGCTCAAAACCGCACTGATCGGCGGAAAGACCGTGGCCGACCTGGCGAAGGATAAGGGTATCACCCTTGACACGGTGGTGCAAGCGGTTATCGACCAGCACGTCGCGCAGCTCAAGAAGGATCTGCCCGAGCGTTTTAGCAAAGCCATGCCACAACCCCCAACCGGTGGACAAAATGACGGTCGCGGCCCGCGCGGTGGTGGCCCGTTTGGCGAGTTGAGCGAAGCAGTGTCAAAGACACTTGGAATCGATGCGGCAACACTTCGAACGACGCTGGAGAACGGCAAGACCGTTGCTGATTTGGCCAAGGACAAGAACGTGTCCATTGATACGGTGGCGTCCGCGCTGGTTGCCGCACATAAGACCCATATGGATGCAGAAGTGAGTTCCGGGCGGATCACTCAGGCGCAGGCGGACGCCGATCTGACCCGGTTTAAGAACGATGCTGTGCTACATCTGAGCGAGAGCATGCCCGGTCGACCGACAGGCCCACGCCCAGGTGGACAAGCGCCGGACGCCCCACGCCTCGGAGCCTAGGAAACCGACAAACATAAACGCGCCTGCGACCCTGAAGAGGAATCGCAGGTGCGTTTGCCTACCTCATGAGCAAATCCATTCGTACGATTCCGCTGACGCTGCTGTTGTTTATCAGCGCGTGCAATCCAACCAACCACAACATGAAGACCCTACCCGCAGGTGTGACACGAACGTCGGTAACGTTTTCGGCCGGCCACGACACCGATCCCCGGGACGGCGGCCGACCGGTCGTTTTGATTGCAGCCGCCCTTGGGGTGACGCCAGATTTGTTTCGAGAAGCATTCAGCCGGGTCCGCCCGGCACCTGGAGGCGCCGAACCAAGCACCAGTCAAGTGACATCCAACAAAACCGTGTTGCTGGCCGCTCTGGACAAGTATGGCGTCACCAATGCTCGATTGGATTCCGTATCCGACTATTATCGATACGCGCCTGGTCGCAATTCATTATGGGCACTCGAGCCGGCGATTGCCAATGCGTTGGTCAAGGATGGCGCCATCGTAGGCTATGAACTGGTGAGCGGTGGATCAGGATACAGCTCCGTGCCGCTCGCCACCGTTCGTGGGTTCCCCGGGGCCCGGCCCACAATTACGCTGATCTTTGGTCGGGTCATGTCAGCCAATGGTGCCATTGAGAGCATTACCTAGGTGTTGAGCGTATCCCCGTACACTTGCGGTTGTGTTGTTGACACAAAACCGCGCGCCCCGAACCGTCATTCCCCATCTAGTTCTGCCGATGTTGGCACTTATCCTGGGCTTTGGTTTGCGGATCGGCTTTGTCGCGAGCGGGAGGCAGAACTATGACAACGGCTACCCGCATGGGTTGGGCATCTCAATTCTGCAATCCATACTCGCTGGTGACTGGTCGCGGTTGCCCACGTCCAGCCTACCCTCGACCATTGGGCTGGCGAACCCGGCCGGAGCAAGTTATCTTTGGGCACTGGTTGCGGCATTTGAACCGAGCGCGTATGCCGCGCGTGCGATCAGTGCCATGCTCAGCGTCGTCGGAGTGGCGATCGTATTTGATGCCGGACGACGGCTGTTTGGCGCGCGGTCTGCCTTGATTGGTGCGTGGTTGTATGCAGTCAGCCCCTGGTCGATTCAATTTGCAGGCGGCAGTTGGATTCAGGGTCAGCTGGAGTTTTTTGCGGTCTGCACATACTGCCTGCTCGCCGTCGGGCTCCAGAAAAATCGTCCGTTGCGCGTAATTGGCGGTTTGCTCAGCCTCGGCTTTGCGCTGCAAACCTACGTTGTCGCCTATATCCTTTTGCCGCAGGCCTTATTGTTATGCCTGGTGTCTGCGACGCGGCGACTGCGCTTTGCGGTGCTGGCGGGGCTTGGTGTGTGCCTTGCCACGCTCGTTATAAGTCAGGTTGTCATTGTGGGATCACCGCAACGCGCACTTGACTTCTGGTCAGCGTTCCTGAAGACCGCGCCCGCGATAGGTACTTCGGACGCTCCAAAGCTGGACACCATCGGTATTGATCACAGTCTTAGGCTGATCTCTGGCCGGGATGGCTCGTTGTTTGGATCGGCTGGTGCAGCGACGGACGATACACAGTTTCTCGCGCAAACGCTGACGCTGGGTGGGCTGCGGACCACCGTGATCGATGCGCTGGTTGCGGTCGGAATCCTGCTTGCGATGCTCGGCGTTCGGCGGGCTAGAAACCGCCAAATGCTGGTATGGTTTGGTCTGCCTATCGCCGCAACGATCACAGTGGCGGCGTTGCGCTCCAACCAACTCATCCATCCGTTTTACCTACTGACGACCGCACCGGCCGGCTATTTGCTTGCCGCGTTGCCGCTAAACGCCATGCGCCGATTCACCCGGACTCGAACTGCGCTGGTCGGAGTCTTGCTTGCATCAAGTCTGATCCCGGTATACAGCGTTGTTGCGCGAGAGTTTTTTTTGCAGCAGACGCCCTACCTGGGCGAACCTGAAGGCTTGTATGGCTTGACCCTCAAGAAGATCAACGAGCTGACGCACGCCTGGCAATCACTTGGTTGCACTACGGTGGCCGTGGATGAAGATGATCCGTTTAACACCCACAAGCCCCAGGA
This sequence comes from Chloroflexota bacterium, assembly GCA_025354985.1. Lineage (GTDB taxonomy): Bacteria > Chloroflexota > Anaerolineae > J036 > Brachytrichaceae > AQU-03. The sequence continues at coordinate 19,439 of JANXLU010000010.1, forward strand.
CGCGAATTGGGCTCGCAGCGTGGTAGCGCCGCTGCGCTCTGGCAACCCGGAAACCTGGCGACAGAATCCAAACGGCATGGCGTTCCTGCAGCCGGCAGGCGAGCAGCTGTGCGTCGCCAGCGCCAGCACGCTCTCAAAATTTGGCCCGGCGACATTCGACGTAGCGCTATCAGCCGTCGATACATTACATACCTATCGGCCCTCGAACCAACCAACACAGGAACGGCGCCTTACTACCAATATCGGCTGGCAACTGCGCGCCCTGGAAATCAGTCCGATGCAGACAGGCGCGCGGGAGCTGCGCATTCGCCAGGAATGGATGGTCACCGATCTGCCGAGGGAGCCTTATGCGGATTGGTATTTTGCGCCCTTTGCCAAGTTGATCGATAAGCAGGGGACCGTGGTGAGCACCCAGGATGGCGCGCCTTCGATCGTGGGCCGCGAATGGCATGTCGGCGATATTATCGTCACGGAGCACAGTCTTGCCCTGCCCGATGGATCCGAACCTCATACCTATCAACTGGTCATCACGCTGTTTGACCCAAACCAGCACAAGAACGCCGTGTTTTTTGATCCTGCGGCGCCCAGCGACCCGATTCTTGGCATTGTCAAACACGTGACCGTTTCCGGATCAATGGTTAGGATCACGGATTGATAACGGTTGATGTGGAAGACTTGTTTTATGGCGTTGGCGATGCCGCTGCCCGCCAGTAACTGCTGCCATCCGATGTGCGCTCTAGACCGCATTCTTCAACCAGGGCACGGCGCAATGTTACGGCGTCGATGCCGTACAGATTGCTCTGGCGCAGGGATGCGCCACGCAGACGTGGCTCCATGAGTTCCGGTGCGAGCCATCTGTGGATTACCTGGTTGACTTCTTTCTCCGAATAGGTTCGCCCGGTCTCAAATTTCTCAAAGAGATAGGCCAACACAAGTTTTTGCTCGGAACGTTTGGTGGAGAAATGGGTCACCCGCAGGTCTTCGTCCAATGAGGCTCGAAGTTCAAGCGGAAGCGCAGCAAACTTGATTTCACGCTCGGCTGCGGCCGCGTCACGCGCAAGGCTGGCACGCGCGTTGTCCGGGCTGATCAGTGTTTCCAGCTTGTCACTCAGCGCGCGTACAGCCTCCGGTCGGAGACTGTACCTTTTGCTGGCATCGCCGGCACGTCGTTCACCCACCAATCCGGCTGCCACCAGTTGCTTTATGTGCCGGCTTAAATTGGGTTGGCTGACGCCAAGCAACTCAACCAGTTCCTGCGCGCGGCATTCACCATGCGCAGCCAGCAACTCCAGCAGCCTTAGGCGACTATCGTCTGCCAGCGCGGTGAGTGGTCCAAGCACTTCACGCCGGGCAATTGGATGTCGATTATGCATATATACAATTATACACATATTTGCATAATAGTATTTCAATCATGATGATGAGTGTCGGTCCTCAGTCCGACACTCATCGCCAGGCTAAACGGCCTTGAAAATCAACGTTCCGGCTGGAGTAAGCCGTAGCCACCCATTTTCCGGCGATAAGCGACGTTGATATGCCCGCCAATCGCCTGCATAAATACAAAGAAATCATGCCCGAGAAGTTCCATTTGTTCAATGGCTTCATCGGTGTTCATCGGGATCATGGCAAAAGCCTTGGTGCGGACGACATGCTGTTCCACCTCCTCGTCGGGCAGTTCGACCGGGAGTGCTTCGGCGGTGGCGAGTTCCTCATCGATGAGGACACCATGGCGTTTTTTGTCTACGCGCCGCCCCTTATAGCGCGCGATGCGCTGATACATTTTGTCAAGAACGAGGTCAAACCCGGCGAAGACGTCGATGGCGTTTTCCTCGGCACGGAGCATGGTGCGCTTGCGATGCACCATTAATTCAATCGACTTGGGCGAATCCTCCTTGGTGCTTTGGCCGCTGATGCGAAGGCGGATGTCTTCCAAACCAGGCAGGTAGCGATCCAACCGTTCGATCTTTTGCCGAACATAGTTCTCGAACTTGGTCGGAAGATGAAGCCCCTTTGATTGAATGATCAGTTGCATTATTTTTGCCTCCAAAATAATCAGGCTGCCCACGTGGGTGGCCTGCACCAAACAAACTAGCGACCGTTACATGTCGGCCCTCGCAAGAGTAAATGCCACAATCCGCCGCGCTCCGGCAGTGATCAGTGCATCGGCACATTCGCACAAGGTTGCGCCACTGGTCAACACGTCGTCAATCAGGATGACGGATTGATTGGAGAATTCGCGGGCGCCAGCCGAAAATGCGCCGTTGACGTTCTGCCTGCGCTCATCCGGGGTGAGGCGTGCCTGCTGGCGGGTGCTCCGGGTGCGAACCAGAGCAGTACATAGGCGCAACCCGGGATTGTTTATGGAAATGCTGCGGGCCAAAACTTCGCTTTGGTTATAACCGCGCTCACGTTGTCGACCGGAATGTAGCGGAACCGGCACCAAGAGTGGTTGATCGTTTGCCTCAAATTGGGCCAACACGCCGCCGAGCGCCGGGGCCATCATGACCGCGAACGGCGTCGCCATGCCAGGCGTCGCGTTATATTTGAAGGCATGGATGCCTTCGCGCAGCGTGGCGCCAAATAAAGCCGCGCTCACCGCGGTGATGGCGGATTGCTTCTCGGTAATTAGTTCGCGCTCCGCCTGTGATCCGCTGAACCGAATCACTGCCCGGTCACATGATGCGCACCACAGTCCGACGCCCCATTTGTGGCAACCACCACACTGGGGCGGATAGAGCAGATCAAGCACGTTAGCGACCAGCCTGCCTCCAGATTTTAGAATGCTATTTGGTCGTGGATTGCGCTCCGTCGAATTCCCGACGATTTGCACCATGCGAGACTTTAGCACAAAAGGCGGATTTTGTCATCGTTGTGGCAGAATCCGGCTAGTCACCGAAAATATCGCCAAGCGCATCTTCCCAAACGTCGTCCAACTTTGCAAAGGGCTTTTCAACAAAGTCGGTTGTGACCTTGGAAATATATTCTTTGAGTGGAACCTGGGGATGCTTGGCCGCGAGCTCATCCAGGTGAGTGGTGATCTGGGTGGTCAGCTCGGCACCGCGCGCGGCCAGGTCGGTCAGGTTTAGTTGGATCTTGAACATGTGGTTCAGGCGCGTAAGAACGTCGTGCCAGGCGCGATAGTCGTCATCCACGTTGAAATTCTGAACGCGTTGGTTTAGCTGGGCAAAGTCATACATTGGGACGAACCCGTACAGTGTGAAATACTCGGCGTCAACCTTTTCAGCCGGGTCGACCAGGTAGCTGCCCATGCTGACGCCGCCCTCATAGTTCGAGAACGAAACCGCATAGCCCGATAATTCACCTTTCATCCCGCGCTTGCTGTAGCTGCATGAGAAGGTGCGATCCTTGTCATAGGGCACCATGGCATACACGCCGCCCAGCCCAACCGTGCGCTTTACCCCAAGCGTGGCCACAATCTCAAAGAAAGCCGCGGCATAGCGCTCGACGTTCATATTTGGCTCGTCACCAATGAAGATCACCAGAGCATGCTCACCATCGTCCCACCAATACACATCGTTGGTGGGAACGCTCATCTCAACCCGATAGCCTTCCTCAAACTTGATGCGCGGTCGAAATAAAAATTGGGAGACCGGTGTTTGATACAAGTAGAACCCCTCGGGTTTGATATGACCGATCTTTCGGGCACCCAACATTTCAATGAGATATTGGGGGAGACCAGAGGAGATGCTGCCCGCATCCGCCCACTGGCGCCAGCCCGCGATCATATGAAGCTCCCCGCTCCACGCCGGGCGTTCGGTCCACTCAATCTGGCTTTCACTTTGCATGCACTGTAATGTACACCCAAACGTTAGATTCAGCTATGTGCCCGTTAAAATTTGAGCCAGCCAAATCCAAGGCCCGGCCGTGCCGCCGGTGCCGCGGAGCTGGCGCCGCCATCCGTGACCCGAACCTATCTGGCTGTCCTTGCAGCGACCATCCTCACTCTGAGTGGGTGCGTCCTGACCGAGTCTACGGTCGCGCCGCCCTTGCCAACCGTGCCCGGCGTGACAGCTACCGCGTCAAGCCATGCGCCCGTACCAGGGTCTACGGTTGTGCCCACCCTGACCGTCCAGCCCGTGACGGGATGGACGCGACTAAATCCGGGGCTCGAATGGATTACCCTGACTGGAAGGCCAAAGGACGTGCAGTCGGATCAAACGGTGATGATTGCGCGGATTGAGCCAGCACGGGCGAACATAAAGGTTCAATATGCACCCGAGGCGCCAAAGACCGTCCGCGACTGGCAAGCCAGCAGCGGGGCGGATGTGGTGATCAATGCAGGCTACTTTACGGATAAGCATGTTGCAACCGGGCTGATCATCGTCGATGGCAAGCCGTCCGGAGCATCTTATGCCGGCTTTGGGGGGATGTTCTCGGTGGTCGACAGCCGACCCAATTTGCAATGGCTGTTGAAGAAGCCCTACGTGGCGGATCGAAAGATTTCGTCGGCCGTACAGTCCTTTCCCATGCTACTGATGGGCGGGGCGGTTGTGCCCAACATACCGACCGATGCGCGACCAAGCTTTCGCACGTTTGTGGGGATTGACAAGCAAGGTCGGGTATTGCTTGGCGTGTGTCAAACGCCGACGTGGACCATGATTGAACTGGCGGACTGGCTGGCTGTGCAGCCGGCGCTCGGTCTTGATACAGCGCTCAATCTTGATGGCGGACGCTCGACCGGGCTCTGGCTGCGGGATGTGAACGAGGCCCGCCTGACCGATTCGTTTGATGTGGTTCCAGCCGTCATTACCGTGGCCCTAAAGGGTTAGGCTAGCAGCTACCCATCCCGGCGATCAATAATAGCCATGGTCAAGCGGGAGATGCACACGAGTTTGCCGCCATCAGTCTCAATTCGAATGTCCCAGACATGCGTGCTCGCGCCAATATGAAGCGGGCGCGCCGTGCCGATAACCATGTTGCCTGTGGGCACGGATCGAATGTGATTGGCATTGATATCCAATCCAACGGCAATTTTTGTTGCGCTATCAATGCAACAGGCTGACGCGAAGCTCCCGATGGACTCCGCCAGGGCCACGCTGGCCCCGCCGTGGAGGATTCCAAACGGCTGGCGGGTGTGGTTGTTGACGGGCATCCGCCCACGAATGTAATCCTCACCGATCTCGTAGATTTCGATCCCGAGGTGGCCGATCATGGAGTCCTTGGCCAGAAGGTTTAGGTTGGTGAGGTCGGGAATGGCACGCCAGATTGACATGTGTTTTTTGCGTCTACGTTATTTCAAGCACGGCTCGAACGCACCGCGCGCAATTGGGATGTCATTTTATGCGGAGTCGGGTGCTAAACAAACGTGGCGATCTCCGTGAGCGACTTCTTGTGCAGTGCGCGCTCTGGAATCTCTACACCGGGTGCTGGATATCCAGTCACCAGCACCAAAAACGGACGCTCATTGTCTGGTCTGCCCAAAATCTTGTTTAGAAAACCCATCGGGCTGGGTGTATGGGTGAGCGTGGCCAGGCCGGACGTGTGCAACGCGGTGATCAACATGCCGGTTGCGATACCCACCGATTCCGCGGCATAGTAGTTTTTTACTTTTCGACCGTCCGGCAGAAGGTCATAGCTCTTGGCAAAAATTACAATGAGCCAGGGTGCGATCTCCAGAAACGGCTTGTTCGGGTCGGTGCCGAGGGGCTCAAGCGCCGCCAGCCACTCGGCGGGCGCCTTGCTAGTGTAAAACTCGGCTTCTTCGACTTCGGCCTCCTCGCGGATGCGATGCTTGACCGCGGCGTCGGCCACCGCCACGAATTGCCAGGGTTGCAGGTTAGCGCCGCTGGGTGCGGTGCCGGCCGCCAAAATACAACTCTCGATGATCTCGCGGGACACCGGCCGATCGCTAAACTCGCGAATGGTGCGCCGTCGCCGCATGTGGACCAGATACTCGTGCGCTCGGCGGTGCATCTCATCCAACGGAAATTCGACATAGGTGCTGAAGGGCACGGTTTTGAACATGCAGGAAGTGTAGTGCAGATCGGGCCTTTGGATGGCTTAAGATTGCAATATGCCATCGATTTTGGATCGCATATTTCCAAATACTTCGGCATCCGCTTCATCGGCCGCGTCGGTGACTGGCCGGCCGAGCACACCTCCGGGAATCAATTTCTACGGGCACGGCGTGAGCACCCTAAAACTGTTTGGACAGCGCCGCTGGGGTGATTGTTCGCCCGGATTCGTGGATGGGACCAAGGTATATCACGCCGCGGGTGTGCTGGTCGATCGCGAAGGACATGTATATGTGGCGGATACCGGCAACAATCGCATCCTTGGTTTTCGCACCTTTGAAGACGCGCAACCAAGCGTCATCCTTGGCCAGCCGGACGCGTTTTCGAGCGCGGCCAATGGTGACTGCAATATCGGTCTGTATGGACCGGCCGGTGCTAATACGCTGTGTCTGATCAATTTCCCAGCCGGGACCAACGTGGCCGAGCAGTGGATGTTTCTGGGGTTCGATGTGGACGCAGCCGGCAACGTGTATGTGCCGGATGTCTATAACAACCGGGTGCTGATGTATCTCGCGCCGTTTGCCATCAACTCTGGCGGTGGTGGCGCGAATGGCGTTGCCGACATGGTTTGGGGTCAGGATGATTTTGCCGCAAACCAACCCAACCGCGGCATGGGTGCAACCACACGCGATGCACGCTCACTAAACTTTACCGTCGGTGGCATGGACCACGCCTCGTCCCGGGGTGTATCCGTTGATCCATCCGGCAACCTGTGGGTGGCCGACACGTTTAACTTTCGAGTGTTGCGCTTTCCCCGCGGGAGCCGCACCGCCGACCTGGTTATTGGCCAGCCGGACTTCACCACCAGTGCGCCAAATCAGGACATTACCCGATCTCCCCTGAACCGCACCTGCCACGCCACACAAGCGCGGATTGATCCATTATCCGGTGAGCTCTGGGTGGTGGACGAGTATCCCGGCGGGTTCCCGGCCCGGCTGCTCGTCTTTACACCGCCCTTTACCAGTGGGATGTTGGCCTCGAGGTGTGTCATCCCGCGTCAGCAACTACGTGGCGACTACACGGCGGGATATCGGTTTACCCTGGCGACCGGGCTGGCCATGAACCCGATCAAGACCGATGACTTTGTGGATGGCAGCCAGACCCGGCGCTATTGCGATGGCGTGGTGTGGGTGCATGATGGCGGTGTTGGTCGGCGGACGCTCCTGCTGGACAAGGATGGTGAGATTCTCGTTGCAATCGGAGCGCCAGACTTGGTGTCGCACGGATTTACCGACCAGATTCTGGCACGCAGCGGGGTGAATGAAGCGCAGTCGTTTGCCATGCGCTGGCCGGGCGGCAACATCGGTTTTGACGGTCATGGCCACATGTTGCTGGCGGATGGCACGCATCACCGTGTTGCGCGGTATGGCCTGCCCTGGCGACCACCGACGTATGCCCAGGGGCCCGGGATACCGGCGGATAGTGGCGGCATGTTGCAGGGTTCCGCCCCAAACAATATTGGGCCTGATCGGTTTCACCCGGATCGGGTGGGTCTGCGCGCGGTTAACAACCAGCTTATCGTTCGTGACCACCAACGCTATCTGGTTTGGAATGACTATATGAGCAAGCCGGACGGCAGCCCGGCGAACGCGTTTGTGGGTCAGGACAACGGAGGCAGCCTGACCCAACACAATCACCTGATGGGGCGGGCGATGCACGCCGTGGATGGCAAAAATCGCCTGTGGACAACCGGGGAGCATGGCCGGTTGTTGGTGTATCAACTCCCGCTCACGCAGGGCAGCCAGCCGCTGCGCACCATGATCGATCTGTTTTGGGCGGATGACCAAGCGCAGCCGATGTCATATCGGGCGGACCAGTGCGTTGCGTATGACCCAAAACTGAATCACCTTTGGGTCATGGACAGCCAAAGCTTCCGATTGTTGCGGGTGCGCAACCCCGATGAATGGAAGGGCAAGCTTGTGGTTGACTGTGTCATCGGCCAGGCCAACAAGACGGATGGCGGAATGAACCGCGGTCTGGCCAAGCCCAGTGCGGCGAGCTTTGGTTCGGCCAACGACCTGAAATTTGACCACCTGGGAAACTTGTTTGTGGTGGATTGCACCTACGAGGGTCACCCAAACGGCCGCGTAATCGCGTTTACCGCCGAGGATCTCGCGGCCATCAACACCATGTTCCCGGGTGTTTTGGCCAGGTACGTCTATTGCGTGGATTCCATGGATTGCACCGACATCTGCCGCATAAACCTGCCCGTTGATCACCCGCATTCACCGGTGAGCGTGGCCTTTAACAGTCGAAATGAGATGGTGATTGGCAACGACGGATATTATCGGGATGCAAAGAAGCGATCCCAAATGCAGGTGTATTTGTATCGCAGCCCGCTTACCAAGTACACGCCAGATGCAACGATTGCGCTGCCGCTGGGCGCACCGGGTGAATTGTGCTTTGATGACAAGGATAATTTGATCGTGCAGGATCACACCTGGAACAAGGTTTGGATCATCAATCTTGACCTGGACCCGGGTTGGCTACAACCTGTGTAAGCTAGACAAACTGCGAGGCGCAAACCATGAGTGAACTGTATGCGGAAATCTATGCCCTTGTAAAGCTTATCCCAAAGGGGCGGGTGATGTCGTATGGCGGTGTCGCCCGGCATATTGGACACGCCAATTATTCCCGGGTTGTGGGCTATGCGCTAAATGCGCTTGGTGCGCCAGGGAACAAGGTCAAAAACGTGCCCTGGTGGCGCGTCGTGAACTCGCAGGGGCGGATCAGCAACAGCAGCACGTTTGACGCCGCAGACCGCCAGCGCGACTTGTTGCGAGCGGAGGGCGTGGAGGTGGGTGACGACTATCGGCTGAGCCTGCGCAACTATAGCGCCGAGGTAATTGTGTATGAAAAATTACGCAAGAAACTCGGTTAGCCGGAAGCTGGCCGCTGGTCGCTCGCCCCGCCTTCCAGCAACCTCTTCGTCGCGCGCGCACGCGGCCCAAACGATGATCGGATCACATGTTGCACGATCAGCTTGTCAACCGCCCGCCCAATCGCACCAAATGGCAGCGTATAGGTGACGGTGTCTGTCACCTGCGTGCCACCGGCCACAGCTGCAAATTCGTGCACATGCAGCCAGCTCGCAAACGGGCCGGTGACTTGCTGATCCACAAATCGCACCATGGGTTCGTGCCTGACCACATTTAGCATCCAGTCTATTCCCAACCGGCCTGCGCCCAGCCGTAGCTGTATCCGGCTACCCGCTCGCATCGGCGCGTCCGCAGAGACCACGGTCACGGTCCCGGGCATTATGCGTCCCAGGGCCGAGACGTCATTGTGAAACTCCCACACCTTCGAAAGACCGGCATTCACCAAAAACGTCGACTCGATTTTTGCCATATTCTCAACCATGCTAACACCTCCCATAGCAATATGGCAATTCCGACCGAACGGCAAAACCCGGGATGCTATATGCGCGGCTTCGCGCTGGCCGCTCACTCATAATCTCAACGTAACAATTGCGTTGCACATTTGACTCAACCAAGCTGCAGTCAACGGAGCGCGGGAATGGCACCGGCGAAACTGTAGTACAACTAACGGCAATGGTCACATAAGCGCCAGATTGCTGGCATTCAAAGGATTTATGAACCCGATTCAACAGATTAACGCGCTAGGTCAAAGTATTTGGTATGACAATGTCAGCAAGTCGCTGATCGAAAGTGGCGAGCTGCAACGGTTGGTGGACAAGGGCGTTACCGGCGTCACCTCCAACCCAACCATATTTGAAAAAGCGATTGCCGGCAGCGCCGACTACGATGCGGGCATCAGCCAGCTGACCGTGGCGGGCGCGGGCACGAAGGACATTTACGAATCATTGGCCATCGCTGACATCGGTCACGGCGCGGATATTCTTCTGCCCGTCTATCGGCAGACCGACGGCGCCGATGGATTTATCAGTCTGGAAGTAAGTCCACTTCTCGCCCACGACTCGGCCGGATCAATCGCCGAAGGCAAGCGCCTGTATTCACGTCTGGATCGCCCCAACGTCATGATCAAAATTCCGGCCACACCGGAAGGCTTGCCTGCCATTCGCGCACTCATCGGCGCCGGGATCAACGTAAACGTCACCCTGATTTTTGATGTCGAGCAATATACCGGTGTCATCAACGCCTATATGGCGGGCATCGAGGATTTGATCGCGGCGGGTGGCAATCCACATCACGTCGCATCTGTGGCTTCGTTCTTTGTCAGCCGCGTTGATGGCGCCATTGATCCAGTGTGCTCACCCGCGCTTCAGGGCAAGGCCGCGATCGCCAACGCCCGCCTGGCCTACGTCAAGTTTCAAGACATGTTTATCAGCCCGCGATGGCAGGCGCTGGCGGCCAAGGGCGCACGAGCGCAGCGACCGCTCTGGGCCAGCACCGGCACCAAAAACCCCAAGTATTCGGATGTCATGTATGTGGACAACCTGATCGGCGCTCTCACCGTAAACACCGTGCCTCCGGCCACGCTCACCGCCATCCTGGATCATTCCGTTGCCAAGCTCACCATCTCCGAAGGCGTCGGTTCGTCAATTCTGGAAATAGGCCAGCTGGCCGGTGAAAATATCTTCATGCACGACGTGGCACAAAAGCTCCAGAATGATGGCGTGGCCTCGTTTGCAAAATCCTTTGATTCGCTGATGGCCAGCATCGATGCCAAGCGCATTATGTTTCAGGAGAAGCATGGCGTGGTGTCCGCCGCTCACGAGGCTGAAATGGACGCAGCGCGCACCGCCGCCCTTGTCAACCGCATGAGTGCACACGCTTCGGGCGACATGCAAAATCACAGCGAAGTGTTTTAAGCGACGAACGCAAAACCGCACCCGTCTCGGCGTCGTCAGGGCGGGTGTTGTTTGCCTATCCAAAAATGATCACTGCGTTTATCTTTGATCTTGACGACACCCTGGTGCAGACCGAGCATCTGAAGGCGCTCTCATATGCCCGTGCTGCGCATCTGCTCGCCCCTTCGCTGGACGAATCCACCGCCATCGATGCGTTCAAGGATTTCGTCGGCGGCTCGCGCAAGGACGTGGCCAGGGGATTGTTGCACAAGCTTGGTCTTGAGGAGGCCGCGCGCGCGCGGATGCCCGAATTCAGCGCAACCGAACCCTGGGAGGTCTTTAGCGCCCTGCGCGTTCCGATATACAACGCGATTCTGGCCGACAACGCTTTGCTGGAGCAAAACATCATCCCGGGCAACGCCGCGCTGCTCCGCCTGGTGCATGCCCAGGGCTATAAAACCGGGCTGGCCACAATGAGTCATCGTGAACAAACGACCCATGTGCTTGATACGCTGCACTTGTCCGGTGAATTTAACGTGGTGGCCACCCAGGAAAATGTTCGTGTGGGCAAGCCCGACCCCGAGATTTACAACTTTGTGGCGCGTGCACTTGGCGTGCCCGCCGCGGCGTGTCTGGTGATCGAAGATTCACCCACGGGCGTGTTGGCTGCTCAGGCCGCCAATATGAAGGTAATTGCGATCACCACGGATTACTCCCGCGAGGCGTTTGCCTCCGGGGCACTGCTTGATCGACGCTATGTGGTGGATGATCCTTCAACGCTTCGCATGGTCCTTGATTGTGTACTAAAAGAGAACTAGGCCCGGACACGATGAGTGCAAACGAACGCATGGTTTGCACTCATCGTGTCCGGGAAAAAGACAAACAATGCAACTGGGAATGATTGGATTGGGCAAAATGGGCGCAAACATGACCCGCCGGCTGTTGAAAGGCGGCCACCGGCTGGTGGTTTTTGATCGCAGCGCTGATGCGGTCAAAAACATGGCGGCCGAAGGCGCAGTGGCGGCGGCCAGCCTTACCGATATGGTGCAGCAGATGACGGCTCCCCGTGCCATATGGATCATGGTTCCCAGCGGCGCACCCACCGAGAGCACGATCATTGACCTGATGAAGGTGCTGCAACCGGGTGATACGATCGTCGATGGCGGCAACAGTAACTACAAGGATTCAATCCGTCACGCCCAGCAGGTTGCCGCGACCGGGTTGCACTTTGTCGATGTGGGCACCAGTGGGGGTATTTGGGGAGTCACCGAGGGCTACTCAATGATGATCGGAGGCGACAATGAACCTGTAGCGTGGTTAAATCCCATCTTTGCGACCCTGGCGCCCAGCGCCACGACCGGTTGGGGTCATGTCGGACCATCTGGAGCGGGTCACTTCACCAAAATGGTTCACAACGGAATCGAATATGGTCTGATGGAAGCCTATGCCGAGGGCTTTGACCTAATGGGTAAGAAAAAAGAAATGAACCTCGATCTCCATCAGATTGCCCAAATCTGGCAGCACGGCAGCGTGGTGCGTTCCTGGCTGCTTGACTTGACCGAACGCGCATTGGCGGCCAACCCAACTCTGGACGGAATCGATGCGTGGGTTCCTGACTCAGGCGAGGGTCGCTGGACGGTGGTCGAGTCCATTGATCTGCATTGTCCAATACCGGCGATCACCGCGTCGTTGCAGGTGCGATTTGCCTCACGTGACGATGAATCCTTCTCGCACAAGCTGCTCGCCGCCATGCGCAACCAATTTGGCGGCCACGACATTAAGATGACAGCTCTGAAGGCCTAGCTTCCCATGAATACAACTGTTGTGATTTTTGGCGCATCTGGAGATTTAACCGCACGCAAACTGGTCCCCGGTCTATACAATCTAAAACGCAAGGGGCGCCTGCCCGCAGGCACCCATGTCGTTGGCTTTGCCCGCCGCCCATATACCTCGGAAGATTTTCGCGCACTCATGCGCACTGGCGTGGAACAGTTTGCCGGAGGTCCCATTGATGAAGCGATTTGGAAGGAATTTGCCCAAAGCCTGTCCTATTTCAGGGGCAACCTGGATGCGCCTGCCGACTACGCATCCCTGGATGCCTATCTGAAGGGCATCGAGGGTGGTGCCGGCAACCGCTTGTATTATCTTTCGACCTCGCCTGAATACTATGCGCCGGCCTCACAAGCTCTGGGCGCCGCCGGCCTGTCCAAGTCAAGCGATGGCGGATGGCGGCGCATCATTATCGAAAAGCCATTTGGCCACGACCTGGAATCCGCGCTCGCGCTTAACGATGCGGTGCATTCCGCCTGGAACGAATCACAGGTCTATCGCATCGACCACTATCTGGGCAAGGAGACCGCTCAAAATGTGCTGTTCTTCCGATTCGCCAACACCATGTTTGAACCGGTTTGGAACCGCAACTATATCGACAACATTCAGATCACCGTGGCCGAAACCGTGGACGTCGGTCACCGGGCTGGTTACTATGAGCAAAGCGGTGTACTGCGCGACATGTTTCAGAATCACCTGCTGCAGCTGCTAACCCTGGTGACTATGGAGCCGCCCTCGTCCTTTAGCGCCGACGCCGTGCGCAATGAAAAGCTCAAGGTGCTCAACGCGATCCGGGCAATCAACCCGGCGGATGTCGTGCTCGGTCAATATGCCGGATATCGGGATGCCGAGGGCATTGCACCGGGCTCAAAAACGCCGACCTATGGTGCGATAAAACTTTATGTGGACAACTGGCGCTGGCACGGTGTGCCGATCTACATTCGCTGTGGCAAGGCGCTGGCCGAGAAAACCAGCGAAATCAACATTCAGTTTCAGCCACCGCCCCACACCATGTTCATGGGCGCCAATGCGATCACGCCAAACACCATTCGGTTGTTTATCCAACCCAATGAAGGCATCAGTGTGACATTTAGCAGCAAAGTGCCCGATACCACGCAGCAAGCCCGCGCGGTCGATATGCGTTTCAATTTCGCGGACGTTGCGCGTGGCGAGAAGCTGCCAGAGGCTTACGAACGACTACAGCTCGACGCCATGCTGGGCGACGCCTCGCTGTTTATCCGAAGTGATGAGATCGTTCGCCAGTGGGAGCTCATCGATCCGCTTATCAAACTGGATCGTGAGCCCACCATCTACGCCCGCGAGACATGGGGCCCGCCCGAGGCCGATGGGTTGGTCGGCGGCAGTAGCGACACGTGGCTTCAGCGGTAGTTATTCAAGGTGCGCGGACTTGCAGCCCGCGCACCATACTTCGTTACGCGCTTGCGCCCGCGTAGCGGCGGGTGCCCGCGCGCCAGATTGCCGACGCCACAACAAACGTGGCGGCGCCACCGCCGAGGCACGCAAGCACCTGCCAGAGCGTTAGCTCGCCGCGGAGCGCTTGTAACGGCACCGTGGTCGCCAGTCCAATCGGAATCACAAACGTCACCAGCAACCTCAGCCAAGTCGGATAGACCCCGGTTGGATAGCGACCAGAGTCGGCAAGTGCATTCATCAAAGTGATGTTGTTATCAAACTTTGTAAACCAAAACACGGCCGAAATCAAGACGAGCCATACGCTGTAGAGAACGACCAGACCACTCGCTGCCAACGCCAGGAACATCAGGATCTCCGTCGCGTTTGCCACCCGCCCCGCCATGCTCAATCCCAATGGCACCATGATCGCGGCCTGGATCAAGTTGTGCACTTGCCACACCTGCAGCCGCTGAATGCTCGTCAACAACTGGCTGTTGGCCGGCAGCAGAAATATATAGTCGAGCGTGCCTTCACGCACACTCTTGTTAAATTGTTCGGTGTTGGGCCACATCATCCCAAACATCACGGACATGAGCACCTTCCACATCCCGAGCAACGCAATCAAATCGCCGGCCACCCAACCGCCGATGGTCGCGGTATTGCTATAAATAATACTGAGGCTGAGCAATTCCCAGCCAAGCCACAGAAGCGAGGTGATCAGATCGACGACAGTGTTGACGCGATAGGCAAAAATCACCTGCATATTCAATCGCAAGTAAGCCCGAATCAATCGCAATGCGGTCATGATCATATTATGATCCGGCCGTTTTAGCGCACCCGTACGACCGCGTCGGTCATTACCGAGCCATCGCCATTCAGCAGGCGTGCTTTAAACACCCAGGTTGCATTGCTCTTCTTGGTCTGGTGCACTTTGAACATCAGTGCGTTCGCCCCGGCTTTTAGCTTCACCCGCGGCAGGTCAACGTCAACTGTATCATCCGGCACAGCACGCTCCACCCGCTTGTCCCATACCCCCTGACCATTGAGAAACACCTTCAAGCTCTCATCCGAGTTGATCCCGATCAGTGCCTCGCGCTCGGTGGGCACACTCACCCATATGAAGGCATGTGCCACCATGTTGCTGATCAGAATATTTTCCTGGTTGGGTGAGAGCGCCGCTCGCAAATCTATAAGCCGGCTGCGGCTGCGGATTGGAAACATTGACTTGTCATCTATGCTCGTTGTAAACGTGTCTTCATTACCCAGGACGTTGTCATCAACAAACTTGTCCGGGTAACTTTTGGTCAACAGCCAGGTGCGCACATAGCCGTCGGCGCTTTGCGGATATATATTGACCCTGCTCACTCCTACGTTTCCATTCGCGTCGAGCGCGGCAAACGTGACCTGAACATAGCCACCGTCCAGATTGCTGTTGCCGTTGCTTGCCAGTTCCGGCATGGTCAGGATGGTCTCGGTGCCGGTTATCCCGTCAACCAAAACTGCGCCCACCGACGGGTCATTTTGGTCGCGCATGGTGACCCACCAATATTGGGCAATTGAGTCCGGTGCGCCGCCCGCCAGCTTGATTGACTCACCAGTCTGATACACGTCGCCATCTCCCGGAGACAGAATACGCACGAATGGATGCGGGCTGGTGGCGGTGGCGAGCGCCGGGAGCGGGTTGTCCTTGAATGAAATTCGGCGCAGCCCACCCGAATAAATCGTCAGGTAATACAGCGCGCCATCCGGCCCGAATTGCAGATCCACCACCTCACCCGCGCCATCAACAAACGGCTCGACTGCTGCAAAGTGCCCATCTTCCTTTAGGGTCGCGCGCCAAATGCGCTGCGTGCTGTAGTCGGAAAAGAAATAATTTCCAAAGTAGCCATCCGGCCAATTGTGACCAAAATCAAATGCGCCGCCGGTGACGCTGGCGTTGTTGCCTTTGTGCGGGTAATCAAATTCGCTCGGAACCACATTAAACAGCGTGACCGAGCTGCACGCGGTTCCAGTGACATATTCCAGGCGGGTGAGGATGCCCTCTACACACGGCCAGCCAAAATTTGCGCCCGCGGTTGCGCGCTGCACGCTTTCATAGGTGCTCCAACCGACGTTGCCGACATAGGGAATCCCGGTGATCGGATGAATGCCAAATCTAAAAGCATTCCGGTGGCCATAGCTCCACACGCGCGAGCGCGCGCTGTGCGGCTGGCTGGCCTCGAAAAACGGGTTGTCCGGCAGGCCGTCACCGGTCGCGGGGTCGAGACGCAACACCTTGCCGTTTAGTTTGTCCAGGTCTTGGGATCGATAGGCCAAATCGCTGCGTTCAAATGTGTATGCCCCGTCACCCAGTGATACAAACAGTGCGCCATCGACCGGGCTGAACCGCAGCGAGCCCACCGCATGAAATTGGGTGGTGGCCTCAAAATCATCCAGAAGCACCCTGGCCGAGGACCGGTCGGCGTTATCACCGTCCACGGTGTATCGCGTGAGCCGGCCTTTGCGCGGCGCCACGTCATTATGTAGTTGCCCAGGAGCGTCGTATACATATAGCGCATATACAAAATGATTTTGATCAAAGTGCGGATCAACTGCAAAACCCACCAAACCCCGGTCGATATAGCTGTTGATCTCGTCGCGCAAATCGATCAGGGGACGGCCATACAGCACGCCGTCTTTCCAGATGCGCACATATCCTTCCTTCTCCGCGATAAATATGCGCCCATCCGGGGCAAATGCGAATGCGGTTGGAAACGTCAGCCCGGAAACCAATTCATCGCGGACGAACCCGGTCGGAAGCACAAACGGAGGGATATCCAGCGCGCGGGCAATGTGCACGGGCTGAATTGTCAATAGCAAGCACAGCAGCAGGGTTCGCCGGGCGCCTGCAAGCAGCCATCGCACCCGCCTTCGCAAATTCCCGTGGGATGCGTCGTAAAGAATCAAGCCTAAAAATTATACGATTGGCGTCCGGCTTGCTTGCGAGCTCACGGACGACGCCAAATAACGACCGTATCATCCACCCAGCGCGTGCCGTCGGGTTTGAGCGCCGGGAGTCGTTCCTTGCTAACGGGATCGTAGAAGCCAATCTCTATTCGTGCGACCTCGGTAGTTAGATTAATGGCGCGTGTCTCCTGTATAACATCTCCGTTATCCCACCAGCGCGGCGTGAAGCGATCACCCAGCGGGGAATCATCTTCCTGGCTAATGGGCAGCCCGGCAGCATCCAGCAAATGTACAAACAGCACGGCATCCCTGCCAGTGCCGGCCGCGGCAGGTGGTTGCAATCCAGTCAGGCTTAGGATCAAATCGGTATTTACGGGCTTTGCACTGGCAGATTTCGCCGAGCTTGAACGTGGAACCAGGGTAAACCCGATCAACCGGGCAATTGAGCCAAAGCGCGCGTCCAGTGCCGTGGCAACGTTCGGTTGAACCGACGCCGCGCCATCGATTTTGATCGTACCGATAACCAATCGCTGTGCGCCGTTGGGGAGTGGCAACAGAGACGCCGCCTGATCGGGGCGTTGAATGGCAAGCCGGATCACAGCTGTGCCGCGCGCCGCGGTGGCGTCGATCGGCAACTCATACTGATCCTCAAACATGACGCTCGGAGCCCACTGGGTGGTGGCATATCGCCCGCGAAATGGGATGAAGCGTTTTCGTCCAACCACCTCGCCAGCCTGGTCGATGGCTTCAAGAAACACCCGATAGCTGGTGGGGATTGGCTGATCCAAGGCACCCCATAACAGTCGGATGTTGACACTCGCCCCAGGTTTGACTACACGCTGCATAAGATCGGCCGACCATAAGTGCAACTCGTCATTTATTTTCAGGTTTATCCCACTTGGTGCCAGCGCATTCAGCTGGGTTTGGTTAAGCGTTGGTGGTGTTGCGAACGCGGGGACTAGCACCGTAAATGGGGTGACCGCCGAAAGCACAAACAGAGCGCCGGATACAACCAATACCGACCCCGCATGGGTTCGGTCGGGCAGCACCGCCAACCAGCCTTGCGCGACCAACAAGGCAATGCAGGCTGAACCGGGCATAAGCAACCGGCTGTTCTCCGTGCCGACGTGAGTGCGCATCCAAGATAAAAACAGTGCAAGCAGTGCAGCTTGCCAGGCCAGCAATATGAGCCAATCCCTGCGCAGCCAGCGTCCGCGCCCGGCGACCTCACGCCACATGCGCGTAACCAGCCCGATAACCGCCACTGCCAAGCCGGCAAAAAAGAGCGCATCAACCCAGCCCGGGAAAACCTTCTCGATACCAAGGACGCCCCAAAAGGTGATAAACAACTGGGGTATCCGCTGCAAAATATCCGGCGCAGTCAGGGGCGCTGCGCGTTCAAGCGCGGCGTTCATTTGTTGCACCTGGGACCATGCGAGCGGATCGCCATACCGCACACTATTGCCCACCAACCACCAACCCGCCGTGAGTAGGAATCCGCCGGCAAGCGCCGGGAGCGCGAGCGCCCAGCGCGCCGATCTAAACCGCACAACCAGCATCAGGACAGCAGGCGCCAGAAGTCCCAGCGCCTGAATCTTACACAGCATGGCCAGGCCAATGCACCCGCCAAGCACAAAAAACTGCCACCATACCCGCCGTGGAGAGTCGGTTGCTGCCGTGACAGTAATGCGGATCATCCAGGCACAGGCAAGCGTGGCCCCAAACGTCACGGCGATATCGTTGGTGACAACGCTGCTGAGGTGAATAAACTTTGGGTTAAACGCCACCAGGGCCGCGGCCAGGATGGGCATGAGCGCGCCAGTCTTCGCGGTGACACGTGCCATAAGCGTGCCGATCCAGAATACACACAGAACCACCCCAATCCCAAGCACAGTTGACAGCGCTCGCGCAGCATGAACCGCCCATGCCACGCCCGAATACGGCCAGTGTTCAAGCCCGGTGTGAAGATGCTGATTGGCCACGCTGGCGTGATCCGCGTTCACATCAAGATCAAACCAATCCCGGTTTAGCAAACTGATCAGCCGAAGATCACTTGGAGAATATCGAAAAGGCGCAATCACCAATGCGACTGATGCGTAATACAGCGGCGGCTGAAAGGCTTCATGTGAGGGCGTTTCGATGCGCAAATCCGGCGGGCGACGTTCGCGCACTAGAAAATCGGCGTAACCAAAGTGGGCCGCTTCATCGCTGGCCTCAAAAAGGGGCAGCACGGCGTTGTTGATCAGGCACAGCGCAGCAAAGGCCCCGCAGATTAGCCATAGCCAGATGGAGGGGCGGGATGTGTGCAGCGGACTGCGCGTTAGCGGGGACAAGTCTCCGCTATTATCTTTTAGGTGGCGGGCTTGTTCGTTAGCAGTACACCGGGGCCCAGACCCGGATACGCGTCTAGATGCGAATGACGTCGTCCAACCCGGGGTTTTCCAGCAGGGTCTTTATGTTTTCCTTGTTGCCCACACCGCGTTCGATCTTGATCCAATTCTGGCGATCACGTTCAGCAGCGCGCATCAGTTCGAGATACCCCACCAGGGCAACCTTGGTGGGTTCGTCCGTGCAGGTTTTGAGCATGTTATCGATTGCGACTTTGGTTTCCTTCAGACCAGCCACCATCTGCCGGAGCATATTTGCCCGGTCATACATTACCTTGGTGTCTTTTGAATTAAGATCGTATTTGGGATAAGCGATGTGATGCACCCGCAGAAACTCCATTCGTGATTTGAACTTCGGATCCTCCGTCACGCCCTTGGACGGTTTGTGGCTTGTCCACCACGCATACTCGAAATTTTTGGGCATGTCACCTTTTTTCATATTTTTCTCCTAGAGCTAGCATCATACGTCTGATATTTGGCCGTTGCCGGTGCGCGCGCAGCTGCGCTGTCGCCATGGCATCTAAACCATGAACCCAGGATATCTGTTCATCGTTACCCACTCATTACCAAATGAAAAATGACATACATGGGCGCTTTATTTACTTGTCAATCACAATCAGGGGCAGTGCCAGTGTATTGACGGACATGGCCGCGCTTCCCGAAGATGAAAGCAAACGCCCACTCGCCAGCGTCGCCGATGCTGCGTTGCGAACAACCAGTCTGGCTACGACCCCGGAGCCGCCTGGACCGATCGGCGTGGCACCCAGGCTAAATGCGCCAATCCGTACCCTCGTTTGGGCATCTTGCTGATCAGTTTGGACCGGCAACAGGGTGAAGCTGCGCGTTGCACCCGCTATGAATTCACCGGATGCCAGGCTCACAATCTCGGCATTCGACGGAAGCAACAGCGTGGCTTCGTAAGCACCCAGATCACGCACCTTGCGCGCGCTTAACTCCAAGATCGTCAACTGTGGATCTTCCGGATCGGGTCGGCTGGTCAGGAACAGATTCGTCGCGTTTTTCGTGCGAAAGAGTGGGCCGGGATAGGCGTTGCAATCGCTGTTCCAGCGGTTGGCCACAAATTGCACATCCTCCACATCGACGCGGAAGTTGCTGTTCAAATCAAGGCGGGTCTCATACAACGCATCCGTGCTCGCGCTGTTCCAGCGATAGGCGATGTACTGCACGTCATCAATGCGCACATAGCCATCCGGCGCGTTCAATGGGCCTGTAAAGTCACCGCGGCAGGCGGGAACCGGCGTGCCGGTGGCGGTTGCCGTGGCCGTCGGGGTCCGCGTCGGAGTTGCGGTTCGTGTGGGCGTCGGGGTGCGCGTTGGAGTTGGGGTTTCTGTGGGGGTTCCGGTTTCAGTTGGCGTGGGCGTCAGGCTGGGCAGCGCGGTCAAGGTTGCCAGCGGGGTCAAAGTTGGTTGTAATGTGGGCGGATTACCCGTCGCTGGGACCACGTGCACTGTTTGCGACACGGCGTTTACGTTGCCAAACATGTCCACAGCCATTACATAAAGCTGACGCGTCCCGGTCGGGCCAGTGACATATCCCATCAATCCGGCATAGGTATCAGTCATGTCATAACGCATGTGCAGGGACTCGCCGTCACTGTCAATGTCATCTGAGCCGTCCACATCAAAAATCATGAGGACATCCTTGACAACGCTTTCATCGGTGATAAGCAGCGAGGCACCGAGGTAACTGTTTACCGGCACGGTGATGTCTTGCGTTGGCGTGATCCACATCATTATGGGCGCATGGTTGTCATTCAACACATCCTTTCCGGGCATCGGTAGTTGAATAAATTTGTGTTCACCGAGCGCCAGCGTACCGCTATCGGTCATGGATACGTTGCCGGATGGACCAATCGCTTCATATTTGATAAAGTATGGTTGCCCAAGCCCGATCAGTTCGAGCGTCATGGATGGCGGTGTCTGCTTGCTGATAAAGGTCAGGTCGGTTCCCTGACCGTCGCCCATCCAATACGTCCCCGGAATGTCCTGTTTGAACCCCTCCTCCAGACTTACTCCGGTCTTGCGTCCTTCCTCATCAATCAGGTAGCCCATGACGGGGTCCTTGGTGACCGTGCCGCGGTACGCCGCATCCGGATTCTTGATCTGATCAGAGAGGAATTGGGCGTTCTTAGAAAGCTGTCCAACAAGCAACTTTGTGGCCTGATCCTTGACGTAGTTAAAAACTTTCTGTTGAATAAATCCGCCGGGCGCATCCTGGATTAGGAATGAGCCAATTTCGCGATAACCGTTGTAGGCAGCGGCAATGTCTTTGTTTAGCAACTTCGTGCTGATGGGTGCGCCGGTCGGGTTAAACACCTCAAGCCCGCGCAGAATTTCGGCCTGGCTCCCGCGGTCAAACATCAAGCCAACATGGTTGACGTTTCCTATTCTTGGTAGTTTTATCTTGTTGGACAACGGCTTGCCGTTCAGGTCGATAAACGGTCCGGCAGCTGAGCCATACATGACCGTGCCATCCCCAATTTTGTCAAGATGCATGGTCGGAAGTTGCAGCGTTGCTGGAACGTTGTGCTGGGCCCAGAACCACTCTTCCGAACCGTTTGAACACTTGCCCTGAATATCCCCCATCGTGACAATGTCCGCGAAAAACAACTGGGCGCCTTTGACGATAAAATCCGCGATCTTGAAGTAGACAAATATGCGGGCCAGCACTTGCGTATCAAGGGATTTTGACAATGAATCAATATACGGGCTGAGCAAATTGTCTGGATCAAGCAGGTATCCCGTGAGCTTGAGATTGCCAAGTAATCCCTTAATCTTGGCGGCAATGGCGGCCGGTGCCTCGAATATCGCCGAACCGAGGTTCAGATCCGAGCATACTGGTGACGGTACCATGCGCTCCTGCAAATAAGTGATAGTGTCCTTGTTGTCACTCCCCGCAATAACCACGACGTCGCTTAGCACCAATGACACCCACGGAGGTAAATTGGCGTCTGGTGACACCAGACCCCCGTTTAAGTCTTGCGCCAGGTCATTGTTATACTTTTCCAGCCCGGGTATTTGAAGAAGCGTTCGCAGGAAGCCACCTGAGAACGACCGTTGCAGGTTGGGATCTGGATCATCCGCACCATCCGAACCCAGTTCAATGACGGGATACGTTGCCATCAGGGCGCGCGCTGTCGGCAGATAGGCGCTGATAAACGCGCGCTGGCGCAGATCCTCATTTTTTGGCACGGAGGGGCTGGCCGGGTCCAAGATTGGCAGCGGCAGCGTGGTGCTCATGATCACCCGGTCAGGCCCGTTGATAATATTGTTGGGGTTTGAAGTGACATGCAAATACTCGGCATAAATGATCTTGGACAGCACCAGCCGGAAACTTATGTCATCTACAAAGTTGTTCACCATCGGATTGAGCGCCTTGGCCGCACCAAAGTGGGGCACACCCACACTGATGAAATGGCGGATGGCCGGCAAGTGCGCTGCCCCAAGCGTACTGTTTGGCCCGATGGTCGGGTTAGTCAACACACCCTGATAGGCATCGCTCTGCAAATAGGTTCGGGCAACCAGGCCACCCGTGCTATGCGCGATGATGTCCACGCCATCCAAGTCGGGATTGTCCGGGTGGTCAAAAGCCCACTGGTCCGCGGCCTTGCGCAAATACAAACCCAGATAGTCGACCCCGTATTGAAAATTTAGATCACTAATACCATCCGCCGTTAATCCCGCTATGTGTCCGTCAAACGAGCCATCAAACGGACCTGGCGGCAACCGCCAGTCGTAATTGACAAAGAAATACGTCTTGCCGTAGTCATAACCGACGTTGTAGAGCGTTTGCGAAATATCGTTGTATACGCCCAGAAGTGGGTCAGAAACAATGTGTTCCGGTTGTGGTCCGCGATGCGTCCACCATTCGTAGTCTCCACGCGCCGGACCGGTGCCCACGATTCCGGGGATCACCAAAACCGGCCGCGGTACCTGGGTTCGGGTCTTGAGCACGGCCTTTTGCCCGCTGCTCATGGTGACCCAAATAGCCATTTCGTCCAGACCGGTCAGCCGCTCGGAAATGTTTAGATCTACGACCGTACCAATCAAACCGGTGATAACGTCACCAGTTCGAATGATGCGTTCCGTCCGGATTGTAGGCTGGATTTGTTCGTTTGGCAGCGCATCATCCGGGATCGTCACCCGGCTGCGAAACACGGCTATCTGGCCATCCTCGTCATTCGCAACGAACCCCACGCCAAAGTGATGCAGGTGCGGGTCCAGTGTTCGATTGGTGGCGACCCGCTTGTTAAGTTGGAACCCGGTGATGAAGCCAAAATCTTCAGGCGGACTAGCGTCAATCCTGCCGTTGTTGTTAACATCCTTCCAAAGTTCCGCCGGGTCAAGCTTTCCGTCACAGGCGATGCCCGCAAGTTTGAAGGTGGAGCGATCCGCCGTATTGGTATTGAAGCCGGTCCAAAACTCGCGTCGAACCGACGCATAGATTCCGTCACCGGGTGAAGTGTATGTTCCAGAAAGCAAGGCGCCGTTTGCCAAGTTTCCCTTAAACGAAACTACTTCAGAGTCTCCTGAAACACTGGACCGCTGCCCCACGGACGACCAATATGCACCCGCGATTGAGATTCTGCCACCCAAATCAGGATCTAGCAGTACAAGGGGTGGATTGGCCAGCGCAGCATCGCGCACCACCGTTCGTCCGTCGTTCGAGAGAACTGGATACAGCAGCGGCGTAGACAAATCCACATGTATCGGTGAACTCAGTGAGTCCGGCCCATTGTTTTTCGCCAGACCCTTGAACAGGACATTCTGGTCGAGAAACCCGAACACGGTTGAGGGTGGCGTATTGTCGTTAATGCTGACGTGCTGGTTGGCAAGCTGGAATTGCTGACCAGGTCCTCCCCGCCCGTAAATGGAGTAGCCATTGGTGTTAACAGTTGGGGCGGGATCTGGATTGAATACAAGGTTGAATGAAAACGCTCCGCCACCGTTTTTTAGCTCCGATGCAACCAGATATCCTGCATTGTTGATTTGCGTCTGACCGACAAAGCTGATGCCCGGTGCGTAGAAGTTTTCGTGGATGAGATGCAGGTCATTGAAAGCGGTTCCCCACCAAAGTGTTTCATATCCATTCTTGACCGCGGTGAACGCCACCCGGCCGTTGTCGTTGATTGAAATGCCTTCGCCAATATCGTTGATGATGGTTGCCGTGCCCAAATCATCCGCAAACCCGTAGTTGGTCTTTGCAACAATCTCAAAGTTGGTGGCCGCCACTGGCGATGAGATCAGACACGATGAGGTGATCACGGGTGTGGCCGTTGGTGTTTGCGTCGGAGTTTTGGTCACGGTATTGGTTGGCGTCGCCGTGTCAGTGGCAGTATTGGTTGGTGTGGCTGTATTGGTTGGTGTAGCGGTCGACGTGGGTGTGGCGGTAGCGGTCGGAGTACTCGTTTCGGTTGGGGTTGGCGTACTGGTATCTGTGGCAGTAGCAGTTGGCGTCCGAGTGGGTGTACTGCTGGACAAGATGACGATTGTCGGAGATGCAGTTGGCGTGTCAGTGAGACCAGGTGTCGGTGTATCCGTGGGTGCGCTCAGCTGCCAGGGCGGTGCGAGCGGAATAACCACCTCGGGTTCCGCAGCCGAGTCTGCCGCGTGTGCAACGGTCGCACCCAGAGGCGCCAGGGGTGAGGCAAGCAATAATATGACAAGGGTTAGCTGGCGTATCTTGCGGCGGATGTCCATGGTGTCAGTTTTGATCAGGGAACTGCTCACTCTCCAGCCCGACAAGTGCTCAGGTTTTGCTCACGGTGCCATCACAATTGGAAGGAATTGCGGACTGGTGCCTTGAGTTATTGTCAGACTGGCGCCCAGGTTGGAGACAGGCACCCGTTCGCTGCTGACTTTGGTCACAATTGCCTCGCCAATATTGAAATTGAGCAAACCGGGTTTTAGCACGAAAAAGGTCATGGTCGCCAGCGTGCCATCACCGCTAAATCCGCCTCCTGAACCCAGCGTAACCGCCCCAAACCGCACGCCGTCAGGCACGGATACGATTGGCAGCGGCAGGGTGTTTCTACCGGTAACAGCGAGCAGACCGGTCTGGCTAATTTTAGTAAGCGTGACTTGTGAAGCCTTGAAGGTCACCAATACTTCATAGCTCCCAATGCCGACCGCGTCGGAGATTCCCAAAGACACGGTCACAACGTTGCGGCTGGCTGCAGTGGCGGATCGGTGGGCAACAGATTCACGCACCGTGGTCAGGTATAGCGTCGCCGCCTGGGGCGTATGCGCAGACGTAGGTGTTTTGGTAGCGGTGGATTGGGTGGTTTCGGATGGCGTTGCCGTAGGTGATGGCGTAGCCGGACTCGTTTGCGTAGCGGTCTCAGATGGTGACGGCGTGGAAGTCGCAGTTTGCGTTGGAGATACTTCAACCGGGTTGGTGACCGTTGACGTTGTCGATGGCACTTGGGTAAGCGTGCCGGTTGGAAGCGCGGTGGTGGTTGCCTGGGCGGTATCGGATGGCGTGGCCGTAGTCGTTTGGGTGGCAGTATCAGTTGGTGTCGGCGTGGCTGTGGCAGGTTGAGTTGCAGACGCTTGAATCAGGCTGGTGGCCGTAAGGGTGGGCGTGCCCGTGGGTAACGGTGTTGACGTGATGGTCGGGGTGGCCGATGGGATCTGCACCTGGACCTGTGCACCAATTGATGCAACGGGTTGGTGCATACCGGTTATGTCCGTAAGGATAACGTTGCTCGGTGTTAGCGAGCCTGTGCCGCCGCCAACCGCTACAACGTGAATCATCGCAAGCACACCGTCCCCGGTATAGCCGGGTGCGGTGTCCAGCGTGGCCACACCAAGATGCACGTTGTCCGCGCCAATTGTCGTAAACGCGATGGGTATACGCTGACCACCATTCGACGCAAGGTCGGTGTGGGCGACATTGGTTACCGTAATTACCGTTGGGTCAAACAAGATGATCGTCTCATAGCTGCCCAGGTTACTGGCGTTTGATATGGTTAAAGTGAGCGTTATGTCATCACCTGGCGCAAGCGCAGTCAATGCGGGTGTCAGCTGCAGCGTTGGGGTGGCCAGGCTGGGTGGCACAATCGGCGACCGTGCCATGACCGGACGTCCAAGCCACGTGGCGGCAATCAGGCAACCAATGAACACAATGCGCACAAGTTTGCTCATTCACGTCATTCTGCAATACTACTGTGCCAGCGAACAGATCAAAAAGTGCTCAGTTTCTTAGGGTGTGGGTGCGATGAGAAGGCCGGTTGGTCTCATTTGCCGGCCTCCTCATCGCCCAATTTACTATTGCGTGACCAACGGCAGGAAAACCGAGTTGACCGCGCCAAGCCGGTGCGTCACGGAATTGGAGGTATAGCGTACCCCGTCGATATCCACATCTGCCTCGTTGACCAGGACCTGGCTGTTGCTGCGGGCAGTGGTTCCCTGCACCTGCACGCTGTATACCAGTACCATACTTTCGTCCGCGGGCACCGGCTCCGTCCACACCACTGCCGTTCCCGAGACCACGCCGCCATCCGTCACGGTGTCGCCGAGTAACTGCGCCGCTGGTGGAATGTTGCCTGAAACCGTGGCGGTCAATTCACCTGTCGCCATGCGAGCCAGCCCAGTTGCATGTCCAGGCCCTTGAATCAGCACATAGTAGGTAATGACCGTGCCTGGCATCACCTGTGAACCGCTGGGCGGGTTCGAGAACATCGCAACATTATCGGGACCGCTCACGATTGCCGGCGCGGGTTGTTGCGTGGCTGCGCACCCAGTGTTATCAAAGCGCCATGTGCTGGTTTCACCATCGATTCCGGCGTGCACCTTCACCTGAATCGGCAGCGTTGGGTCGAAGTTGCGAACCACATAGGTAAACAGCTCATTCTCACTAAAGTTCAAGGCGAAATTGACCGGGCTGTACTTGATGCTCTTGAATCCCGGGTTCGCGGTGGTATCCGTCCAGGTCACCAAATACGCACCCTTCTTACCAAGGAAATTTGAGCCATGGGTCGAACTGACGCGTGTTGAGGTACCCGTGCCAAACGATACATAACTAACGTCATATCGGCAGTGGTTGGTCACACGCCAATTCATGGTCGTCTCGCCTGCCGCGTTGGTTGTGTAACCCAAGAACTCCACCTTGTAGCACGCACCATCCTTCATACAGGGGGCAACGGGCGTAGAAGTTGGCGTCGCCGACGGTGCAGATGTGGGCGTCGGTGTGGGTGTTGTGACGGGCGTTGAGGTTGGGGTACCTGTCGCGCCACCACAGTTTCCGTCCATTCTGATTTCAAAGTAATCAATATCGACGTAGCCAACCTGACTTGCAGATTCACGGCGCAGACTTAGGGTGTTGTTCCCACTGTTCAGCGAGATCGAAATCGGCCCACGTGTGGCAAAACCATCCCAGTCGTCGGTGTCGACAAAACCGATGGCATTCGAAACCAGGCCGTTGTTGGCATACAGGCTCCGGACAGCGGTTGTCTGATGTGCACGGTCACTGTCATCGCTGCTGTAGCGAATGTAAAGGCCATACGTTCCTGCCGCAGGTGCATTGATGGTGACCGTCAGACCCTGCCCGACATTGTCCAGATCACCCACTGCGGTCAGACCGGAAGCAGCATCATTGTCATATGGATGGGCAAGGTTTGTGAAGCTGCCAAACTCGGCTTCAGCTCGTCGCACCTGCGTCTTGTATGTTCCGCTTGAACTGGTCAGGCTTGCCACTTCGAAGCCGATGTACTCGGTGCCATCAGCGGTGCCGGGCAACTGCGAACAGTCGGTCTTGAACACAGCACGGACCGATTCCTGGGAATAATTTGCGCTTTGCACGGTCACGATAACCCGGGCGGTGTTGGCAGGCACGTTAAAGGTGAAGAGCGAGCCTACACCAAGCACCGGGTTGGGCAGGGAACCCACGCCACGGCCATCCGAATCATTGTCATAGAGCACCGCGCCGGACGGGTTCTTGGTGCCTTTTTGGTCGGATGCGCCGGCCACGCGTACACGTAGGCGTTCAGTGGGTGCGTTGGCCTGCCCGGATGTGCTGCGGTAAATCGTCTGCAGGGTTAGTTGCGTTACGCTTCCCGAGCAGCTTGCCGAGCAGGTGCCACCCGATGGGGTGGCGCTGGCTGTGGGCGTAGCGGTCAGCGTCGGCGTATTCGTAACCGTTGGCGTGGCCGTGTTGGTTGGGCTTGGTGTCCAAGTCTGCGAAGCGGTTGGCGTTGCAGAGCTGATCGCTGTCTGCGTGGCAGTTGAGGTCGCTGTGGCCGTGAGCGTCGGTGTGGTTGTTTTGGTGGCCGTGCTGGTCGGCGTAGTGGACGGTGTTGGGGTTGCGCTGTTATTCGGAACGGGCGTCCGCGTCGGCGAAGCGGTTGACGTTGCCACGCTGGTTGCGGTCTGAGTGGCTGTATTCGTTGGCGTCGGCGTCACTGTCCTGGTCGGCGTAACCGTAGCCGTGTTAATGGCCGTCTTGCTCGGCGTAGCGGACGGCGTCACGGTTGCGCTACTGACAGCGGTGGACGTCTGGGTCGGCGTGGCAGTATTGGTGGCCGTATTGGTTGTGGTCTGGGTGGACGTTTTTGTCAAGGTCGGCGTCGGTGTGGCCGTATACGTAGCCGTGCTGGTTGGTGTTCGGGTAGGCGTATTTGAGGACGTCGGCGTCGGTGTGGCGGTATTCGTAGCCGTGCTGGTTGGTGTCCAGGTAGGTGTATTTGAGGACGTCGGCGTCGGCGTGGCGGTATTCGTAGCCGTACTGGTTGGTGTTCGGGTAGGCGTATTTGTGGATGTCTGCGTCGGCGTGGCGGTGCTCGTCGCCGTCGCTGTAGCCGTACTGGTTGGCGTCGAAGTCGGCGTGTTGGTCGGCGTGGCCGTGGGCGTTGCGGTGTTGGCAACCACGGTAAGCTGTGCTCCATCCTGGCTCAGCAAGTTCACACTTAATCCGCGCGCGTTGGCGACGATGCCGTTGCTCAGATTGATCAAGCTGCTCCCGCCGGCGACCCCTCGGAATTGCACCCAGGCCAGTACGCCATCCCCACTGAACCCGGCGGCAGTGCCCAGCGATGCCCGGCCAAAACGCACACTGTTGCCGTTCATCGCACTGGTCAGCGGCACTGCCGTCCGTCCGGTGCTGCCCAACAACCCGGCGTCGGACAGCTGGGTCACAGTCACGATCGCCGGGTCAAAGGTTATGAGTGCTTCATAGCTACCCAGGTTCTGCACGCCACTGATGACCAGCGCCATGGAAATGTTTCCACCCTGATCTATCGTCGCGGTTGCAGGCTGCAGACTGAGGCGCGCATTGCCCGGCTGGGGTGTTGGCGTTGCCGTGGGTGGTTGAATTACAGTTACATGTGTCGTGGCCGTGGCCGTGGTGAACAAGGTCGGGCTGTAGTACGCGGTCCACATGCTGCTTCCAGAACTGGTCTGGGTTTCAACACGGCTGGTGATAAATTCGTATGTGTCTCCAGGTTGTAGTACAACGGGCGTCTGCGTTAGCAGTGTTCCCAGTTCGCTGTCCACGAGTGACTGCGTGACCAACGGATACAAACCCGTATTTTGAACGGTGTAGATGTAGAACACCTCCGTGCCACGGTTCACCGTAATGCTGTCCAAACCACTGGCCTGAGGTTGCAGGCTGACCGTCTTGCTCAAAGCGATCGAAATCGGCAGCTCGGCTCCGGTATCACAGCCGCGTCCGCCGGGCGCAGTGAATTGCACGTGATCGAGAAACACTGCGCTGTCGTAGGCCGTGTCCACCGCGTCCGATATCACAAATGTAGCGTAACTGTGGTTGCCCGGTGTGACCGGGGTCTGCGCGCGCAACCGCAATGTGGCCGCGTCATAGGTGGTACCGGCCGCGTTTGCGGGTGTCACACCCAGCACGGTATTGACGGTGATGCGGTTGCCGGCGCTGTCTCGCGCGATGGGCGCGCCATCCACCGTGATCTCAAACGCATCGTTAAACTGTGAGCCGACAAACTCCGGGAATTCTTCACTCAAGAACGTGAAGTCCACTGACATGCACGTGGCCGTGGCGGGCACGGTAAACCCTATGTTCAGCTGTCCATAGTCACCCAGGCCAAACGTGTTGGGCGCGTTATTGGGCTGATCGGCGAATATCATGTTGCCAGTGCCCAGGTAGGCGAAGGTTTTGCCGTCGGTTGGGAAGCCAGCCATGGACGCACGGGTGAGCCCACCCAAACCCGCTTTATTGATCCCGTCAACATCAAGCGTCGCACTGGTTACCACACCGGGCGCAAAGCCCATGGCCTCGGCCAGGTCAAATGCTGAAGGTGACACGTCGCCAAAGTTGTAATTGACCGCCGCGACGCCGCTCGGCACGGTCACGTTGCTGATGACGTTGCCGTTTGCAATCGTGCCGCCCTGGCTGCCCGCCTGCGCCGTTCCGGTCAAATAGCCAAATGGCTGCACTTCCTGGACGACATACGTTCCTGGTAACACATCAAAGATATAGAAGCCGCTGTTATTGGTCGCGGTGCTCTTGCTCACGGCGCGGTTTGCGAAGTCCCGACCGGTCAGGTTGATCGTCACCGGACTTAGACCGGTCTCCGTTAGGCCGCGCACCCCATCGGCATTTGCATCCAGATAAACATATCCGCCAAGGCCGGCGCTGCGCTCGCCAAAGCTGTAGTCGGTGGCGTTTGCCCCCACGCGCAGGCCTATGCCCACAATGCGGTCGTTCAGAGCGATCCCCCCGGCGCTGCCTGCCCGATCCAGCCCATCGAGGAAGTTGGGTTGTTGCTCGTTCAGTTCGTAGACACCTGCGCGCAAGTTTCCAAACCCAAACGCACCATTTGCGTCGGTCACCTGCGTTATCAGCACGCTGCCACCAACATTCAAATTGCCGGTCAGGGTTATTAGCACGCCCGCGATTCCGGGCTCGCTTTCTCGGACGACATCGTTATTAACGTCAACAAAGACGTATCCACGGATACTGCTGAGTGGCGTTTCGCTAAACAAGTAGCCGTCGCCAAAGTTGGTGGCGCCCAAAACGATATTGTTGATTCGGTCATTCCCCGCGCCCTGGACGGCGTTTCCACCCAGCGTTCCCACGGTCTCGCTGCTGTCATCAAAGCCGGCAGGTTGCACTTCACTTAGCGCATACGTGCCAGCCGGCAGATCGCTAAAGAAGAAGTTGCCGGACGAATCGGTGGTGGTGCTATACGAAATAGTTCCGCTGACGAAGCTCGTGCCCGTGAGCCAAATCGTCACATTTGGGATTCCATAATCGTCGCAACAGAATTGATGGTTGTTGTCCACATCCGCGTACACCGAGCCGATAATGCCGGTGCGCCGCTCGTTGAACAAGTATCCCGACCCGTTGTCGCCATACGTCAGTGGGATGTTGATAAAACGATCGTTCTGGGGCTCGCCGCCCTTGTTCCCAAGAATATCCACCCAGTCGGTATAACCAGCCGGTTGTTGCTCGGTCACAGAGTAATAGCCAGGTCTCAGCACGTCAAAGCTCCAGCCACCATAGGCATCCGTAAGCCGGGTGATCAGCACCGATGCGCCCAGATCATCAATCCCATCCAGCACAATCTGGACATTGCCGATTCCGCCCGCGTAGTCATCCGCCACACCATTTTCATTCTTGTCGTAATTAACCAAGCCGTGCAGGCTGGCCAGGGTGCGCTCGCCAAAGCGATAATTAGTAGCGACGCTGTCACGGTTATACACAATTGCGATGCCGCTGATCACGTCGCTCAGCACATGTCCGTCAACGGGTGACGAATAGGTCGCGGTCACACCACCTGCCGAACCGGCGAAGTCGGCGCCGTCAATGATCGCCGGCTGGGTTTCGGTGATTGCATACGTGCCGGTAAACAGCGGCGCAAAAGCGAAGCGGCCACATGGCTCATAGTCACTACAGCCGGCGGTGGTGGTGGTCGCCGTGACCACGCCGCCACCCGTGCGCACCCCGCCAAGGTCGATCATTACACCACTCAGACCTGTGCCGTCAAATACGCCATCACTGTTGTTGTCAATGGCCACTGTTCCTCGAAGCATCGAACCAACCCTGAAGTTACAGCCCGCACCGGAACCATAACCAAGCACGATCGCACTATGGGCGCGCCGCGATGCGTCATAGAGCCCACCACCACACGCCACAACGCCATCCCGGTCCGCCAACGGCAACTCATTGCTATATCCGGACGGGAATGAGACTTCAGTGACTTTATACGTGCCGGGCGGCAGGTCAAAGAAGAAATACTGCCCGTTGACATCTGTTGTGGTCGTCTGAACCAGGCCGCCCTGCATGGTCGTGCCATCCAACCGGATGATCTCACCGGCAACCGGTTGAGTGCGATAGGCAAACGGCCAATCCGGGAATGGCCAGTAGGTTACACTGCCATTGATGGTGCCCGATATAAGCTCGCCAAAGTTGAACCCTTCCGCAATTGCACCGGCCGTCAATGTGATGACAAATTGATCATTCCCACTGATGCGCGCCGTTGATCCTGTGCCGGAACCCAACTGTTCAGCGCTGTCATCATAGCCGGCTGGCTGCACCTCTGTCACGGTATATACGCCGGGCCGCAGACCGCTGAACTCATAGAACCCTTGGGCCAGGACTGAACGGGTGACAGTTTGGCTCAAATCGGTGACACCGGTCAAGAGGATCGTTGCTTGAACATTGGCGGCATCCGTACCGGCATCATATGTGCCGTTCCCATTCACATCCAAATAGGCGTTTCCGTTGATAAAGTTACGCAGCTCGCCAAAGGTATAGCCGGACAAAACCTGACCGGGTGTAAACACAATGCGGCTGAACACGTCATTAGTTGTGGTCAGTCCGCCACCCGTGCCGATGTGCTCCTTGCCATCAAAGTATTTGGCAGGTTGCGTTTCACGTATGTCGTAGGTGCCGGTCACCAACCCGCCGAAGTACCAAAAGCCCTCGTAGCAGGTTTGGTTTGCGACCACACTCTGGCTGGTCGTGTTGATGGCCACCTGCTGGTTGTAGATGTTCACCCCGGTGAGCTGAATACCCGCGCCGCCGATGCCAAGCTCGGGCAACACGCAGGTTGATCCACCGGGTTCGCGCAGTCCGTTGTCATTGTCATCCCGATAGACATATCCGGTGATGCTGGGCTGTTCGCCAAATACGCCCCCCTTTAGGTCGCCCACACCAAGCACCAGACCCTGCAGGCGATCATTGACGGTGCTGGATACCAGCATGCGCACGCCCAACAAGACACTGTCTTTGCCATCCACATCCGCGTCCCGTTGAATCTGGGTTACGTTGTATACACCCGGTCGCAGATTCGGGAACTCCCAATATCCGTTGCTATTTGTGCTCACCGTAACCAACAGGCCCTGCCCCAAGTCGTTCACCCCATCCAGCACGACCTGAGCCGCGGCGCCAATCGGGACCTCAGGGCTGTCTTGATCACCCTGACACAAACCAGAGTCATCCGGGCAAGCAGACCATTCGAAGATACCGTCGTTGTTGATGTCAAAGAAAGTGTAACCCGCGATGCGCGAGGGGGTGATTTCGCCAAAGTTGTATCCTTCGGCGTACCCGGTGCCATTGAACGTGAAGTCAACGGCATCCTGTCCCAAAGGTGCAACACTGCCACCCTGACTACCAGCGTTGTCCAGACCATCCAGCCAACCGGCGGGTTGAATCTCGCTGATCCGATAGTTACCCGCGGGCAAGTCACCAAACACATACAGACCCGCGGCATTGGTTGTGGCGGTGCGCACCAATTGTTGGCCACTCGTCGTGGTTCCGGTGAGCAACACGTTCACATTGGCAATACCCGGCTCAATATTGCTCTTGACACCATTGTTGCTCAGATCGTCATATACGTAGCCGCTCACGCCGGTGATGCGCTCGCCAAAGGTATAGCCGCTTGCTGCAAACCCCGGCGAAATGACGATGGAAGTCACCAGGTCATTGGTCAGGGAGCCCCCTGCGTTTCCAGTGTGATCGATCCCGTCTACAAATCCGGCGGGTTGCGTCTCGCTCAAGACGTAGGTGCCGGGCCGCAAACCAGTGAATGTCGCGAAGCCGGCGTCATTGGACAGACGCAGCAGGCTTACCGATGCACCAAGATCGTCAATACCAGCGAGGGTGAACACCACGGCCGGAATGGGTGCCTCGTTCCCCTGGGGCACACCATCGCCGTTCACATCCAAATACACCTGCGCCTGCACGCTTGCCAGAGCAAGCTCGCCAAAGTTATAGTTGCGCCCGCTGTCAACGGTGGTGATCGTCACATCAAATGCATCCGGCGATACGATACCTCCCAACGTGCCCAGTTGCTCCTTTCCATCCAGCCAACCAAACGGCTGGACCTCGCGAATGCGATACGTGCCAGCAGCCAGGTTGGGGAAGTTATAGAAGCCAGCGCTGTTTGTCTGCATGGTGCGGTTGACCGCCTGGCCACCGGTGGTGGTGCCCGTGAGCACGATGACCGCGCCGCTAATACCGGTCTCGTTTGATCCCGGAGCGGCGTCACGCACGCCATCATTATTCTTGTCAGAGTAGACATAGCCGGCCAGACCGGACTGGCGCTCGCCAAACAAATTACCACTGCCTTGCTGCGCCACTCCCAGCACGATGCTGTTGATCCCGGTTCCCGTTGCGACACCACCCGCAGTTCCGACAGCGATGACACCATTGGTGTAGCCAGCGGGTTGGGTTTCGTTCAATGCATACGTGCCCGGTCGTAGATTTCCAAACGTAAAAGTTCCATCCGCAGCAGTTACCGTGCTCATGCTGACCGCGGCGCCGCGATCATCCGTGCCAGTCAACGTCAGGATCACACTTGCAATGCCTGGATCCCCGGTCGCCGAGCCATCATTGTTGATGTCAAAGTAAACCATTCCGGCAACACTGGCGGGGCCAATTTCACCAAAGTTGTAGTTATTTGCACCCACGCCGGTGGCGATGAGTCCGCGGAACTCATCATTGAAGGCTGCGCCACCCGCCCCGCTACCCAAAGAATCTTTGCCATCCAGGACGTCCGGCGGCTGTTGTTCCGTTACGGTATATGTTCCGAGTGGCACTCCAAGGAATTGGTACTGGCCGTTTCCGTTCGTAATGGTGATGAACTGTATCGCCTGACCAGTCTCTGATTCCACTCCCGTCAGGGTGATCATCACGCCATAAAGACCCGCTTCGGTTGGCTGGCGGATTCCGTCGTTGTTTACATCCAGATAAACGTAACCTGCGATAAATGAGGTGCTCTCGCCAAACTTAAATGCGCCCACCTGGGAGCCCAGGCCCACCAGAATATGATCAAACCCGTCGTTTCGGACGCTTAGTTGATCTGCGCCGTCACGATCCTTGCCATCGGAATAACCTGCCGGCTGTGTCTCTGTGATGGCGTAGGTGCCGACCCGCAACGCATCAAATGACCAACTGCCGTCCATTCCACTGGTGATGTTGCGTGACACGCGTACGCCGCGGTCATTTATGCCGCTCAACGTAATCGTGACGCCGCCGATCCCCAATTCGCCCGCATCCAACCGGCCGTTGTTGTTCAGATCAACAAACACATTGCCAAACACGCGACTGGCCGGAATTTCACCAAACGTATAGCCGCTTGCAAACGTGCCCTGGGTGATCACAATATTGGTGATGAGATCCTGATCAGCGCCTTCGGTCCCCGACACCAGGCCACCCGGAATGATTCCGCCTGCCGAGCCGATTGATTCGCCACCATCCAGGAATTGCACAGGTTGCAGCTCGTGCAACGCATACGTGCCTGTTACGAGATCGCCGAAGGTAAACAATCCGTTGGCACCCGTGGTCGTCGAAACAACCACCTGATCACCAACGGACGTTGTGCCGCTCAGGACCACGACGACGCCAGCCAACCCGCCTTCATTCAGGTCACGTTGACCATTGCCGTTGCCATCGTAATATACGTTACCAATAACACCCACCTGGCGCTCGCCAAAGTTATATCCTGTGGCGCCAAAGCCGCTTGAAATCACGATATTGCTGGCTACATCATTGGCCAATTGCCCGCCTGCGTTGCCAAGCGAATCCCGACCATCCGTATATCCTTCGGGTTGCAACTCCGTAACCGTGTAGGTGCCCGGGGTCAGTGCCGCAAAGTTGTAAGAACCTCCGACACTAGAGCTGGTCACGAGAGTCACCGCCTGGCTCAGGTAGTTCATACCCGAAAGAGTGACGGTCACACCCGTAATCCCAGGTTCGCCGGTGTCGATATTGCCGTTGTTATTCAGGTCATGGTAGATCGACCCGCCCACACTTCCCGTTTGAAGCTCCAAATACAGATAGCCGGATGCGCTGGTTGTGGTGATCACAATGCCACCAAACTGCCCTCCCGCCACCGAGCTTGGGATGTTGCCGTCAATCTGTCTGGAATCCAAAAATGGCGGCGACGGCGGGTTCTTGGTAACTGTGTAGGTGCCTGCGGCCACCCCAACGATCTGCCACGACCCGTCCCCGGCAGTGGTCAGGCTGCGTTCGACCAGCGACCCGTCGCTTGCCAGCACGCCGAACACATTGATCATTCGTCCTGGAATACCGGAATCCAAACCATCCGCCACACCATTTACATTCTTGTCCTCGACAACGCGACCGCTTAAGCTGAGCGCAGACTCTCCAAACGTGAAGTTGCCCTTGAATTGGCCCTGGGCAAGAACGATATTGGTGAATATGTCGCTCGCAACACTCAGGTTTCCGGCTGCATCACGATCAAGACCATCCCCATATCCACCTGGTTGCATCTCGGTGAGCGTATATGTGCCGGCTCGCAACAGTTCAAATCTGGCATAGCCAAGCTGATCCGTTGTCGCCGGTATCATGACGTCCTGTCCCCGATCGTCCCGCCCGGCAAGCATAAGCATCGCAGCAGGGATGGCCGGGTCGTCATTGTTCTTGAAGCCATCATTGTTGAGATCGGCATACACAACCGCCTGTATCACCGATGGATTCAACTCGCCAAACAAATAATCCGTGGCAAACGTGGCCGCGGTGATAGGGATATTTGCAATCAGGTCATTGCCCGTCGCCGCTGCCTGCAAAACGAGCCCGCCATTGCTCCCAACTTGATCCGTGCCATCGACATACCCGACTGGCTGAACCTCGATGAGGGAATAGGTGCCGTTTGGAATATCACCAAAGCTGAAGATGCCACTGTAGCCGGTGGTCGTTGTGGTTATGAAGGTAGCTCCGACGTCCGTGGCGCTGAGCACCACGGTTGTGCCCTGGATGCCGGCTTCGTTCTGCTGCCGGATGCCATCACTGTTTCCGTCCAAATACACATAGCCCACGACGCCAACCTGGCGTTCGCCAAAGTTTGCACCCTGGAAGTAGCCGCCGATCGTGCTAATGGTCAACGAGAAAGAATCATTGCCCGAGACTTGGAACTGCCCATAGAGATCGCGCTCCTGACCGTCGGTGTAATCTGCAGGTTGTGTTTCCACCAGTTGATAGGTTCCGCGTCGCACCCCGTTAAACTGTATTTGTCCGTAAGCGTTTGAGACCGTGGTCATTGTCACGTGTTGACCCACGTCATTAAGCCCGGCCACCGTGGCCGTGACTCCGGCAATACCCGGTTCACCATAATCCTGATATCCGTTATTGTTGAAGTCGACGAAGACCTGGGCATTTACAACCGCACCCTGCAGCTTGCCAAAGTTGTAATTCACACCCACTGCACCTGCGGTGTAGCTGATCTGCGAGATCAAATCCTGACCAATAATCGTTCCACTGATTCCACCAAGACTTCCGACCTGCTCAAACCAATCAAGATATGAATCCGGGTTTAGCGACGTATTGGCATCGGTGCTAATTTGATATCGACCAGTCGGCAAATTGTCAAACACATAGTAGCCAAGTGACCCGGTGGTGTTGGTGCTGCTATAGATGCCGCCCCCATCCGTGCTGCTCATGATCACGGTTACGGCGTCATAAACATAGCTGTCAAAGTAGTTTCGAATGCGATCTCCATTGGCGTCAAAGTAGATGAATCCACTCAACCCGGTCTTGAGCTCAGCAAAGGAATAACCGTATGCCCCCGCCCCCTCGGTTACAGAAATGCCGGACACCTGATTCGTGGTGCTGATGCCACCCTGACCGCCTATGGTGATCATCCCGTCGACAAACCCGTCGGGCTGGACCTCTGTAATCGTGTAGATTCCCGGGCGCAACAGACTAAACTGCACATTGCCGTAGTAGTCGGCGTCCCGGGTTATCGGACCGACGGTGCCAAGATCATCCTGACCCGTGATCCCAACCAAGGTGCCCTGGATTCCAGGTTCGCCATTGTTTTGCCCATCCGAGTCGCGATCCTGGAACACGTTGATATATACCGTTGCAGGTGCAAGCTCGCCAAAATTGAAGTTCTGACCCTGATCACCGGCCGCGAACACAAACCCGCCAAATTGGTCGTTGGCCGTTGCGCTGAACACTGCACCTGTGCTCAACAGGCCTGGTTGTTCACTGCCATCCAGATAAGAATAGAGCGGATAAAGTGCATGGGATTGCTCAGTGAGCGTGAAGGTGCCTGCAAAATTTACGCTAAACCGATACCGCCCGCTGGCGTTTGTTGTGGCGTTCATGACGCCAGACGCACCTGACGGAGTGACATAGTCCAAACGTATGTTGACGCCGGCAATACCCGCTTCACCGGTCTGCCGCACGCCGTCATTGTTGTGATCGCGATATACGTAACCGGAGATGCCACCCGCTGATTCGCCAAAGCTGTAGAACTCGGATCGACCCTGCGGTCCAACCACGATGTTGTCGAAACGATTGACACCGGCGGTGGCAAATGGGCTGCCATTGGACAAAAAGGCATCCGCGTATCCTGCTGGTTGCGTCTCAATGACGCTATACGTTCCGGGCCGGACGCTAAATGTGTATACGTCACGGTTGGAATAAGTCGGATAAGGCAAGTTTAGTGCGAGCCCAGTCGTGGTGGTAAGAAGCGCATTCTGGCCAAAGCTGTCCAAGCCGGTCAGAGTCATGGTTACCCCGCGCAAGGTTGGGTCACAGTAGTAATAGCCCTGATAGTAGTAGTTGCACAGAGTGTTCTCAAACGTTCCGTTATCGTTGGCATCTACAAACACCATGCCACGGATAGTGGACGCCGGGATTTCGCCAAATTCATAACCGCCGGCCATATGCCCGGGCGTGAACGTAATTCCAGAAATGGTCTTGGAACCCAGCCTGGCACTTGTGATGCCGCCCGAGCTACCTGCGGTTTCAATTCCATCGACCAGATTCAAATATCCATAAAGTTGATCGGTCTGCTGCGCGGTCACGGTGTAACTACCCGCGCTCACACCGGCAAATACAAAGAAGCCATTGCCATCCGTGCTGGTCGCTTGCATTACCGGCACCCCTTGCGAGTTTGACCCGGTCAATGTAATTGGGACGCCGGCAATACCCGATTCACTGGTATCTGTACCATTCGCGTCATAGTCGAGATAAACACGTCCGCTGATTCCATCCGGTAGTTCGGCAAACGCAAAGCCATAACCGTTGGCACCCGATGGCAGTGTAAATGAAAACGCATCGTTGGCGCTGGTCAAATACAGAACATTACCGCTCGCCGTATCAATACTGTCGATGTAGCCGACGGGTTGGATCTCCACCAGGCTGTATAACCCAGGCGTTATGTTGCTAAAAGAGAACCCGCCGTAATAATCTGTAACTGATTCGAGCTGGACTGGATTGTTAAAAGCGTCCATGCCAGCCAGCGTGATCGTTACACCCGCGAGACCAGGCTCGCTATCATTTACGCCATTGCTGTTGATGTCAAGAAACACCTGACCACTTACCGACCCCGGAAGTAACACGCCAAAGTTATAGTCGGCGCCCACATCGTTGATTCCCACAACCACGTTGGTGATCTCGTTGGGCAAAACGGCGCCCACCACGACGGCGTTGACGGTTCCGGTCTGCACCTTGCCCTGAAACACCGGATAGTAGCCGGACGGAATATGCGTAACAGCATAAGTGCCAGGACGCAGGTCTGTGAACCGATATTGGCAGTTGCCTGACAGAAGTGAACTGCGGCTGACGGTCGCGCCATGGTCATCCGTGCCACCAAG
The DNA here is from genome assembly GCA_025354985.1 of Chloroflexota bacterium. Classification (GTDB taxonomy): domain Bacteria; phylum Chloroflexota; class Anaerolineae; order J036; family Brachytrichaceae; genus AQU-03. The sequence goes on from JANXLU010000010.1 coordinate 59,880, forward strand.
CGTGACAGTATCACCCGTCACTTGATACGCGCAACCCGCTTCGGTCTGGGGGTCGCGCACCCCATTGTTGTTTCGATCCTCATATACGTAGCCGCTGAGCATCGCCGCACCGAGCTCGCCAAAGTTGTAGTTGACGCCTTGCGCACCGCCGCTCAGCACGATGCCATCTATCCGGTTGGCCGAAGCGGTGCCACCCAAGCTGCCCGCGGTCGCAATCCCATCGTCAAAACCCGATGGCTGTGTCTCTACAATGGCATACGTTCCGGGCTGCAGCCCACCCACCGCCCAATATCCATCGGCAAACGTATCCACTCCAAGGTCGACCGGGTCACCGATGGTTGTCGTGCCCGTTATGCGTAGATGCACCTGAAAAATACCTAACTCAGACGCAGTCCGAACACCGTCATTTCCAATATCCGCATAAACATATCCGCTCAGGCTGCCCAAATTGCTGTTTGCCTCATACGCGCCGATGTCGCACGCGGAGCCCTGCGGTCGGCTGATCCCGCGCTGATCTGTGGGGAGACACGCCGCCGGGTCCCCGGTGTCGATCGCCGGGCTTCCTGGAAGCAGTGCCAGGCTCGCTGTGGCCCCACCGTTTTGTTGCAGCCCGCCAAGCCTAGGGCTGACGTTTGTCAAGTTCCCCACGGTAATTCCGGCCAACACACAACCAGGCAGACTCCCGACAAGGTTATACCCCAACGATTGCAGGTTGCCGGAGCCATTTTCGGTTGAACAATCCGGCGCATTTCCAGATCGATCTGCATTCTGAGCCACCAGGCTGTTATGGAGGGTCAGTGTGCCATAGGCATATGGCACGTGGATTCCGCCACCGCGACCATTGCCATCACCATTGGCGTCGGCCTGGTTGCCGACGATGGTCAGACTATCCATGTCAAGACCGTAGACGCCGTCAAGCTCCAGCGCACCTCCGCTGACATCCGCACTGTTATTTGCAAACGTGCTGTTCTCGATGCGCCCGGTAATGTAGTTGACTTGCAGTGCTCCACCCATACCGCCACAGGTCGGGCAGCTCACGGGCGACAGCGCCCGGTTGCTATCCATAAGCGAACCAGTCATGCTGATCGAACCGCCATTTACGTACAACCCGCCACCATTTGCAGCAGCGTTACGGCTAATCGTGCTGTCGTGGATGCCCAGTGCAGCGCTGTTTGAATTGATTCCGCCACCCTGCGTAGAGGTGTTGCCCGAAGCCGTCGGGCCGTTGTAAAGGACGGCGGTGCGGTTTAGCTGCACTTGGGCGTTGTATTGCGCGTAGACGCCGCCACCATAATCAGCCTGGTTGTATGCAATAACACTGTCGTTGATCGTCAGGTGACCGTTGTAATCGACGTATACACCACCGCCCTGATAGTAGGCATCCACCTGGTTGTTGGTGATCCATACATCATTCAAGGTTACGTTTTCGTTGCCACCAATCGTCAGTGCGCCACCGTTTTGATAACTCGGGTGCCCACCATCCAGGGTGATGTGCGAGAACACCACGGGGTCACCCGGCGCAAACGCGGGCTTGGCGACCCCGTTCCGACCATCTATCAAGTTTGAGAAGTTCCCACCGCCACCGTTACCAAATGTTGAAACACCCAGAAGCCGGTCCGTTCCGCCATTCCGAATGACCGTGCTATTCGCGCCGGAGCCGCTCCCCGACCCGTTTATGATGACCGTTTCCGCAATTGCCAAACCACCTTGTGTCAATGTGTAAACACCAGCCGGAAGCACGATGGTATCCTGACCTGGATGGGCGTTGGCCTCGCCCATGGCCGCACGCAGCGTGCATGTGCCATTGACCGTGGCACAGAACCCATCCCCGGGATAGATATCCGGCAAGTCTGCCGGGTCGTCCACGGGAAAGCTAGCCGCCCAGACCGGGGTGGCGAGACCGAGCGTAGCGACAATTCCAGCGATCATAACTATTGAGCGGTAAAAAGCGTTTTGCACAGGTGACCTCGGTTGAGGTTGTATCCGTCCTGTTGCTCACTATCCCGCTCACGGAATGTTCAGTTTGTGCTCAGTTTACAAAAACGGTCACTTTTCGGCCAAACCCAATCGTTAGTATGGGTATGATGCGGTCATTTGGGACAGGTTTTTAAGACTAGACCAGTTGACTTTACCCATAAAAATGTGTTCAATGGTTTTGGAGACTCAAATTATGAAAAAATTCCTACTGATTTACCATTCTCAACCAATGACGGCGATGCCAACCCCGGATCAAATGAAGGCCATGATGGACGCATGGATAGTGTGGAACACCAAATGCGGCACCGGCATTGTCGATCTGGGCAACCCACTGGCGCCCCAAGCGCACCGCATCGCAACGCAGGGTGCAACGGACATCACCAGCACGGAATCTGGCTACTCCATGATCCAAGCCGATGACATGGCTGCCGCCGTCAAGATGCTGGACGGCCATCCCATCATGCACCAGCCCGGTGGTTCCATTGTGGTTCACGAAGTGACTCCTATGCCCGGGATGTAATTCCACGGCGATTACGTCGGGGACAATAGAGGCTGCGCGAACAAGATTTCGTGCAGCCTCTCATCATGTCACCTGTCATGCCAGACGCTCTTATTTCAAACACCACTTCGCGCACCACGTTTCGCAGCAAACCTGTGACCATCATTGGCGCACCCCTACGCCCTGGTGATTTCATGCCAGACGCGACGTTGCTCACGCCGGAGTGGGCTCAGATCAGCCTGAGCAAATTTTCCGGTCAGGTGCGGCTGTTTAGCGTGATCCCATCGCTTGCCACCGGCATTTGTGACACGCAAACCCGCCGATTAAATGACGAAGCCCGGCGCCTTGGTGAACGTGTGCGGGTCATCACTATAAGCGCCGATCTGCCCTTTACCCAAAAACGCTGGCAAACGGACGCCGATGCGCATGCCATGACGATGTTGAGCGACACCATGTCGCTGGCGTTTGGAGATGCGATCGGCGCACATGTGGCCGAAATGCGGGTTCTGCAGCGGTGCATCCTGGTGGTCTCGGACTCCGATAAGGTCACATACACGGAATACGTGCCCGAGATCGCGCAGCACCCGGACTATGACGCCGCGCTTGCTGCCTTGACCGCGCTGATCGGGTAGTGCAGTTTATGCAGTCCCGCCGACGAGCGCGTGTTTGATGGCTGCAATTTCAGACGCGGTCACACCGCTTTCCAAAAGATAATTCTCGACGCCACCATGCTGCTCATGCAGCAGATTGAGGGTGTGTTGAATTGTTTCCGGCACGCACTTTAGAAATTCTTCATACTTATGCAGATCAACACCGTCGCTGGCGGCCCGGGCCCGCAGACCATCGTAGAACTCCCCGGACAGCATCTCGCCGGTCAGCAAATAATCCCGAATCACATCGGCGTTGTTCACACCGCACAGTTCGTGCAGCATCGCGACCACGACACCGGTGCGATCCTTGCCCGCGGTGCAATGTATCAGCACAGTCTGATCTATGTTTTCTGCGATGGCGCCAAAAATATCGCGCATACTTTCGCGTTCCAGCAACATAAATTCATATGACTGAATCTGTGTGCTGGGCAACATGTCCCGAAACTTTCGGAAAATAGGTCGGTGCAAATAACGCACCTTGTCCGATCCTTCAAATGGGCTGGGATGGCGTGCGCGTTCCAATTCCGTGCGCAAATCAACCACAGAGCGCAGGGCATGCTGGTCCACAATAGCCGCACGCGCAGTTGGCGTCAGGTGGTGCAGACTCTCGCCCCGTAACAACCGTGCCCAGGGTAGCGTCCCTGTGCCCGTCATATAGCCACCGGCATCGCGAATATTGTGTGATCCTTCAAGCCGTATTTGGCGGCGTTTTGCTTCCGGGCTGAGCGTGTTCATGCGAGCTCAATTTTAGCGTGGAGCCCTCAATCACCTCGCGCATGAATCTGCGACTTTGGGGTGCGCGCTCCAAAATAAAATTTAGATGATGGCGCAGAACGCGTTCAAGTTGCGCGTGCAAATATGGCGTGATCGCAAGCGCCCGTACCTGTGACCAGGGCTGTGATTGCAGGGTGCGCAATACTAATATCGTGAGCGCATTTAGCAGCAGTGCATCCCGGGCAAAACCGGTCGCTGCAGGTGATAGCAGACCGCCTTCCGAAGGCGAATATCCCCAGGTGCGCCCGGTCTCGGTGCTTTGCAGCTCAATCGGATCCGCGGTGCGAACGCATCTAAACAACTCCGGGCGAAACCCCATGATGCCAAGCAGCCGCAGTTCAAAATAGCGCGCGATCAATGCCACATCGGTGGCATCACACAGCGCCACGAGTGCGCCGCTTAATAACTCATACAGCGGCCGCTCGTCCGAAGCTTCCTGGGCAAACTGCTCGGCTAGTTCCGCAAGGTAGTGCGCCGTCGTTCCCCGAGCCAGATCTTCGCGCAGACCCCGATGCGGCTCAATGGTCTCGGCCTGCGAAACAATGTCGAGCGAGCTACCCCGCGCAATTAGCAACTGCACCCGGGTAAACAACTCCACGTGTCCGCTTTTCCGACTGGTTGTTTTGCGCGCTCCCTTTGCAATTGCACGCAATTTGCCAAAGGTGGGTGAAAGAATTGTCAAAAGCCGATCCGCCTCACCAAAATCAATTCGGCGCAACACAATCGCCTCGGTGCCATAAACGCGTGTTCGGCTCATTTCTGGCAATTTGGGCAAAAATGTGTGGCACGTTGACCGACCAAGATTCGCCGGATTGCGGTGCCACAGGTCACACATGGTTTACCCGTGCGCCCATACACGCGAAAGTTTTCCTGAAAGTTACCGTCCGGGTAAACCCAGTCAAAGCTGGCCCCATTTGCAACAATGCCTTCCTGCAGCACATGACGAATCGTCTGATATAAGCCGGCCGCGCCCGCATGCTTCAGTCGGGCGGCCTGTCTGGTTGGGCGCAAACCTGCCCGAAACAAGGCCTCGTCGGCATAAATATTGCCGACGCCCGCAATAAAGGATTGATCCAGCAAAACACTTTTCAGTCGACCGGTTTTGCGACCCAGCCGATCCACAAATTCATTTTCAGACACCTCCAGCGCATCCGGTCCTTTTTCCCCGAGAACCTCGGCCGGATCATGCACCAGCCACATTCGCCCAAACTTACGCGCATCATCAAATCGCAGCGCCAGATCGTCATCCAAATGGATGATGACCCGGGCATGTTTGGTTGTGGCGTCCGCCCTCTGAACCACGTCCAATCGACCTGACATTCGCAGGTGCACCAAGAGATGGCCCGGGCTGCCGCTTAGTGCCAGTTTGAGTGTCTTTCCGTGTCGCGTTACCCCAGTGAAACGCTGACCGCCGAGGTACGCGGCAAATTCGTCTGGTCGGTGCGTGGCCACGGTCTTAGCCCAGCCTACCTCCACACCCACAATCGTGCGACCTATCAGGATCGGTTCGCGTTCACGCAGTTGTCGGGCAACGGTCTCCACCTCGGGAAGTTCAGGCATTTGGACGGCTCAATTTGACCATAATCGACCCCGCGTAAGGCATCTGTACCCTTTCAAGACCGCGATGGCGATGGCAGCAAAATCAACAGGACGAGCACTGCCAAAGACACCCATGGCACCACAATCCCAACAACCATGATCGCGCTACTCCCGAACAAATACGCCAACCAGTTCGACGTCATTCCGTCGCATTCACCGCCCCTGCGTGGGTATTCGTCGCGCCTATTTCAACCGCTTGAGCATATGAACAAACGTCTGGGTGGGCTTGAACCCGGCATCCATCAAGGCGGCATGGGCCACGTGTTGTTCGCGTGGCAGCATCGCGGCAACCGGTTTTGACACATAGTCATTCAGCCGCTGTAGTCCGGCCCCGACCAAGGCGTGCGCCTCTTCAATCGTGGCTTCAGGCTGCAAAAATAATTCAAGATGATGCTCCGCCAGATCAAAATTTGCCCTGGTGCGCAGCGCCCCGCGCCCGGTACGATGCCACTGATCCCGGTTGCCGTTCAGGCTGTTCCATAACCACCAGCCGATATCCAACCGGTACACAGCATCGTCAAACGATTCGGAATACCGAATCTGTTCGGTTAACGTGGCGCCCACACACGCCGAAACGTGAGCACGATCCCGCAAACCTGTCCGCCGCGCCACCACCTTGCCAGAGCCAGCCTCGGAGAGGTGACTGGTGCGATTTCTATAGCGCGTCACCGAGGTCAGGGTCTCAAATCCACATCGTTTGTATACATGGTGCGCAGGAGTATTGCCGTCCATGACCTGCAATGCAACGTTGCGCGCCCCGGACTGCTGGGCCGCAAATGCGATCGCAGCTTGCACCAGCGCTGTGCTGATGCCACGATTGCGCATATCCGCCCGGGTCGCGACGTTGCCGATCACCCAGGTATCTGATCGAGTTGGGTTGCGCTGGATTGAGGCATGACCCACCAATTGGCCGTCCTCCTCCCACACGAAGCCAGGCGCACGCTGCAAGGCCAGCGCCTCAATCGACCCCATATTCTGCAGGGCGCTGGCCATACTGGATCGGGAAGTCGCGGATTCACCGGCGCCAGACGTACTTGTGCGCAATTCTTCGTAGAACGCCTGGTCAAGCAGCGTGGCAATGGCCTTGCCATCCTGCCACGGGTTAAACCGCCGTACATGGTTCGGTGAACCATCCCGCGCAAGCCCAATTGCAAGCGTCATCAGGCTACAAGAATACAGACGGGTGAAGGCACGCCTATTTGATTGTTGGTGATGGCCAGGTTACCGCCTGCAGCTGAGAACACCTGAATAAGATCGCTGCGCTGATTCCCAGCCAATACCCACGCGCCACTTGGATCAATCGCAAAGTTCCGTGGCACTGCACCACCCGATGGAACCGTTCCATTTGGGGTTAGCGCGCCCGTCACCGCATCAATATGAAACAGCACGATACTGTCATGGCCACGGTTGCTCGCGGCCAGCCAGGTTCCATCCGGTGCGATATGAATGTCGGCCATGGTGCTGGATCCGTGCCATGACTCGGGCAAACTTGGCCAGGAATTCACAACTGAAAGCGTGCCGTCCGTGGCGTTCCACGACAGCTGCGTGACCGTGTTGCCCAATTCGTTGCACACATATAGCCACTTGTGCGAGCTGTGAAAGGCCACGTGTCGCGGTCCGGACCCCGGTGCGAGGTGTGCCGCGCCATGTAGTTTTAGTTTTCCGGCCACGAGGTCAATCGAATATACAAAAACCTGATCCTGACCCAAATCCGCCACAATGGCAAACCGGTTGGATCGATCGATGGTGATGGAATGCGCGTGCGCCTTTTCCTGCCGATCCGGGTTTGGCCCGTGACCGGTGTGCTGTACAAAATCGCTCATCGGTTCAAGCGCGCCATTTTCATGAATCGGCATCATCGCGATGCTTCCGCCGGTATAGTTGGCTACAAACAACCATTTGCCTGTCGCATCAATCGAAAGGTGACATGGATCTGCGCCACCACTCGGCTGACTGTTCATGATTTGCATTCCACCGCCGAACAAATCCACCGCCACCACGCTGCCATCATGAACTTCGCTGGTGGCATACAACCAGCGGCGGGAGGGGTGTAACGCAAGGAAACCAGCTCGCTCGATTCCCTTGAGTGACGCCTTGTGCACAATGGTTCCATTTGCGCTGTCAAACTCCAGCACGTGCACGCCGGCCCGGATCGCCGGTTCATAGGTGCCTGCAAAAATCTTGTGTTTCATTCCTGCTCCTTGCTATTGGTATTCACCATCCACATGCTAAACCCATTCAAAAATGCTCGAAACCCGGCAAGGTGCCGGGGCGGAAACTGATACGCTACCTCGGCAGTGCTCAGCACACGTTCAAAGCATGCCAGCCAGGTGGCGCGTGCGGCGTGATCGATGACAAACGGCATGTGGCGTGCGCGCATCATCGGGTTGCCATATTTTTGTTGATAGCGCGGTGGCCCGCCCATCAGACTAATGAAGAAGAGGGCGCTCTTGTGGGCCGCGTTCTCAAGTGCGACCGGGTCGGAAGGGAACAGCGCGGCCACCTCGCTGCGTGCCAGTTCCTGGTAAAAAGCCAGCATCATTGCAATGATGTTTGCCTCGCCCATCAACCCATAAATTTCCCGGCTGGGCGGGGTCACCTCTCCGGGCGACATGGCTGGCACATAAATCTCGCGCTCCATCGGGATCGAAGTGTACAGGCAAACGCGGTGAGATCGGCCCTGGATTTCAACTAAAAAAATTGGGATAATTGGCGGTTCGTTGCGACGTCTCATAAGTTTTCTCAGACCGCACAGAGTGTTGGTAGCCATGTTGATGGCGCTAAACCTGCTGATCGCGGCGTTGACCGTGGTCTCGCCATTGGTAATCAAGCGCGTGGTAGACGATGTCATCGCGCTCCAGCGGCCCCAGGATCTGCCCCCGTATCTGGCCTTGATCGTCGCCGTTGCGGTGTTGGGTGGGCTGGCGCGCTTTGCCTACGCCATCGGCAAAGAGCAGTTGGGCCAGACCGTCATCACCGATATGCGCACCGCTCTCTATTCCAAGCTCCTGGCATTGCATTTTGGTTTCTATGACGGTGAACGCACCGGCAGCCTGATGAGCCGCATGATCGGAGACGTGGAGAGCACCCGCGTGTTCCTAAGCGGAATCATCATTGACACGGTCTATCACGTCACCACCATTGTGTTGCTATTGGGCGCCTTCACCCAGCAGGATTTGCTCCTGGCAATCATCGCCATTGTGCCCTGCGCCCTGAGCGCGCTGGGTCTGTATCAATTGTTTATCGCACGCAAGGGTATCCACGCAAAAATTCACGAAGAAAATGCAAACGTCAGCGCCACGCTGCAAGATTCGCTCTCGGGCATCAAGGTTGTCAAGGCGTACGCGCAGGAACAGCAGGAATTGGGCAAATTCACCATCGCCATCGACCGGCAGAAGGCGATCAACTTTCTGGGCAACTGGACATGGAACACCCGGTTTCCATTTGTCAACAGTTTGCAGCGATTTATGGTGATTGCGTTGCTGGCGGTGGGTGGTCTGCGCGTCATGAATGGCGAGATCACACTTGGCACCCTCGTGGCCGCGCTCTCCTTTGGCGGCTTGCTCATGGTGCCGTTTGCCCAGCTTGGTCAACAGCTGACCACGGTGGGCCAGACCGCAGCCGCTGCGCTGCGCATCTTCCGTCTGTTGGATGAGCCGATTGGCATCCAGTCACCCGAATTCCCAAAACCAATGACCGATGTGCGCGGTGAGATCGAATTTAAACATGTCACCTTTCGATATGCCGGCAGCACTACCCGCGCGCTTGATGATATCAATTTGCTCATCCCTGCGGGCACGTCGCTGGCGCTGGTGGGCACAACCGGGAGCGGCAAGACGAGCCTTGCACAGCTCATCGGCCGATTGTATGACCCGACCAGCGGCCAGGTGTTGATCGATGGTGTGGATGCGCGCCAACTGGACATGCACGAGCTGCGCAGACAAATAGGCACCGTGGCCCAGGATTCACTTCTGTTTAGCGACACAATCGCGAACAATATCGCGTTTGGCCGGAGCGAAGCGCCACGTGAGGCCATAATCCGCGCAGCCACGTTGTCCCAGGCATCCGAATATATCGACGACCTTCCCCAGGGCTATGACACCGAGATCGGTGAGCGTGGCGTCGGGCTAAGCGGCGGTCAAAAGCAACGTCTGGCCATCGCGCGGGCCATTGTGCTTGATCCGCGCATACTGATACTGGACGACTCATTAAGCGCCGTGGATGCCGAGACCGAGCGAGCGCTGCAGGCATCATTTGCAACCGTGATGCGCGGTCGCACGACCGTGCTCATCGCACACCGACTGAGTACGGTTCAGCACGCTGATCAGATCGTGGTGCTTAAGGAAGGTCGAATCGTCGAGCAGGGAACCCACGCCGAGCTGATCCAGCGCAGCGGCTACTACAAGGACGTGCTCGATCTGCAGAATATGAACTGACAAGCCCAACACCAGCAGACATGGCCCATCCACAATGAAGCGCCTTACCGTCCATTCCGATTTTGAAAACGTGCCCGCACGGTTGTTGCTGGAGCGCGTGTTTACCTACATGCACATCTACCGCTGGCGCTTTTATGCCAGCCTGGCAATCTCCGTGCTTGGGATAGTGGTGCTGAGCAACCTTGCGCCTTTGGTGGACCGCGCCATCATCGACAATCACATCGCCACCGGCAACCGCGAAGGCTTTGTCCCGCTGTTAATTTTGGCGCTGCTGCTACATGTGATTACCCAGGTTGCCCTGGGTGGGCGCTCGATATTGGTTGGTCGCGTTGGTCATTCCATCGGCTGGGATATGCGCCGTGAGCTTTTCCAGCATGTGCACCGTCTTTCATTTTCGTTTTACGACAGCGTGCCGGTTGGCAGCATCATGACCCGCTTTCTAAGTGATCTCAGCACGATCGGCGAGTTTGTGGCCTGGCAACTGGCTGGATTTATCAATGACTGCATGGTGGCAATCGTCGTGGTCGTTCTCATGTTCGTGGTCGATTGGCAGCTGGCGCTGGTGGTTTTGGTAACGCTACCGGCGTTAGTTGGTCTTGGTGTGGTGCTGCGCCCGCGGATTCATGATGGATGGGAACTGGTGCGCACTGCGGGCAGTGAACTTAATGTGTTTCTGGCCGAAAACATCAGCGGCATGCGCGTTATCCAGGCATTTGTGCGCCAAAACGTCAACAAAGTCGAGTTTCGCAGGCGCAACGCCGTGGTTGTCAAGCACTACATGGACGTCATGAGGCTGCAGGCCTGGTTCCCCCCGATGGTGGAGCTAACCCGCGCCGCCGGGTTGTGCGCCATGTTGTATGTAGCCAGCCAGCAGCTTGGTGTTCGCCCGACGCTTTCGGTGGGGGTGCTGGTAGCATTCACCACCTACATAAACAATTTGTGGACGCCGATCAACACGATTACAAATATGTATGTCGTGTTGCAATCGACGCTGACATCCGCTCAACGAGCGTTTGCGGTGCTCGATACCCAACCCGTTGTGGATGATGCGCCTGCCGCGGGCGAGATTGGGACCATCCAGGGCGACGTCCTCTTGGATCATGTCAGCTTTGGTTATGATCCGGCGCGACCCGTGCTGCATGACGTCAACCTGCACATTGCACCGGGTGAGATGGTGGCCTTCGTCGGTCACACGGGCAGCGGCAAGACCACCATCGCCGCGCTGGTCAGTCGGTTCTACGATGTCACTGCAGGTGGCGTGTTTATCGATGGGGTGGATGTCCGCTCGGTGACCCAGCACAGTCTCCGTTCTCACATGGGCACGGTGCAGCAGGAGCCATTCATCTTTGGCGACACAATCGCCAATAACATTCGTTATGGCCGACCCGATGCCAGCATGGACGAAGTGATCGCAGCAGCCAGGACGGCCAATGTGCATGATTTTGTCATGCAACTTGAGGACGGCTATGAAACCCAATGTAAGGAGCGCGGGTCACAGTTTTCCCAGGGGCAACGCCAGCTGCTGTCCATCGCCCGGGCCATTCTTGCCAACCCGCGCATTCTGATTTTGGATGAGGCCACCAGCGCGGTCGACACAAACACCGAGGTGCTGATTCAGCAGGCGTTGGAACGGCTGCTCGCGGGGCGAACCAGCATTATCATTGCCCACCGCCTGAGCACCATTCGTCGCGCCAATCAAATTTTTGTGATGGATTCGGGCCGGCTGGTCGAGCACGGCACGCACGATGCGCTGCTATCCGCACACGGCGCTTATGCGCGACTGGTGGCCGCACAACGGGCATGAAGTAGCAAAAAACGGAGCGGCATCAAAAGCGTCGACCTACTCCGCTCCAACCGTCGCCGGCATGTCATAGGCCCGTGATGGCTGGCTTGACGTGCCGGAGGTAAACAACCGATCAATGCGATACAGTGCCGCATGCACCGTGCGATACCAGAGACTGGTGCTGGTGGGGGTAAAGCGGGGGTCCTGCGCTTCGGCCAGCGTGTGCGAAAAGAAGCGGCTGACTTTGTACCACTCCTCGCCAATATCCATGAGCTTGACAAAAATTGGTTTCACGTTGGTCCAGGGGTGCCAGGGGGTCATGTCTCCCACCCGCGTAATCGCGATTTGCCCCCACATAGCGTGACCCTTTTGGATGACAAAATTGCTCATGGGCGAAATCTGCATCTTTTCACCCTGCACCCAATCAATCGCAAAAATATTCGCGCTTGCAAAGATCGTATGCGTTGGGTTCGGGTCGGCATCGCGGACGTGACCGGTCAGACCGTCACCGCTCATCCACGCGTCCATAAAGCCAAAGTTTGCCGGGATGCAATTGGCGCTTAGAACCGCGGCATCGCTAAATTCAATGTTTGCGCCGCGCCTGCTGCCATGATAGTAGTGCATCTTGTCCCACATTGGCAGGCACCCATACAGGTTTTTGATTGTGCCGGTGTAATAGCACTGCCAGTGGGTCTTGTTTTTGGCGAAACTGATGCGATAGTCCGCCTCAAGCCACACCCGCCCGGCCACATGCATGCCCAGCAATCCACCGTAATCAAACTTCACATGATCCTCAGTCAGGCTGTGCACGCTATACCCTTGTTGGCTGTAGCCAACCATGTCGGCCACCGCACCCACGCGGCGGCCGCTGTAAGAATAGTTGTAGACATTTTCGGCCTCGACCACGGTAAATTGCTCGAACCCCTGATCTCGCATTTTTGCGATCAGATATTCGACCATCACAGGATCGGTATAGGTTGGCGAGTCCGACTCGCGCGTGGCGGCCGTCATAATATTTGGCTTGATGCTGATCTTGTATTCGGTCTTCGTCTTGCCGCTGGCCTGCCAGGTGCTCAGCAGGTTGGCAATGAAGCCGGATTGATCGATGGCATTTTGCAGTGCTTCAAATTTATCGGCTCCGGTGCACAAAACCACCGTGGCATCTTTCGAGTAAATGGGATGATTCGCCATGATCAAATGGTAGCACTTGCCCACGTTACCTCAGAATTCCAATTCGGCATGATAATACTCTTACAACCGCAAACATTCACGCGGTGGCTCAAGGAGACACGTAATGGCAGTCAGCATTGGCTTTGGAATTTTCCTCGGGGTGGTTTTGTTCCTGATCCGCACACTCCTACCCAGTTTGTTCACCGTCAATCAAAACGAGCGCGCGGTGATGACAAGCTTTGGCAAGGCGCAGCGCATCGGCGACCGGACCACCCAGGATGACCCGATCGCGGAATACTTGCGACCCGAAGAACGCGAGCGCTATGTCTATCCACAGGTGCGCGTCATTCAACCCGGAGGGCCGTATGTCAAAATGCCCTGGCAGCGGGTCTTCAAAGTGCCCATCAGCATCCAGACTGTGAGCCTGGCCTATGACGCCGAAAACCCGGCCCTAAACCAAAATGGCACCGTGCTTGAAGCCGTGACCAAGGACCAACTCAACACAGAGCTCAAGGGCCAAATTCGCTTCAAGGTGAGTGAAAGCAACATGTACGCCTACCTGTTCGGAATCAAAAATCCCATCGTGCACATCATGGGTTACTTTCATTCAATTTTGCGCGAGCGCATCGCCAACTTCGAAGCGCCGCAGCGCACCGGTCTGGACGCGGCGCAGCCAACCGATGCGACCACGACCGCCGGCATTTCAATCAACGACTTGCGCAAAAACCTGCGCGACATCAACGAGCACATGGACGTCGAGTGCGCGTCTTCCGCCGCCCGCTATGGCGTGGTGCTGGATGCCTCTCTGATCACCGCGATCGATCCACCTCCCGAAGTCGAAAATGCCCTTGCAGCGATTAACACCGCCTATAACCAGGTCAGCAGTGACATATCCGTGGCCCAGGCGGCTGCAGATCAGAAGCTGGTGCAAAGCAAGCGCGCGGTTGAAATCGAAACACTTAAGGCACAGGCTGAAACCGAGCCGCTCATGGCACTGGCCCAGCAGCTCACCACCCTGCGCAACAGTGGAACCGAGGCGCTTGAAACCTATCTGCGTTATGTGCGCCTTGGCCTTTATGCCAATGCGCAAAAGGCCATCACGGAGGTGAAGCAATGATTCAGCTATTTACAGGTCTTTTCGGCAGCTTTGGCCTCGCGGCCTTTTTCCCAACGCTCATCTTCACGTTTCTATTCCTGACTGTTGGATGGGCCATTCTCAAAGCGCTTTTCCGCATCCTTGGGTTGTATGCAATCGTGCCCGAGCGACGCGCGTTTGTCTACGTGCTGTTTGGCAAGGTGATCGGCGTGATCGATCAGCCCGGGCTGCACCTGTTGCCCACCAAGCTCGGTGTTAATGCCTTTCTTGTGAACTGGCTGGGCTCGGTGCGACAGGTCGATCTCCGGCTCGACCAGCAATATCTGCGCAACTCGCCGGTGAACTCCGAGGAGGGTGCCCCCATGGGCATCGGCATTTGGTATGAAATGTTCGTTAGCGAGCCCTCATCGTTCCTGTTCAAAAATGCCGATCCACGCGGATCGCTGGCCGCCAACGTCAGCAATGCCAGCGTGCGCACCCTTAGCAACATGCCCCTCGCCAATATGTTGGAGGAGCGCCATCGCATGAGCCAGTTGGTGCGGAACGAAGTAACCGCCCATTCGGCCGATTGGGGTTACAAGCTGGGCAGCGTCTATGTGCGCAAGGTGCAATTCCGCGACGAGGTGATGAAGAAGGGCATTGAGAACAAGGTCGTGAACCGTCTGCGCCAGGTCACCGCCGCCATCCGCCAGACCGGAACGAACCAGGTCAACGTAATCACCAGCACGGCAGATCGCCAGGCCAGCATCGAGTTCGGCAAAGCTGCGGCCATCCGTCCCCAGATCGTTGGCGCCACGCTCCAGAAAATCAGCGAAGACCCGGCCGTGGCCCGAACCCTGTTTGAGGCGTTGGAAACACAGCGCTTGATCGAAAGCAAGGCCGGTATTACCCTGATTCCAGCAGGTGCCGGCATTCTGCCCCAATTGCTGGCAAGTAACAAGTAAGCAAGCCGGGGCGGGCAGCAGGAATCCAACGATGGACTTCTGCTGCCCGCCCCGTTCCTGAACGCCAAATTTAAGACCGGGATGCGGACCGGAGCACTCTTCCCCGGTAATGATCAGGAAACGCTGCTGAACTAAACTTGCGGTGAAGCGAGGTTCACAATGACGTTGGCAGCAGACTGGAAGGCGATGAAGGCAACCTATGAAACAAATGCCGGCAAAAAAAAGCCGGGGGCGGGCATGTTTGCGCGCGCATCCGGGCTTGAACCGGTTCTTATTGCATTTGATGCCGCGATAGCCAGCCAGGACATCGCCAAAGCCGAGGCTCAAATGCAAAAGTTTGCCGTTGTTGGCGCCGAATATGTCAAAGTGCTGGTGTCTGAAAGAGCACGTGAAACCGATCTTGCGATCAAGACCGAACTGCAGCGGCTCACCGATGGCATAGGCACCCTTTCCAGCCGCGCAACAAACGCGCACGCGGTTCTTGCGCGCAGCTTTTTTGATCTTAATTCAGTAAACGGCAAGAAGCTTTTTAGCGGTCTTGAGAAAATGACATGGCACACCAATGCTCAAGTCAAGAAGTGGATAAACACCAGCGCGATGACCTTGAATCCGGTGACCGGTGTCAAGGATCCGGCGTTGGTGGCCGCACAGAGCAATGTCAAGCAAGCCACCGTGCAGTTTGATGCCGTGGCCAAAAAGATTCAAGCCTATAAGGGCAAAAAGATTACCAAAGCCGAGTTCGAGCAAAAACTCCAACCCCTGCTCGATCAGTTGTCCGACATTTTTCGCATGAGTGACACCGGTTTTATGAACAGCCTGGTTGTGGCGGGCGGAAACAAAATCGAAGTGTTCAAGCGTGATCTGGCCAAAATGCCAGCGGGCGTTGCCAAGGGCAATTCCCAGAGCAGGCTTGCGGAGTACCAGCTGTTCTTTACCAGCCTGGGTCCCATTAACATTGCCAACCAGCTGGCGCTAAACAATGAGATCGGCGTGGCTCAAAACGCCCTGATCGACTGGGTCCACGACCAATAATCCGTGGGTCGTTGCAATCCGGCGGGCGCCCATAAACGCCAACCTCGGACCCCCTTCTATAATTTCCACTGCGATGTTGGAGGAAGCGGCGTTCCACGATGAATTGGCGCAGGCGCTAAGACACCTGGGAGCGTTGGATGTGCTTGGCAACCTGCCGCTATCCAGCAGTATCGCCGGCACGCACGACTCGGCGATTGCCCGGGGTACCGCAACCCGGCAGGTGATTGTCGAGGCCATCGATCGGCTAAAGCCTGCAGGGCCGATAAATTTGGACAGCCCGGATTGGCGCATACACACCATCCTGCATGAACGCTATGTATTGCATCATTCGCCGGGCCAGCTGGAACGTCAATTAAACCTCGGAGACCGACAAGTACGGCGGGAACACAAGCGGGCGGTCGCAGTTCTTGCGGCCTTGCTCGCATCGCAGGTCGACCCGAGCACACCGCAAAGCGGTTCAACTACGAGCCAGCGTGAATCGGTTCGCGAGGCGGTGCATCGCCTGCAACCCGCACCCCGTTTGTTTGGCCTGCGCGATCTGTTTTCCGATGTGGTCGGGGTGGCATCTACGGTAACAGGTGACGCCGACGTGCCTGCTTGGGTGACGCATCCACCGGATGTAACCGTTTTTGCGGATCGCGGGATATTGAGTCAGTTGCTGTTAAAGATGATCTTGCCCCATCAGGGCCCGGGCAACGGCGGTACCCTATTGAGTGCTCACCTTCATGGTGAGGCTGTGCGCCTGAAGGTGTCCGGATCCGGACTGCAAGCCGAAGGCGTGGACTATCAATTAATGCACATGCTCGGCGAAGCGCTGGGAACCACGTTGGTGATTACACCCGACGGTTCGCTGGCCGAGTTTGCCCTGCCGGTTGGGGGGCCACTCCATTCGGTGCTCGTGATTGATGATGAACCCATGGCGGTTGAATTGCTGCGAAGCTATTTGGCTGGCACCGAATTTGACGTTACATTTGAAGTGGCGCCCGAAGCAGCCGTGCAAACCGCGCTTGCCAAGGTGCCGGATGTCATCGTGCTTGACGTCATGATGCCTGCCATGGATGGCTGGGCGCTGTTGCAACGACTGCGCGCGATCCCGGCCACGCGCGAAGTGCCGATCATTGTTTACTCCATCCTTGATGAATCGTCCCTTGCCGAAGCGCTGGGCGCCACGCGATTTCTAAGGAAGCCCATCGGCAGGTTGGAATGGCTAAATATTTTGCGAGCTACCATTCGTTGAGCGCACACAGGCGTTAACCATGGATTCAAGCATGGTCTCCAATTCAAGTTGGCTCAAATGTCCTGAGCGTAGATACGTGATGTAATCGGTATCGGTCGCGCTCATGGCGGTCGCCAGGTCTTCCGCGGTCACGGCAATAATGTGGGCCGGCGAAAGGAAACGCAGCTTCACAGCCAGCTCGCGACCCGTAGTATCTGGCAACCCAAAGTCGAGCAAAACGACATCCGGTCTAAACACCGGCATGGCCTCAAGCGCGGTTTGGCCATCGCGACGAAACTGAATCTGCCAGCCCGGGTTGATCGCAGACAGCGCGGACTGCAAAAATTCGACCATCCCCTCATCGTCATCCACAATCAAGATGCGCTCGATAGAACCCCCCAGGCTTGATAGCGCCCTGGCCAATTGTTCGCGACCGACCGGCTTTACCAGGGCGCCGGCAAATGGAGCGGGCAATGGTTCGGCCAGGCGCGTGGGTAGCGAGCACACGATGACCGGCAGACCTGCAAGCTGCCCCAGTGTGGTTGCATCCGGTCGACGTCCATTTCCAGTCGGCGTGCCCACGCACACCATCGCGGCGGGGAATTGATCCGAGATTTGTTGGGCAAGCCCCTTTTTCTCATCATGCCATATCAGGTCATAATTTGAAAGACTGGTGGTTACCAGTCGGCGTGCCGAATCATCGGCCTGGATAAGCACACGCATCCGTTTGCGCGCCTCGCGTTCCAATGCCGGCCACCAGGCATCTTCGGTTTCCTTGCGGTATTGATCGTGGGTCAGAGTTGGGTTGGCTTGAATGGGCAGCGTGAATACAAACCGGCTGCCCGCGCCTGGCATGCTCTCGGCATAGATGCGCCCGCCATGTTGTTCCACAAGGCGCTTGCTGATCACCAGCCCGAGACCAGACGTGCCCCGACCCTGCTTGAATGGGCTGCTATCCGCCTGATGAAACTCCTGAAAGAGCCCGGCCAAATCCGGGGCCGAGATACCTGCGCCGGTATCCTCGACTTCAACCACCATTTCATTTTCAAGCGCATGAGCGCGCACGGTAACGCCCCCGGCATTGGTAAAACGGGCGGCATTGGTGATCAAATTTAGCAATACCTGGCGAATACGAATCCGATCTACGTTCACCTCGGATGAATGCCCCGCCGTGACGACACGCAAATATAGCCCGCGCGCACTAAACAGTTCGCGTGTGATTTCGACCGCTTCCATGATGATTTCGCTGATGTTGGTCACGGTTTTGTTCAGCGTCATGCGATAGGAATCGATGCGGGCCAAATCCAGCACATCATCAATAAGCTGGGATAGATGCTGCCCGCTTTTGAACACCTGACTCAGGTGCTGGGATAACCGTGGCGTCCATTGCTGACCGATGTAGACATCCCGCGCATTCACCATCAGGTCAGAAAATCCAATAATCATGTTGATCGGGCTGCGCAATTCGTGGCTCACGGCGTTGGCAAACTGGGATTTTTGCAGCCGGGCGGATTCAGCCACCTGTCGCGCCAGAATTAACATTTGATTCATGCGCTCCAGGCGTGCGTAAGCCTGATCCAAATCATGACTGCGCACCATCAGTTCCGCGCGATGTTGGCGCGCATCGGCGGCGGCGGCCTGCGCCTGCTTGTTGCTAAACGAGGACCATCCCAGCGCGGTTAGAAATTGGCGCGTCCCCAGCCACGCCACCACGCTGGTAAACAACAGAAATATCACCGGCGCACTGGTTTGGGCCAGGCCGATCTTGTTGATTGTTGCACCCCACGCCAGTCCTGCCAGAGCAAGAAACACCGTAGCGAGCGCCCCTCGCGTGGTAAAAAGCATGGAGGCAACAACGACCAGAAGCGAAAAAAAGTATGGCGCAGCCTGTGTCTGGGTAAACACCCATTCCAGCTCGGTGGAAACAAACAGGCAGACCATGAAAATCGAGCAGAGCAATTTCTTGGGGAGCGCCCGCAATAGAACCACCACCGAAGCGCTTACTCCCAGCGCCACAGGTGTCAGCCAGCCACAGGCTACGAGACCACCCGTATTGCAGGCTGATGCGCGTATCGCCGTAATCCAAGCCAATACACCCACCAACCCCATCAAAGCGCGTAGGAAACTTCCGCGCAGGTCCTCGGCCTCGTCCAAATCGTATGGGTCAATGCGTGTTTCAGAGGGTGCGATAAACGGAGTTGCGGTGACCATTCTGGCAGTGTAGCCCGAAACGGTTTTGTCCCTACAACATCCGAAACTTGTCCCATCGATGTCCGGTAAATGTCCGATAAATGTCCGCTTGGAAACCAATCCGGGTCTAAAGTTAACTGGCTTATCGTAATGACCTTGTGGTCATTCAAAACAGTTTTATGTAATCAAGGGAGGAAATAATGCAGAAGATATCAAGAACCCGAATGGCCGGGACTGCCGTGTTTGCAGTAGCCATGACGATGGCGGCCTGTGCCGCACCAACCGCGCCACCCGCACAAATCGTGGTTCAAACCGCGGTAGTGACAAGCGTGGTTGAAAAGGTTGTCAACAAAGAGGTTAACAAGGAAGTGGTGGTCACGGCCACGCCCGCGCCGGTCAAGTCGACCACGGACGAAAAAGCCGCCATTACGGTATGGATCGATGACACGCGCAAGCCATTGGTTGAAGCTTACAAGAAAAAGTATCCGGAAAAGGCGGCTTTGATCAAGGAAGAAGTGGTTGATCGCGGTACGTTTCCGGCCAAAGTTCTGCTCTTTAACAACACCGGTAAGGGCTGGCCCGATGTTGTATTTGCCGAACCCAACCTGGTGGCCCAGGTTGCAGATGCCTCGCGTGACTTTCCATTGGACCTGACCGATCTTGTCCCGGCTGGAATCAAGGACCAATTTGCGCCAGGCGCCCTTGCGCCGTGCACGTTTGCCGGCAAGTTACTGTGCTTGCGAAACGACATTGCCCAGAATATGATTTGGTTTAACAAGCCGCTATTCGATCAGTTCAAATACAAGGTTCCCACAACCTGGGCGGAATATGAACAGTTGGGTATGGACCTGGCCAAGGATCACCCCGGCTATATCATCGGCGCGGTGGACGAAGCCACCCTGGTTTACGTCTTCCTATGGGGCAGCCGCTGTCCTTTGGGTCAGGCGCGCGATGCAACCACAATTTACATCAACCTAAACGACCCCAAGTGCACTCGTGCGATCACGATGGTTGACAACCTGATCAAGGTGGGGGCCTTGGCAAAAGTGGGGAATTTTGATCCGGCGGTCGCCAAGGTTGCGGCTGATAACAAGATCATGATGATGATCGGCCCATCCTGGTTTGGCGAATATGTGTTTGGTGGCAAACCCGAGAGCACCTACTACAAGAAGGCAGAGGGCCAACTGGATACCGCAGTACCGCTAAAGTGGGACGGCGAGGATAAGAACTACACCGGATTCTGGGGTGGTTCAGCTTGGTCCGTTTCCCGCCACACCGTAAATCCAAAACTTGCAGTTGATTTCGCAATCTTCGCATCCACAGGTGTGGAATATCACGGGACCGGTCCAACCTATCCCGCGTATGCCCCAGCCGCAACCGAATGGCGCAAGACGGTAAAGGGCAATGCGCTGTATGCCCAAGACCCCTATCCTGTCATGGAGAAGGCAGCTGCGGTGATGGATCCACTGATCACCTCGGTGCGCTATGACCTGACGAGTCCATTCAAGGATCTGGCTGTGCCGGCAATAACCAAGGGTCAAACAGTGGCATCGGTGGTGCCCGGTCTACAAAAAGCGCTGGTGGGCCTTGCCGAAGCACAGGGTTACACCGTAGTTACAAAATAGCGACGGATTCGCCCGCCTCTGCAACATCATTCTCTGATTCGTGTGGGGCGGGCGGTTGTATACGAACAACCGTCCGCTCCAACCAAATGCCGTGACCGTATCCAAGCTTGATCAACCGTTGAGTACGCCCTTGACTGGTGCATATCGCAAACGCAGTGGCCTGTCATTGCGGGCGGCGCACCTATTCTTGCTTCCGTATGTGATTTTGATGGTGTTATTTGGCATTTTGCCGGGTGCATATGCATTGGTGATTAGCTTTGCCAAGTTTGTGGGAGGGCGTCCACAGTATTTTTTGGCAGGAATATCAAACTACGTTACCGCCTATTCAGATTTTCGATTTCTAACTTCAATTGGTAACATCCTGAGTTTTCTGCTGATCTCGATCCCCGTTGGTGTGGTCGGGGTCCTGTTTATTAGCCTTTGGCTGCACGTTAAACCTGGTCGCGTTGCCACCGCCTTCCGCACACTGTTTTTCATTCCAGGCGCCTTTGCAGGACCCGCGCTGGTGTTGTTGGCGTTTTTTATGTTTGCCCCAACCACCAGCCCGTTTGGATTCTTACTAAGCGCCATGGGTTTTCAAAACAGCGCCGAGGTAACCTTAAAAGACAATTACCCAGTATTGTTTACAGTGCTCGGGTTCTTCGCCGGGGCGGGTGGCTGGGTGGCCATATTTTATGGCGCCCTCGATGGAATCTCCAGCGAGGTCATGGAAGCTGCCATTATGGACGGCTGCAACAAATTGGAGTCCGCATATTATGTCAAATTACCACTCATCCGACCTTATATCGCCTATATGGTTATTTTGACGGTAGCGGGAAACGTGCAACTGTTTGCCGAACCACAACTATTTGGGGCCAAGTATTGGTCACCCAACCAGCTCGGGTATGCGTTTGCGTTTGAGATCGGAAATTTCGGCGCGTCTGCCGCCATCTCACTACTTATGGTTTTTGTCGGTTTGATTGCAGCCACAATCATCATCAAGTTTTCCGGCTTCTATCAGACCGACGCCACAGCCAGCTAGCGAGCAAACTGCGAACAGATTACCAAAGGAATAGACACTCTGTGAATAGATCGATAACCTCTCAAGGAAGCACCCCAAAGCGCAAGAGCGAATATAGCGCCAGCTGGCTGTTATGGGTGAGTGTGTTGGTCTTACTGGCGGTTTATTTTGGCGCCCCAATCCTGTGGTTACTGGCTGCCCCGACCAAGCTGGACGGTGAACTGCTATCCCTGCCTTCACTTGCAATTGGCGACGTGCGCAATTACGCCCAGGCCTGGGCGAACTTGCTCACCTACGGCAAAGGCGTGGTGTTATTGTGGGCACAAAACTCGGCAATGTACACCATTTCGTCGGTTTTCCTTAGCGTCATAGTGTCTGTTCCAGCCGGATACGCTTTGGCGACCTCACAGTTTGCCGGGCGGCGACTAATCATGACGCTCACCCTCATCACGATGATCCTGCCAGGTTCGGCCATGGTGCTACCGCTCTTTCTTGAGATGAACCAGTTTGGGCTGATCGACACGCCCTGGGCGGTCATCGTGCCCGCGATGTTCTATCCGTTTGGCGTATATCTGGCCTATGTACATTTCTCAACGGCCATTCCAAAAGATCTGCTGTCGGCCGGCCGCGTGGATGGTTGCAATGAGTGGCAATTGTTTCGATATGTGGGGCTGCCGCTGGCGCGGACCCTGTTTGCGCTCCTCTCGTTCCTCAGCTTTACGTCCAACTGGAATAACTACTTTTTGCCATTCGTCATGCTGAATGACAGCAAGTTGTTCAGCCTGCCGGTCGGTCTGCAGGTGATGGCCACCAGCACGCCTATGCTCAACCCTACGTTTGCCGCTGAAAACGCCGTGGTACGTCGTCCGGAGGCAGCCCTGATTGTTCTAATGCTCGTGGTCCCGGTGATCATTATTTTCCTGGTTGCCCAGCGATACATCGTGCGGAGTGCCCTGTCCGGTTCGCTCAAGGACTAAATGTCTGACAAGCACTTATCAAAGCTCTGACAACCAATTGTCAAGTTTTTGTCATGACACGCGCCTAGAATGTCGTTACGATGAGGTGCGTGAGCGCCCATCGTGCGCTTAGGAGTGTTGTTTCATGACGAAAATTGACCAAAAGTCGAAGCGCATTGGCGCCGTTTGGCTTTCGCTTGCCTTGGTGCTGTCCGCCTGCACCCGTGTATCCCCACCCACGCCATCGGGACCAATATCTGGTCCTACACCCGGTGGCAGCATCGGTGGTGTACTGTCTACCCAGCCGCCACCACGACCGACTGCTGCGCCGCCGCCCGCTATTGCGACAGCGCTACCAAAACTGGTGCTGCCATTCCAACCAGTAGCCAACGATGCCTCCGCACCGCGGATCATCGCCGCTTCGCCCGAGTTGGGCGAACGCGTGGAACCTGACGCGGAGATACGCTTTACCTTTGACCGGGCCATGAATCAGACCAGCGTGCTGGCAGCACTGGTCACCCAACCCAAAACCGAGGGCGCGCTCACCTGGAGCGATGCTCGAACAGCTGTATTCAAACCAACCACACCGTTGCAACGCGGGGCCACGATCGACGTGGGCATTCAGCAAAGCGCCCAGGACACCTCGGGCGCCACCTTGCGTGAGCCGTTCCAGATTCGGGTGGTCGCGCAAGGTGGTCTTGAAGTGCTGCAGACCATCCCGTCCAAAGATGCAAAGGATGTGCTGCCTGATACTCTGATCACCGTGATGTTTAACCGCCCGGTAGTGGCCCTGGCCACCTTGAGCGGACGCACCCCGGATGATGGCAAGCAAACCGTTTCGTTTGACCCGCTGATCGATGGCGCGTATGAGTGGTTGAACACCAGTGTCCTGGTCATACGCCCCAAGGCTCCCCTGCCCGGTGGCACGGTCTATACCGGTCGGGTTCTGGCGGGGACCAAGGATACCGATGGCGTGCCCATGGCCGGCGACTATGTTTGGACATTTTCAACAGATGCACCCACAGTGATAACGGTCAGCCCCCAACCTGCAACCACGTCCGGTAGCAGCCCTGGGCGCGGTCTGGCCCGGGTGGACACACCTGTCGTGCTGTCGTTTAATCAAAACATTGACACCGCAACCGCACAATCTAGTTTTACGCTGTTGGATGCAAAGGGTGGCGCGGTGGCCGGTTCCTTTGCGGTGGTAAGCAATACGCTCACCTTCACGCCCGGTGCCCGGCTGGCCTACGATACCCAATATTCCATCCAGCTTCAGCCCGGCGTCAAGAGCATCAGTGGTGGTGTGGGCGGCACAACTGGATTTAGGAGCACATTCACCACCTATCCTCTGCCAAAAATCACAAGCACGACGCCCGCCACCGGTGCGCGCGATGTACAACCATACAACGGCTTTCAAATTGCATTTAATGCCCCGATCGACCCGGACACGGTCATGCCCCACGTCACATTTTCACCGGCTGTTTCGGTCACGCGCATGTATACCTACTTTGACGCGTCAACCAACTCCTTCTTTATCAACTATCCCGCCGAGCCCGCGACTGACTATGTCGTGACTATCGCTCCCGGGATCCGCGATGGGCTGGGCAACACGGTGGGGGATGCGACAACCGTGAAATTCCGCACGGGCAACCTGCCTCCTAACGCACGACTAAGCATCCCCGGAAATGTGGTGCTGTTTAACGCCAACAATCCGGCCCGCGCCGTTGCGTTGAGCAACAATGTAAACAGTATTGATCTGGAACTCTACAAATTTGATATCACGACCACGGATGGCAATTTATATGGTTCACCAGACAAAGCGCCACCGGGCAACAGGGTCCGAAGCTGGCGCGTGAACGTAGCTGGAGGCGACCTCAACAAACAAAAGCGCACGGTGATCACGTTTGCCGAAGGCGAGGGACGTCTTGCTCCGGGGCTGTATCAACTGCGACTGACGTCTTCAGATTTTCCCGCCAACGAGAAGCCATACCGCACTCAGACTGTTACGTTGATCGTAAGCGATTTGAACCTGGTTCTAAAGGGGGAACCCGCGGGCGCATTGATTTGGGCCACTGACCTGACCACGGGTGAGCCAATCAACGGGTTGGCGATCAAAGTATATGCAACCCGGTATGATGGGGGCGCGCCAGTGCTGGTTGATTTGGGTGCAGGAAGCACCGATGCAACCGGCGTGGCCACTGTCGGGTATAAGCGTCCTCTCAATGCCGGCAATCTCTTTGCCGTGTCACAAGGTCGCTTCGCCCTGGTCAACGAGGCCTTTGGCGGCGGCACCCCGTTCCCTGTGTTTCGTGGCGGAGTTGCACGCCCGGTCATACAAGGTCGCGGTGGCGCGACTGAAACGAGTCTGACCCAGGACGGCCTGCGCGGATTTATCTATACCGACCGCGGCATCTATCGCCCGGGTCAGAAGGTGTTTGTCAAGAGTTGGTTGCGCACCGAAGATGACGTAAAGTTTGGTCTCGCCAGCGGTGCAGCCTCAATTCAGATTAGCAACGCACGCGGCGAGAGTATCCTGAACAAGCAGGTGACACTCGATAGCTTGGGCGGCGCCGATACCGAGCTCGACCTACCCGCCAGCGCACCCTTGGGGAACTATCGTGTTTCGCTTGTGATGCCGGGCGGTCCGGCGGTGGCCGACACCGGTTTCCAGGTTGCGGCGTATCGTCCGCCCGAGTATGAGGTTACGGTGACGCCCAACCTGAGCCAAACCGTCCGCGGTAGCTCGTTGGATGTGACGTCAAGCGCGCAGTATCTTAGCGGCGGCGGTCTTGGCAACGTGCCGGTCAGTTGGAACGTGGTTGCCAGCCGGGCCGGCTTCAACCCGCCGCAGCTTGACAAATTTACGTTTGAAGACAATGAATCTCCGTGGGGCTACATTCGATTCGGTGGTCCCTTCCCCGGAGGTGCGCAAACCAATCGACCGATTGCCACCGGGACCGGCACCACGGACGGAGCGGGAAAGTTTTACTTCACGGTGCCCGTGAGCTCCGAATTACGATTGCCTGGTACTGATCCAACGAATAGTGGCAGGGATCCGGTCTACAGCGGCACGGTGCAATTTAGCGTTGAGTCCAGCGTCAGCGGCGCTGACAACCAAAGCATCTCCGGGCGCGCCCAGGTAACCGTGCACCCTGCGGCATACTATGTCGGCGTCGCAGTGCCAAGCCCTATTATCCAGGCTGGAACAGTGGCCACAGCTGAGCTGGTTGCGGTTAATTGGGATGGGCGTCGACAATCCGGCAGGCAACTTGAAATAGCCATTGTTCGCAGGGAGTGGGTCAGCACCTATGACGAGGCCAGCAATCGCTGGAGCAGTGCAGCCAAGGATGAGTTGATCAGCACCGTCACGCCGACGACCAACGAGCGCGGCGAGGCCACTGCAACCTTTGTGCCGGCCACTTCAGGCAGTTATCGCGTGGTAGCACGCATCAAAGATGAAAGCGGCAAAATACAACAAAGCAGCCGCACAATCTGGGTCAGTGGACCTGACTATGTGCCCTGGTTTCGCGCCGCGGAGAATACGATCAACCTTATCAGTGATAAGACCAGCTATGCCCCCGGCGAAACCGCGCAAATATTGATCCCTTCCCCGTTTGCCGGAGCACACTACGCGCTGGTGACCATCGAGCGTGGACACATCCTAAAGCATGAAGTCATCAAACTGACCACCAACTCCTTTGTTTACAATCTTCAAATCGGACCCGAACACGCGCCAAACGTATTCGTAAGCGTGGCGCTGTTCAAGGGTGCTGACGGAACCGCGCCACCGGCTGCGCAATTGGGGACGCTTGAATTGGAAGTGGCGCCCGTTGCACAAAAATTGGCGGTTACCTTGGTGCCGTCTGCCAAGTTGGTGCAACCCGGACAGACTGTCACTTATACCCTGACGGTACTGGATTCGGCAGGGGCACCGGTTCAGGGTTCATTTGCCCTGGATCTGGTTGACAAAGGTATTCTCAATTTGCGCCCGCGTTCAACTAATGCCATCCTGACCGGCTTCTACGGTCGGCGCGAATCGCAGGTTCAAACCGCTAATTTGCTAAACATGCTGGCCCGGGTCGTCGAAGATGTGGGTGGGCTTGGCGGCGGACCGGCGGAAGCTCAGGATGCGGCGGTGCTAACCACACGTTCGGCAGGTGCGGCACCACCAATTGCACCGGCTGCCGCTGCACCATCCGGGGTCGCCCGTGCCAAGAACGGCGTTGATGCTGGCAGCCAGGCCGACGAACCGGCATTGCGTGAAAACTTCGCAGATACCGGATTCTGGAGCCCAACCCTCAACACCGACGCCGCGGGCAAGGCAATCGTCCAGCTAAAGCTGCCGGATAACCTCACCACCTGGGTGTTGCGCGCAGTGGGTCTGGACGCCGCCACCCGGGTGGGTGAGGGCTTGGTCGATGTGCAGGTTAGCAAGCCGCTACTCATTCGCCCGGTCACCCCGCGATTCCTGGTTGTGGGTGATGTGGTCGAGCTCAGCGCAATCGTCAACAACAACACCGATTCCACGCAGGTGACGGATGTATCACTAAAACAAAGTAGCGGATTGAGCCTGACCTCGCCCGTCACTACGTCGGTCAACGTGGCCGCGAACGGCGAGGCGTTGGCAAAGTGGACCGCTCTTGTCCTGGATGCGCCGCAGGTCGACGTAATATTCGAAGTCCGCGGTGCCGCCGGTAGTGATGCATCCAGACCCCGCCTGAGCACCGCGCCAGGCGGCGGAATCAAGGTTTCCAAGTATTCCTCCCAAGAAACTGTGGGAACCGCCGGTGTGCTCGACGGCAGTGGCAGTCGCACGGAGCTCGTAGTACTACCGCCGAACATGGATGCAACCCAGGGAACGCTATCCGTCCGCCTCGAACCCAGCCTGGTTGCTTCGATTCAATCCGGCCTGAACTATCTGGATGCCTATCCTTATCGAAGCGCTGAATCGGTCATGTCCAGCTTCCTGGCCAACGTGCTCAGCTTTGCGCTGTTGCGCGAGTTTGGTCAGGCTGACAGCGGATTGGAAAGCCAACTCCGCGCAAGCACTAGTGATGCTCTGAGCCTGCTCTATAGCCTACAAAACTCCGATGGAGGCTGGGGCTGGTACAAGGAACGGGTCAGCAACCCGCACACCACGCTGTATGTGTTGTTTGGAATGCAACGGGCCAAAAATGCCGGTTTTGAGGTCCGCCCGGACGTGATCCAGCGCGCGCTGAACTATGCTCAGTCGTCCTTGCGCAACACCGCCGACCTGCGTCAGACCTTTGAGCTGAATCAACAGGCCTATGCGCTGATGGTGCTGGCCGAAGGTGGCAAGCCGGACAATAAACGCACCGGAGAACTCTACGAGAAGCGTGACCTTCTCGGCGTCCACGGCAAGGCGCTCCTCGCGCTTAGCCTGGGTCGTGCCAGCAAAACAGATGCGCGCATCAAGACGCTTCTTGCGGACATAAACGGCAGAGTGGTGCAAAGTGCGACAGGGTCGCATTGGGAAGAATCCCAGCCGGACGTTTGGGCCATGAATAGCGATACGCGCAGCACCGCCCTGGTCATCCTGGCGCATGCGCTGTATGACAGCACCAACGCCATAAGCACCAATGCCGTGCGCTGGTTGATGACCGAGCGCACCGCCGAGGGCCACTGGCGCAGCACCTACGAAACCAGCTGGGTGATGATCGCGCTAACGGAATGGGTGCGCGCGACCGGCGAGCTAAAGGCGGACTTTGACTTTGGCGCAACGTTGAACGACAAGGAACTTGCAAAAGCACGTGCCACAACCGAGACCATCAAGCGCGGCTCGGTTACAAGTCTGCCCCTTGCGACCTTGATAAAGGACACTGCCAACAAACTCGTGGTCACCCGCGGAGAAGGACCTGGACGGCTGTATTACACCGCTCACCTGCGTGCGTTCCTGCCGGTGCCCGGCGTAAAGTCCGTGGATCGCGGTATTAATGTGCAGCGGCGATACGTAAGTGCAAGCTGCACCGACGGGGCCAAATGCCCAAGCATCACCAGCGCCAAGCTCGGTGAGGATGTGCGAGCCGAGCTCACCCTGATCGCGCCATCCAACCTGAGCTATGTGCAGGTTGAAGACTTCCTGCCGGCCGGCGCGGAGTTGATCGACAGTAGTCTGGCCACAGCCAGCCAACTGGCGGCAAAGCCGGGACTCGCACCTGGCGGCGCGCCCGGCGGCCCGGCATTGTCATCGTATCGACCGTATTACTTTTGGTGGAACTGGTATACCCGTAGCGAACTCAAAGACGACCGAATCGCGCTGTTTGCCGGATACCTTCCAAAGGGCGTCTATTCCTATAGCTACACAATGCGCGCAACCAGTGCCGGATCATTCAACGTGATCCCAACCCACGCCGAGGAGCAATACTTCCCTGAAGTATTTGGCCGGGGTGATGGCGCGTTGTTTACCGTTACGCGCTAAAACATAGTTGCGTGTCGTGGCGGGCGGATACGCCGTGTGCGCAGATGCAATTGCGCGCGGTACAGATGGGATCAGCCCGCCGTGCTCAAAGCTTTGCCAGCGCGCCTTCGTAAACGCCCGCCAGTTCATCGGAACTGCCAACGGTGATACCAAGATCGCGCAACAAGCCATCATGCAGACCATAAATCCAGCCGTGAACCTCGACTGCCTGCTTGCGCGACCACGCATCCGCCAGAATCGACGTCTGGCAAACATTGGACACTTGTTCAATCACGTTTAGCTCGCACAGCAAATCGAGCGCCGCGCCGTCCGCCTTGACGGCCTTGATATCCTCAATACGAGTCTCAAATTTTGAGCGCACATCCATGACATGGCGCAACCAATTGTCAGCCAAGCCGACCCGTTGGCCGGTCAACGCCGCGCGCACGCCACTGCAGCCGTAGTGACCGCACACAATAATGTGTTTTACCCCAAGCACATCCACCGCAAATTGCATAACCGATAAACAGTTCAAATCGGTATGCGCGACCACGTTCGCAATATTTCGATGCACAAACAGCTCACCCGGGAGCAGGCCCACAATGTCGTTGGCTGGCACACGGCTGTCCGAGCAACCAATCCACAAATAGTCGGGCGACTGCTGTAGGGACAGCTTGCGAAAGAAGCCGGGGGCGCGCCGTTCAATTTCGGCCGCCCATGACCGGTTATTCGCAAACAATTGTCCGGTTATGTTGCTCGCGAAACTCTTATCCATCAATTATCCTTTTCAGTGTGTCGTGGTGCTCAACGCCAATATTTCTTGCGGTGAATCAACGACCTCGGCGATCCTGCCGTCCGTCATCCGCACAATTCGATCCACCCAACGGCACATCCGCAGGTCATGGGTTACCATGATTCCGGCACGTTGCTGCTCGTGTATCAGGTCGCCCAACGTTTGAACCACCTGGAATGCGCGCTCGGTGTCCAGGCTGGCGGTTGGTTCATCGGCGAGCACCACGTCCGGTTGATGCGCAAGAGCGCGGGCGATGGCAACGCGCTGCTGTTGCCCGCCACTCATCTGTGCTGGCAGGTTCTTTAGCCGTGTTTCAAGACCCAACCTGGCCAATAGTTCACGCACCCTTGCGGCGCGTTCACGTGTGAGGGTGCCGTTCAGCTTCAACATCAACTCCACGTTTTCCTGCGCCGTGAGATACGGCACCAGATTGCTGGCCTGAAACACAAACCCGATTTTTTGCGCACGAAACCGGGTGCGCTGCGCATCGTTCAGCTTCGACAATTGCTGACCACCAATCTGAACCTCGCCGCTGGTCGGCTGCAGCAACCCGGCCAACAGTGCCAACAGGGTGGTCTTGCCACTTCCACTTGGGCCCACCAATGCCACAAACTCGCCCGGCCTGACTGCGAACGACACATGGTCAACCGCCTGTATGATCTGGCCAGCGTTGGAGTAGCTCTTTAAAACCTCACGCGTTTCAAGTATGGGCTCGGAATCGGTGTTCACGATGCCAACCCCAGCGCGCGTAGCGGCTCGGTCTTCAGCAACACCTGCACACTCACCAAACCACCCAGAGGTCCAATCATTAACATCAGCACCACGGTTGATGCAAACGTACTGCCATCGAATCGAATGGGTACGGTTGGCGGAATAACGGCTGCCAGCCCAAGCGTTGCGAGTACGCCAAATAGCACTCCGATCGCCGTGACCGCAAATATTTGGATCAGAGATGCGAGCACAATGGTTCCGGAGCGTGTACCAATCGCTTTCAAAACACCCACCTGCGCCACTTTCTGCAGCGTTTGAATCCGAAAGAAACTTCCAACGACGATCAAGGCAATAAGCAGTGTAAAGCCGCGTTGCAGGGACAGCGTGCTCTGCTGCGGGCCGTAGCCGGGTGTGTTTTCCCAGGCAGTTTGCTTGTCGACAACGAGAACCTCATCCACAGATTGCACGATTTGCCGGCGCATGGAAGCGGCGTTGGTCGGATCGGAGAGCCTCACCAGACCCAAATTGAACACGATTGCATCCACATCTGTTTCAAGCTGCGCCCGCGGGCGAGACTTCTCCCAGGACTGGTATGGCACAAACACAGTGGACTGCAATGAGTATTGCTGGCTTCCCGCAAGACCCACGACGGTGAACTCATAAAGCTCATCCTTGCGCGCCACCACAGACCGTATTTGAAACTTGTCACCCAGCTTCAACCCGGTGCGAATGGCCGTGCTTCGGTCAATAATTGCCACGTTCTCGCGCTTTCCAGATAATTGCGAACCTTCCACCACCTCGGGCTCGCCCGGTTGACCAGGAATAACGCCGCCAAGTTGAACTTTCACACCGACAGAGTTGTTCGCAGTTACCAGTGCGACCGGAGCCCAGGCAATCGCACCCACGGCATCAACCCCGGAAATATTCCGTAGATCCCGCAATGTCTTCTGGGTAATGCGACTGGCAGACACAAACAGCTCGGATTTGTCCGAATAAACCAATGCGTCGGCCCTGAGGTTCTGGATGTATTCCCGATTACCCAACCCCAGCCCTTCGGCCAGACCGGCCGTAAACAGAACGAGCA
Source organism: Chloroflexota bacterium (assembly GCA_025354985.1). GTDB lineage: Bacteria > Chloroflexota > Anaerolineae > J036 > Brachytrichaceae > AQU-03. The sequence goes on from JANXLU010000010.1 coordinate 91,833, forward strand.
ACGTAATAAACGCCACGACCGTGCTGATCAGCAAGAACCGGCTCTTGTTTCGCCATACCTCCAGCAATGCCAGTTCAAACGACAATGGCAGCGACAACAATTGCGCTGATGCTGCAGGACGTGCGACCGCACGAGGAATGCTTGATATTCGAGAAGATGACAAAGGTTCCTGCCTGCTCTGATTGTAATCGACTAGGGGTTACCAGCCAAGTTCAGCTGCCCGTATGAGCCCTGTGGTGAAGGTGCAGGCGGGTCAGGCTATCCTTAATATTATGTGGTTGGTTAAGTGCCAGCCAGAGCATGGCATAGTCAGGGCAGATCAGGTGCTGTAATTCGGTTGATGGCGGAACCGTATTTTCGCTGGCTTCAGGGAGGCGCAATCCCAGTCGGGGTATTTTGGGACACGCATTGGCCATGGCCAGCCGTGCCATAGTGATGGCGCGGCTGACGGCGGATTTGATTGGCTTTGGTGGCGCATTGCGGTCTCCTCATATCGTTCGGGGCCTTGGCGGCATGTGCTGCGCTCGCGTCGTGCAACAGGACCGCCCACACCAATTAGTGACTCATACCATCCGCCTGCGGCATAAACGTCGTCGGATCCCATGCGCCGCTCACCTTTAGACTCCCCGCAGCGCCCTTCAACACGCGAAATAGCGCATGATCAACGAGCGTATAGGACCCCGGTTCATTCAGACTCATCTCAAAAGTGGATACCGAGCCCGGTGGCACATACCAAGTCTCCTCGTTGGCCGTAAATGTCGCCGCTGAACCGGAATAGACTTTGTCAAAAATCTCACCGATAACGTGAAAATTTGATCCTGTGTTCGGGCCGCCGACTCCAAAAAATATGCGGACTTTCTCGCCCACGTTCGCCGCCAATGGATACAGTTTGGTCAGCGCATCGACATGCCCGTTGAACGTAATGTAATCCGGTTGCTCAGCGAGCGCTTTGTCGGTACTATGTCCGGCGTGCCCCTTTTCTCCGGTCTTGCCCAGCGTATACCATTCGCCTTGCATAACGTAGAACTCTCGATCCACCTTGGGCAACCCGCCTTTGGGCTCCACAATGATCGCGCCGTACATCCCCTGAGCGATGTGATGCATCGGAGGCGAAAATGCGCAATGATAGACAAATGCACCGGCATTAAGCGCCTTGAACGTAAAGCTTTTGGTCTCGCCTGGCGCCACGTTGGTCACTGCGGCGCCGCCCCCGGGTCCGTTAACGGCGTGCAGGTCAATGTTGTGACCACTCTTGCTGGTCGCCGGATTCACCAAGGTCAGCAGGACCGTATCACCCTCCATGACACGCAGCATTGGGCCGGGTACAGTCCCGTTAAATGTCCAAAAATCATACGTCACGCCATCCGCCAGCTCGGCGGTAAGCTCCATCGTTGTGAGCGTGATTTGAACTGTGGTTGGCTCAGAGCGCGAAATTGGTCCCGGCAAATCAGTCGGATTGTGCGCCACATTGGGTACATCGGTCTTGTGTGCTGGACCAAGATGCGTTGCAACCAGGCTATCCTGAACCGCCTTCGTCTGTTCCGCTGCCGCAGCAGCCGCGTCCGACGCACTCTGCGCCAGCGTTCGGGCAGCGCGCAACTCATCCGGCACGGGTGCGGAGCGCACAAGCGCGGTTCCGCCAGCTATCAAACTGCATATCGCCAGGAAGCTGACGACGATATTGATGGTTCTTTGTTTCATGGGACTCCTTGGTTACCTCGCTTCGTCAAGCTTAGGCATCGCTATGTGCCACAGGTACCTTCGGCCGGCCCAGTCCAAACTGGTCAGTCGACCAGTATGCCTAATCTATGCCAGCACCATCGACTCAGGGTCCTGCCTCCGCGCGGGACTCATCAAATGTCACTTTGCGCGCTGCCCGAAAACGCCTTGTTTCGCCCTGAGCCGGCGCATACTCCTCCGATACGTCCGGGCCGTTTCAACGGCACTCGCAGTCAGCACCGGCCGGGTCATGACCCACAATAATGATGCGTTCCTCCGAAATATTCAGGCGATAGCCCTGACTCCACCCAACACCTGAAAATTTCGAAATACACCACCGTCGGGAAGCCGTCCTTCCTGCATGACAGACAGCAAGTTGCCATCGTAAGAAGCAATCCTGCACGCAAACGCAATACGCTCCCCTTGCCGAAACGCACTGCTATTCAACGTCCTGTCGTCAACGCGTATGACGTTAAACGAGTCGGGTGCGTTTGGGTTCTGAACGGACGGCGACATTGAAACCATTGTGCCGTCCATGACGCCGCCAAACGTAGTACGTTGCTTGCTTTCACCCTGCTTGCCAACCCAGGCCACCGTAAAGTCGGCTTGATTACCTTCGGTTTTGATCGTATAAGTTCCCTTTAGCGGAGGTTGACCAATTTGATACTGTGACAACTCCAGTATCAAGGTCCACGTACCTTCAAATGAATGTGACATGGTACGGCAATTTCTATCCAAATTGTCCTAATGCCCGACCATAGGCAAAAATACCTGGCTACCGGTTGTGCCAAACAGCCCAAACCTGGTTAAGTGTTTGATCGTAAACACAATCCGGTGATTGGCAACATCGCGATCAACAATGACAATGCCGTCGGTCTTCCAAGTGTGCGTCGAATTGTCCAGATAGAAAACCTGGAGCCGGGACTGATCCAGTCCCTGCACATCCGCATCCGTATAGTGGAGCGTTATGGTAACAGGCACTCCAAAGACCACGCCAGTCATCGGCGACCCAGCGCTGAATGCTGTTATCGTGAACGAAATGCCCGCGGAGACATAATTTCCAGATGGAGCCGGTTCCGCCGTGCTGCCGCCCGGGCTATACATCAATGTTATGGTCTGCGTGACTGCACCGGTTGGAGCCTCGACAAGGATATTGGTCGCGGTCAAGGTTGCACCCGCGTCCGGATAGATCAAAACGGACGTGACCGGTGAACCGGTGGCGGTCGGCGTCAGCGTTGCCAACGACGTGGAAGTGGGAGATGGCGTGGCAGTCGGCGTCATAACCGGCGTCGATGTGACCGTGGAACTGTTCGTTGGCGTGTGCGTCGCAGACGCAGTGACAGTTGGCATAACGGATGGTACGGGCGTACTTGTTTCGGACGCAGTTGCAATTGGCGTGACCGTTTCGGTTCCGGTGGGAGTTGCGGTGCCCGTCGCAGTTTGTGTCTGCGTTGCGGTCATTGTGGGACTAAGCGCAATCGTCGCAGTTTGCGTTGGCGCCGCGATCAAAGTCGCACTTGGCGCAACCGTCGCAGTTTGCGGTGGCGTCGCGGTCGAAGTCGCACTAGGCGCGACCGTCGCAGTGGCCGTTGGCGTTTCGGTCACTGTGGCCGTCATTGTTGAGGTGGCAGTAGCAGTGCTTGTTGGCGTCGCAGTGGGCGGCTCGGTTGCCGTAGCCGTTGGCGTTTCAGTTGCGGTGGCCGTCATTGTTGAGGTGGCAATATCAGTGCTTGTTGGCGTCGCAGTGGGCGGCTCGGTCGCAGTGGCCGTTGGCGTTTCGGTCGCGGTGGCCGTCATTGTTGAGGTTGCAGTAGCAGTGCTTGTTGGCGTCGCAGTGGGCGGCTCGGTTGCCGTAGCCGTTGGCGTTTCGGTTGGTGTGCCGGTTGCCGTGGGCGTGATGCATGCGGCGGGAGGCGAATCGTTAAATACGCAGTCACCTATCGTGCCAAAATGGTTTTGGCATTTTGGGCCGGTTGAATTGCAGGAATTATTACCAACAGTACCACCTGCCATGGAACAAACACCTGGGCCATTACAAGAGTTGTTGCCAATTGGGTTATTCGTGTTGTCGCACGCCGAGTAGCCGTTGCACGAAAAACTCCCCACTTCATGGGCATGATTGCACGAATTGTCTCCGTTACAGCTTCCCTGACCGATCAATGCACTGCTAATGCTTACGCAAGCATTAGATCCTGTGCAGCTCGGCGCCGGCGTAGGCGTAGGCGTATCCGTAACCTGCGTCTGCGCGATAGCGTCGCGTGGCGCAGTGCCCGCCTGAACAGGTGACCAGCCAATAGCCGGGAAAATTGCGAGCACGACGCCAGCAATCAAGGCGACAAACCACAATGGTAGATGCAGCGGTCGAAACATTCTTACAAAGTGTAACCCGATGCAGAAGTCTGTCAACTTGAACAATTTGGTCACCGCTACGGCTAAGCGACAGACGCCCCAACGTACAATCTTCCGCGATTCATGAAACCGTTCCCGTGGTTCACCGGTCTGGTCATGGTTTGTCTGGCGAGCCCGGTTGCGGCCCAACAATCGCAGCCAGAGACCAGCTGGAATCTTTCACCAAATAGCCGGTCAAGCCTTGGCGGGCTCCTGGCTGCACCAGCATCAACCTTTGGCGATACCAACAATGTCACCGGTACATCAGCGTCTGGCCGGATTTCCCTGCTGTTAGAGTTGGGCAACGAACCGGCAGCGGTGACCTACGCCCGCGCCAGCCAACCGAAGCTCGGGCGCGCCGCCACAGCCGAGTCGGTCACCGCCGCGACGCGCACCCAGCTGGCTTCAATTGAAGCGGAACAACAAGCCGTGCTCGCCCGCTTGCCGGCCGCGACCACCCTGCTCTTTCGCAATCAGCGTGTGTACAACGGCATCGCCGCGATGATCGATGCCGGCCAGCTAGAGACCGTGCGCCAAATCCCGGGCGTAGTCGCGGTGCATACCTTGGTGCCAAAGGCGCTCGACAACGCCGTTACCGTGCCACTCGTGGGTGCGCCCGAGGCCTGGCGTGCAGCGGGCGGTTTGACCGGGCAGGGCGTGTCCATCGGCATCATCGATACGGGAGTCGACTATCTTCACGCCGACTTTGGCGGGCCGGGTGCGATTACGACAAGCTTGTATTTCACCAATAACACCAAAGTGATCAACGACGTGTCGGGATTCCCGGGTGCCCACGTGGTAGGCGGCTGGGACTTTGTCGGCGACAGCTACAACGCGGATGGCTTCGGCGCCAGCAGCACTCCGGTGCCCGATCCCGACCCGATGGATTGCGAGGGTCATGGCACGCACGTGGCCGGAACAGCAGCTGGGCTTGGCGTCCTGCAAAACGGATTAACCTATAGCGGCCCATATACATCCGGAATTTCATTTGATCAGTTTAGGATCGGCCCGGGTGTTGCCCCGGGTGCACGCATCTATGCGCTCAAAATATTTGGCTGTTTTGGCACCACCAATATGGCGGATGCCGCGCTTGAGTGGGCGGTGGACCCAAACAGCGATGGCGACTTCTCCGACCACCTTGACGTGGTCAACCTCAGCCTGGGGTCCACCTATGGCGCGGCGGACGACCCCACCGCAGTTGCAGCCAACAATGCCGTGATTGCCGGCGTGGTTGTCGTGGCAAGTGCCGGAAACTCGGGAGATACAAATTTCGTTGGTGGTTCGCCCGCAGTGGCTGATCGGGTAATTGCCGTCGCCGCCAGCCAGGACAGTACGGACGTCATGGACGGCCTGCCGATATCCGGGAGCCGGCTCATCAGTGACGGCGTCCTTCCCGCCTCTCAAAGCACGCTGTTTGCCTACAAAGTTCCAACCAGCACCGTCACGGCAACGTTGGCCTATCCCATCACCAACGCGAGCGGATGTGCCAGTTTTACAATTACCGATACCCAGGTCATCAGCGGTCACATCGCATTTCTAAACTGGACGCATGTCGATGGCGACAACGAATGTGGCAGCGCAACCCGCGTAGGGAATGCCGCAGTTGCCCACGCCCGAGGAGTTGTTCTGGCGCATGATCTGCCTCTGTTGGATATCACCATCGGAGGCACCGGTCTAATTCCAAGCGTGATCATTCCAAAAACCAGCGGAGACCTCGTGCGTCAGGCGCTTATCGCCGGCGAGGTGATTACTGTCGTCCTTGGCCCGGACTTTAATGGCAGTCAACGCTATACCGATACCGCACGCACGAATACCGGCACAGCCTTTAGCAGCCGAGGCGTGCGGCTGGGGGATTTTGTGCTCAAACCGGATTTGGCCGCACCCGGTCAAACGGTATTCTCAGCTCGCAGTGGCAGCGGGTCAGGCGGACTCAGCTTGAGCGGCACTAGCATGGCTGCCCCACACGTCACTGGTGAGCTGGCCATACTGAAGCAGCAACACCCATTTTGGAGCCCGGAAGAATTAAAGGCGCTGGCAATGAATACCGCCAATGTCTCTGTCTCGTATCAGCCAAATGTGACAACCACGACGACCAATAGCGGAACCCTGCACAGCCCGACCCGGATGGGTGCCGGGCGCATTAATATCGCAACCGCGATAGACGACGAGGTAGTGGCCTATGCCGACGCTGCTGGTGGCCGCATCAGTATCAACTTTGGTGCCATCGAGGCTCTGGATCCGCTGACCCAGACGCGAAAGTTGGTTATTTCTAACAAAGGGGTGCAGCCGGTTACGTTTACCCTGGCATACTCAAACGTCAACCCATTGCCAGGCGTGACGATATCCCTTTCGCCCTCATTAGTTTCTCTGGCGCCTGTAGCTGGCGCTAAAGTTCAAATTGATATGACAGTCAATCCCGCGCAACTGCAGCATGTCAAGGACCCCACGTTGGCAGTCAGCCAGTCCGGCTTGCCACGTGAATGGCTGAGCGAAGAAACCGGCTTAATTCTCCTGACAGCGCAGGGTACCGGACCCGACTTGCGTGTTCCGCTCTACGCCACCGTGCGCCCGGCATCCGCGATGCATGGTGTGACTTATACAAAGGGCCAGACATCTGTCGTGCTTTCTGGGCGGGATGTGCATGGTTCGGGATCCGCCCCGATTGCCGAGCTCAGCGAGGTGAGCGCGCTGGAGCTGTCCTACTTTCAGCCCGACCCGGCCAAAACCAAGCTAACCGCCGACGCCGAGCTTCGCGCCGCGGGCGTCAACAGCGACTACACCCCTGCCCAAAACTTTCTAAGCAGCACGCTCTACTTTGGAGTGGCATCCAAGGCCAGTTGGACCACACCAACCGCCCAGGATGTTGAGTTCGACATCTACATCGACACCAACCGTGACGGCACCGCCGATTATGTGCTGTTTGACTACAACCAGGCTGGAGCGACGGGCAAAACCGACCCAAACGATGTCTTTGTGACCGCCCTTTTGCGGCTTAATACGTTTGGCCGCACAGTGCAAACCTACACAAACGGCATATCACCCGCCGAACTGCACATCCCTTTGTTTCACAACAGTGTGATGCTGTTGCCGGTGCGGGTTCAAGACTTGGGGCTTGCGCCCGGCCAGGCGTTTGACTGGCAGGTCGTATCCTATGCCCGTCGCGGATCGCTTGCAATCGATCAATCCCCGGTCATGCGCTACAACCCGGTTGCGCCAGCCTTTAAGATTTCTCACGGCGATGGACGGCCTCCAGTGTGGTCCGACACGCCCGGTGCCGCGATTCCCGCAACCCTGGCAAACGGAACCGCATTTACCCGTCCGGGTGAGCCAGATAGTACTCACGGCCTCCTACTGTTACACCACTTCAATCTTCTGGCGGAAAGAGCCGACGTATTTGAAATAGTGCCAAACAAGTACTTTTTTCCGTTGATAAAGAAATAGCCGGCACGCACTACGTCGTACGTGATCGAGCACGTTGATTTCACGGAAAACAGAACTCTGGTATACTATACGTCGCTTCGTCTGATCCTCTAGTCCGAACAGCCCGGTAGGTAGCTTCTGTAAGTGTGCTGCACCCCGAAATTAGTTAGGAAGAAATCAGCAGCACAGGAGATATCTCAAAATGGAATCGAAACTTTACGTAGGGAACTTGTCGTACAACACCAGCGAGGACGAGTTGAAGACTCTGTTCGCGCAGGCCGGTGCGGTCAAGAGTGTGGCCGTGATTAAGGATCGCGACACTGGTCGCAGCAAGGGCTTCGGCTTTGTTGAAATGGAAACCGCGGCAGATGCGCTCAAGGCAATCAAGATGTTCAACGGTCAGATGATCGATGAGCGCGCCTTGACCGTGAACATGGCCCGCCCCCGTGAAGAGGGTGCGCCCCGAGCCGGTGGCTTTGGTGGCGGCGCTGGTCGCAGCAGCGGTGGCGGCGGCGGAGATCGCGGCGGCAGCCGTGGTGGTTTTAGTGGCGGTGCAGGCGGTCGCGGTGGCGATCGTGGTGGCAGCCGCGGCGGCGGAAGCCGCTGGTAATCAGCCAGTCAAACGACTACAAAAGCCTGGTGGGTGTGAACCCACCAGGCTTTTTTGTTAAGCGATGATCGAACATGATGTTGTTCTGCCGCTCAGTGTCACTATTACTGATATTGTTGCCAACATTGAGCATGCCGTGGTTTCAGCCGGACTGGCCATAACGTTGCGCGGCACGGTCTCCATGTATCCCGATAGCGTACACTGGCACTTAAAACGTGTAAACCACAAAGGCACGCTTGAGCTAACGTGGTGGCCAAACAAATCGCGTCTGTGGTTCAAAATCGCCGGAAATCGGGGGGCGGATTGGATGCCTGACGCGATCAACGCGATCAACTTTGCGAGGCTTGCAACAGCGTCACCACCCAAATAGTTAGCATTCCAGCTCCGATGGTATAGATCACATTCCGGGTGCGCCAGGCGACAAATGCGGCAACAATGCCCGCGAGTAGTCGTGCATTTAAGGGCGACAAGTCCACCGACCCACCACGAATTATCAGATTGGGAACCGCAATCGCGGTCAAAAGTGCCGCGGGCACGAAGCGCAGCGAGCGTAGCAGCCACATTGGCAATGTCACCCGATTGGCCAGTTCAAGCATCACGTAGCGCTCGGCAAAGGTAACCGCGATCATAAGCGCAATCATCACCCAGACGATCATGGGCGTGTGCCTCGCTCCGCCCGGTCAAGCGCCACTTGCTCAAGGGCCAAGCCCACCAGCATGGCTACGCCCCCTGCAATAAGCACGCCAACGCGCAAGGGCAGGTCATTCAACAAAGTAGCCAGTACCACGCTCACCAGCGCCGCCAGCAGCGCTGGGCAATCCTTGACGTTCGGTACAATAATCGCGATCATCCCGAGGCTGGGAATGGCATCCAATTGCCAACTGGGTGGAATTCCCGTTCCAAGTACCGCTCCGGCAATGCACGCCGCAACCCATATTGCATATCCCAGCAACGCAGTGCCGAAATAATAGGCTCGTTTGGTACCCCAGTCCAACCCGCGCCCGTCTCCGGCAAAATGCGCATGAGATAGGCCATACACGTTATCCACCATGAGGAACGCCATCAAGAGCTTCCAGCGGGTCGGCGCCTCGCGCACATGCGGGCCAAGGCTCATGCCATACATCACATGCCGCAAATTCACCACGCCGCACGCCAGCACCGCGATGATCCATGGCGCACCACCCGAAAACAACTGCAACGCCACGATCTGGGAATTACCCGCAAACAAAATCGTGGAAAGAAACATGGCTTGAAATTGGGTCAGGCCACTCTGCACGCTGACGGCGCCAGCCAGCAAACCAAACGCAATGGTGCCCGGCATAAATGGCAAGTTGTCACGTAGCCCGGCCAGGAAAGCTGCCCGCTGCATCAACCGTGCAGGATGCGCCCGCACGAGCTGCACGTAACCAGGATCGCGCCCTGACGCGCTTGCTGGATGTGCATCGAGCTGGCCTCCTCGCCGCAGGTGCCGCAAGTTCCGGCCTTGATCAAACTAACCGCCACGCCATTGGGTTTTTTGGCGCGGAGCAGGGCATAGATGTCCAGGTCTGGTTTTGGGATGGCACTGATCAGTCCCTTGCGCTGTTCCGCCAGGCCTGCATAGCGTGTGCGCAGCTCGCCCATTTCTTTATTCAGCGCCACATTGTCTTCGGCCCACTTGCCCTCCGCCTGCTTTAGCGCCGCTTGTAGACGCCGTTCGGTAACCCGCGCCTCATCTACCGCCATCATGGCCTCCAGCATTTTTCCCTCCACTTCGGCGCGCCGCTTCTTCAGGCTCTCCACTTCATGCTGGGTATCCATCATTTCCTTGGATGCCTTGATGGTCCCGCCATACAGGCGTTTTTCCTCGGAGGCGATCTTCTCGTCGGCACCCTGGGCGTCCAGTTCAATGAGACGGTGCTCGCTGGTTGCCCGCGCAACCACACTTTGTATCGCGGTCAACTCGGTTCTTACACGGCTTACGGCCGGGCTGTCCTTGATGGCCGCGTCAATTTCACGCGCCCGGCGCACCGCCTTGTCCAGATCAAGATCGAACATTTGAAGGCGATACAAGGCTTCAGCGCGTGACATGCGTGCGAGTATATTCCAGGTGGGTCGGTCTCCTGACTTTGCATCCAAAGGGGCCGCAAAGAATCGATCCTAATCGGCTGATCGTTTGTCCTAGAATCATTGATATATGTCAACTCTTGCACAGTTTTTGGAGAATCAGTCGTCCGAATATGCCGGTCTGATGCAATCCGTTGCGCTGGCGCAATGGAACGCCAGCACCCACGCAACAGACGAGAATGAAGCAACACTGATGCATGGCTTAAATGCCATCCGCACATGGAGCAGCGACACCGATCGCTACAAAACACTCCTTGCGTTGATGCACTCAGACCCCGCCGGGATGGCCGATCCATTGGTTGCGCGCCAGGCGGTCCTGTTGCGAAACGATCTTCAGGGTAACCAGGTGAGCGCAAGCCTGCTGACGCAAATGAGTGAGCTCGAAGTGCAACTGACCAGTGCTTTCTCCAAATTCCGCGCCACCGTTGGCGGCGCCCAGGTCACCAACAATGACCTCACCGATTTGTTGCGCACCCATGAGGATCCGGAAATACGCCGCGAGGCATGGGAAGCCAGCAAGCAAATTGGCGTCGAGGCTGCGCCAATCGTGTTGAACCTCGCCGGGGTTCGAAACACGGCGGCCCGCCAGGTCGGCTTTACCAACTATTACGCCATGCAAATGGCCTTGCAAGAGATCGACGAAACCGAGCTATTCGCCCAGTTCGCCGAATTGGAACATGCAAGCGCCGGCGCGTGGCAGCGCTTCAAGCACGGTCTCGACCAACAACTGTCGAAGCGGTTCCACATACCAGTTGCCGAATTGCGCTCGTGGCATTACGCCGATCCCTTCTTTCAAGATGGGCCACCCTCGGTGGTAAACCTTGACCAATACTTCAAGACAAAAGACCTGGTCGCACTAACCTCCAAATATTTTGCCGCGGTAGGCATGCCGGTTGATGATGTGATCGCGCGCAGTGATTTGTTTGAACGACCAGGCAAGGATCAGCACGCGTTTTGCATAGATATCGACCGCGTGGATGACATCCGCGCACTATGCAATGTGCGACCCAATGCGCGCTGGATGGATACCATGCTCCATGAATTCGGGCACGCCGTTTATTCAAAATTTACGGATCACGCGCTTCCCTGGTTACTTCGCACCCAGGCCCACATCCTAACCACCGAGGCAATGGCGTTGCTGTCTGGAAATCTGATCAATGAATCCAGCTGGCTGGCAACCTATGCCGGCGTGCCTCACGCGGAAGCGGATGGACTGCAGGCAACGCTACGCGCGGATGTTGCCGCAGCCGGCTTGGTCTTTACCCGTTGGGTGTTTGTGATGAGCAATTTTGAACGCGAGCTATACGCGGCGCCAGAACAGGACTTGAACAACCTTTGGTGGGATTATGTTGAGCGCCATCAACACGTGCACCGGCCGGATGGGCGGGCCGCGCCGGATTGGGCCGCAAAAATTCACTTTGGGGTTGCCCCGGTTTATTATCACAACTATCTTTTGGGAAACATGGCAGCCGCCCAATTGCGCGACCACCTGTTGCATCAGATCTGCAACGGCGATCCACAGCGCTATGTCAGCGACCCGCTTGTGGGTCAATTCCTAATCGAGCGCTGCTTCAAACCCGGCGGCACGCGAGACTGGCGCGGCTGGCTAAAACACGCCACCGGCGGCGCACTATCCGCCCAAGCCTACGCCGACAAACTATCGTTCTAGCAGGATACCAAGGCCCCATGCCTTGCGTGGAAGAATGGTTTGGCCTTTACAATTCCAACAATGGCAATTCCCCAGCAACAAGACCAAAAGGTGGTGCTCGTGGTCGATGACGAGCCCCGCATGATCAACTTTATCCGCATGAACCTGGAGATGGAGCGGCTTCAGGTCATATCCGCCCCAAATGGATTGGAGGCGGTAAAGAGGGTGCGCGAAATGCTGCCCGACTGCGTGTTGCTGGACGTGATGATGCCCGAAATGGACGGATTTGAAACGCTCTCATCCATCCGCGAGGAGAGCAGTGTGCCCGTGATTATGGTTACGGCCAAAAATGATGAAGAGGAAAAGGTCAAGGGACTAAACCTTGGTGCGGATGACTATATTACAAAACCGTTCAGCCCCCGAGAGTTGGTCAGCCGCGTAAAGGCGGTGATCCGGCGCTCGGAACTGCCCTCCCAAATCGACAAGGCGCCGATCAAAATTGATGAGCGGATGCAGATTGATTTCAACCGCCGCGAGGTGATCATTGATGGCAAGCCGATCAAGCTGCGCCCGACCGAGTGGCGCTTGCTATATCACCTGGTGCAAAACGCCGGATGGGTGGTGCCGCACGAGCAGCTGCTCAGCAAGGTATGGGGCTGGGAATATCGCGACGAAACCCAATATCTGCGTCTCTACATTACCTACTTGCGGCAAAAAATTGAGGCCGATCTCAACCACCCGATCTACATCATGACCGAACGCGGCGTAGGTTATCGTTTCCTTGACTATAAAGGCAAGGCAGCTTGAGTTATAGCGCCTGCCAGCTGGCTCCACCTGCGGCCACACATGGATAAATATTTGGAGTCCGCCCGGTTCGCTTGGGGTATTCGTCCGCCAGAAGCGCGCTAACCCGATCCACATGCGCGTTGTCAACCAGCACAATCGCACAGCCGCCAAAACCCGCCCCCGTCATGCGCGCGCCATATACGCCCTCGCCCGCCTCGCGTGCAATTTCAACGACCGCATCCAGGTCCGGGCTGCTCACCTCGTATAGATCGCGCAAGCTCTCGTGGCTGTGATACATAAGAATGCCAAGCTCCTCAAGGTCGCCCCGCTTCATGGCCGCCGTGGCGTCCAGCACGCGCTGATCCTCGAGCACCACGTGCGCAACGCGATGCATGATTTCGGTAGGCAGGTCGGCCTGTCGACGCTTAAACATCGCCATGGTTACATCCCGCAAGCTGTCCACCCCCAGTATCACCGCGCCCGCCTCGCAGTCGGCGCGCCGGGCGTTATAGGCGCTCCCGGCAAGCGTGCGCGGCGCTGTGGTGTCAACCACGATCACGGTTGCGCCTACGGGCATGGGCACCGCTTCGAACGAGTAGTCGCGACAGTCAATCTTCAGCGCATGCCCGGGCTGGCCCAATGAAGAAATAAATTGATCCATGATTCCGCTGTTCACGCCGATAAACTGGTTTTCACACTTCTGCCCAATCTTGGCCGCCTTGATGCCATCGACCTCGATCGGTGATCCCGCTTGCACGCCCGCCGCCAGAAAGGCTTGGATCGTCGCCATTTCGCTCGCGGCGCTGGAGCTCAACCCGCTGGCGGGCGGCACATCACCCCACATTACCGCGTCAAAGCCCGTCAGCGCATAGCCATAGTCGGTCAATGTGCGGGCCACCCCTCGCACATAATTAAGCCAGTCAGGCTCGCCCTTGCTGATTGCATCCAGGCTAAACTCACCCGAGTTGCCAAAATTACACGAAGCAATCCGCACGACTCTATCCGAACGCGGTGCGCCAACCAGCACCACGCGACGATTGATCGCCATGGGCAGCACAAAGCCGTTGTTGTAATCGGTGTGTTCACCGATCAAATTAACCCGACCGGGTGCGCGGGCCAAAAACGAAGGCGTGCGATGAAAGTGTGCGGTAAATTCTTGTGAGAGGTTGATGGAATCCACAACGATATTTTAGAGCGTGTTAAGACAGTTCGTTGTCGCATACGGAACAATCACGTGAATATCGGTATCTACTTTGGCACCCAGACAGGAACAACAGAGGGAATCGCGACAAATATAGCCAGGCAACTGATCAACCACGCCGCATCCATTCGCTCAATTTTGCATGCTCGCCGCGTATATCCCGCGGTTGATCGTAGAATTCGTCATGTGGCTTCGCCTTCTGTCAACGACCTGCTAAATTTTGCAAACAAGACCGTTATCGTCTCAGGCGGCAGCGATGGCATCGGGCGGGGTATTTCCATGCGGTTTGCCGAGGCTGGCGCTGATGTCGTGGTGCACTTCAACCGCAGTGCCAGCCGGGCCGCGGAGACTGTAGCGCAGATTCATAGACTTGGCAGGCGCGCTGTATCTGTTCAAGCTGATGTGACTGATGCAGCTCAAGTTCACCAGCTGATCGAAAGCGCAATTTCGGAGTTTGGTCGTCTCGACGTGCTCATCAACAATGCCGGCGTCTATCCGGTTAATCCGCTGCTCGCCCTGTCACCCGACGACTGGAATGCCGTGGTAAGCGCCAACCTGACCAGTGTTCACTTGTGCACTCAGGCGTCGGCACGGAGTTTCATCGCACAGCGCATCGCGGGCGCGATCGTCAACATCGCCAGCATTGAGGGAACGCACACCGCCCCGGGCCACAGCCACTACAACGCCGCCAAGGCGGGCGTCATCATGCATACCAAGTCGGCGGCGGCCGAGCTGGGCACACACGGCATTCGGGTGAACGCGGTCTCACCGGGTTTGATCTGGCGCGACGGGATCGAACAAGGTTGGCCGGATGGTGTCCGACGTTGGCAGGAACGCGCGCCCTTACATCGTCTGGGCCTGCCCGATGACGTGGCGGATGCCTGTCTGTTTCTCGCTTCGTCCGCCGCCCGCTGGGTCACCGGCATCAACCTGGTCGTCGATGGCGGTGTGACTGCTGCACCCGCGTTTTAACCTCATGCTGACCGCTGAATTAGTTGTAAAACACTTGGGGCTGCAGCCGCTGCCTTTGGAAGGCGGATACTACATCCAAAGCTATCGGTCAAGCGAGTCAATCGCCGGCAATGCGCTTCCAGACCGATACAACTCTGCAAACCATCTCTTTGGCGGAGCCATCTACTATCTCCTGACCGATCATCCGGATTCATTCTCAGCCCTTCACAAGCTTAAAACGGACGAGCTATATCATTTTTATCTTGGCGATCCGGTGCAGCTCACCATGCTAACCGCGGATGGAGCTATGCAACTACACACCCTTGGGCAGAATCTATTCGCACACCAACACGTGCAATTAAGTGTCCCGCACGGCGTCTGGCAGGGCTCGCGACTGATTGCCGGTGGCAAATTCGCCTTGCTGGGCACCACAATGGCGCCGGCTTTTGAGCCCGAAGACTATGTGCATGGCGAACGAGCGGCCCTGCTCAGCCAATATCCAAATTACAGCGCACAAATCCTTGAGCTTACCCGCTGGTAGATGTAGGAGGTCCTGCGGACGCAGGTCGGCCTCCACGCGCAGCATAGCGAGCCCGGGCATGCCATATTAGACCTGCCCGCGACCGGGTCGGGTGTCTACGGAATAGCAGGCGTGCAGGTTCACCTCGTTTCCCTTGGCGGCCGGTGGCAACGTCTGTAAATCGGGTCGGTTGGCAAAGATCCAAGCCCCGGGGCCCCTTAGATTTTTGGGGCTCATGGGTCACATTCCGCGCTCAGCGCAAAACAAACAGTTTACTCCGGACAGTAATAATCAGTTCAGAACGACTAGCGGCAGGAAGGAATGATTGCCATGCGACCCGATTACCGGTGTGCCAGTTGGCTCGCTGGTTGGATGCGCGGTTGGCGCGGTGGTAACTGTCGGAGTTTCGCCAGAAATGCCAATCGGAGATGCCCAGCCTGCATCCAGAAATGGCAACAGCGAATGAATCAGGTCGTACGTCGTTCCAAACTGGCCACTGTCAGGATCGTAATGCGTCCCTGCCTTTTCCAGTGCGCTTACTGGAAAGCCATTTGTAGCAAGGGTTGTCAAATCCGTCCGAACTGTGGCGATGGGATATACCGCGTCAGACTGATGCGCCAGGTGTGCCACATTTATCTTCCAGGCAGCCGCGGCCATCAGCGCCGTAGAAGTTGCACCCGTGTCTCGAAATGGATCGCTATTTTCAACCAGCAGGCCGGCAAATAACGCAGCGTTCTGAAAACCCACCCGATACGTCATATCGCCGCCCGACGAGTAGCCACCCAGGTAAACGTGGCGCGCGTTGATGTTGAAATACCTCGCAATATCGGTGATTGCGGCCAACACCTTGGGCGAGTCGGTGTCCACGTGCCAGCAATCGCCATCGCGACCGCCGATGGAGAGGGCGATATAAGTTTGCGTGGCTCGTGTTGACGGCGGTGCAATGGCCCAAAGATCACCTTCAGCGTTGCCTCCGCAACCATGCATCCATACAAACAGGTTGATGGGAGTTGCGCTGCTATACCCATCAGGACGGTATCCAACATAGGGACCCTGACCACTATCCAGATGAAAGAACCCGTTGGCGTCATAAGTCACCGGCAAATAAGACGCCGGTCTGAACGATACGGACGCTGCCAGGATCAAGAGAATGAGCAGCATTTTCATTGGTGTGTGATCGTTAATTTGCTCGGCGTGACCGGCCGCCGCTGCCGCTGCCGCTGAAGTAGCATCACGCGGCCATTCAAACATTATATGAGCGCCGTCAACACATGGGCTCTACGCAGACTGCCAGAGCTCATCACTTAAAATGTATCGAAGTCGATGCTAGACACCGCAAACGATCCGCTTTGCCAAACCAATATCCAAACCACAGCGCGCAAATCCTCGCACTTACCCGTGAGCATCACCCATGATCAACCGGATCAACCTGGATAAAGACACCGAACTGCGCCTTTTGACCATACAGGATGCACCTGCGTTTCTCGCGGTGATCAATCACAGCCGGACAAACATCTCCGAATTCCTGCCGTGGGTTGACCGGGTTAACAGTCTGGCTGACGCCCATAGTTGGATTCAACTCCGATTGGACAAACACGCTCTTGGCGAACATATGACCCTTGGTATTTGGAAATCTGGGACGCCCGCCGGCGGCGTCATGTACCGCTCAATCGATCACGAAAAGCACGAGTGTGAGATCGGCTATTGGCTGGATGATGCATATGTCGGGGTTGGGCTCATTTCTACGGCCTGCCGATGGATGATCAGATATGCGTTTAACGGTCTGGGTATGGACCACATCGTCATTCAATGCGCCGCGAAAAACAAGCGCAGCCGCGCACTACCCGAGCGCCTGGGCTTCGCCCTTGAGCATTTTCTAAAAGATGACTTCGTGCACCGGGGCATAAACCATGACTCGGTGCTATATGGCCTTTGGCGATCAGATTACTTGGCCACGACTCCAAGTGTCGTCTGAAGGGGCGGACGCCCCAGATTCTGGAGGGCATGGACATGACTCTTCAGCGCGTCCCAATACGTGCTGCACACTTGATACTTGACGCCAAATTCAGCACACGTTTGCCGCACAATATGGGCGACCCTGGGGTAGTGCACATGGCTCATCTGTGGAAAGAGATGATGTTCAATTTGAAAATTGAGTCCGCCGGCGTACCAGCTCAGAAGCTTGTTGGCCGGTGAGTAGTTGACGGTAGTCTCCACCTCGTGAATCGCCCATTCATTCTCGATTTTCAATGGGTCGCCCGTCGGTTCGGGAAACGTCGCTACGTCCATCACGTGCGCAAGCTGAAATATGGCCGCCAAAATCAAACCGACCGAGAACACCGAAATAAAGAATCCGGCCACCGCCTGCCACCAGGGGATAAACAGCAGCGGAATCAACAAGTTCATGGACAGGAAGACCAGCTTACCAAGCCAAAAAATAACCTTGTCGCCCGCGCTCATCTTGGGGTATTCGTGCCACTCGCTGCTGCGACCAGTGAAGTACACGCGGAAGTCCCGATTAATAAACCCAAAACCGGTCAGCATATATACAAACGGCATATAAAAATGCTGCCAGCGAAACATGGGCTTCCACTCATCGTGCGGGCTCAACCGCAGCAGGCCCTGGGTCTCAAGATCCTCGTCCATTCCGGCTACGTTTGTGTAGGTGTGATGCAGCACATTGTGCTTGTGCCGCCATTGCATGCTGCTGCTCCCAAGCAACTCCATGGTCAGCGAAAGAATCTTGTTTACCTTCGGGTTTGCACTGTATCCGCCGTGGTTGGCATCGTGCATGATATTAAAGCCAATCCCTGCGATGCTAAAGGCGAATACGACGTACAGCACAAAGTTTAAATACCAGGGGAAGCCGCCAAAAATAATCAGCAGAAAAGTTGCGAGATACCAGAGCGCAACAATAATGGACTTGAAATACATTTGGGGCACGTCCCGCATACGCAGGTTGTTCTCCTTGAAGTATTGTTCCACCCGTTGATTGATGGTGCGTCGGAAACCAAGCTGCTTGGTAAAGGGCAGCGCCTTGACTGGGGAATGTTTGAGAATTGCCATAAAAAAACCAGGCCGCCTGGTTTTAGAAACCTGCCAAGTCTGGTTGCTAACTACTAAGGGTGCCTTATGGGTTTCGAACCCACAACCTCCTGAGCCACAGTCAGGCGCTCTGCCGTTGAGCTAAAGGCACCACGTTTCAAGCTGAACGATTATACAAGCACCCTACAACTGCTTTTCCATTACCAAGCCATCTTCGCCATTTCGATAGTATTTGGCCAGCGTGCTTGCCCACTTATATTGGTTGCGCTCATACAGTCGAATCGCGCTGTGGTTGCTCTTGCGCACGGTAAGCTGCACCCGGCTGACGCGCTTGGCTAATTGTTGCTCGGCCTCGGCCAGCAGGCCGGAGCCAATACCTTGCCGGGTACTCTGAGGATCAACACACAGCGTGACAATCCAGGCCGTGTCTCGGCGCGTCTCCACTTCCCCCGCCACAAAGCCAATCATCCGGTTGCTCTGCCGCGCTTGCACACGCACATAGCGCCCGTTCCCCAGCAGACCCAGCAGGGTAAACGGATCATAAGCGTCTTCCAACCCGAAGCAGGTTCGTTCCAGCCGCCAAACTTGGGCCACGTGCCAGAACCCAACCGGGGACAGTGCCCAGTGTGCGCTCGTCACGGCCGTCGCGTTCATTCGGTCAAGTTATACCATGCGCAACCAAAATCATTTTCGGCATCGCTTGTCACTGATCGAGTGCCTGCTATCGCGGCACCAGTTTCCCGCCGCGAACCGTGGCGCCCACGACCAGCCCGGCGCTGATCAGCGCCGCGTTCTTGATATTGAGGTTTATCACGGATCAACTGTGAACATCGGCTGATCCTCGGTATCCTCTGCATGTCCCGACATGATGGGCAGCACCACCCGATCATTTCCGTTGTAAACGACCACGGTGCCCCGCAATGACGACCGGTTGGCCCCCACATCAAAGACATGCCGGTCAAGAACCTCGCTCCCGGCAATCCATTTCAAGGTGGGGATGGCCCCAAGCGCCGGCTCGGAATCGTGGCCCAAATAAAGCCCCTCTCCATCCAACCGCACACTAACCTTATAGTTCACATCAAGCGGGCGCAATGCCCGCCAGTTCAAATCAATCACAACCCGGGCGCCTTCCCGCCACGCGTGCGCACCCACCAGGGCCATGGCATCGCCAAATCGAGTTGCGTTTGCCGGGATCAAGACCGGCTTCGATGACCCCAATTCAAGCGTTGCAAACGGAATAGTCGCACCGCCTCCCGCGTTTAGAAATTGACGGTCTCCGTTATAGGCGCCAACGACTATATGTACCGCGCCGCCGCCCAATCGCGAGGACGGTAACGCCATCTGTTTGCGTACGGATTGCACCTGTCCCGGGTTAAGCCTCGGATCGAGTCTAAAGTCTACGTTCGTGCCCACCCGCCCATCCGGCAGCATGATGCGCACGGTAACGGAGTCGCCATCAATAATTGGACCACGCGCCACCACGGTCACAATGACATCGACCGTGCTATCCAGGTATGCTTTCTCGGGTAGTTTGACGCTCAGCACGAGAATTCGCCCATCAAAAATGGCGCCCGCCTGTTTGGGGGATGTGACCGGACACGGAAACAGTTCCCAGGCTGGCAGCTCATTTTGCGGGATTGCACACAATCCGTGCGAAGCAAACGCTTCGGCAAAGAAACTGGTGGCGTAAACGCCTTGGCCATTTGTCACCGCTTCGCCTGCGCGTTCTGCAAATGTATCCTCATACGCGTGTGCGCCCGCGGGCGGCACATAGGTGACGGTCACATCGCGGCGAAAGCCCTCGATGTCCTGAAGTGCCCACATCGGCGTCGCCTCGTTCCACTGCGCCAATACGTTCCCGCCCGGCGCAGCGTTTTCGAGAACCCCGTGGGCAGCCTGACGCGTATCGTGCCAGCTGGCCAGTTCCGCAAAGCTGGGATAGCGCGCCACCCCATTCAGACATGCCGCGCCCAGTGCCAACCCGGCCAGGACCGGGCCAGCAATTTGCACACCCCTGCTGGCGCCATTCCAGACCAGAAGTTCACGCAACCCCAATCCCAGCACCGTCGCAAGGATGATCCACGCAGGCAGGGCATACTCCATTGTTTGCGGCGCCCGGTATGTCAGCGCCACAAACAAGTGAACGACCGCCGCACCAAGCAATCCCAGTGCCTGCACCGGCCGGCGAAACAGCAAAATCAAAGCAGATGGGGCCATCGCGAAAAGCAACGGGTAGCCAAATTGAAACTGCAGCAGCCCGGGCAGCAGCGCCAACCGGTCCCAAAGTAGCGCCGGCGTGGCAAACGCAAACAAATCGCCCGCAAAACCACGCGCAAAGATGTGAAAGAGTAACCCGTCAACCGTGCCCAGACTCCCGGGAGCAAACCGTGCACCGGCTGCGTCACGTATCGGCAAATACAGCCACACAACCTGGGTTGTAATGCCTGCAAGCACCGCCAGCGCAAGCTCGCGCAACCATAGTCTATGTGCGCGCGGCTGGGAATCGCGGCCCCCCTCGCGAAACCAGCGCACCAACACAATCAATCCGAGCCAAATTCCTACAAACGCCAGTGATGCGTGATGCCCAAGCGCCAGCCCAAGTACCAAAACAAAAGCAATCGGGTTCGGCCGCTCGCGAAGAAAAACCCACAAAAGCGCCGCCGTGCACAGGGCTGTCAGGCTGCGCACATTGACGGTCGTCGCCTGTGCCCAAAATGTCGTACTGGTGGCCAGGATCGCCGCGGAAGCGACCGCTGCCAAAATGGCTCCATTTGGCCGATCACGTTGTGCACCAGCCCCGAAAGCGTGCGCTTCATGCGTGCCGATCACGGCGTCTCCAATAAGAGTCAGCGTCCCGGCCGCGAACAGTGCTGATAAAAATGACATCCGCGCATAGGGATTGGCGATCGGCACATGTGCCACCAACCAGTTCAGCATCGTATACAGCGGATAGCCGGGGGGATGCGGCACACCCAGCAGCCAGCCGGCGATTTGCAATTCACCGCTATCAGCGGCTTGCACATCCGTGTTTAGGGTGATCGTATAAACGATCAGCCCACAAACAAATATTGCCGCCAGTACCACCCGTCGCACGGCAGGCACTGTACACCAGCGTAATCTCACGCGAACAACGTGATCAGGTGCTCCAACTGCTTGCGATAGCTGTAATGCTCAACTTCCACATAATGCCGCGTGCTCTCAACATAGCGGATGCCCCGATTGATCGGCGCCGCCCCCGTTGCCTTGCGCGCCCGGAACATGCCGGCCTGTGCCGCTCCGCTCTTATCGGCCAACAGAAATTTAACCAAAAGTCGGGCCTGAGCATCCACGAGGGCCCATTGACCGCTGTCGGGCTGAATTAGCCCCAGCACGAACAAATTGTCATAGGTGGGGTGAAACACGTTCATAAACAAGCGCGGTCTACCGTCGTGCCAATTCAAATAGCTCTTGTCCAGGAATGGAAAAACTATGTTAAAACCGGTTGCAAACACGGCCACATCTATTTCCTCGCGGGAGCCATCCTTAAACACCACTGTCTTGCCAGCGAACTCGGCAACATCCGGTTTGTGCGTAATGTCACCCTGACCATAGTGATACAGAATTTGCTGATTGACGATCGGGTGGGTTTCGTAAAACTTGTGATCAGGCTTGGGCAGGCCATATTGCTGCGGCTCGCCGATCAGCAGTTTTAGCGAGATCGACACAAGCAGCCGCTGAATCACCAGCGGCAGTCCCATCTTTAGGAATCCCTCATTAACCTGGTCGCTGGGTTTGCCAAATGCAAACTTGGGCGAGTAATAGTAGCCGCGCCGGGTGCTGTGTAAGGTGCGCGTGGCATGTTGCGCACTCTCAACCACGATGTCACAACCGCTGTTGCCTGCCCCCACCACCAACACACGTTGATCCCGCAACACATCCGGGGTCTTATATTGACACGAGTGCAGCGCTACTCCATCAAATGTGCCGGCATAGTCCGGCCATTTTGGGTCCCAGTTGTGACCGTTGCACACCACCACGCCCGCGTATGTCCGCAGTTCCGTGCTGCCGTCTGCGTATTGCACCGTGACGTCCCACAGCGGGGATGCGTCGTCGCTCAGGCTGGCGGGATGCGGGCGCACCTCGCGCACAATTACCCCAAACGCAATGTGCTCGTCAATCTTAAATTGCCAGGCATAGGCCTTGAAATAGGCATGCACTTGCCAGTGGTTTGGGTAATGCGGGTAGTCCGCCGGCATGGGAAAGTCCGGTATCTCGGTCAGTCCCTTGCTGGAAATAAGATGCGTGCTCTTATAAACGCTGCTCCCTGGGCGGCCGTAACACCAATTGCCACCAACATCGTCGTTTTTCTCAATCACATCACACGCGATTCCTGCTGCCAATAGGTGCCGGGCCGCAATAAGACCACTTGATCCCGCGCCGATAACGCAATACGTGTTGTTGGTTGTTGTGGTAGCTGCTGACATCCGGCTATTTTATGACGCACGTCCAAAACAGGCCGAAAAAAGCAAAAAGTCCCCTGGCAATGACCTACTCTCGCATGCAGTCACCCACATACTACCATCAGCGCTGACGAGCTTAACTTCCGGGTTCGGGATGGGACCGGGTGTGACCTCGTCGCTCAAATCACCAAGAGACTTATTTGCTATCAGGTGCAAAGCACCCTAAAAACTGAATAGAACTGATTTTTGGACATCGTGTCAATGGGCGAGAAACGTCAATTTCTCTGCATCATGTAAAAAACAAAGCCGATCGGTCATTAGTGCGAGTAAGCTGAACACATTGCTGCGCTTACACCTCTCGCCTATCAAACCCGTAGTCTACGGGTGACCTTCAGGGAGATCTTATCTTGAGGCGGGTTTCCCACTTAGATGCTTTCAGCGGTTATCCCTGCCGAACTTAGCTACCCAGCTATGCCTATGGCTAGACAACTGGCACACCAGCGGTTCGTCCATCCCGGTCCTCTCGTACTAAGGACAGCTCCTCTCAAATCTCCTACGCCCACACCGGATAGAGACCAACCTGTCTCACGACGGTTTGAACCCAGCTCACGTACCGCTTTAATGGCCGAACAGGCCAACCCTTGGGACCTTATACAGCCCCAGGATGCGACGAGCCGACATCGAGGTGCCGAGCGAAGCCGTCGCTATGGACGCTTGGGCTTCACCAGCCTGTTATCCCCGGGGTAGCTTTTATCCATTAAGCTATCATCCTTCCACGCGGCATGATAGGATCACTAAGCCCTACTTTCGTATCTGCTCGACGTGTTTGTCTTGCAGTCAGTCTCCCTTATGCCTTTACACTCATTGGCTGGTTTCCATTCAGCCTGAGGGAAACTTTGGGTGCCTCCGTTACTCTTTAGGAGGCGACCGCCCCAGTCAAACTGCCCGCCTGGCACTGTCTAGCTCCCGGATTACGGGATGCTGTTAGGGTCTAAACTCCATCAGGGTGGTATTTCACTGTTGGCTCCACCGATGCTAGCGCACCAGCTTCAAAGCCTCCCACCTATGCTACACAGACAAAGTTCAAACGCAATGCCAGGGTACAGTAAAGCTCCACGGGGTCTTTTTGTCCGGGTGCGGGTAAATGGCATCTTCACCATTAATTCAATTTCACCGAGTCCTTCGTTGAGACAGTGCTCCAGTCGTTACACCATTCGTGCGGGTCAGAACTTACCTGACAAGGAATTTCGCTACCTTAGGACGGTTATAGTTACCGCCGCCGTTCACTGGGGCTTCAGATCAAAGCTTCGGCTTGCGCCTAACCTCTCCCTTTAACCTTCCAGCACTGGGCAGGTGTCAGCCCCTATACGTCGTCTTACGACTTAGCAGAGACCTGTGGTTTAGTTAACCAGTCGCTAGAGCCTCTCATCTGCGGCCCATCCCATACATACTCAAATGAATTTGCAGGAACGGGCACCCCTTTTCCCTAAGTTACGGGGTCATGTTGCCTAATTCCTTAACAAAGGTTCTCTCGTTCGCCTTAGGATTCTCTCCTCATCCACCAGTGTCGGTTTGCGGTACGGGCGGCACTGAGCTGAAGCTTAGGGGGTTTTCTTGGCAACCTGGCTTGATGACTTACGCCTTACGGCCGCTTACGCATCAGGATCAAGGAACGGATTTACCTATCCCTCTCATATCCCTACTCGCTTTGCACCGGAACTACCAACAGTCCGGCTCATCTACCAAATTGCGTCACCCCATCGCACTCAATGTCGGTCACGGAATGTTGACCGTGTGTCCATCGTCTACGCATCTCTGCCTCGACTTAGGCCCGACTAACCCGACGCGGACTGACCTTGCGTCGGAAACCTTAGATATACGGCGATCACGGTTCTCACGTGATTTACGCTACTCATGTCGGCATTCTCACTTCTGCTCGCTCCACCGCTCCTTACAGTACGGCTTCAATGCTCACAGAACGCTCCCCTACTGATTAATTAAAATCCCGTGTCTTCGGTGGTGGGCTTAGCCCCGTTGAATTTTCCGCGCAGAATCGTTCGACCAGTCAGCTATTACGCACTGTTTAAAGGATGGCTGCTTCTAAGCCAACCTCCTGGCTGTCTGAACAATTCCACATCGTTTCCCACTCAGCCCACACTTAGGGACCTTAG
The DNA here is from genome assembly GCA_025354985.1 of Chloroflexota bacterium. GTDB lineage: Bacteria > Chloroflexota > Anaerolineae > J036 > Brachytrichaceae > AQU-03. Next base: position 116,837 of record JANXLU010000010.1, read on the forward strand.
ACGTCGAGCTGGGTTGTTACCCTTTCGGCCACGGATCGCATAACTCGTAGCCCGACTCCCGAATTCTGGAGTCAATGTATTCGGAGTTTGATTGAGTTTGGTAGGCTTACGCCCCCTAGCTCATTCAGTGCTCTACCCCATTGACTAAACATTCGAGGCTAACCCTAAAGTTATTTCGGGGAGAACCAGCTATCCCCCAGTTCGATTGGCATATCACCACTACCCACAGGTCATCCCATAGTTTTGCAGCACTAATAGGTTCGAGCCTCCACGAAATGTTACTTTCGCTTCACTCTGCCCATGGGTAGATCACAAGGCTTCGGGTCTAATGCTTGCCACTTTGTCGCCCTTATCAGACTCGGTTTCCCTACGGCTCCAGCTATAACTGCCTTAACCTAGCGACAAACATTAACTCGCCGACTCATTCTCCAAGAGGCACGCCATCAGGCATCGCTTGCGCTATAGCCCTCTGACTGCTTGTAAGCACACGGTTTCAGGTACTGCTACTCCCCTCGTCGGGGTGCTTCTCACCTTTCCCTCACGGTACTAGTTCACTATCGGTCGCGCACGTATTTAGGCTTGGGAAGTGGTCTCCCCAGATTCATTCCAGATTCCTCGTGTCCGGAATTACTCAGGATACAGCTCGGCTCTTTCGTCTTTCGTCTACGCGACTATCACGCGCTTTGGTGTGGTTTTCCAAAACACTTCGACTAGACTAATAAGTCCTAAATGCTGTCCTACAACCCCTGAGGGCATGCCCCCAGGTTTGGCCTGTTCCGATTTCGCTCGCCACTACTTTCGGAATACTCTCTTTTCCTTGCCCTACTTAGATGTTTCAGTTCAGGCAGTTCCCTCTGCAAACCTATGTATTCAGTTTGCAGTACTCGACTCAGCATCGAGTGGGTTTCCCCATTCGGATATCCCCGGATATAACGTCTGATTACGACTCCCCGAGGCTTAACGCAGTAATCCGCGTCCTTCTTCGGCGTGCAACGCCAAGGCATCCACCGTGTGCCCTTAGTAGCTTTCTTATCACATGATGCGGAGAAATTGAATTTCCCGCTTTACTACTCTATTGTTGAGATTTGATGTCTTATATCAATTCTATTCAGTTTTTAAGGTACTTTGGTTTCCCCGGTTTCCCAGGTTCACCATTGGAGACTACGGGATTCGAACCCGTGACCTCTCGCTTGCAAAGCGAGCGCTCTCCCAACTAAGCTAAGTCCCCTTCTGACAAGGAAGATGAGCGATTCAAGACTCGAACTTGAGACCTTCCCCTTATCAGAGGGATGCTCTAACCAACTGAGCTAATCGCCCAATCTGAGCACCAGGCTTCAGCCTGGCACCATAGCTGCCCTTTAGCAGCTAAAGAGTGATAGAGAAACCCGAATTCATACAAATCCGGTCGTAATTCACACCGCTGCGAATTACTCAAACCTAGGGATCAATTACCGAAGTAGTTGATTTTTGTTCCCTAAAAGGAGGTGATCCAGCCGCACGTTCCCGTACAGCTACCTTGTTACGACTTCACTCCAGTCATCAGTCCTACCCTAGACAGCGCACTCCTTGCGGTTATGCAACTGGCTTCAGGTATTACCAACTCCCATAGTGTGACGGGCGGTGTGTACAAGACCCGGGAACGTATTCAACGCACTATAGCTGACGCGCGTTTACTAGCAACTCCGACTTCATGCAGGCGGGTTGCAGCCTGCAATCTGAACTGAGGATCGTTTTGGAGGATTGGCTCCCCCTCGCGGGTTGGCAACCTATTGTACCGATCCATTGTAGCGTGTGTGTAGCCCCAGATGTAAAGGCCATGCTGACTTGACGTCGTCCCCGCCTTCCTCCGGCTTGTGGCCGGCAGTCTCGCTAGACACTTGTAACTAGCAATGAGGGTTGCGCTCGTTAGCGTACTTAAACGAACATCTCACGACACGAGCTGACGACAGCCATGCAACACCTGTAATAGCTCCCTTGCGGGTCGTTCCCCTTTCGGTTCACTACTACTATTATGTCAAACCTGGGTAAGGTTCTTCGTGTAGCATCGAATTAAACCACACGCTCCGCTGCTTGTGCGGGTCCCCGTCAATTCCTTTGAGTTTTAAGCTTGCGCCCGTACTTCCCAGGCGGGATGCTTAACGTGTTAACTACGGCGCAGACAGGGTTTGATCTGCCAACGCCTAGCATCCATCGTTTACGGCCAGGACTACCGGGGTTTCTAATCCCGTTCGCTCCCCTGGCTGTCGCTTCTCAGTGTCAGTTATGTCCCAGTAAGCCGCCTTCGCCACTGGTGTTCCTCCAGATATCTACGCATTTCACCACTACACCTGGAATTCCACTTACCTCTGACATACTCTAGCCTCGCAGTATTGAACGGCCTCTCTGGGTTGAGCCCAGAGATTTCACGTCCAACTTACGAGACCACCTACAAGCGCTTTACGCCCAGTAAATCCGGATAACGCTCGCAACCTACGTATTACCGCGGCTGCTGGCACGTAGTTTGCCGTTGCTTATTTTAGGGATACCGTCCTTTCTCGTCTCCCTCTAAAGAAGTTTACGACCCGAAGGCCTTCATCCTTCACGCGGCGTTGCTGGTTCCCGCTTTCGCAGATTGACCAATATTCCTCACTGCTGCCACCCGTAGGCGTCTGGACCGTGTTTCAGTTCCAGTGTGGGGGTATGTCCTCTCAGAGCCCCTACCCGTCGTAGCCTTGGTGAGCCGTTACCTCACCAACTAGCTGATGGGCCGCAGGATCCTCTCGTCACGCCTTTCGACTCTGCTTGTTGCCAAGCTTATTGGGTATTAGCCAATCTTTCGACTGGTTGTTCCCTGCGACGAGGTAGATATCCTACGTGTTACGCACCCTTCCGCCACTTGACAAATATTGCTACTTGTCTCGTTCGACTTGCATGTGTCAGGCACGCCGCCAGCGTTTATCCTGAGCCAGGATCAAACTCTCCGTAAAGTAGTTTGTCCATGTGTTAGCAAGCTGCTAACAAAAAAATTTTCAATGACCCGAACTTGTGTGTTCTCGAATCTCTCTACCACTCTTCAATTGTTAAAGGGCTGCTTGTTTAGAAGCCGGTGAATCATACTCATCGGAGGGTGTTTTGTCAAGAGGCTGAACCTTAAATTTTTGTGGAACTTTTGGTTCTGCTTCCCGTCTTTCACTTCCACCGACGTGTGGATTCTTTGGCTTTTAATGTGCGCCCCGCAACGTGCATTTCACTGCTTGTCTTGGGGGACGAGACTATATGCGCCAGAGCTCCAAATGTCAATAGGCTGGAGCACGCAACCAACCTTAAATTTATGCCAACGACTCATCAACAATATTCGCCTGAATATCAACAGTTTTGCCTCCACTGTCAACAGGCGGGTGCTATTATTCGGATTCATGCTCGGCCCGCTCAATCGCATCATTCTGTTCGTAAAGGATGTCCCGCGCTGCGCCGCCTTCTACAAGGATGTCCTCGGTCTTGAATCGTCCGGCTACGCCGACGCAAAATGGATCACATTCAGCGCTGGTGGATGCCTCCTTTCTCTCCATCAAGGAGCGGCCGCCTCTACCAGCCGAAAACCAAAATACACCCAAATTGTGTTCGAAGTCGCCGACGTGTCCGCCGCGCGTGACCAGCTGCTGTCCCGCAATGTGCAAATGGACAAAATAATCGATGGCGATGGCTTTGCCTTCTGCAACGGCCGCGATCCCGAAGGCAATTGGTTTCAAATCAGCAGCAGATAATCTTCGCTATAGCGCCCGCACCTGCACCTCAACCGCCATCTCCTCATGCGCCGCGCCCAGGTAAATCCCCCGCGTGGGCGACACATCCGCATAGTCCCGCCCCAGCGCCACCCGTACATAATAGGGCGACTGCACCGCATCATGTGTCGGATCCAGCGACAGCCATCCCTCGCCCGCGATAAACACATCCACCCAGGCATGAGACGCCGCATGCTCACTGGCATTCTGCGGGGTAAACAAATAGCCGCTCACATACCGCGCCGGCAGGTTTTGCGCCCGGCACAGCGCGATCATAAGATGCGCATAGTCCTGACACACGCCGCCGGGTAGGTCAAGCACCTCATCAGCGTTTGTGTTCACATCCGACACGCCCTTGATATACGGAATCTGGCTGTGCGCAGCCCGCATCAATGCCAGGGCCTGTTCACGCGCCCCATCACCAGTGGCATGAGCAACCGAAAGGTCACGTAATCGTGCCGTCACAGGCACATAGTGCGACGGCAGACAATAGTCATACGCATCAATCGGCGAAAGCTCCTGGATGTCGTTCTCATACCGCTCCGCGGTAAGCACCTGCGATACCGAAACAGCGCGCAGCTTGCTGTGTGAGCTCATCACATCAAAGTAGCGCACATCGTTGCCAAACCGATCCGCATATTGAAACACCTCGCCCCGCGGGTCGGTATTCACCATAAACGACAGACACCGTTGCCCGCCCGCGTCCAGCGGGCGCAGCCGCATCTCGGTGTAGGCCTCGCTGATCGGCTGATCATATTCAAAGGTGGTACTGTGTTCAATCGTTAATCGCATATGGCCGCCCGACTCTCATTGTTGCTGTTGCGCTTGCTGCCCGCGTGCATCCGTCAGGATCACCTGGGTGTTGAAAAAACTGTGCGTGATCTCCTGGCCCACCTGATCCAGCCGCCCCAACAGACCGATCAACCAACCGTGGAGGTCATCCCGCAACAGCTCTAGAATATCCACATATTCCAGGTCCGAAACCATTCGCCCGACTGTGCGCAGCGCACCCTGCGCCGCCGACGTGCGCGTGGCGTTCATTGACAGGTTCTGCAGCGCTTGCTGGCAACCCCGCACACAAAAGGCCACCGCGCGTGGAAACTCCCGGTTAAGCAACAAAAATTCCGCCACCCTGCTCGCCTGGATCTGTGCCGCATGCGCCCGCCGAAAGGGTTCAAACGCACTGCATGATTTCAACATGGCGATCAGCTGCAATGTGGCCTCGGGCGAGCCATCCGCCAGCACCTGCGCGGTGGCAAATTTGACGTTTAAGATGCGCAGCGTCTGGCTTGCCCGCTCATGATATTTGCCCAGCTCCATAAACTCAAACGCCTCGCCGTGCGTCATGGTCGCGTGGGCAATCCCCTCAAACGATTGTGAGCCGTCCCGAATCGACCTAAAGAACCCGATTGGGCTGGCCAGCACCTCGGCCTTGTCCACATCCCGCGCATATAAATACAACCGGTTGATGTGTTCCCACATCTCAACCGTGATCTGCTCGCGCACCACCCGGGCGTTCTCGCGCGCCCGTTGTATGCACGTCACCACCGCGTTGGTGTTGTGCGGGTTCCAAACAAAGAAGTCGGTCACGCTCTCGGCGTTTGTATAGATATATTCCTTGCTAAACAGTGGCCATTCGCCCGTGATCGACACGATCGGATGCCACGCCAGGTCGGCGTCCACGTGCGGCGCATCCAACTGCGCTAGAAAATTCACCGCCAAAATCCGCGTCATGTCCTCGGCTCGCTCCATGTAGCGGGCCATCCAATAAATCGTCTCCGCCACCCGACTAAGCATCCAGCACCCAGGTATCCTTGCTCCCGCCACCCTGCGACGAGTTCACCACCAGCGAGCCGCGCCGAAGCGCCACCCGCGTCAATCCACCCGGCACCAGTGTGACCCTGTCAGCCCCCTGCAAAATATATGGCCTCAGATCCACATGACACCCCGTCAGCTCATTCTCCACATAGGTTGGGTGACGTGACAAGGTCACCGTCGGCTGCGCGATAAAGTTGCGTGGGTTGGAGGTGATCTTGTCGCGAAATTGCTCGCGCTCTTCCCGCGACGCGTGCGGCCCGATCAACATGCCATAACCCCCGCTTTCGTTGACCGACTTGACCACCAGCTTGTCAAGGTTGGCCAGAATGTAACCCTGATCCTTTTCGCGATGCGCCATGTACGTGGGTACATTCTGCAAAATCGCGTCTTCGCCAAGATAGTATTTGATGATCTCAGGCACATACGCATACACCGCCTTGTCATCCGCCACCCCGGTGCCCATGGCGTTTACCAGGGTTACATTCCCCGCGCGATACGCGTTCAACAATCCGGCTACGCCCAGCATGCTATCCTGGCGAAACGCAAGCGGGTCGATATAGTCGTCGTCAATCCGGCGGTAGATTACATCCACGTTCTTTAACCCGCGCGTGGTCCGCATAAATACCCTGTTGTCATGCACCACCAGATCCCGCCCCTGCACAATCTCAATCCCCATCTGTCGCGCCAGAAACGAATGCTCAAAATACGCGCTGTTGTAGATTCCCGGGGTCAACAGCACAATGGTCGGGTCGACCACATCGTGCGGCGCCACGCTGCGCATGGTGTGCAGCAATTCCTGAGGATAGTGCTCGATCGGCCGCACCCCATAGCTTGCAAACAATGAGGCAAACGTGCGCTTCAACGCCTGGCGGTTCTCCAGCATGTAGCTCACCCCCGATGGCGAGCGCAGATTATCTTCAAGCACAAAATAGCCGCCCTGAGCATCCCGGATTAAGTCCGTCCCCACGATGTGCACATAAATATCCTTCGGCACGCGAATCCCAATCATCGCCCGTTGAAAGTGCTTGGCCCCAAACACCAAATCGGCCGGCACAACCCCCGCCCGCAAAATCCGCTGCTCGTGATACACATCCTTCAGGAACAGATTAAGCGCCATCACCCGCTGCGTCAGCCCGCGCTCAAGCGTGTCCCACTCCGTGTGCGGAATGATGCGCGGGATCAAATCAAATGGAAAGATGCGCTCGATCCCTTCCGACTGCTGCGAGTACACCGTAAACGTGATCCCCTGATACAGAAAAAAGATGTCTGACTGTTGCCGGTGCTCGTTAAAGGCGTGCGGCGTGAACTGTCGCAACTGCTCGTACAGGGCACGATAGTGTTGGCGTGGCTCGCCCGATGAGGCAAACATCTCATCAAAAAACGAGCCCGGTTGATACGTCGCGGTAATGGGTGCTTCGGTGTTTCCTATGAATGCATCCGCGGGCATGTGGGGTCATAGTATAGGGCAGGACTGGTGACGCCCGCCGATAGGAAGTTTTCAAAAACGCGTTGACTTTGAAGCATCCATGTTCAGCCTCGCTGCACCTACCTTAAATTTTTCTTGCCGTCACTACGCGAGCCTCATACACTAATCTCTTTTCCTCTACACCATGCGCCGTCAGTGCGGCAGAAACCGCCAATTCTTGCAAACGCTCGCCTACGCCCACACGCGCCATAACTTCCCCAAAAACCACTCGCCTCTAATAATTAGAATCCCCTCTTGACAATCTAATTATTCTCTATATACTTCCTAATATGTTTGGTTCTGCAGTCGTCGAGGTCGCCATCGGCATGGTCTTCAGCTTCCTGCTCCTGAGCTTGGTGGCATCCGCCTCCAATGAAACCGTGTCCAGCCTGTTCTCGCTCCGCGCCTTCACCCTGCAGCAGGGACTCAAGAAGCTGCTCAACGACGCCACCGGCACCCAGATCGTCAAGATGATGTATGACCATCCCATGATCAGCAGCCTATCGCACCCCAGCATCGGCCAGCGCCTGGTCGGTCGCGTCATCCGCAGGGATGTGGCCTCGCTCCCGCCTTACATCCCCGCCCACACCTTTGCCACCGTCCTGATGGACGTGATGGTCGCCGCCGTGGTCCCCGATATGCCAGGTGGCCGACCCACCTCCCTCACCGAGGTCAGCAACGCCATCGCCTCGCTGCCCGATCACTATGACCCGGTCAAGCGCTCACTGCTCACCCTGGTGGACACTGCCGGCGGCGACATCACCGTCGCCCGCACCAACATCGAAAGCTGGTTCAACGACGCCATGGATCGCGTCAGCGGCTTATACAAGCGCCGCGTCCATCTGCTCACCGCCGGCATCGGCCTGCTGCTGTGCGCCGCTCTAAATGCCGATTCGCTCATGATCGCCGACATGCTCTATCGCAACAGCATTGTCCGTCAGGCCATTGTCACTGCTGCCACCGAGAGCGTTCGCACCAACGGCTCATCCGCCGATGCGCTCGCCACGCTCACCACCGTGGTCACCGCGCTCGACCGCAGCGACACCACCATGCTCCCAATTGGCTGGGTCGTTTACACCGGCGCCAAGCCCACCGCCAACACCGCGCTCAATTTTGACGCCCGCGAGGTGCCCGCCGACCTCCGTGGTTGGGCGGCCAAAGTCATGGGCTTTGCACTCACCCTCGTCGCGCTCTCCCTTGGCGCGCCGTTCTGGTTCAACGTCCTCGGTGGCGTCGTCAAACTCCGTCTCGACGGCGAACCCCCCAAATAGCTGTTTAATTCTTAATTGTTTTTCTTAATTTTGATTCCCCGACCATGACACCACTCGCGCTTCTCCTCTCCATTCCATTTATCCAAATCCTTGCGCAATCGGGCGGCCCGCTCGAACCAATCGTGCAACAGGCCGCCACCGCGCCTTCCGGCGTCCCGGTCATCCTGGCCGCGCTCATCGGCATCTCCGGTCTGTGCCTGGGCGTGTTGGGTTCCGGTCTATATTCGATCGGCAAGGTCACCCGCTATCGAAACGAGAAGGATGATGCCGTGCGTCTCCATCAAGAATCCACCCTGGCCCGCGCCGAAGCCGTCAATGAGAAGGAGCGCCTCTCAACCGACCTCGGCAACCGCACCATGGAGGCCCAGCTGGCCACCCGCTCCCTCGTCAGCCTGCAGACGCAATTGTCACAGGCGAAGGACGGCTGGAAGAGCAGCGACGCCCAGATCGAGGAGTTGACCAATGCACTCAAGGAGGTCCGCGCCCAAACCGATGCACTCCGCGGCGCGATGGGCGAGGCCGAGCGCATGAGCAGCGAGCGACAGTCAAAGGTTATCGCCCTGAACAGTCAGATCGAAGAGACCCAGGCCCGCCTCAGCGAGAGTATGCGCTCCGCTGCAGAGCGACAGGCCGCCCTTACCCAAAGCAACGCGCTCATTAGCCGCCAACGCGCCCGCCTGGCCGAGATCGGCTTCGTGGCCAGCGAGGTGCAAAACAGCCTGAACACCATGACCATGCACTTGGATTCGCTCCGCACCAAGGTGCTGGTCGATCCAAACGAGCCCGACTTGACCACACCCGCGTTGCCCGGCGCGCTGCGCGAACTGCCCTCCGACCCCGCCCCGCGCTATGACGCTCAGATTCCCGCGCTGCCACCGCTTCCCATGCCAAGGATCGACCCCGCGCCCGCCAAGCCTACCGTGCCATCCGATCCGCCCATCGTCTCCCAATCACCCGCCCTCGATGACACCAACGCCAGCGCGAAGACCGGCGGCATCGATATCACAACCTTCGGCACGCGCGTAACCTCGCTCGCCCAAAACCTTGAGCGCCTTAGCAGCCTGATCAACCGCCGCCCCACGCCACCGGTCGACGCAGCGCCAACTTGGCCAACACCCGTAGTGCCAAGAAGCACCGCACCCGCTGCCTCCGCCCCGGCCGCCGTTCTGGATGGCCCGGTCAGCACCGTGTCGTTCAACGCGCCCGTCGCGCCGCTGTCACTGCCCCAGGGTGACATGGCCAGGCTCCAGGGTATCAAGGGCGTGGGTGTGGTCTACGCCGTCCGCCTGGGTCAGAACGGAATCACCAACGTCGGCGACCTCGCCAGCGCCACTCCGGATCAGCTCGACGCCATTATCAAGGCGCCCCGCTGGCGCAAGCCCAACTATGCCGAGTGGATCACTCAGGCAAAACGCGTCGCCGCCACCGATGGCAAACTGGACGTCGAAATGCCGCCAACCTCCACCGCCGCCCTCGCGGCCGCCTGATCAACCAAACACGTACCGAAATGCTATAATTTATGCCCGCGAATTTGGTGACGTAGCTCAGCTGGTTAGAGCAGGCGATTCATAACCGCCAGGTCGTTGGTTCGAGCCCAATCGTCACCATGAAAAAAAGCCGGCGTGGTCACGCCGGCTTTTTTGTCTTGCGCGATAATCCGGCGCATGAGCGCAACGCCTATCAACCAACTCGCGAACCACATCGGGCAGGAGGTCACGCTGCAGGGCTGGCTCTATAACAAGACCGGCAAAGGCAAGCTGGCCTTCCTACAGGTGCGCGATGGCACCGGCACCTGCCAGTGCGTGGTGTTCAAGGGCAACGTGGGTGATGAGCAGTTTGCCGATGCCGACAAGCTCCCGCAGGAGAGCAGCCTGATCGTGCACGGCATGGTCAAGGCCGACCCGCGCGCGCCGGGCGTCCCCGGCGGCTATGAGCTGGATGTGAAATCGCTCGAAGTGGTGCAGCGCGCCGCCGAATACCCAATCACCCCCAAGGAGCACGGCGACGCCTTCCTGCTGGACAACCGCCATCTGTGGATCCGCAGCCAGAAGCAATGGGCCACCCTCCGCGTCCGCGCCACCGTGATGCGTGCGATCCGCAGCTGGCTGGACAACCACGGCTATGTGGAAATGAGCACGCCCATTCTCACCCCCTCGGCCGCCGAAGGAACCAGCAACCTGTTCGAAGTCGATTACTTCGACGAGCGTGCCTATTTGTGTCAGACCGGTCAGCTATATAACGAGGCCGACATCGCGGCGTTTGGCAAGGTGTATTGCTTCGGGCCAACGTTCCGCGCCGAGCGATCCAAGACGCGCCGCCACCTCACCGAGTTCTGGATGGTCGAGCCCGAAATCGCCTTTTGCAAACTGGATGAGCTGCTTGAAATCGAAGAGCAATTTGTCAGCTACATCGTGCACACTGTAATCACCGACAACGCCAATGAGCTCAAGGTCCTTGGACGCGACGTGGCGGTGTTGCAAAAAATGATCCCGCCGTTCCCGCGCATCAGCTATGACGATGCGGTAACCCGCCTCCACACAATCCAGGCCGATCTGAAAGCCGGCAACCCGGTATTGCGCTGGGATGGCCAGCCGTTGCAGGGGTTCGAAGACCGCACGCTGCTCGACATCACCTGGGGCATGGACTTTGGATCACCCCACGAAACCGCGCTTACCCAGATGTTTGAGAAGCCGGTGTTTGTGGTGGGGTTCCCAACCGCGATCAAGGCGTTCTATATGGAGCCCTATCCGGAGCGACCCGAAGTGTGCATGAGCGCCGACTTATTGGCGCCAGAAGGCTATGGCGAAATCATCGGTGGCAGCCAGCGCATTTACGATCCCGATGTGTTGATCGCGCGCATTCACGAGCACCAGCTGCCGATCGAGAACTACCAGTGGTATATCGACTGCCGCCGCTACGGCAGCACCCCCCACAGCGGCTTCGGCCTCGGCGTCGAGCGCACCACCGCCTGGATCTGCGGCATCGACCATGTCCGCGAGGCTATTCCGTTCCCGAGACTGATGAATCGGATGACGCCCTAGTGTCTTCCCACCGAGCTGACAAACTGCGGGGCATTACTTTTTAGCAGCGAATGCAGATGCCTTGAATTGCGTCTGCAACTCATAAATCGTGCCGCCGGGTATGGCGGCGGGCAATGGAATGCGCACCGGTACATCAGCCAGACGGGGTGTCGTCGAGGGCTCGCCACGCACAAACGACGCACGATGCGCCTCCCACGATGCCACGCCCGTCAGCGGCCAGGCATCACCGGCGCAATATTGCATGAGCAGCAGCCGGCGCGATTTGGTCGAGCGATTGGGCGCGGAGGCGTGCAGCGTGCGCGCATGATGGATCGAAATACCACCCGCGTTGACCTCAACCGGGACCACCTCTTCCTGCTCCGGCCTAAACCGCGCATCATTGATCGCACCGACGAACACGCCGTCCTGATGATGGTCATACAGCGCTCCGCTCTGCGAGCCTGGCACCATCAGCATGCAGCCGTTCTCAAGCAGCATATCGTCCAACGGCACGCCAACCGCCAGCAGGTCATCGTTGGTCTGCGGGTAAAAGGCCCAATCCTGATGCCATTCGATCGGGCTGCCGAACTCGGCCGACTTCATGTTGAGCTTGTTGCCGTTGGTCCAGAGGTCGGGACCGATGAGCTGCGCCACAATGTCGAGGATGCATGGATGGCGCAGCATGTGATCGTAGACGGCATGGTGCGTCGCCGGGCTTTTAAGCCTGCGCACGCGGGGCTGGGCTGCGCTGTGCCCGGGTTCAAGGTCATAGACAGGCGTGTGCGCGGTGAGGCTCCGGGAGTTTTCTACAAACTCGTCAGTCACGCGCCGCAACTCGGCGACCTCGTCCGGTGACAGCACGTTGTTGACGGTGAGATAGCCATTGGCGCGGTAAAAATCCACCTGGGTCTGCGTAAGCGGATGATTGGGCGAATCGGTCATGTTGTGTTTACTCCTGATCACCACAGCATAGCCTAAACCGGACGTTCATGCTGCTTAATTGCATCAAACACATGCTATGCCTTCAGAAGCATATCAGGACGACTTCGCAAAATCGTTTCAGCCTCCCCAACGATCCGACGCACAATCTCGCCTGCCGGCTCCACACTAAAAATCAAGCCGGTTGCGTTGCCTACCTGCACGCGGCTGACATTTGGATCGCTTGCCCGATCGGCGGCGTTCCACTGGTCCTGCAATTTTTTCCGCTGCTCAATCACCTGCTGGTCATGCCCATGCCATGCGGATGCAAAACCGTTGGTAAGCACCCGGTCTCCAATATCCATTGGAAAGGGGGCATCGGATATCAGGTCATACACCTTCGTCAGAATGGTATCGTCCGAACCCGCCTCGACCGCCCGCTGTTTCCGCCATTCTGCCGCCGCCGCCTCATTACTCGCAACAAATCGCGATCCCAACCAGACGCCCTCGGCGCCCAGCATGAGCACGGCGGCCAGACCACGACCATCCGCAATGCCTCCAGCTGCGACAACGGGAATGTCGCCCACGACATCAATCACCGCGGGAACCAGGGGCAGTGTGCCAATGTTGCCGGTATGGCCACCCGCCTCCGTCCCCTGGGCGGCGATTACATCGACACCCGCCAATGCCGCTCTTCTTGCGTGGGCCACCTTTTGCACCTGGGCAATTACTTTGATCCCCGCGGCATGGGCCCCGGCAACATACGGAGTGGGATCTGCAAACGAATGACTTATGACCGGTACGCGCTCGTCAATCGCAATTTGAACCAACCGTTCAAGCCCGGGAAATGATGAAATGAAGCCAACCCCAAAAGGTTTATGCGTGCGGGCGCGCACCAGTCGAATTTGCTCGCGCAACCAATCCGGATTGTTGCCCGTGGTTCCGCCGATCATGCCCAAGCCGCCGGCTTCCGAAACCGCGATCACCAGCTCAGCGGTCGCCGTACCGGCCATTGGCGCACTAATGACAGGGTGATCAATGCCAAACAGGTCACAGATGCGTGTGTGGATCATATGGGTATTTCCGATTCTTCATAAGGACCGGCAGTCCCACGCGAAAGCCGTTTGAGCGGCCGCGCCGTTTCGAGCAACAGGTCTTTGGACGTTGATCCTCCCTGAGATCATACACACGATCCGGTCAAAGTGAAGGCCCTTCCAGCAATAATCATTCAGAAGGTGGATTTCGCCCTAATGAGACCGTGAGAACCGTGGTCGGTGCCATCAATCGTAGAATCACTGCTCCAAAATGCCCCATACCCTGATAGACACCCCGGCCATGCTGCAGCAGGCTTGCGACAGCTTCGCCAGCACGCTCCAGCACGACCACCGCATCGCCCTTGACACCGAGTTTGTCGGCGAACAGACCTACGAACCCCAACTCATGCTGATTCAGCTGGCCGCCCCCGATGGTCAGATCGCGCTGATCGATCCACAGCGTCTGATGGGCCAGCTTGGGCCGCTCGCGGAGCTTCTAAACACGCCGGGGCTGCTCAAGATCATGCACGCCGGCGGTCAGGACGTGCCCATTCTCAAGACCGCCCTCGGCGCCATCAACGGGCCCTGGTTCGACACCCAAATCGCCGCGGCATATGTCGGCTATCCGTTGCAGGTGGGCTATGTGCGGCTGATCGAGTCCGAGGTCGGCGCGCGTCTGGCGCGCGATGAGAGCCTGAGCGACTGGGGCCGCCGCCCGATCCCGGAGAGCATGCTGGCCTACGCCGCTGATGATGTGCGCCACCTGCATGCCGCCCATGCCAGGCTCGCCGAGCGCCTGGCCGGGTTGGGCCGCGGCGAGTGGGTGGCCGAAGCCACCGAAGACATGGTGCGCGGGGTCAGTGAGCGCGTGGCGCCCGAAGACCTTTGGCGCAAGCTGGCGCGCGGCACCGGTCTCAATGGCCGGGAACTGGCGGTGCTCAAATCCTTGTGCATCTGGCGCAACGAGGAGGCCGACCGACGCAACAAGCCGCGCCGCAGCGTGATGCGCGACGAGGCGCTTATCGAACTAAGCCGCCGCGCGCCAAAGACCATGGCTGCGCTCATGAACCTGCGCAGCCTGCCAAACAACCTTGGCGAGCGTCAGGCGGTCGCGCTGGTGCAGCGCATTCAACAGGCACAGGCAACCCCGCCCAATGAGCGCCCCGTCATGGACACCGCGTCTGTCGAGTTGGATGATCATGCAAAGGCGCTGAATGAGCTCCTTTCGGCCATCCTGCGCATCCGCGCCATCGAGGCGGATATTGCCCCTGGTCTGATTGCCTCGGCCGACGCCTTGCGCCGGCTGGCCGCAACCGCCCGGGCTGGGGATGTCGCCACGCTTTTCCCCGACTGGCGCGGCGCGCTGATCGGTGAGGATTTCCGCCTGGCGCTTAACGGCCAGCTATCCGTCGCGTGGGATCCTGCGCTCGGGCGGATGGTTTGCAAGGCGAATATCACTCCGTATAATTAGAACACGTGTTCTCAGCGCCTGTCACCCCAACCAGCCTAGCCTCCGTCCTGGCCGTTACTCGGGCGCGTCATGGTTCCGGCATCCTCACCCTTGGCGCACCCATGACCCGGCCCCGCGGCACGCCCACCGGGCTGCCTGCGCTCGATGCCATCACTGGCTATAACGGTCTGCCGGTGGGGCGGATCACCATCCTGCGCGGGCACGGCACCAGCGGCAAGATGGCGCTCGGGTTGGCCATATTGGCCGGGCTGCAACGCACCCACACCCGCCCGGTGTGTTATGTCGATATCTCCGGGGCGTGTGATATTGCCACGCTCCATGCGCGCGGGCTAAACACCGAGGCGCTCATCCTCGCCCGCCCCCAGGGCGCCTCCGCCGCCATCACCTTCATCAGCGACCTGCTCAAGGCCCACGCGGTCGGCACAATTCTGGTGGATGGTCTGAGCGAACTGCTGATCGACACCTCGGTCCGGGTCATGTTTGGCGATGTGATCAACCACTTGGCCGCGCTCACCCGTCAATCCGGCGCACACCTGATCTTCACCTATGACCCAACCCCGCCCGGCACCACTCACAGCGCGGCCTTCGACACCTCCGCCGCCATGGGCATGGCCGGGCTGGTGCTGGCCTGCCGCGCCACCCGCGCCTGGCTGGATGATCATGGCCATCTCGGTCTGCAGCTATCCGTACAGTGCACCCGCTCGCGCTTTGGCACGCCCGGCGAGGCCGAGGTTTGTTTGGAGGAGATATAAGTAAAGCCTGCTTCGCCGCCCACGGCTTCATCGGTGGCGCCTTCGAGCGCTTCGCCCCGGAGCTGCGCGACAAACCCTATGTGCTCATCGACGCGCTGGGCCGGGTGGAGCACGCCTCGGCCCCGGCCCAAACCGCGGGCATCACCATCGGCATGAGCGCGCACACCGTGCGCTCCCGGCTCCCCATCTGCGACATCCGCACCATGGATGAGCGGTATATAGCCGAGGTAAATGGCGAGTTCTTTGACATACTCGCCGCCACCGGTCTGCCCTGCGAGCGCATCTCACCCGGGTCGGGGTATCTGGATCTGTCTGCCGTGGCCCCCCATCTGCGGGATGTCCGCGAGGTCACCGCCGATCTGGGCCGCACCCTCCGCCAAAAGCTGGGTGAGGCGCTCACCCCGGCCATCGGCTGGGGTGATCAAGCCAAGTTTGTCGCCCGCGCCGCGGCCAGCGTGGCACCGCGCGGCACCATGCGCCTGATCACCGCCGGCGATGCCCCGGCCTTTTTGGCCCCGCTCCCCATCACCCACCTGCCGTTGCCCATCCTCACCTTGCAACAGCTCAAACATCTGGGCATCACCACCTGCAGCGCGTTTGCCAGCCTGTCCCAGGCCGCGGTGCGCCAGCGCTGGGGCAGGGAGGGGGTCGAATCCCAAAAACTGGCCCGCGGCGAAGACCGCCGCCACATCCGCCCGGAGCTGCGCACGCTCCCCAGCCCCATCGAGGTGAGTTTTGACGCCCCGGTCGATGCCTTTGACCACATCGTGCAGCCGCTCTCCACCAGGCTGGAACAGGCCCTTGCGATCAGCGCGCAACCATTGGAGGGCATCACCCAGCTCAAACTCGTGGCCCACACCTGGGATCACGCAGACTATGCCGCACTGCGCCGTTTTGGCGATCCGCTCACCGATGGCGCCAGTTTGCGCCGCGTGCTCGAGGCGGAGCTCCGCGCCTTTCAGCTCACCAGCCCGCTGATTGGCATGAGCGCCACCATTGTGTCGATTGGCGAATGCGAGTTGCGCCAGTTGTCCCTGTTCGACCTCGATCAAGGCGGGCACACACCTGGCGGGGCCGAATCGCTCAGCGAGAGCCTGCGCATCCGCCACGCCGCCGCACTCTGCCGGGTCGAGACCCTCGCCCCCACCCACCCGATTCTTGAGCGTCGCTACCGCGCCGTACGCTGGGGCGCCCAGCCCAAATGACACCCCGTTCTTCTAATCCAATACGCTATCCAACCCGCGCCGCAGCCCCACAAACGAATTCACCTTGCGGATGGCCAGCAAAGCCCCGTCCACATACGGTTGCGCACTGCTCCCGGCATCGTGGCGAATCGTCAGTTTCTGATCCGGCATGCCAAAAATAATCTCGGCTGAAATGACAAACCCCGGCAGCCGCACCGAGTGCACCTGTGACCCGGCCACACGCGCCCCGCGCGTCTCAACCACGCCCTGAGTCTTCTCAAGCGGCACAGTCAGCTCCGACGGGCGCACCCGCAACAGCCGCGCCGCCAACTCGCGCACCGTCCCGCTTGGCGCGTCCTTCTTGCCATCGCTGGCGTAGTCAATAATCTCCCACTGCGGGATAAACTTCGCCGCCATCTCGGCAAACTTCTGCAGCAGCACCACCGTCAAGGCAAAGTTGTCAACCGCCAGCACCCCCCGCTGATGTTGGCTCGCAACCGCCGCAATATCCTCATAATCCGCATCGGTCAAGCCCGAGGTGCCCACCACCAAATGCGCGCCCCTGGCCAGTGCCAGCAGGCAGTTTGCCTTGGCAACATCCGGTTTGGTATATTCAAAAAAGACATCACACGGGTGCGCCAGGGCTTCCTCTGCGGTGGCGTATACCGGGCAGACCAGCCGCGGCTCACCCAGCGCTTCACCCAGCGTCTTTCGCGCATGCGTCCGCGACACCGCCGCCACCAGCTCAATGTCTTCAGCCTTGGCGATGCTGCGGGCCAATGCCGAACCAGCCCATCCAGTCGCGCCTGCGAGACAAACTTTTATGGTCATAAAAAGGATTATGCCTGACTACTCTTTATGCCCGCTGGGTGATCCAGAACCATACCCAACAAATCACCCGCGCTTCGGTGTGCCTCAAGCGGATGCCGTAACGGCTCGGTGCCCCGAATCTCATAATGATTCCGCCTGCCCGAGCGCACATGCTGCAGCACACCCGCCTGCTCAAGATCAGCCACAATCCGCTGCACCGCCCGTTCCGTAATGTCCACCGCCAGCGACACTTCGCGCAGCGTCATCTCCGGCGTGCGTGCAAGACAGATCAAGACATGCGCATGATTCGTTAAAAAGGTCCACCGTGAACGTCGCGGCTTTTCAGGTTTCTTCATAATTCACGTTGTATTTACGACAAATTTATCGTGCTTTATATTTCGTGTTATTATTATCACGATATCAATCTTATACGATACCAAACTTTCCTGAAATTATGAACACCGCAATCACAGTAGCCCACGGCGATGGCATCGGCCCGGAAATCATGGAAGCAACCCTGCACATCCTGCGCGAGTCCGGCGCCCGACTGGATATTGAAAAGGTTGAAATCGGCGAAAAAGTTTACCGCGCCGACAACACCGCTGGTGTCGGCGAAGACGTCTGGGACTCCTTGCGACGCACCGGTGTCTTTCTCAAGGCGCCCATCACCACGCCCCAGGGCGGCGGGTTCAAGAGTCTAAACGTTACCGTGCGCAAAACGCTTGGTTTGTATGCGAATGTCCGCCCATGCGTGGCCTATGCACCTTTCGTACGCACCCGCCACCCAAACATGAATGTGGTCATCATTCGTGAAAATGAGGAGGACCTGTATGCCGGCATCGAACACCGCCAGACCACCGAGGTCATGCAGTGCTTAAAACTGATCACCCAACCCGGCTGCGAAAAAATCGTCCGCTACGCCTTTGAATACGCCCGCCACCACAACCGCAAGAAGGTCACCTGCTTCACAAAGGACAACATTATGAAGATGACCGACGGACTCTTTCACCGGGTGTTTGATGAGGTCTCTCGCGAATATTCCGATGTTCTCAGTGATCACATGATCGTGGACATAGGCGCGGCACGCCTGGCCGACACTCCGGAAGTATTTGATGTCATCGTCATGCCCAATCTATATGGTGACATACTCTCGGATGTGGCCGCCCAAATTGCCGGCTCGGTTGGGCTTGCGGGCACCTCCAACGTCGGGGCAAAATGCGCCATGTTTGAAGCCATCCATGGCAGCGCACCAGATATTGCGGGGCGCAACATCGCCAACCCGTCCGGGCTGTTGCTTTCCGCAGTAATGATGCTGGTTCACCTGGGACAACCCGACGAGGCATCCCGCATTCACAATGCCTGGCTGACCACCCTAGAATCCGGCATGCACACCGCCGATATCTTTACCGAGGGTTCCAGCCGCAATCGGGTGGGAACCCGGGAATTTGCCAACACCGTCATTGCCAATCTGGGAAACCTGCCCGGCCACTTCGCACCGGTTCAATACACAGCCACCGACGCAGATACATTGGTTGCCTTGGACCTGCGCGAAACCGAAACACTTCGCCTGGCCCGCGCCCATGTGCCAGCCAAGGAAATCGTCGGCGTGGATGTGTTCCTCGAGTGGCGCGGTGACAGCCCAAACGACCTCGGTACCCGGCTCTCACAGGTGGCGGGTGGCGAGCTCACCCTCACCATGATCACCAACCGCGGCGTAAAAGTCTGGCCGCGCGGTCATTCCGAAACGTTTTGCACCGACCACTGGCGCACCCGGTTTGTGGCCGGTGGCAACCGCATCACCCATGCCCAAATCCTGTCGCTGTATTCAAACATCGTTGCAGCAGGATTCGACGTGATCAAAACCGAGAACCTCTGCACCTTTGATGGCGAACCCGGATACTCGATGGGACAGGGTCAATGACGTAACGCGCGACCAGCAGGAGCTTTAGATACACCATATGACCTTGGGCGGCGCTCTCGTTTCTCAATGTGCTCCCGCCTGCTTTCAGTTGTGATTGCGCCGGTCACGCTCAGGAATTCGCAAACGGATCCACATGGGATGCTGCGTTTACATTGCGGCTCAGTTGCACGTTTAGTGTCACCTCCTTCGCAGGTGGCAAGCTGACGAACATTCGGCTGTCGTTAACCAGCACCCGTTGAAACATTGGCGCTGGAATCGGTGTCATCACTTCGCCGGGTCCATAGTCATAGCGCGCCGCCGGAGCGGGATAAGGGCTCGCCGGATGTTGGGCTGTAAAGGTCACTTCGCCAAACGCGTGCTCGCCAAATGTGCCCGCCAAAAGTAATACGCACCGCGGTTCGGTTACCCCGAGATTTATCAGCGTTAATGACACCTCATGCTTGGTCATCTTGGTCACCAGCGCGGCCACGTCGGGAGGCAACCCTGGGCGCTTGCGGTCGGCGTCAAAATGGCGGATAGGCGCAACCAACAACCCTCCGTTGTAAATGGGTTGCGGTGCGCCCATGGTCAGCTGCACCAGTGCTTCAGTGGTTACCGGGTTGTGCTCCTGCCAATGATGGATGGAGACTCTGGTCAAGTCGGCGTCATCGGCTCGAATACGATCAAGCCGCCATACCAGCTGACCGTAGGCTTGTTGGAGTGCCTGCTCCGGATAATTTGGGTTTCGACCCGCTAAAAACTCCAACCACGGTTGCTCATGCCCGGCATCTTCCTTCGTGCGAAAGGCGTGAGTATCGCCCCACTCATAAGCTTCGAGCTTGCGCAGGGCTTGGATTCGTTTCCAGTCATCTTCGGCTCCACTCATATTCCACAGCGCCGTGGGATAAATCGGCGACATCGGCTGATAGTCGAACCAGCGGTGCCCGTCATACCGATAAGGCACAAGAAATGTCTCGACGCCTGTTTTGAGGCGCCTGAGACCGCACCACTGCCCGGCCCAGTGCGCCTTCAAACTCATCGACTCAGCTTCAAAATTTCGCTGCACACCCAGATCAAAAATACGATCCTGCTGCGCGCGGGCCAGATCAAGCGCGTGTGAGTCTCTGGTGAGCAGCAGGCAAGCCTGCGCTGCAACGAGCGCCGCCGCTTGCAAGTTGTAAAACCCGTGCGGCCAGGTCCAGCCATAGTGCCCACCGTGCCACGCGCCATCCAAATACTCGCCAACCTGACCGGAGGGGCCGACATTATCTGGCAGCAGTCCGCCATTGGCGGAGGCCCGCGACTGCCAGCCATCCACATAGTGCAACAGCCAACGCTTGTATTTGTCGTCATGCGTCAGCAGCCAGGCGTTCGCGACCAATGTTGAAACACACAGGTTCACCGCCACTTCGCCCCGACCCATCCGCTCATGCATGGCGAGTCCCATTTGCCGCGCTTTATCCGGGTCGCGCAGGTCTTCAACATTCTCAATGCCTGGCAGACCCACGCATGGCAAGCCGTAAACCGCCATGCCGGCGCTCCACGTATAAGGCGTCGGTTCGCCGTCACTTAATCCCGGCCGCGCGCCCAAACTGCCGTTGTGCGGCGCGCGCAGGATATTCTTGTCAGCGTCATAATTCAGCGCGTCGGGTCCACCTGAATCTTCAAGCCCTTCGTTCAGAAAGAATCCGGCAAATCTTCGCGCGCGGGCAATAAGTTTTGGGTTGGTCGGATCCGCCAGACACAAAAAGTAAAAGAACAAATTACCCTCACTCTGGTGAAATTGATCGTAACCCCGTTCATATTCATGTGTCAGCATTCCCATCCGGGTCAATTGCCGCGTGGTCGCCTCCCACTGCTGATGTGCCAGGGGCAATAAATCATCCGCCCCGCCCAGCACATACAACAACGGCCAGTTGTAAAACGCTTCGTAAAAATCATCCGCGCCATCCCGACTTGGCAACGCATCACCCCAAATGAGTTCATGTATGCGCGATCCTGCGCCGTGCGTATAGGCAGCCAAATACACGCACACGGACCGGCTCATCTCGTCGATCAGCTGTCTCTGAAGTACCGCCCATGCCGGCGGATGCAACAGCGGCATCGATGCCGTGATCGTTACGGGCGGTTTGCCTTCCAAGTCAGATACTCCGCGTGCCCTTCTTCATTCAACGGGTAGTATTTGAACAAGTCGCCGCCCTCCGCAAGTTTTATCCGGCTGAAATCCTCCCAGTCCTCGTGGTCCAGTGCGATCTCGGCCAGCTGCGGCGCCATTTTTTCCGGTACGCACACGATGCCGTCATCATCGGCAATGATGATGTCCCCCGGCAATACCAGCACATTGCTGAGCGCCACCGGCACGTTATACGCCCATGGGAATAATTTGTCTTGCGATGCGTAATTCGGCGTACTTGCACGTGCCCAGATCGGCGTGCCGATTGGTTGAATGTTTGGCCAGTCACGAAAGCAACCGTCGATGACCATGCCAATGCCGCCCCTGCCTTTGAAATAAGTGGTCAGCATTTCACCCACCACACCCGTATGGGTGTGTCCCCAGGCTTGCACCATCAGCACGTCGCCGGGTTGCACCGAGGTGAACACGTGCCAAAGCGCGCTGAACTTTTCCTTGTGTTCCTGATCCATCCCGCTGGCTACGTCCTCGCGCTGGGGCATAAATTGCAGCGTCACCGCGCTCCCCACAATCTTGGTTCCCGGGTGAAAATTGCGCAATCCCTCAATATAGGTTTGGCGAATCCCCATCCGGTGCAGCTCGGCACTGGCGGTGGCCGTGCTTACCCGTTGCAAACTGTGAATAAGCTTTGTATCCGCAGGCTGATGTGCCGGCCCGTTGATGGGCAGAGTTAACCCTGCCGGAGCAATAAGTTTTACGTTTTTGTAGTCCATGATTTACCAAGCCACCTGCAAGTCTTCGCGTTGCACGGGCAGCCCCCACGATCCGCTTAGATAAGGATACTGCTGCTCGATCCCCTCGGCCAGCTCCACACCCAACCCGGGCTTGGCTGGCAGGTGCAAAAGTCCCGCCTCAATCAGGGGTTTGTCTTTGAGCACGGCCCATTGCAGCGGGCCTTGGATCATGCACAGTTCGCAATAAATTGGGTCCGGCAGCGCCGCCACGAAATGCGCGTTGGCCATCGTCATCAGCCCATTGTGCCAGTTATGCGGTATGACCCGCACGCCACGTTGAGCTGCAGCGCGGGTGATCTTGAGCGCCTCAGTGATCCCGCACCAGCCCACATCTGGCTGCACAATGTCATAGCAGTTGCCATCGAGATGCCCGCGAAATTGCTCCAGCGTGGTGAATTGTTCGCCACCTGTGATCGGTATTTGCACCGCCGCGGCCAGTCGCGCATAGCCCGCGCGATCTGCTTGCGGAATCGGCTCTTCAAACCAGATGAAGCCCAGACGGTCAAGCTCTTGGGCAATCGGCAAAGCCTGCGCCTCGGTCAGCCGCTGGTTTGCGTCCAGGGCCAGCCCAAATGGTTTTCCGGTTGCCGTAACCGCGCTGTGCAACTCCCGCATCAGTTCCAAAAAGCGCTCGACCGTCACACCATCCCAATCCCAAAACGTTCCAATACGCAGCTTCATGGCGCCAAAGCCGCGTGCAGCGTAATCCAGTGCCTCGGTAATGACCTGCCGGGGATCGATCCGCCAGTCATAAGAGCACCCGGAAGAGGCATATAGGGGCACCTGCATCAGCGCCGGCGCGCTCCGTGCGGTCAGACCCAAATCAACCAGCAGCTGCGCCACCGGTTTGTCCGCCGCCTTGCCGCGGATGTCCCACAGTGCACAGTCTATTCCTGCCACGGCACAATCGTGCGATGACGAGCGAAAGTGCGGCGATGGTGGTGTGGCGCCATCCAGTGCGTCCCGGCCCACCAATTGCTCCTTGTAAAACGCCACCCATGATTTGATTTGCTCCGGCCCGCCGTAGGCGCAGGCCTCGCCAATTCCGGTCACGCCTTCATCTGTTTCGATCACCACAATGGCGCAATCCGCCTTTACCACCCGAAACGTATTCGTAAACCACTGCAGTTCCGGTTCGTGCATCCGGCTTAAACAAAGTGTTCTGAGATTTGTTATCTTCATAGTAATCTCCGCTGTTGTACATGACAATTCGCGGCTTGGCTCCTATTGCTCCTGCTATGGAAATTGTATGTCTAGAAAACGCACGGTCCCAGCACAAATATCCCGCATGTTTGAGCACCACCGCAACCCAAACTTGCCTTGGCAAAAATCGCATCACACCTTAGAACATATGTTCTAAAATGTGGTATACTGCTTTTATGTGTGTCATGTGCTCTCAATTCCCGCCATGGCCGATGTCCTCCGATCAAAAAAATATTTTGTTTTTGAGGACATCCGAGGACATCGAAATTTGCACCAAACCCCGTAAATTTCCCATCCGGGCCAATAGTTACCCCACGCCCATGCTTGACACGAAAATTAGTTTACACCCACACCCCGCATGGCACACCTATGGCCGGTAAACACCCAGATCATTGACATGGTCGAGATCGCCGATGGCCTGCCATTGGTCTTCACCTGGCACGGCCGCACCCGCCGCGTAAAGCGTGTGCTGGCGGATTGGATGGCCGAGGGCGATTGGTGGGCCGAGGACGGTGGCGAGCAACATCGCTACCTGCTGATCCAAGCCGAGGCCCTCATCCTCACCCTGGCCCATGACCTTATCGCCAACACCTGGAGCGTCGCCCGCCTCGCCGATTGACATCAATGGAAGGCTTGTTCATCGCCCCGCGTCGCTACGCCGAGCTGCAATGCCGGTCGTATTTCTCGCTGCTCCAGGGCGCCTCATCGCCGGAACAGCTGGTCACGCAGGCGCACGCACAGGGATTGGCTGCCCTCGCGCTCACCGATTGGTTCTCAGTGGCCGGCATCCCCCGCTTCCAACGCGCCTGCGCAACGGTCGGGCTTAAGGGTGTCTACGGCGCCCAAATACGCCTTGACCACGCGGGTGAGCTGGTGTTAATCGTACAAAATGATCTCGGTTGGCGCAACCTGTGTCGCCTGCTTTCGCTGGCACACGGAGGTCTCTCCGCACCTGAATCGGAAAAAGAGTGGATTGGAAAAGTCGACCCCGACTTGCACCTGGCCCAGTTGGAAAGCCTCAATGCCGGGCTCTTTGCCATTATGGATGCGCGCCGCGGCCCGGATGATGCCACCGCCCAATCGCTCAAACAACTCTTCGGCCCACGCTTGCGCCAGGGGCTCACCGATCATCTGCGCGCAGATGACGGTCGTATCAACATAGCCGCCGCCCGCCGCGCCGAAGCGCTGGACATTCCCATCATGATCATCGGTGACGTGATGCACCACGATCACGCCCACGGCAAGCTGCGCGATGTATTGCTCGCGATTGATCAGGGCCAAACCCTGACCGAGGCCCGCCTGACCGGGTCGCTCCCGGCCAATCATCAGGCCTGGCTGCGCGGCAGCTTCGCCCATGCCGCGCGCTTCCCGGATATGCCCGAGGCGTTGGTGGAGGGTGCACGGCTGGCGGATGCCTGCTCCTTTACCCTGGACATGCGCAACGTCACTCCGCCGCGGTTCGTATGCCCGGATGATCTCGATCCGCACGCCTATCTTGAACAACGCTGCTGGGCCGGCTTTGCCATCCGCTACGAGCCCGATGACGCCGAGGCCCGCATCCGGCTTACTCATGAGCTGTCCGTCGTGCAGCAAGCCGGGCTGAGCGAATATTTCCTGCACACCGCGGCGCTCTGCGATGAAGCCGATCGTCTGGCCATCAAACACAGCGGGCGGGGCAGCGCGGCCGGGGCGATGGTCAGCTATGTGCTCAATATCTCCCAGCTTTGCCCACTGCAGTTTGGCCTGTCCTTTGAGCGCTTTATCAACCCGCAGCGCACCTCACCCATCGACATCGATGTGGATTTTGACAGTAGCCGGCGCGACGAGATCATCCGCCATGCGCTGACCATTCATGGACGTGAGCACGCCGCGCTCGTATGCGTGCACATCACCTACAGCACCCGGCTGGCCATGCGCGAGCTGGGCAAGGCGTTGGACTTGCCTCTTGAAACCACCACCCGCTACGCCCAGCTCTATGACCGGCATAGCCCGGGCAGCGCCGCCCACCGCATCGATCTCGAGCTCGACGAGGCCGGCGTGCCGCCCGATAGCCGGCATCCGCTGCGTCTGTTTGCACAGCTCCTGCGCCGGATTGAAAACGTGCCCCGTCATCGCGGGCAACATCCCGGCGGCACCATCTTCACCCGTGAGCCACTGTGTGAATGGATGCCGATTGAGCGCGCCAGCATGCCCGGCCGCTATGTGGTGCAGTGGGATAAGGACGACATCGATGAGCTTGGCCTGCCAAAGCTGGATTTGCTCGGTCTGCGCAGCCTCACGCTCATTGGCGAATGTGAGCGCCTGCTGGAAAGCCGCTCGGGCACCGGCCAAAAAATCGACCTCAATGAGCTGCCCGGGGCAAACTATCTCCCCGACGCCCGCAATCATCGTTATGCCTCGCGCGCGGGCTATGTGCTGGCTGACGACCCGGTATGGAAGCAGTTGGAGGTGGGTGATGCCATCGGTTTGTTTCAGGTGCAAAGCCGCGCCCAGATTCAGCTGATCGACAAGACCAAGCCCGCCGATCTGATGGAGCTCGCCACCGAAATCGCAATCATCCGCCCGGGCCCCATCCAGGGCGGTTTGCTCAAGGCCTATGTCGATCGCAAACGCGGGCTGGCACCCGTCACCTATTTGCACCCTAAGCTGGAACCATTGCTAAAGCGCACCCTTGGTGTGGCGGTGTTCCAGGAAAACCTGATGGATGTCGCGATCGCGCTGGCCGGGTTCTCGCCCGCCGACGCCGATTCATTGCGACGCGCCGCCAATCGCAAAAATGCCACCCAGGCCCTTGAGCAATGGCGCGGTCGTTTTATGACCGGGTGCTCGGAGAACGGCATTACCGACGACATTGCCATCGCGGCGTTTGACACCGTCCGCGGGTTTGCCGCTTTCGGGTTTCTGCTCAGCCATTCTGCCAGCTTCGCCCGGCTCTCCTATCAAACAATGTGGCTCAAGCATCATCATCCGCAATATTTCTATGTCGGGCTCATGAATTCAGAATCCGGCTTCTACTCGGATCAAACCATCGCCGGTGATCTGCGCCGTCATGGTCTGCGCATGCTCCCGTTGGATGCCCGCGAGAGCGGTTGGCAATACACCCCCGAGGGCCACAGTGGCATCCGCATTGGGTTTTGGCGGCTCAAGCAGTTTAACAAGCCCGCGTTTGAGGTGTTGGCCGCCGAGCGTGAACGCTCACCGTTTACCTCTCTGCGCGATTTTGCCCGGCGCGTGCCCATGCACCGCGATGCGTTATATGAGCTCACCCGCTCCGGCGCATTGGATTATCTGGGTGAGCGCCGCACCCTGCTGTGGGAGCTCGGCGAAATCGCACCCAGGCTTGATCCGCTGCCGCTCATCCACCACACCACGCCTGTCGCCCTGGCCGGCCTTGATGCGCTTGCCCGGCTGGAATGGGATGTGGAAACTTCCGGTCTCAGCGCCGATGGCAACGTCATGAAGCACCTGCAACCCGTGCTCTCCGCCCAGGGCTTTATGACCCTGGCTGAAATCCGCGCCCTGCCGGATGGGGCACATTGCCGCGCCGCCGCACCCCCCTATATCTTTCAGCGTCCGGGCACCGCCAACGGCGTCTGTTTTATGGGGCTTGAATTTGACGATGGCCTGCTCGATCTCGTCATCTGGCCCCAGGTATACGAGAAATATCGCAGCTACATCCGCACATCGACTCTGCTCAAATTCGAAGGAACCGTGCAACACAACGGCGCCACCAGCTCGGTCATTTTTGAGCGCCCGGCGATGGATTGATAATATCCCGATTCAGGAGCATCCGCATGCCAGCCAAAATCATCCGCCAGACTATTACCATCCCGGCCACGCCTCATGAGGTCTACGAGACCATCCTCGATTCGCGCAAACATACCCGCCTCACCGGTGACAAGGCATCCATGAGTCGCAAGGTGAGTGGCGCCACCTCGTCATTTGGCGGCTACGCAACCGGCAAGAATATCGAACTGATCCCCGATGAAAAAATCGTGCAAACCTGGCACGCCAGTGACTGGCCCGAAGGTGCGGATTCAACGATTACCTATGTCTTCAAGACGGTGCCCAATGGAACCCAACTTTCCTTTACCCACCGGGGCGTGCCCGAAGACCACATCAACGACATCAAGCAGGGCTGGCTGGATTTTTATTGGACACCGCTCCGCAGGATGTTTGCCCCAAAATCCAAATAACACAATCCCGACCTGATAAACACCTCCAACCTTGTAAACCACCTAATGGATGACTCACAAGAGCCCATCAGCGACGAAGACAATTGGCTCCACGCTGAAACCATCGTCTGTCTCAATTGCTTTGAAGCGCTATATCGCGTGGATCACTCGCCGTTCTACTACTCGGTAAATTTCTATTGTGACCAGTGCGCCAACCGTGCCGAGGTAAGCGCCAACGATCCTGTCATCCACGAGTTGCGCGCCGAGTTGTCCAACCGCCACGCTCTGACCAATGAAACCCTGACTCAGGCCATAGAGACCCGTCTGCGCGCCTGCAATTGTGGTGGTCACTACGCCAGCTCAGCCGCCCGCCGCTGCTACAAATGCAATGCCGTGGTTGTGCCTGATGTGCGCGATGTCGATCTTTGGCCGTCCAGCTTCACCCCAAAAGCCGACGACTACGAACCCACTCCACCGGAATCCGAGGCCGCCACCCACTACCTCGAAACCCACGTCCGCACCACCAACTTGTGGCGCTAATTCATCTCAAATCAGAATATCATTTTAGTAATACTATCGTGATATGACCGTGATCAAAATGATCTATATTCACCGGGTCTTATAGCAAGAAAAATGTGGAACTCAGAATTCATCCAATCCAACGGAATCAAACTTCATTACACGCGCACCGGTGGCGCGCACCCGGTCATGCTACTGCTGCACGGCTTTTCGGATGACGGACTATGTTGGTCACCCATCGCCGAGCACCTACAAAGCGACTGGGATGTGATCATGGTGGATGCCCGCGGCCATGGCAAATCGGATGGCCCGGTAAGCGGATACAGCTCCGATCAACACGCCGCCGATGTGGCCGGTCTGATCAGCGCGCTCAAGCTGGAGAAGCCCATCGTAACCGGACACTCAATGGGCGCCATTACTGCGCTCATGCTTGCAGCGTTGCACCCGGGGCTGCCACGCGCAGTCGTCCTTGAAGACCCGCCACCATTCTGGTCGCCCCCAACCGCGCTGGTTGGCGAAGCCACGCGCCGGAACGGCATGTCACATTGGATCGTGGAGCTCAAACGCAAGACCCGTGAAGAAATGCTGGCGGAGTGCAAGATGGCGTCACCGACCTGGCCGGAGGCCGAGCTCGGTCCGTGGGTGGATTCCAAGCTGCGTTTTTCGTTCAATGTGCTCGGTGATTTTGCAGCGCCTCCGACAATGTTGCGCGGACTGCTGCCATCCATAACCTGCCCGGCCCTCTTGATCACATCCGAAAACGCGCTTGGAGGTATCACAAACCCCACCCAGGCGGCGGACCTCCAGACACTGATCCCGCACCTGACAATCAGGAATATTCAGGGGGCCGGTCACAGTATCCGTCGTGAGCAACCCGCTGCCTTCCTAGACACCCTAGCTACGTTCGTCAGCCGGCTCGCATGACATCAAATTCACCGTGCGCCAGCCTGACGTGCAGACGTTCGTCCGGCGCAACCTCATCGGCTGCGCGCACCACGGCGCCGTCCAGCTTTGAAACAATGGCATATCCGCGGGCCAGAGTTGCCCGCGGACTGAGCGCCTCCAACCTGCCGAGGAGTGCTTGCACGTGTGCCCTGCGCACCTGAACATCCGATGCCATCGCGCGCTGCAACCGGCCATTCAATTCCTTTACGCGCAAGGTCTGATTGGCCAACTGCTGTGCCGGGCTGAGCGCACGCATTGCACGCTGCAAGGAATCGAGGTGCTTGCGGGCATCGGCCACCTGCGCCAGCATCAGCGCGTCCAGCCGGAGCCCGGCGCCGTCCACCCATTGTTGCAACTCGCTGGAATCCGGCGTGATCAATTCAGCCGCCGCGCTCGGAGTTGGCGCGCGAACGTCGGCGGCAAAATCGGTGAGGGTAAAGTCCACTTCGTGCCCAACGCCGCTCACGGTTGGCACACGCGAGGCCGCCACTGCGCGCACCACGCGCTCGTCGTTAAAGGCCCAAAGCTCCTCCAAGCTGCCACCACCACGCGCGATCAAGATGACACCCGGCGGTTCGGCCAGGCCATTCAACCGTGCAATGGCGCGCACAATTTGCGCCGGTGCATCGGCGCCTTGCACCAACGTTGCGGCCAAAACCACATGGATCATCGGAAAGCGCCGCCGCAATACGTTCAAAATATCCTGGAACGCTGCTGCGGTTGCGCTTGTGACGACGCCCAGCACCCGCGGAAACTGCGGCAATGTGCGCTTGCGTTCGTTCTCAAACAGGCCCTCGGTTTGCAGCTTCTGCTTAAGCCGTTCAAACTCGACAAACAAATCACCGGCGCCGGTCGTCTCCAAGTGTTCGACATATAGTTGATAGGCGCCATCGCGCTCGTATACGCTGACACGCCCGCGCGCGGTGACCGCGTCCCCATCTCGCGGGCGATAGGCACCCAGGCGCGCAACGCTGCTTCGCCACATTGCGCACTTGATCTGGGCTCCGCCATCCTTTAGCGTAAAGTAGATATGTCCGCTTGCCGGGCGACTCACATTGCTCAGCTCGCCACGCACACGTACATCCTGCAGCTCGGGTTCGTCCTCAAACAAGGCCTTGATGTGCGCGGTCAAGTCGCCCACCGACCAGGGTTCAGGCGCGGAATCCGCAGGCAACAAAAATGGTTGAAACGTGCGCATACTGAATGATTTTAGTAGCTGGGTATTTCACATTCACAGTTGCGCAATTTTTATCCCTCGCTTATACTATTTTAAGGTTCTCCGGTCTACGAAGCAAATCTCCATCTCTACCAAGAACAAATTAGCAGGTAACCATATGGCACAAACAGCAGTTCCCATCGCAATTGCGGCACCAGCCGAACAGGGCATCAAAAAGATTATTTTTGCCTCTGCCGCCGGCACGATGATCGAATGGTACGACTTCTATATATTCGGCAGCCTGGCATCGACCATCGCCAGCAAGTTCTATCAGACAGGCACGGCGTTGGGTGACATCATCGCCTGGCTGGCCGCGTTTGCGGTTGGCTTTCTTGTGCGTCCCTTTGGCGCCATCGTCTTCGGGCGCATTGGCGATCTCATTGGGCGTAAATACACGTTTCTTGTAACCATGACCCTGATGGGGTTGTGCACGTTTGCAGTAGGGTTGCTCCCTACCGCCGAAACCATCGGCCCACTCGCCGGCATTATCCTAATTCTGCTGCGCATTCTGCAAGGTTTGGCGCTTGGAGGCGAGTATGGTGGCGCGGCAACTTACGTGGCCGAACACGCACCGGCAAACAGGCGCGGCTTCTATACCAGCTTTATTCAGATCACCGCCACACTCGGCTTATTCCTCTCCCTTGGCGTGATTTTGGCCACCCGGCTTGGGCTGGGGGATGCCGCATTCAAGGATTTTGGCTGGCGAATACCATTCCTTGTTTCGATCCTACTCGTCGGTCTTTCACTGTATATACGGTTGTCATTGCGGGAATCGCCGATGTATCAAAAGTTGAAGACGGCGGGCAAAACATCGACCAACCCACTCCGGGAGAGCTTTGCCAACCCATTCAATCGCAAGTGGGTGATTTTGGCTTTGCTTGGCGCCACGATGGGTCAGGGTGTGGTTTGGTATACCGGGCAGTTCTACGCGCTGTATTATCTGCAGAACATCTTCAAGCTAAACCTGGTGGATTCCAACCTGATCGTTGGTATTGCAATCTTGTGCGCCACACCGCTGTTTGTCGTTTTTGGTGCGCTATCCGACCGCATTGGACGTAAGCCGATCATGCTGGCGGGCATGGCATTGGCCGTGTTGACCTATTACCCGATTTACACCACGATGCAACAATTTGCTCCCTGGATCGGCAATGATGGCAAGACCCTAAGTGGCGCCTACAGCCCGTTTGTCCTCGGCATCCTCGTATTCATCCAGGTCGTGTATGTAACGATGGTCTACGGGCCAATTGCTGCGTTCCTGGTCGAGTTGTTCCCAACCAAGATTCGCTACACCTCAATGTCACTGCCGTATCACATCGGCAATGGTGTGTTTGGTGGAATGGTGCCAATCATCGGGCTCTCAATGATTCAGGCAACCGGCAACAACTTTGCCGGGCTTTGGTATCCCATGCTGATCGCAGCCGTTTGTTGCGTGATCGGTTTCCTATTCGTAAAAGAGACCAATCACGTGGACATCACCGCCGACAGCACTCAGGCCCAGTTCAAGAGCTAGCTCACTGTGGCGGGAGCGGAAGATTACGCTCCCGCCACAGTGCTAGCGCGGGGTAACGATAATTTCCTCGACCACCGCACGGGGAGGCAGGTTGATCGCCAGCAGCGCACATGCCGCCACGTCCTCGCCCTGCAGCATGTCACCACGCAAGTTCATGGGTGGTGGATTGGGGCGCTTGTCCAGAATCTCGGTGTTGATGTCGCCCGGAGCGATATGGCAGGCGCGAATCCCATTCGTGCGCTCCTCGGCGTTGATTGCCTGGGTGAGCCCGCGCATACCAAACTTGCCCATGATGTAGGCCACGCCAGCCACCGGAGCCGCTGCCAACCCGGCCCGGCTGCCGATATTAACGATCGTTCCCGCCGACCGCGCGCGCATGCCCGGGAGAAATGCCTGCACACAATAGTAGCTTCCGCTCAAGTTGGCGCTCATCATCATTTCAAAGTCGGCTTCGCTGATCTCCTTGAGGCTGCGTTTGGCGATATTGGTGCCCGCACTGTTCACCAGCACATCGACGGAGGCCCAGGCCGCCAGAACCTGATCGGCCATGCGTTTAACTTGGGCACGATCGCCGACGTCGCACGAGATCGCCAGCATATGGTCGCCACCCCTGGCCACGCCAGCCATCAACGCCATGGTTTGGTCAAGGGATGACTGGCGCCTGCCAATCACCGCCACGCGCCATCCCGAGCGCGCCATCATGACGGCCAATGCGCGCCCGACGCCGCTGCCCGCCCCAGTAATTACCGCAGTCTTTGCATCTGTCATTGCTTATGTAAAACGAAGTGCACGCCCGGGGTTATGTCCCGGAGTTGACCTTCGTACCTACCTGTTCAAATATCGCCGAACTGTTTCCGCCATCACCGCCGCGCCAAGCGACAGCACCGACTCATCGATGTCAAATTCCGGGTGATGGTGCGGTCGGGGTTTGTCACCAATTGCCGCGCCCAGACCGATAAACCCGCCGGCGGCCTTTTGCGCCATGTACGCAAAGTCTTCACCAGCCATCATCGGATGGGACACGCCAACGTGTTCCTTACCCGCAATATCTTCGGCCACCTGCTTGATAAACCGTGCGGATTCCGGGTCATTGACCGTAGGAGGGTATCCGTATGGATGTTCAAGCGTGAAATCGCCACCCAGCGCGCGCGAAATCGCAAAGGCCTGTTCCAAACCGTCATGGAGTTGTTTGCGCACGTCTTCATCAAAGGATCGGATGGTGCCGGTCATATCAACCTTCATCGGAATAATGTTGTTGACGGTTCCGGAGTGAAACGTGCCCACGGTAATGACCGCTTTCTTGGTTGGGTCAATCCGCCGCGGGATGATCCCGTAAAGCGCTGGAAGCACGCTCGATGCCAGCCAGATTGGATCCAGAGCGCGATGCGGGAACGCGCCATGGCCACCCACACCCAAAATGCTGCCGCGAAACGAATCGGCTGCGGCGGTAATTGGACCTTCCCCAACCGTGATCATCCCTGCGGTCTCACCGCTGCCCACATGCAGTCCCCACACACGCTCCACGTTATCCAGCGCGCCTTCCTGCACCATCAGCAAACCACCACTCTTGTCTTCGGCGCCACCCTCTTCGCTGGGCTGAAACAACAAGCGCACGGTACCGGGTAACTTTTCTCCGGCGAGCAGCTCGGCCACGCCGAGCAAAATGGCGGTATGCGCATCATGACCGCATGCGTGCATCACGCCGGGCTTACGGCTTTTATATGGCACGTCATTGGCCTCGGTGAGCGGGAGTGCATCCATGTCAGCGCGTAGCGCGATAATCGGTCCCTCACCAGTGCCCAACGTGGCCACAATCCCGGTGCGGGCCACCCCGCGCGCGTGCTCGATCCCGAGCGCAGTCAGGTGCGACGAGACATAGTTGGAGGTCTCAACCTCCTGAAACCCGAGTTCAGGATTGGCATGAATATGCCGGCGAATTTCAACAAGTTTTGGTTGTAGTAATTTGGCGCGATCAAGCATGATTATGATGTTAGGGACTGGCGTCTTGTTCAGGTAGGCGGCGTCAACCCAAGTGATTCCTCGTATCATGAAGTGTAGCCTGATTCAGTAAAATCGCGTGATGAAGGGATTGATTGGTCTCACCGGAAACATCGCCACAGGCAAAAGCGAAGTGGCCCGCGCCTTGCGCGAGTTTGGTGCAACTGTGATCGATGCCGATCAGGTCGCCCGGGACATCGTCGCGCCGGGCCAGCCGGCGCTACAACAGATTGCCGAGGCCTTTGGTCCGGAGATATTGCTGCCATCGGGAGCGCTAAACCGCAAGGCGCTTGGGGATTTTGTTTTTGGCAATCCTGCGCAGTTGCGCAAGCTGGAGGCGATCACGTCACCTTTTGCGCGCACGGAATTATGGCTGCGAATTGCAGAAGGTTACGCGCACAGCTTTGGCGCAACCGCGCCCATGCCGGTCGTCGCCGAAGTCATTCGCTTGTTTGAAGGCGGTTATGCTGCGCATTGCCAACAGGTATGGGTCACCAATTGCCCGCCATCGCTGCAAATTGCGCGCTTGATGGAATATAGGCATCTGACCGAACCGGAGGCGCGTATGCGCGTCCAGGCACAGCCGGCGCAATCCGACAAGGTTGCGCGGGCCCAGGTGGTCATCGATACATCCCAGACCATTGATTACACGCGCACTCAAGTACGCGAGGCGCTGCAAAAATTCTGCGAATACTGAGTGGGAGTATCGTGTCGGTCGCAGTCTTTTGCCGCCGGAACCGTACAAAGAAAACTCGCCAAACCTGCGATATGATGTTTACGGGGTAAATCACACGCCTTGGTTATGGGGCGTTTCATCGGCCCTATCTAAATCGTTTTACTAAATGATGCCATACAGCAAACGCATCACCATAGGCGACGTGGCCGCCGTTGCAAAGGTTTCGCCCACGGCAGTGTCGTTCGCCTTCAACAAGCCCGATCAGCTTGGGATCGACACGGTCAACCGAATACGTCAAGTGGCGGCCGATCTCGGCTACATGCCCAGCCCGGTTGCGCGCGCGCTTATTTCCAAACGCGTGGGTTCCATCGGTTTGCTAACCCCACAACCGTTGAGCACTGTGCTGGCCAACACGTATTTTTTGACGTTCCTTCAGGGCATGTCAAGCATGTGTGACGAGCAGGAATTTGGACTTCTCGCGCTCTCGCCCATCGATGGATCGCTGGATAGGGTTTTCAGCCGGTCAAGCGTTGACGGCTTCGTCATTTCCGGGTTCGACGAAGACCACCGCGAAGTATTGCCCCTGAAAAAACGGCGCATTCCATTTGTGGTTGTCGATGGCGCCGCCTCATCCGTTTCCTCTGTGAACGTGGATGACGAAGCAGGCGCCTATGCGTCCGCCCACCATATGCTTTCCAACGGTCATCGGGACATCTTGATTCTTATGATTGAAGGCGCCTTTGGACACCACGACGAAGGTGGACATGGCGTGGGACGTCGTCGCCTTGCGGGCTACCACAAGGCGTTTGTCGAACACGGCGCAGACTGGCGTGACGAATGGGTGCTACCGGCTGCAAGTTCCCGCTCCGGAGGTGAGCGGGAATTCAACGTTGCACTAGCGCAAGGCATGCGCCCGACGGCAGTGTTGTGCGCCGCCGACGCCACTGCCGTTGGCGTCATCACCGCCGCTCACCAACACGGGTTGTCCGTCCCCAGGGATGTCGAGATTATCGGTTTCGACGACTCCATTGAGTCCAACTTGGTCAGACCAGCGCTGAGTACCGTGCATCAGCCCATCTTTGAAAAAGGACGTTCCGCAGTACGGTTACTCACCCGCCATATTGATGGTGACGAGCGTGCAGAGCATATTGTTATGGAGACCCGGCTGTTGCTGCGCGACACAACCAGAACCCGGGCAGGCTGAACAGTTCCGCCGTGGAACACCGCCATCGATCAACCCTTTACACCGCCCAGCGTCAGCCCGCCCACGATTTGGCGTTGAAACACAAGATAAATGATTGCGACCGGCAACGCCATGACCACGGCATAGGCGGCAAAAATGTTCCACGGAATGTTTGCAGCATACTGCCCGACGATGTTCCAAAGCGTCATGCTCAACGTGTAGTTTGACGGATCGGTTAGGAACTGCCACGAAACATAGAACTCCGCCCAGTTACCCATGAAGTTCAAGAAGAAAGTGACCGCCAACACCGGGGCTGCAAGAGGCAATACCACTCTGAAAAAGGTTTGATTAAATGAGGCCCCATCGATGCGTGCTGCTTCCTCCAGTTCTTTGGGTATCGTATCGAGATACCCTTTCAAATTCCAAACCGCAAATGGCAGCCCGCCTGAGACCATGGCGATCCCCACGCCATATAGCGAGTTGCGGAGTATGAATTCCTCACCCTTATTGATCGAATCATACGCCCCGTAGGCAATTGCACCGCCTATGATCAGACCTAGGAGAAGTGTGCCAATTGCGCCCGTACCCGCTTCATTGTCCCGCAATCGACCAACAAACCACGAGACCACGGCAAAAAGTATGATTGCCGCTGCAACACCGATGATGAACCCCAACACGGTTGAACTGGTCGTCACCCGGTTTAGCAACAGAAACATGGGTAGCAGCGTAGCGACACCCGGAATCAGCCTGAGCACGAAGATGAAAATCATGACTTCAGACCTTCCCTTAAACTGAAACCGCGAAAAAGCGTACGCTGCAAACACCGCAAACAATATCGATACCGCGGCCACACCCGATGACAGTCCGAAGCTGTTCAATGCAAGCTGGGCGAATGAGACCGGATTGGCTGTCGGATGATCCAATACCTGCTTGTAGTTATCCAGCGTGGGCTGTGCCGGCCATATGACCAGCGAAGTCGGGCGCCGCGGATCCGGGTTGAAGGACAGCCCGATAACATAAAGAATTGGAAACAGAACGGAAGCCGTGATCACCAGGAGGATTATTTGCGACACAATTTGGTCGCGCCGGTTCATGGCATTTGGATCGATTTTTGAATTGGCAGTCATGGGGCTCCTTAACTGTCGGCGGCCTCGGTAGCGCGTGCAAACCGATTGGTGATGAAGAACAGGGTCACTGAAACCGCAAAGATGATGACCGAGAATGCGGCGGCGACGCCATACAGCCGCTGTTCGTTGACCAGCCGGAATAACCAACTAACCAGCAATTCCGTCTCGTGGAACGGTGCACCACCCGTCAAGAAATATGGAATATCGAGAATATTAAAGGTCCAGTTAAAACTCAGGATGGCAGCCGGAACAATGGCGGGCCGGAGCAGCGGCATCGTAATATTGAAAAACTTTTGAACACTGGTTGCGCCGTCGATCCCGGCCGCTTCATACAACTCGGTCGGGATTGACTGCAACGCACCCGTGGCCACGATGGTCACCCACGGCCAACCACGCCAGAAATTTGAGAGCATCATCGCAAAATACTGCACGGGCATGGCCTGCCACGGGAAGAACCATGGCAGCGGGTGAGCGATTGAGTTTAGCCAGTCAATCTGCAACGCCTCCTTGGACAGGCCAAAGAAGCCTCCAATCGCCATGAGAGCTATGTTTATGGCGCCGTTCTGTGGATCAAACATGTTGCGCCACACTGTATTTACGACGAGGGTCGGAACCACCATGGGCAAAATAAACAGCACGCGATACACCCGTTTGAACCAGAGACCCTGCGAATTTAGCACAACTGCGATCAAAATGCCCGCGACGATCGTAGTGAAAACACTCGAAACCGCCCACCATAAATTAAAGAACAGCGTTTTCCAGAAATTGAAATCGGCAACCTTGATCACTCCCTGATCCGCAGTCAGCACACCAATGTAATTTTTCAAGCCAATCAAGGCCGGGGGGTTATCCGGTCTTATATTGGCAAGCTGAAAATCAGTAAACGACATCCATACTTGGTATAACACGGGCAGCAGACCAAGAACAACGGTGACGATCACGGTTGGAAACAGATAAAGGTACGGCCCGGTGCCAACTTTTCCAGTAGATCCCTGTTGGTTTTGTAAAGCGCGGCTTGCCGCTGCGGTAATCATGGTCATGATGATGCCTCCCTGGAAACTGGTGGTAGAAAAAAAGGCCTGACGAGATGCGATCTCGTCAGGCCTTAATAAGCAGATTATTTGTTATTTGCTTTCTTCATACCGTCGTAAGCCTTCTTTACTGCTGCGGCGGGATCATCACCCTTCTTAAGCACTTCATCAAATGTGCCGCAGAAGTTGCCCCAGTATGCGCCAAGTTCCGGCACCTGGGGGCGGTTGTAGCCAAGTGCCGCCTGAGCGGCGAATCCCTTCACACCGGTGTCTGTAATTTCCACGTCGGTGCGCACAGGAACCCATCCCGCGACATCCATAAACAACTTTTGGCTGTCCTTGCTGGTCAGGAACAACGCAATATCCACTGCGGCGGCGGCCTTCTTCGTGTTGGCGTTCACAAAGAATCCATCGACACCGACCAATGGATTTGCGGCCGCCTTCGGGCCAGCAGGCATGATGGCCACGCCAAGTTTGGCACCCAGGTCTTTGCGATAGTCACCAAGCACCCAGGGTCCATTGATGATCATGTCAACCTTGCCTTCACGGAACGCAGCGTCAGCTTTGCCACCATCATCAAAAAAGTTGGCGGCGCCATCTGCGGTTTTCAAGTCCTTGAGGAACTGGAATGCTGCCGTGGTGCCCTCTGCCTTGTCTGCTGCCGTGTTGTACTTGTCATCATAAATTCCGCCACCAAACGCACCATAGAAGCCAAAGTTGTGATAGCAGTTTGGGTTGATGCCAATCTTGGCGCCGGCCTTGACTGCCTTGAGCAAATCATCCGTCGTCTTGGGGGCCTCTTTAACCTTATCGGTGTTGTAATACAAAGCAACTGCCTTGAACGTCGCAGGGATGGCCCACTGCTTGCCGTCAATGGTGTGGGCCTTGACCGCAACCGGGCTCACGTTGTCAAGCTTGCCCTTGAGCAGGTCATTCAGTGGGAGCAATACTTTGCCGCGCACTTCGTCACCGAGGTTGTCATCTGGAGCAATGAACATGTCCGGGCCGGCGCCGGCGGCTGCTTCGGTCTCAAACTTCTTGTAAATCTGATCAAACGGAATCTGCACAATCTTGAGCTTGTATTCCGGCTTGATTTGGGCCATATAGGCAGCCGCACTCGCCATGGCCTTTTCCTCGGCGCTTCCGGTGCCAAAGGCATGCCACATGGTTACTTCGACCACGTCCTTTTTGGGCACTGCGGTTGCTTGCACGATGACCGTCGACTGCACCTCTTTGATCACCTCTTTGGGCACCTCTTTAATGACCTCTTTAGGCACTTCTTTGATCACTTCCTTGGTGATCGTGATTGGCGTCGGCGCGGCACACGCAGCCAAAACCATACTTCCGATGGCGGCCGCCATCAACAATCGTTGATTACCTCTCATTTTCCTTTCTCCTTTGAATTGGTTTATGGGCTTTCCTGAATGGCAAGAGCGCCATGCAAAAAGCCCGGACTAATAAGTTACTAAATCAGTTTAGTCACAAATGATGATTCGTCAAGATTGGTTGGGAAATTTAAGGTAATTGGTGTCGAATTGACAACTTATAAAAAATTCCGCACCTCTGATGAGTTCCCGCCTCTTGACGCCCATTCCTGCGCCGGTTACCCGCATCCGGCGCTCCAAAGATCCGCTATCTACCGGGCCATCCGCACCGTCATCTTGTGCTCACCCGCAGCAAGAGTGCGCGGCTGTGTCTCGCCAGGTGCGGTGGCCTCGGCGGTGGTGTTGGGCGGTATGACAATGCGCCACTTGAACGTGTCTTTGTTGATGCGCCAGTCGCTCACCACTTCACCATACGGGGACTGGTAAGTCGCCTTGGCCCAGGTCAAACCACCGCCCGGTTGTGGCTTCAACACAATCCTGGCATAGCCGGGCGCCTGTTCGTCGACATCAATCCCGGCCACAACCTGATACAACCAGTCACCAATTGCGCCATAGGCGTAGTGGTTGAATGAATTCATACCAGGATCCTGAAAGCCCTTGTCGTGTGTCCAGCCATCCCACCGCTCCCAAATCGTGGTGGCACCCTTGGTTACGGAATACAACCAGGAGGGCCAGCTGGTTTGATTGAGTAGATCGTAGGCCACATCAAGCGCGCCATTGCCGGCAAGAACATGATTGAGGTAGGGTGCTCCCACAAACCCGGTGCTCAAATGATTCCCGCGGGCGCGAATGTTACGCACAAGTGCGTCAGCCGTGGCGGCACGCTGCGCCGGGGCCAGCAAGTTAAAGTGAAGCGCCAGCACCATCGCCGTTTGTGTATCGACCGCCACCGCTCCCTCACCCGTACAAAACCGACGCACAAATGCCTCCCGGACGCGCTCACCCAGCGCCTTATAGCGCGCGGCATCATCGACACGATCCAGTATCCGAGCGATCCGTGCCATCAACCGCGCATCGTGGGCAAAAAACGCGGTTCCAATCAAATCCTTGGGCGTGTCGGCGTTGATGCTGAGCCAATCCCCAAAGCCATGCCAACCCTCGGTCGCAGCGTGTACGCGAATATCATCGCGCGCGGTTGCCTCCATATAGGCGATATACCGTTGCATGCTGGCGTAATTACGTTCCAACATACGGTGGTCACCATAGGTCAGATACATGGTCCACGGACAAATAATCGCGGCATCGCTCCACGCCGGCCCGCCATCCATCGGCAGCAGCTTGGGATTGGGAATGACCGGTGGCACCGAGCCATCCGCTCGTTGCGCGTCGATGAGGTTCACGTGCCAGCGCGCAAACACATTTGCCACGTCAAAGTTGAATGCGGCCGTTCGAATAAAGGCCTGGGCGTCTCCGGTCCAACCCGCACGCTCATCGCGCTGTGGACAATCCGTGGGCACGTCAACAAAATTGCCGCGTTGACCCCATTCAATATTGTGTTGGAGTTGATTGATCAGCGGGTCGCTACAGGCAAACGTACCGGTTTGCGACATATCGGAATGCACAACTATCCCGGTGATGGCATCATCCAGCGGCTCACCCTGGAGACCTGAAACCTCGACATAGCGAAAGCCATGAAATGTAAATCTCGGTTCAAACGTCTCAACGCCATCCCCGCTCAGCGTGTAGTGATCCGTGGCGCGTGCACCGCGCAGGTTGGTGGTGTAAATCGTGCCGTTGGCATTGAGCACCTCGGCAAACCGAAGCGACACGGTTGAGCCACGTTCGCCGCGAACCTTTAGGCGGACCCAGCCGGTCATGTTCTGACCCAGATCATACACATATTTTGGCGAGGGCGGCATGCCCTGATGCACGGGTTTTGTCACGGGCTTCAGCTCAACCACGCGGCGAACCGGCGCACCAATTTGCGCGGCCAACGCGCGAACCGCCACCGGGGCAATCTGC
This sequence comes from Chloroflexota bacterium, assembly GCA_025354985.1. Lineage (GTDB taxonomy): Bacteria > Chloroflexota > Anaerolineae > J036 > Brachytrichaceae > AQU-03. The sequence continues at coordinate 158,096 of JANXLU010000010.1, forward strand.
ACTGGTTGCCAGGCGGACGCCATGTAACCCACGGCGCTCCAACCTGGCAACGCGCGGCGGGCGTCATAACTTTCACCCATCAACAAATCACTTTCCAGAATGGGGCCGGGGCTGCAATGCCAGCTCTCATCGGAGTTGATCACCGTGCGGCCACCATCGCTCAACTCAATTTCCAGCTGCGCGAGTAGCGCCGGGCGCTCGCCATAATTTTGGCGGTGAAGCCAGGCCACGTGACCACAATACCAACCGTCACCCAGAATCACGCCAAGTGCATTGTCACCACTTGTCAGCAAATCCGTGACGTCATAGGTCAGCACCTGCACGCGCTGGTTGTAGTCCGTCCATCCAGGTGTAAAGACATCATTGCCAACCCGGGTTCCGTTGATCTCGGCCTCAAACAGGCCAAGGGCCGTGACATATAACCGTGCACGCACGGCCGCGCCGGACACTTTGAATTCGCGACGCAAATAGGGCGCCGGGCTCGTCGTGCGCGGTCCGCCAAACCACCCCGCGGAAATCCAGCCCGCCTTCCAATCCGCCCGGTCAAGCAGACCCATTTCCCAATGCGCCGGGCTACTCCAGGCCGCGGCAACACCGGTTTGATCCCAAACGCGCACCTTCCACCAAACGCGCTGGCGCGAACGCAACACCGGGCCAAGATATGGCACCAGGTGCGATTGCGGACTGGCAACGAGGCCGCTGTCCCACACATCCCCAATGTCCTTGCGGAGCAACGCCGGGCTGGTGGAAACCAGCACGTGAAACTTGGTCTGGCGCGCACCTGGTTCGCGGCTTGACAATTGCCAGCTTAACCGCGGCGCGGGATCGTCCAATCCAATTGGGTTTGCCTGATAGTTGCAGGTGAGGTTGATGACTTTCATGGGTGACATGGATTATGATACGTTTTCGCCCAAACCCAATGGATTCCAACTACGCACTGCTCATATTGCTCACCGCGATCGCGCTTGTCTTCATCCTGGTATGGATACTGGTGGCCGTGCCCCAACGGCGCGCCCGGCAAAACCAGGAACAGGTGCTGCAAGAGATCAAGGTGGGTGAGCAGGTGGTGACGGTGGGGGGATTGATCGGCAAACTCACCCAATTTGACCGCGAGAATGACATCGCCCGGATCGAAATCGCAAAGGGAATCGAGGTCCGTGTCATCCCGGCCGCCATCAGCCACCCCCTGGATTACATGCAGCGCGTTCAGGATGCCGAGCGCAAGGCCAGCCAGAAACCAGCCAGGAAATAATGCGTGTAGACGTTTTCACACTGTTCCCGGGAATGTTTTCCAGCCCGTTTGCCGAAAGCATCATGCAGCGGGCGATGACCCAGGGTCTGTTGGATCTGCGCATCCACAACATTCGCGACTTTACAACCGACAAGCACCATGTATGTGACGACATGGCGTATGGCGGCGGCGGGGGGATGGTTATGAAGCCCGAACCTATTTTCACGGCCGTCGAATCCGTGTTTGGCATGGATCAGGCCCAGCCGATCGCCGCGGTGCCGGTCATTTTGATGTCGCCCGCCGGTCGGCGCTTTAGCCACCAGATCGCGATTGAGCTGGCGGAGCATGCCCGGATCGTGTTGATCTGCGGTCATTATGAAGGCGTGGATGAGCGCGTGCGCGAACACCTGTGCACGGATGCCATCAGCATCGGCGACTATGTGCTCACCGGCGGTGAGCTGCCGGCCATGGTGATTGTGGATGCGGTGTCCCGGCAGGTGCCGGGGGTGCTTCCCGAGTTCGCGCCCAAGGTCGAGAGCCACGCCGATGGCACCCTGGAATATCCGCACTACACCCGACCTCCGGTATTCCGTGGGTGGGCCGTGCCGGACGTGCTGCTGAGTGGTAATCATGCAGTCATTGAGAAGTGGCGCAAAGCCCAGAGCGCAGAGCGGACGCGCGAATCGGGCAAAGCATCGTGACTGAGTGGGCAAAATTTGTTCTAGAGTGAAGGTTCAGATTCGCAGCGCAGGAATTGTACGGGTGAGGGATAAAATCCAATGGCATTGCGCGGGTAATCACAACCATGACCATAAGTCTTGAGCGCGGCTGCGCATGCGAGGTTTGAGACTCGGCATCTCGCAAAGTCACATTTTTCCCATAGATCACAGCTATTCATGAAAGTACTCATCACCGGCGGAGCCGGCTACATCGGCTCCATCCTCACACCCACGCTGCTTGCTGCTGGTCACACTGTGACCGTAATAGACAGCTTTATGTTTCATCAAAACAGTCTGGCGGATTGCTGCTGTTATGAAACGTTCAGTGTTACGCGCGGCGACAGTCGCGACGAACGCATCATGACCGAACTGGTTGCAAAAGCCGATGTAATCATTCCACTTGCAGCGTTGGTGGGCGCGCCTCTTTGTGCGCGGGATGCGATCGGTGCACAGACTATAAACGCCGGTGCGGTGCAACTGCTGTGTCGTCTGGCAAGCCCGAGCCAGTGGATACTGATGCCCACTACAAACTCGGGTTACGGCATTGGCGAAAAGGGAAAGTTTTGCACCGAAGAAACCCCCATGAAACCGATTTCGCTGTATGGTCGCACCAAGGTGGAGGCCGAAGAGGCCGTACTCTCGCGGGACAACTGCATCAGCTTCAGGTTGGCAACCGTGTTTGGCATGTCACCGCGGATGCGTCTGGATTTGTTGGTGAACGACTTTGTATATCGCGCCGTAAATGACCGCTCGATCATGATCTTTGAGGGTCACTTCAAGCGAAACTACATTCATATCCGTGACGTGGTGCGCGCTTTTGTCCACGGGCTGGCCAATTTTGACGGCATGCATGGGCGACCCTATAACGTGGGTCTGGATGATGCCAACCTCTCAAAATTGGAATTATGCGCCGAGATTCAGAAGCAATTACCGCACTTGGTTTACCTTGAGGCGCCCATTGGCGAAGACCCGGACAAACGCGATTACATCGTAAGCAACGCCCGACTGGCCGCCACCGGGTTTGCACCAGCCTGGTCGCTGCAGCGCGGAATTGCCGAATTGATCAAGGGATACACCATCCTGAAGGATCAAATTTACGGCAATGTCTGATGCAACCTGAAACCACCGCTCCAAGCACGTCGGAAACGCAATCGGTTGCGCGGATGGCTTTGCGCAGCACTCTGTGGGCCACGATTGGCAATTACGCGGTGCAGATCATTGGCTTTGGGTCGGTGCTGTTGCTCACGCGCCTGCTCAAACCCGAAGTGTTCGGCGTGCTGTCACTGGCAATGTTTTGGACCGGGTTGTTAAATCTGCGTAACAAACTGGGTTTGAACTATGCCGCTGTGCAATATGAAACCGATGCGCGCCTACTTGGAACTTATCTCATCGTTGATGGGCTGGCAACCGGATTGTCCTTTGTGCTTATCGCTGCGTGCGGGCTGATACTAACGGCAACCGGTCTGTATTCATCGACCGTCGCCTGGGTCATGGTGGGCATGACCGGGATCGAGCTGGCCCTGGTGTGGAGCGGACCGTTGGGTATCGCAATTGAACGCGCGCTTTTGCTGAGCCGGAGCAGCCTTGTCGCAATAGGCGCGACGCTGGTTGCCTATACCGCAGGAATTCTGCTGGCACTGAACGGAGCCGGGATATGGAGCATGTTGGCGATCCCGGCCATCAACTTCACCATCAGCTCTTTTGGCGCACTGTGGATTTGCCGCCGATTTATGCCGCAGCTGTTCACCACACGCTGGGTCTTTGATCGGTCGCTGGCGATCAACCTATTGAAACGTGGAAGCACGATTGGCCTATCCACCGCGCTGCTGGCCGTGGTTGTCGCTCAGTTTGACAACTTTCTGATCGGAACCTTTGTGGGAGCGGAGACGCTTGGTTATTATGACCGAGCATACCGAATTGCAAGCTGGGTTAATTTGATCCTCACCATGGTAGTAAGCCGGGTAGGCTATGTCACCATGGTGAGGGTGGTCGATGATCCGGCCCGGCTGTCCCACACCGTTCGCCTCTCGGTATGGATTGTGCTGACGCTTGGAATCCCCCTGGCGCTGGCAACCTCATTTACAGCGCCCGACCTAACCCGGGTGCTATACGGCACCATATATGCATCCAGTGCCGACTTTTTGCGCGTACTTGCCATTACGAACTGCATGTGGACGTTAATTTCAGTGGGCTTTTGGCTTTCCGCTGCGCGTAAACAGCGGCGGGTAAATCTATTTATGTCATCAGCGCATGCATTTGCCTTGGCGGCAATTGCGCTGCCGCTAACTCTCGCATTTGGCGCGTTTGGCACGCTGGCAGGTGTGGCCATCGCGATGTCGCTGGCCCTGATCGCAAGCGCCATCTATATTGAAAGGGTTGCGCAACTGGGGTGGTGGGCAACCTATGGCGCGCACGCGATTGCCACGGCGGTCACGTGCGGCGCCTTGTTTTCGGTCAGCACACTCCTGGCCGGGATCGGGGCGTTTGCCCTGGTGCGATTGATTGTGCTTGGTGCAACGAGTCTGAGCTCCTTCGCCGTGTGTCTGTTCCTGTTGCGACGCCATGAAATAGGTGACCGGCTGGACTATTTGCTATCGCGCTGGAAAAGCAGCCCGCCATAAAATAGAATAGCCACAATGATTGTTGCGCGTGCGCCAGTTCGCATCAGCTTTTTTGGAGGCGGGACCGATTACCCGGAGCACTTTACCCGGCACGGTGGTGCGGTGCTCGCCACCGCAATAGACAAATACTCCTACACAACCGCCAGCCGCTTCCCAAGCGAATTTTTTGACTATTCGGTGCGGATTCAATACCGTGAGGTGGAATCGGTGGCCCGGGTGGACGATCTGAAACATGTCGTTTTTCGCGAGTGCCTGCGATATTGCCATATTGATCGAGATATTGAGCTGCACAACGTGGCCAATCTGCCGGCATTCACCGGGCTGGGTTCTTCATCCACATTCACCGTATCGCTACTGCAGGCGCTTCATGCCTTCAAAGGGGAATTTGTGTCGCCCATGGATCTGGCCTATGAAGCCATCCATGTTGAACGCCACTTGTTGCATGACCATGTTGGCTGTCAGGATCAAACCACGGCCGCGCTAGGGGGGTTCAACCTCATCGAATTTCGCACCGAAAGCGATATGATTCAAAATCGCGTTCAGGTGTCTCGGCAACGCCTGGCCGAATTTGAACAACGGCTGATTCTTGTTTATACCGGGATCACCCGCAAGGCCTCAACCGTGGTGGCCCAGCAACTTGGTAAAGTGAACGACAACAAACCCACGCTTTTGCGGATGCGCCAAATGGTTGATGAGGGCTGGAATATTCTGCATGGCGCGCACTCGCTGGATGCGTTTGGCACACTGCTACATGAGGCCTGGGCGGCAAAACGCAGCCTTGATCGCGGCGTGTCCAATCCAGAAATTGATGCGCTGTATGAATGCGGTCGCGCCGCAGGGGCGCTTGGCGGCAAATTGCTTGGTGCGGGCGGCGGTGGCTTTTTCCTATTTTTTGTACGGCCCGAAGATCGCGCAACCCTTAGGCAGGCCTTCACGGGTCGCGCCATGCTCGACATTCAAATCAACGCCCCAGGCGCCCAGGTTATTTTTGCAGATACGGAAGCCCATCATTGAACACCATGAATGAAACCCTGCGCGCTTTGGCCGGCCAGTTTGTATGGGTAGATTTGGGTGCTGCCGACGGCAGCACTATGGCAGCCCTGAGAGGGCTGCGAAAGGCGATAACCCTTATCGAACTCGATGCGGTCGCAGAGGAAAACTCGGATCCCGGTGACCTGTTCAACCGTGTGGCCATCAAGGGCGCCGTGGCCGGCAGCAGTGGCAAGCGTCCGTTCTATGTACGATCCTGGTCCCAGAGCTCGAGCTTTCTCAAGACAAATGACAACATTGTCCGCGATTATGGATTGGAATCATTCGTGCATATCGAGAAAACGTTGGATCTAATGTGCGATACACGTTCAAACCTGCTCGCATCTTTGAACGTTAAAGACATCAGTTTTCTAAAGACGGATTTGGAAGGTTTGGACACCGAAGTATTGATAAGTTCATCCGAGCTGGTAACGCGCACCCTTGTAATACAGTCTGAACTTCGTCTACAACCATACTATATTGGGTAGCCTCCCTTTCACGAGGCTACCGCATTTCTGTATAAGAATGGGCACGAACTGGTCGAAATAAGACCCGAGCGCTGGAAATATAAAACAACCAATCGGGATGTGGCCCGGGACGGTCGTCTGGCTTGGGCCGATTTTATTTTTATGCTGGGAGAGTCTGCCGTGCGCGAAAGATTTGGTCCGATCTCCGGACTCGCATTTGCCAAGCAAGCCATTGTTATGCATGCGCTTGGGCTAACCAATATTGCCGAGCACCTGGCCGATCTGGCTTCACCCGAGCTACCACCCGGTATTGCACGAGAGTTGCGAACATATCTTGGCCAGGGCACAAACCATTTTCTGGCTCATGTCAGTACTTCTCTGTTAAAAATTCGTGGGGTGGGCATCCTCGCGCGACCAATACGCCGATTATGCAGAATAGCCCTTGACGCACTTTCATTTTCGCGCCCATTTCCACACATTGCTCCCTAACCATGATGTGCCGAATTTGCGATTCCACCGACTTGACCCCAGTCATTGACTTGGGAAGCCAACCCTGGTGCAACAACTTTCTGCACCGGGAGGAAATCGGCACGGAACCGTTTTATCCCCTACGCGTGGTCTATTGTAAAGGCTGCGGCACGGCACAGCTTGATTACACGGTCAAAAAAGAGGTGATGTTTGGTGACCACACCTACCTGTCCGGGGTGACAAAATCTTTGAGTGCCCATTTTGCCGACATCGCTTCGGAAGTTGGTGATCGCTTTTTTGCACAGGTTGCCAATCGATGTGTTCTGGACATTGGCAGCAATGATGGCACGCAGCTAAAGCACTTCCAGCGTGCGGGCTGGGATGTGCTTGGCGTTGAATCCTCCCGGACCACCGCGGCGCTCGCAGTGCAGGGTGGCGTTCCGACCGTCAATGAATTTTTTAACCTGGACTTGGTTACCAGACTTGATCGAAAATTCCATGTCATCAATGCCGCCGGCGTCTTTTTTCACCTCGAAGAGCTTCACTCGGTGACGGAAGGCATACGCGAAGCGCTGCGGGACGACGGCGTTTTCGTCGTCCAGTTTCTATATATGAAACGTATTGTCGAAAACAATGCGTTTGACCAAATCTATCACGAGCATCTGTTGTATTACAACCTGCGCACCATCCAGACGTTGCTGGATCGGCACGGGCTGGAAATGTTTGACGCCTACCTGTCACCCATACACGGGGGCTCAATCATTGGCTTTGTTTCGCACAAAGGACAGCGTCAATGTTCGGCGCGATTGGAGCAATTGCGACTCGCCGAAGACCGGGACGGTAGCAACGAAATGAAAACCTACGTCGACTTCGCCGACCGGATTGCCGCGATGAAGATCGAGAACCTGGCATTTCTGGATCGGTGCAAAGCGGGACACAAGTCCGTCTGGGGCATGGGAGCGCCCGTCAAGGGAAACACCATGCTCAACTATTTTGGTGCCGGCCCTGATCGCATTCAACAACTGGTTGAGAAAAACGAGCTTCGACGCGGTTTATATTCACCAGGCATGCACATCCCCATCGTCATTGAGCGCGAGTTGACAACCGCGCCAAATGTGTATTATGTGCTGGCATGGAACTTTAAGAAGGAAATTCTCGCCAATAATCAGCATCTGATTGATCAGGGTGTGGAATTTTTCTTCCCTGTGGACCCAACGGAGCTCACATGATTTCAGATTCACCAGGCCTACCCGGTCTAAAAACAATCCAGCCCAAAGTCTTTTATGATTTTCGCGGGGAGTTTGTGTGTACGTATAGCGCGGATGAATATAACTTTGTCGATGGCCACGGACAACCCATTCAGTTTGTTGAAGATGACATCTCGGTTTCTCGAAAAAATGTGCTGCGCGGATTGCATGGCGACGCCAACACATGGAAGTTGGTGCAGTGTCTTCATGGCGAGGTCTATCTCGTCGTGGCAGATATGCGAAGCGAATCAGCCGCCCACTTGCGGTGGCAGGCATTCACCTTAAATGAGCGTAATCGCACGCAGGTTCTGGTGCCGGCCGGTTGTGCAACTGGATTGTTGTGCGTTTCGGAGACTTGCATTTTCAGTTACAAACAATCCACAAAATATCGCGACGCCTCGCGACAATTTAGTATTCGGTGGGATGACTCCAGACTCAACGTTTATTGGCCAGTTAGTTTTCCAGTTTTGTCACTCCGCGATTCATCCGGTCCAGTTAGTTCCAACCAGCGTTCTGACACAATGTAAGTGCAAACGAGCGAATTCCAATTTTGCAGTACAAACGACTCTAGAATTTTTATGACCAGGAACCCGCTATTGGACTTATTGCATACAATCCCCAAAGAAAGCTCGGTGCTCGATGTCGGATGTTTTGGGTTCGGCATGGTTTCACTTGGGGCCAAATTTGGAAGACCGGATCTTTCCCATTCGGGGGTCGATTACGTCGTTCCGGCCGAGATTCCCGTCGGATTTGATTTTAGACATGCGGATCTCAACAAATCACCAATTCCGTTTGAAGACGACCGGTTTGATCTGGTCGTCTGTAATCATGTCATCGAACACCTTAGAGACGGCGTAGATTTTTTTGGTGAATGTGCCCGAGTTTGCAAACCGGGCGGCACGATATATGTCGAAGCGCCTTCAGAACGATCTCTAACGTTACCGGGGTTTCCATTTGCCCGCGATTCGTTCTTTAGCATGTCTTATTTCGACGATCCGACTCACGCACAGCGCGTATGGACGCCACAATCATTTCACCGCCTGACCCGCTATTGGACATGTGAGCCAATTGATACCAACTATCGAATTTCTTGGAAGAGAAGGCTTGCAGCACCAATATTAGTTCCGTGGGCGTTGCTGACGCGAAATGGCCGGATGCTGGAGCAAACCGTTTGGTTTGCACTTGGCTGGGCAAGCTACCTAGTGGCTCGTAAGCCCGCTGATACTCATGGCAAACCGACGTTCACCTATTACATTCCGCACAATTGTTAAACAGCTTGTAATGAGAGTATTTGTAACTGGTGGGAGTGGCTTTCTCGGGCGCGCGTTGATGGAGCGACTTCAAGCGGCCAGCCATTATGTTGTGGCACCCGGCTCCAGTCTCGTGAATTTGCAGAATCAAGGTTCGTTAAAGGATTTTGAAAGTGATCACTATGATCTGATCTTTCATCTCGCTGCCTGGACGCGGGCCGGTGACTTTTGTCGCAGGCATGGCGGTGAGCAATGGATTGTGAACAACCAAATCAACACAAACGTACTCGCTTGGTGGCAAAAGAGCCAGCCTCAGGCAAAATTGGTAGCACTAGGCACCAGCGTGTCCTATATCAATGAAGATGCCATGTCCGAAGACCTGTATATGGACGGCAATCCCAAACCAGACTATTACGCTTACGCCATGAGCAAACGCATGCTCTGGGCCGGAATGACCGAGCTCGGCAGGCAGTTCGGTCTCCGCTATCTATATCTCGTACCGTCAACACTTTATGGCCCGGGTTATCCCACAGATGGCCGACCGCTGCATTTTATTTACGATCTCATCCACAAGATTTTGCGGGGTCATTTGTTTGGCGAGCCTGTCATGCTATGGGGTGATGGTCATCAGCGCAGGGAATTGGTGTTTATCGATGACTTTGTACAAGCTGCAACAAAACTCGCCGACAACCCCAATAATTTGATCGTAAATATTGGCGCGGGTGAGGACTACAGTATCCGCCAATTTGCACAACTTATTTGTGATTTCGCAGGGTTCGACTTCTCTCGCATTCAATTTGACGTAAATCAATTTGTTGGTGCAAGGTCAAAAGTTCTCGACACGCACTTGCTAAACACGCTTTTGCCGGACTTCAAACGCACACCACTCGCAGAAGGAATACGACAAACGATCGCATGGATGCGCACTGAGCCGTTCTATATGGGACGTTCCGCGCATGACTCCGCATGATATCCACCTCGACAAATGTTTTTATAACTTCCCTTATTTTTTGTCTGGACACGGAGCAGGGACATATATTTGGTTACAACAAAGTGTTTGGTGAAATCGTACGGTCGCTCGGCTGGCAGCATTCTGCTGTGACACGCGCCGAAGCGCGTGTTAAAGAGCGCCCCGAGGGCTGGTCATTTGTGCTGGGTTCAACCCGGCACTTGTTCAAGTCCGGGCCGTTCTTGGCTGCAGAAAAATTTGTGCTGCTAGTGTTTTCACTTCGACGTTATCTGACCCAACAATTGACCCATGCAGCTGATACCCGCATTCTATTTTTGGAATGGTTCGGGCCCATCCATCTCGTTGCGCTCATTTTGTCACTCGTGGTGCTGCGCCAACGGCAACAGGTGCAACTTTGGATGATGTATCGGTTGCCAATCACAAATGGCGCCGATTGGCGTCTTACGTTAATCCACAAGGCTTTGATCGCACTCACAGCAAAACCCATTGTCTTGTTCACTGACAGCGAGTTGGTGCATCCGACGATTGCAAAGGCGTTTGGGGAAAAGGTTTGGATACTCCCGATTCCGCATACGCACCTATTGACCAGCGAACAGATCGCTGCCGGTCGTCAATTCAAAGCAACCCACAACGCTGTAACGGTCATGTGGTGGCCTGGTGTGCCGGCTGCCGAAAAAGGATTGTCTGAAATTCAACAACTATGTCAGGAACTCGTTGCTCTGGATGACCCGCCGTGCAAAGTGGCCCTTTCAGAAGCTGCGACGGTGGTCTGGGGCAAAAACATGATTCCACTGGCGGGTGGCCTGCCTTATGCCGATTACTGGGGTAACAGTTCAGATTGGCAGTAAAGGGATTGGCGCGCCGCGGAACATGGCTGAACAGCCGGATAGAGCAGAGTGACCCATGGCGATCCAGGTGGCAAATATGGATTGCAAGGTCATGCGGGTGCAGGTTCCTACGAAGGAGCGAGAGCCTGCGCTGATCTTGCGGCCAATGACCAGCGGTCGCAACATGCGCTCGGCCAGGTTGTTGGTACTGTCGACGGCCGGATTGCGCACAAATTCAAATAGCTCGTCCTAATGTCTGCGCAGTCGCTGGCACATGGCGTGGGCTGGATGCGATCGATCCTGTTCATCCACCCCCAGCTCATCTCGCAACCGCTAGTTTTCCACCAGCAGGCGTTCCACCAACGCGCCCAACCGCTTGTTCTTTTTGTAACTCCTCAACCGTTGACTCTACGATGGTGTCTTAACTTTAATCCAAAATTCAAGATTCTTACTGCCAATCTGAACTGCTACGTCATAACACGCTCTAGCCGCGCCGCGCGCGTGTGAGATGATTGCGTGCAAAAACATGCCTCTTCTGTCGATCTGCATCGCCACGTACAACCGAGCCCCTTTCATCGGCGAGACGCTGCAAAGCATCCTGCCGCAGCTCGATGATTCCGTCGAATTGCTGGTCGTTGACGGAGCGTCGACGGATGACACCGAGGCTGTCGTGGCCGCGCTCGCGGACCCATCCAGCCGGCTGCGGTACATCCGGCTCCCGCAGAAGGGCGGCGTCGATCAGGACTACGATCGCGCTGCGCAGGAAGCGCGCGGCGAGTATTGCTGGTTGTTCTCGGATGATGACCTGCTGAAGCCCGGCACCATCGTCGAAGTTCTGCGCCGGCTGGCCAGCGCGCCCAGCCTGGTCGTGGTGAACGCCGAGGCTCGCTCGGCCGATTTGTCCGAACTGCAACAGGAACGGGTCCAACCTGCGACAGTGGACAGGACGTATGCCCCTGAAGCGCTCGAAACCTTGTTTGTAGACACCGCCAACTACCTGACCTTCATCGGCGGGATCATCATCCGGCGAGATATTTGGCTGGCCCGGGCCCGTGAGCGCTACTACGGCAGCGCCTTCATCCATGTCGGTGTGATTTTCCAGGCGCCCCTGCCGGGCGCCGCCATCGTCGTCGCCGAGCCATGGATCGTCATTCGGTATGGCAATGCCTCGTGGACGGGCCGCGCGTTTGAGATCTGGATGGTGCAATGGCCGCGCCTGGTCTGGTCGTTCCAGCATTTTTCCGCAGCCTCGCGGCGGGCCATCAGCCGCGCGGAACCGTGGCGCAGCCCGTTGGTGCTCTTTCTCAATCGCGCGCTCGCCGCCTATTCGATCGACATCTATCACCAGAAATACGCGCCGCTGTTCACGTCCGCCCGTGACAGGCTGATGGCCCAGGTCATCGCCCGCATCCCGGGCGCGCTGGCGAACTTCGGCGCGGTGCTCGCGTTCCGCCTGTTTCGGCCCGCCGACAAGCTCTTTCAGGTCAACCTCAAGCAGAATCGCTATTCGTATCGGCGCGTGGTGGCACGGCTGTTCGGGGGGGCGCGATGAGCGAGGCCATCGACCTCTCGGTCTGTGTGGTCAACCACCGCACACCCGAGCTCACCCGGGCCTGCATTCAGTCGATCTACCGCACCGCCGGCGATCTGACCCTCGAGGTCTTCGTCGTCAACAACACGTCGGATCCGTGCGAGCTCGCGGACGTGGTTCCGCCCGCCGCCCGGTTTGTGTTTCTGCAGAATGAGCGGGTGCTCGGGTACTCGGCCAATCAGAATCAAATGCTGCGGCTGGCCCGCGGGCGGTATCGGATGTGTCTGAATTCGGATACGGTCGTCCATTCGGGCGCCCTGGCCGAGCTGGTCGGGTTCATGGACGCGCACCCGGCGTGCGGGATCGCGGGTCCGAAGCTGCGCTTTGGCGACGGCGCGCTCCAACCCTCGCTGCGCAACTTTCCGGCGCCGTTCGCGTCCTTTGTCGAGGTCTCGGGGCTGTGGACACGTCTGAAGGGCAAGCGTTGGATTCGCGACCGGGTACTGCTGTGCAATCCGCACGACCGGGTGGTCGAGAGCGAGTGGCTGCACGGGGCCGGCTACATCGTTCGCCGCGAGGCCATTGACCAGGTCGGCCTGTGGGATGAAGCGACGTTTACGATGTTCGGCGAGGATGTCGACTGGTGCTGGCGCATGCGCGCGGCGGGCTGGAAGATCCTCTTCGATCCGGCGGCCGAGATCACCCATCTCGAGGCTCGCTCGCCGTATGAAGACCGGGCGATTGCGTTGTGGGAGGGCGGGATGCGCTTCGTCCGTAAGCACTACACGCCCCTGCGTTTTCTTCCCGTGCGTCTGTCGGCCGGGCTCGCTATAGCCCTGCGCTGGGTGATTGCCCGCAATGCCGCCGAGCGGCGGATGTTTGGCCTTGCGTTTCGCAGGATGTTCTCCGCCTGAGACCATGGAAACAGCCCCCGATCTCTGCGTCGTCGTCCTGACCTACAACACGCGCAAGCTGACCTTGGCATGTCTGCGTGCGTTGTACGAGCAGCCCGAGCTCGGGCGCTGCGAGGTCATCGTCGTCGACAACGCCTCGGGCGACCGCACGGCGGAGGCCGTCGCGGCAGAGTTCCCGGGGGTTCAGCTCATCCGGGCTCCGAAGAACCTCGGCTTCGCCGGCGGCAACAACCTCGGATTGATCGCCGCGTGCGGGCGGCATGTGCTACTGCTCAACTCCGACACCGAAGTCCAGCCGGGCGCCCTGTCGGCCCTGAGCGACTTCATGGATGCCCATCCCGACGCCGGGGCGTGCGGGCCGATGCTGCTCAACAGCGATGGATCGCTCCAGCCGTCGGGCCGCCCCCTGCCAACCGCCTGGTCAGTGTTCCTCGACATGACCCGTCTGTATCGGCTGGCCCGCCGGGACGTTTTCGGCGAGCGCGGGCGCGACTACAACCAGGTCAAGCGGGTGGGCGAGATCTCGGGCGCCGCGCTCCTGATCCGCCGGGCTGTGTATGAGCGGATCGGCGGATTCGACACCGGGCTGTTTCTATTCTATGAGGATGTCGACTTGTGCAAGCGCGTCGGCGACGCCGGGTTTGGCGTCTACTATGTGCCGCAGGCGAAAGTCGTCCATCACTGGGGCGGGACGATGCGCGTGGTCTCGCAAATCGCCTATCAGGCCGGCCAGGACAGCCTGCGCTACTACTTCGCCAAGCATCACTCGCGGCGGGCGCAGTTTGTCATCACCGCTTTGCTCGCAGCCAAGCAGCTTGCGCTGACGCTGGCCACCGTCGTCCGGGGCCGGCGCAACGAGTACTATTTCCACCGCACGCTGCTGACCCGGCTGACGAAGCCGGTGGAACTGTGACCATGAAAATCGCCATGTTCACCTCCTGGCAAGTCCGCTGTGGCATCGCCGACTACGCCTCGGAGCTCGTCAGCGGGTTGCGAGGTTTGCCCGAGACCGACGTCGACGTGGTTGCCTACGACCGGGAGGTCCATCCGCGAGCCGACTACGCGGCCTGGGGCCGGGCTCTCAACTGCGGCGACGTCGCTCACATCCAGCATGAATACAGCTTCTTCGGCTATCTCCTGCCCTGGCGCAATCAATTCGGCCCGCTCGTGACGCAGGTCAAACGCCCGCTCGTCATCACCCGCCACGTCAGTTTCGATGGCCCGCTGACCGTCCCGGGCCGCGGAGTCAAGCACGCCATCCGCCAGATCAAGTGGGCGATGTACAACCGCTGGCTCGGCCCGTACGCCCGCCGGCTCAACAAGGACACGTTTGACATCGCCCGAAAGATCATTGTTCTGAGCGGCCGGCTTAAGGAGCACCTCGTCGCGCGCGGGGTCAACCCGGGCAAGATCCACGTCATTCCGGGCGGCGCGCCGGCTGTGATGCCGCCGGCGGGCGGCGGCGCCGTGCGCGCCCGCTATGGCTGGGAGGGCAAACGGGTCATCGGGCAGTTCGGTTATCTAGCCCCGCCCAAGGGTCACGCCCTGGCGCTCGAAGCCCTGGCGCGCCTGCCCGACGACTATGTCCTGCTCATCGCCGGCGGCCCGCGGTTGGAAGCCCATCGCCCCTTGCAGGCCGAAATCGAAGCCCAAATCGCCGCGCTGGGTCTTGGCGGGCGGGCCCGGATCACCGGCTTTTTGCCCGCGGGCGAAGTGCCCGCCCACATCGATGCCTGCGACGCGCTGGTGTATCCCTACACCCACGCCGATTTCTCGTATTCGGTCGCGACCGGGCTGGCGTATGGCAGCGCCCCGGTGGTTGCGTCAGACGTTTACGGGCATCGCGAATTCGCCGGGTATTGCGCCGGAATGACCCTCTTTCTCAGCGGCGACGCCGGGGCGCTGGCGGCCGCCCTGCGCAAAGCCGTGGAGGATGAGGGCGTCCGGGCCGAGGCGAAAGTCGGTATGCTCCGTTATGCGCGCGAGTTCTCGTGGTCGGCCATCGCCTCTCGCACGGGCGAGGTCTACGCTGCCGCGCTCTCTTGAGCCGCGCTGACGGCTCCGGTCTGCAAAGCGAAATCCCCCGGTGAAGCCTGGGATTTCGCTTTACAACACCTGTGTCTGCTATATCAGCGTGAAGTACGGAAACGGCACGATGAAGCGCCCGCCGCCGTAGAGATAATCGTGCTCGCGTGCCATAAATTCCTGAAGAAAGTGCCAAGGCAACACCAGGAAATAATCGGGTTTGGCAGCCCGGGCATCGACTTCACTAATTATCGGAATATTCGTGCCCACGGTAACCCGACCCCATTTATCCGGGTTTCGCTCCGCCGCAGCGGTAATCAAGG
>JANXLU010000026.1 GCA_025354985.1 Chloroflexota bacterium
CCACGTCGCCACGAAGGACAGGAATATACCACGTGAGATGCGGTATTGGCAATCTTCATTTAAGAAACCACATCGTGGGCCGGCCGTTTATCTCTCGACTTACCAGTTCTGTCCTTCAAGCTGGCGGAGCGCTTCGTTTGAGAGACCCTCCAGACTGTTCCGATTTTTTCGAGACCACTGCATGCCTTCCAAATCAGCCGTGGTGTATACGTCGAGACTGCGATCAGTCTGGTGGCGATGATACAGATGATCGTAGAGAATTAGCCGAAGTTGCACCTCCGACAGATCAAACGGTAGTCCAGTCAGGTGGTAGATATCGGTGCCAGAGTCAAGGATGGATGGCAAAATTTCGGTGACCCTGAGCTGGTCATAGGTGAGAGCGATATCGGCCTTGTTCGGTCCATTTGGAAAGCAAAGTTGGGCAAAATGCAGCAGCTGGTTTTCGTTGTTGGTCTCGCGCGCGCCGCGTACTCTTAGAATCAATTCGTGCGTATAGGAAATGGGGCAAAAACCCAATAGCCACAAACATGCGCCAGTTGGCGTTTCATCGGATAACCTTTTTTCAAGGCTGGCAATCAATTGAAGGTGAAATGGATCCAATCCCGCAAGCTTGTATCCGCCAAATAATCGGACGCGGATTCCCAGGGACCTAAAAAGGTTCGTGAATCGTTCGCTGAACAGCATTTGATGACAGGCTTGCAATGCCTGCGTGACATATGCAGGACCACGATCAAACGCTGTCGCTGGAAGAACAGGTGTAATCAGGCACGTGATGCCCAAGGAAAACACGCGCTCAACCAGATTTTCGAGTGCGGAGGTCGCGATTGTCAAGTAATCTGAGACGCTAATTGGCCGCTCCCCGGTCTGGCGCAGGACGAAACGACGCGTGCCGTCAGCAGGGATTACGATTGCGATATTTCTGGCTGAAACCTGCTCGACGATTTTAGCGGTCTCGATACTGAGCCAATCCGCCAGAGTTTTCTCCGGTGGTGGCTCAATAGCGCTTTTGACCTTCAAAAGGTCCGCGAGTGCCATATCTGCCATAAGCCCACTAGCAAACTATCATGAGTGCAGCCAAAATTGCCGCCTCCACAACCCGCATTGGACAATAGAGCTGTTTTCCAACCCATAACTCAGGCCGCTCATCGTTGTAATGCTCTGCCAGCCATTCCTGTCCAGACTTCAACGCCGCTTGTGCATCGGGCGATTTGGACATCGACAGACTGTGTATCGCGTACGCGGTTTCCTCTGCCGTTGCAGCCCATGCACCCCAACCACCAGTTGCGCGCTTGTTCTTGAGTATCCAATTGATGCTGGGTATAGCTTCTGCACGCACGGATGGAGAAGGGTGACACATTAGCGCCCGGACAGCGCAATAAACGGCATAATATGGACTGGTGTGCCATTTGTCTGTCCAAGAGCCATCCGGCTTGCGGACTGCGAGAAGAAAAGCCGTTGCTTTATCTATTTGCGCTATGAATCGAGCCGAGTTAGCTGATAGCGCGAGAGCTTCCACCACATGTGCGTTTGCGCTGATGGAAGCATTGCGCTCATCGGGCCAGCAAACAAAGGATGATTTGGATTCAAACCGAAGGAGGACAGATGGGTCAGTTGCCTTGCCCGCAAGCGCAAACACCGCCAGCAGAAGGCTGGTGTCATCGGAATCTTCCGGATAGTAATTATCGAGACAATAGGAATTTCCGAGGCGTGGATTAAATCCGGCTTCAAGCCGCGATAGCAACCTTGTTGAGCCGGCCGCGTTGACCAGTGATGGTGCAACACTCAGCAAGAAATGGAGAGACCAAGCGGCCTCAAAGAGATCGATCGAAAAGACGGTTGGCACTGCACCGCCCTGTCGCGCCTGATTGTGACGCAGCCAGATCACGGATTGTTCGTCCCAGCCAAGTTGTTGCAAAACGGCTGCGGTGCCTGCGGGTGAATGACCATAGTGTCCGGATGGCGCGCGCAGTCGCGAAAGCGTGGAGGCCCCAAGCCCGCTACCAACGGCCTCAAGGGAGTGAATCAAAGTGGATTGACCACGTGTCAGCAGGTCGCCTGCGGAACGTATTAGCTTCGACTGCATCAGGTCAACTACATCACCAAAATTGGGGATTGCAAGGTCAATTCCAAGCTTGGACAGTGATTGCAAGAGCGGTGGAAGCAATACCTCGAATCCAACACTTTCATGTGTAGCAGGTTGCCAGTTCTTGACGCAATCCTTCAAATAGGATTGGGCCTTGGTGGCGGCCTGCCTAACCCTTTGGTTGCTTTGATCGGGGCTTTGGAGAAGAGCAATGAGTGCAGAAATGGTCGGCAGAATGTCGTACGGAAAGGGAGTAGACCATGCACCTGAGCTGGCCTGGTGGTCAAGCAGCCATAGCTGAGACTCTGGAAACAGCAGACCAAGGTGCCTGTCTTGATTTCGCACTCTTGCCAACCATCCGGTGTCATATGGGCTTGGCGAGATGCTTCCTCCGCCAAAATCAGATTGATAATCGTTTGCAACGGCAAGGATTAACGATTGCGCGGTTCTAATTAGTTCGGTGGTTTGCAACATTATTGCCTGTCCCTATAATAACCGCTAATGGAACAAAAAGCACGCGCCCAATTACAAATGGAGCAAGCGAATAATGCTTTGCGACCACAGGCACATGCAGTTGCCAGGCAGTCAGTGAATTTCCTGATCGTTGCGGCAGCGATCGCACTTTTTTTCCAGCTCGTATTTAGCGGCGGTCCTTCAAGCAGTCTGCCAATCTTACTATGTCTGGTGTTGCTTATATTGCTACGATGGCAATCACAGCGGGGGAGGGTGTCAAATGAGCCCATCTGGCTGTTTGTAGTAATAAATATGGCGTCCGGACTATTTGCTTTTGCAAACCCAATAAATTACGTTATCGTCCTCGCGGCACCATTGGCGGCCCTGGCGCTGGCGATATTGTGGTTGCCCAGCCGACCCATTACCTGGATGGTAATCGTGACACCATTTATTATGGCCACTTACATACTCCTTGCCAAGCGAGACGATTTGGACGGTGGACAACTTCACGACGTCATATACATAACCATATGCGTTTTTATTGTAGGAACCGTTGTTTCACAGCTCCTGCGACAGTTTTATGAATGGTTTTTGCAGCTAAACGCCAAGGCCAGCGAAGATAACCGGCAACTCCAGGCGGCGCGCGATACGCTTGAGCAGCAGGTTGCAGAGCGAACCCACCAATTGCAGGAGCAGAATATGTTTCTGGACGCAGCACGACTTGAGGCGGAGCATCTTTCCCAGGTCAAGTCGAATTTTTTGGCTACGATGAGCCACGAAATTCGAACACCTATGAATGGCATCCTTGGCATGTCCGAGCTGCTACTGACGTCTGGTCTCGCACCAGATCAAAAAGAACTGGCTCAGATCGTGGCGGATTCGGGTCATGGGCTGATGACGGTTCTAAACGACATTTTGGATTATGCCAAGCTGGAAAGTGATGCCATACGGATCGAGATTGTTCACGTATCACCAATACAAATCTGTACGGATGTTATGAGCTTGTTTTCGGCCCGAGCGGCCGAAAAGACGATCAAACTTCGCACCGAGAGGGCACAGCCGTTTGTCGATTGTTGCCTCGCAGATAAAGCCCGGCTGCGCCAGGTATTACTTAACTTAGTGGGAAACGCCGTTAAGTTTACAGATCACGGGTTTGTGTGCATCAAATTGTCACAGAGCGCTATATGTACAACCGTAGCGATTATTGATTCTGGAATTGGTATTGACGATACGTATCAATCGCAGCTTTTCCATCCATTTACCCAGGCCGATCCGTCGAGCACGCGCTCACACAATGGCAGCGGTCTCGGGCTGGCCATTTGCAAGCAGTTGATGGAAAAGATGCACGGTCAGATTGGGTTCTCCAGCGAGATCGGCAAAGGATCAACGTTTTGGATTTCGCTGCCTAATTGCCCACAACCAGATTCTTCGCTCGCGTAATAGCCCCGGTATTTTGCTGGCAGCATGGCGGCGATGACAAGCATGAGTCTGCAGGTATCTTCAGCAAGTCCAAGGTTTCGATTGGTGACCATACTGTCGCCGATGTGAACCTGGACGGTTGGGCGCTTCAGGAAGCCGATTTGTTCAATGCCCCAGTGAGCCACTGGAATGATGGGAGCATCCGCGGCCCGGGCCAGCCAGGTGGCGCCGTTATGGGCCTGCTGCAACGCTCCCGTTTTGCTACGGGTCCCCTCAGGTGCGATACCGACCACGTGGCCGCGCTTCAACTGGGCCACCACGCTCTTTAGGGCCACGCGATCCACTTCACCGCGCCTGATCCAAACAATATCTATTGACTCCAAAATCCATCGTGTAATTGGGTTCGCACGCCACTTGTTGGCAGCCACCGCCCCAACGTGCTTTGACGCTGGAATGATTGAATAGATCAAGATTGAATCGAGCAGGTGCAAGTGATTGCCGCACAGCAAATATGCGCCATCGCATTCCAGTTTCTCTGCTCCATCCACTCTTACGTCTGCCACCAACCAGAGCACCAGCCGGGCAATCGTTTTTACAAGTTGCTCTCTTCGCACATACCAACTTTACCAGTCGAACGACTGACCTAAGCGCGCCAGCGATAGTCAGTAACACCGATTGTCGTTCGGATATCGTTTTGAACACCCGATCTGCGCTGGATGGTATAGGCATCATCTGTGCTCCATCGGTAGAGAATAGCCGACCGAATTTGTTGGGAGTGGGGTTGGTTGTTCCATCGGTCGATTTCGCCATAGGCGGCCGGTACCCAGCCATTGCCATCCCCGTGCCAGGGGTCGGCTCCATGAGCGTCAGTCTCCGTGACAAACACCGGCTTGCCGCGCCACTTTTCCGGAATTTGATCCAAGTAGGTGGTAAATGCCCGAAAGTTATAGTACTGCCACGTAAGCGGATCGTTGCCAAATGTGCCCAGCGAGGTGACAAGATCGGGCGTGTAACCGTTTGTGTAGCAATGCAGCGCAAACCCGTCGAGGTCGTCGATTTTGGCCAGCATCCGGTTAAAGTATTCCATGCTGCTCATACACGGCCCCTGAAAGCAATCCAAGGCGCCTGGAACAACCATGGCCTTTGGATTCACCTGCTTTATCGCGCTACGTACGCGGTTAAAGCAGTCGGCATATTGTTCCGGTGTTATTTGCATGGCGTGGCTGCAAGCGTCCAAGCCATCATGCCAGCCGGGCCATTCGCGCGGGTTATTTTGTTCGTTGCCGATTACCCAGATTAGACATCCACGCGAGTTCCCCACCCATTGCGCGCAGTTTGCTGCGAACACGCCATACTGATCAGTGGTTGGTATCGTACCCGTTCCACCATAATCGTTGTTTAGTCGACCGATAACGCCATATCCGTCATCTGACCAATCAGCATAGCTTGAGTTTCCAGCTTGGGACTGGACACGCTCAGTGAACAATACCCAGCCACCCTTTTTGTAAGGGGCAAAAAGCCCGCGGTCAAAAGGATCATGGATGCCATAGAGCCACGCACTAATGCCAAAAGGTAGCGGTGCATCCTCGACCTTGGTGCGTTTATCCGGCATCGCGGGCAAGCGGACTTGTGAGCCGCGCACAAATCCCGACTTGAATGCATAGGTTTCTACCGCTATCCACTCGTTGGACATGGATACCTTGCTCAACCAATCCGCGCCATCTTCTGTAACACGCAATGGAGTGCCGGCGGTAACTTGCCAGGTAGTCGGTGCATCCTGAGTGCCGGCAGCACGAATGCGGGCATCCTCAACAGCAATAATCGCGCGTTGAGAGACGATGGCAGGATCCACCATGGATGGAGTTGACGGACTGGGTGGCGTTACAGGCGCACCAACCAACTCCAGATACCACGCCGCACAGAACCCTGATTGGCCATTGAGCAGGGCAACCGGTAGCCAACGATCGGCAAGACCAACGGTAGCGGCGGTATCTGCACCAGAGAGTCTGGAAAGGAGCAGCGTGCCGGCTGCAAGTCGCGCTATTCGTAATGAGCCCACCGATGGCGCAGTTCGTAAGCTTAGCCCACCGGCTTGGACAATGTCAGATGTGGACTGCACGCGTACAAACGGGCGTATATCGGGCTCAACAAATGTAGAAGCAACCGTCGCACCTCGTGCCGTTCGCGCTCTCCGATCAGGCGACTGTTTGGTTTTGTGATAACGCGCAGTAAGTTTAATGGATTGCGCACTGATATAGCCCGTTGGACCGCCGCCATGCTGAACATGGATCCATTGGCCGCGGTGTCCGGCCTTGGATATGGCGGATTCATGCGACTCGAGGACCCATACGCGTGAACCAGGTTTGAGCTTCCCTACGACTGCGCCAGTTCGTGGACTGCTCCGCATTTTTATGAGCGCGGTACTCCGGCTGGTTTGGTGCTTTGATGCCGGTGGTGCCCGCTGCGCGGCCGAAATAATTTTCCCAGCCAGACGCGAATGTTGGTTTCGTATTGGCAGCTGAATTTGCTCGGCGGGGTTGGCGGATTGGCGTGAAGCCGGCAGATCCCGGTTGGTTGGTTCCCGAGATACAAGCCATGCAGCGACATATCCAATCGTGCCGTCCGCCACCTGAACGCGCTGCCATTGTCCCGCATTTCCGACTGTTGTGATCACCTCTGCCTGGGTGCCCTGCGCCTTGATTCGGGAGCCCGCAGGTAATCGAGTGATCAGCGCACCGGCAGGTTGGTCGCGAAGTGCCAGCCCGCCCGCTGCCACAATGTCTGGATCAGACAAAACACGAAGCCAAATACCGTTATCAACCGGTGTGTTCGTGGTTAGCTGAAGGAACCAAGCCGCTGCATAACCCAGCGTGCCATCCGCTAGCCTGACGTGTAACCATTGCAGTTGACCGCCGATTTTTGCGCGCACACTGCTGGCAGGCTCAAGCGCGGTAAGCGTCGTTCCGGCTGGCATCCGAGTGAGACTCGCGCCATTTGGCTCGGATCGCAACGCCAGACCACCTGCCGCCACGACCTCCTGATCATTTACGACTATGACGCTCACTGGATCACCGGCGGGTTCCTGCCCAGATAGACTGTGGAAGAAAGCGGCCGCTGTTATCACCTTCGAAGCATCCCCTGCGAATCCATATCGTTTGAGCAGACCGGCATCAGCAAGTTCCGCGGGAACTGGCCACGGATCATGAATCAGGTAGTCGCCTCCCGATTTTTCATAGATCAGCACCCAATGATTGTCAAATCCTGGCTGCGGGCTGTGATCAACTTCAACAATTACGCAGTCGCCTAGTGACAGTGCAACGTCAATCTCTGAGACGTTAGCGGGCACTGATCGGGTAATGCGCAGCGTGCGCAATTCAACGTTTGGGAACACGCGTTGAACACCGCTCCACACGAGCAAGGCGCCGCTGTAGCCACGACCCGGACCAAGATTTATTAGTTTTGCGTTCAACGACGCGGGCGTTTCGCTCGCGCCGCACCCATTTACATACATTGTTAAGCAAGTTATCAGGCAACCGTCTGATCCTATTGTGGCGGAGGGGTCGGTGCCCAGTATCTGTTGTTTCCACTGAGGATCTCGCTGGGAAAGCGGTTTGGTTGTGAACATGGGCCTACATTATTGTGCATAACGATCTGGCCCTGTCATGCCCGAAGTAGAATCCGCAAATGGAAAAGTATCTTGTTAAGCCCGAATCAAAACTAAGTCTTCGCAAACATAACTGCAGCGACACGGGTATTTTTTTGGGCAACAAGGCGAAGTGTCGCAAGGCAACCGCGGCTTTGCGCGACGAGCTGGTAGGGCTACAAGATGTCCTATATGCGCAGCATAAATACAAGGTGCTGGTAGTGTTGCAGGCAATGGATACGGGTGGCAAGGATGGCGCGGTCAAAGGTGTGTTTGAAGGTCTAAATCCATTGGGTGTCCATGCGATTTCGTTCAAGGCCCCGACTCCTGTTGAATTGGAGCACGATTACCTCTGGAGAATTCACAGTCAGGTTCCGGCTAGCGGCGAGATGGTAATCTTTAACCGCTCGCACTATGAAGATGTGCTGGTTGTCCGAGTGAAAAACCTGGTGCCAGCCGAGGTGTCGGACAAACGTTTTGGCCACATCCGCGATTTTGAGCGGATGTTGAGTGACAATGGAACAGTGATCTTCAAATTTTTCCTGCATATCGATGCGGATGAACAAAAAAAGCGTCTACAAGCCAGGCTTGAGGACAAGGATAAGCATTGGAAGTTTAATATCGGAGACTTGGCAGATCGCAAGCTTTGGGATGATTTCCAAGCTGCATATGAGGAGGCCATTGAGCGCACCTCGACTGTGGAGGCGCCGTGGTACGTTGTTCCTTCAAACAAGAAATGGTATCGG
Organism: Chloroflexota bacterium; assembly: GCA_025354985.1. GTDB lineage: Bacteria > Chloroflexota > Anaerolineae > J036 > Brachytrichaceae > AQU-03. The sequence goes on from JANXLU010000026.1 coordinate 8,345, forward strand.
GATTATGTGATCGCGAAGGTGATGGTGGACCGCCTGAAGGCGCTGAAAATGACCTATCCTGAAAACAAGGATGACCTGAGCAAGGTTGTGATTCAGTAGGCGGGATGGTACATCCTTATGCGCTTGGGCTTTTGCTGCTTTTGCTGGCAGGGTGCGCTCCTGCATCCGTGTTAACCGGGCGTGCTGCAACCGGGCAAAAGTCGTCAATTCGGATCGTGGCGCCTGCTACACGGGCGATTATTGATAAGAATACGCCAGTCGCCGTGGAACTAGTTATTTCCGACACTGCAAACGTTATCAGCCAGCTTGAGTTTGTAGTGGATGGCCGGGCGCGATACCGCGTGCCAACTGCGGCACTGGCACAGGGGTTGGCTCCGCTGCAAGAGGACTCCATTGGGAGCCACGTTCTTCAGGCCCGCGCGTACGATGCGACGGGAGTTTTGGTGGCGGATAGTGATGTTGTTATCGTGATTGTCTCTGATCCGCCCGTTGCCACCGCTGATCCACCGTCTCCAAGCGCGCCTGTTGCCACTCCAGAAATGACCGCGGTACAGCGCAGTGACGTGTTGCCAGGAGCTACTCCCGGAACGCCAATGCTTGTGGTCAGTGCCGAAGTCGCAAATCTACGATCTGGCCCTGGTCAGGTATATACACTTATTGGTGCATTAAAGCGCGGCGATCAGGCGCGCATCCTGGGTAAGGGTCCGGACGGGCAATGGTGGCAAATCGAGCGCCTAGAGATACCTGCCAAAGTGGCTTGGGTGTTTGGATCACTGGTGACGGTTGCCGAGTCTCAGTCCAGCGTGCCTGTTGTAGCACCACCCGTTGTGCCAACAACCCGTTTCGTCGCGACGCAAGCGCCCAAGCCCGGCCCAACCGCGGCTCCAACGGCCATCCAGCCGACGCCAACGCCCAATCCTGATGATGGATGTAATCCGAGCAATCCGGATTGGCGCGGGCAGGGGCGCGGCAATCCTGAATATGCATTTTGCGTGCGCCAGGATCTGAATTTCCGGGGTGGCAGCTCAGGCGGTCATTTGGAATTACGTTGGGATATCTACGGAGTATCAAGCATTGAGCTTCGGTTTGACGGAGGTCAACGCGGACTGCGGGAACACGTGGCGCCGCAGGGCGCGTACGGTTTTTACCGGGGCGAGTTCCCTGGGTGCAATAAAGCCGAGCTGTATATAACGCGCAAAGACGACAAGGTGGTAGGTTACAACGAGCTATCCTGGTGCAGTTAAGAAGTGCGCAGACCTTTGGTGTGACGTGCTTTTATGATCTCCGCCAGAATTGAGACTGCAATTTCTTCCGGCGAGCCCGCACCGATGTCCATGCCAATGGGCGCGTGGATGCTTGCAAGGGAGGCAGGATCCGCACCGGCGATTTGCAGCCGTTCAAGCCGTTCTGCGTGTGTTTTTGCGCTGCCTAAAGCGCCAATATAGAAGGCTGGGCTACGCAAAGCCACCAATAGTGCCGCATCATCTATTTTGGGATCATGGGTGAGGGCCGCAAATGCGGTTCCGGTTGTTAATGTGAGGCCTGGCAGCACCAGGTCGGGCCATTCTGCATACACAGCACTTGCATGTGGCAGCCGGTCGCGCGTGGCGAATGCCCCACGCGGGTCGATGATCACGGTTTGAAAGCCTACGCGACGAGCCAGATCATTAAGCACTACGGCAATATGACCCGCCCCGATCATAATAAGCACTTGCGAAGGAAGTTGCACATCGCAGAAAATATCCAGCGTCCCCAATTCACTGGGGACCGACGAACGCTGGGATCGACCGGTCGCCAGTGCCTGATCGGCTGCCGTACGTAGTGCCATTGGCAGCGGCAATCCTGATAGCAACGCTGCACCGTCTGATCCAACGACCAACTGCGAACCGCGAATCGGTAACTCGGGTTGCAGGACGGCTGTCGTACAAACTGCCGATTCAGACACACTTGCCCGATTCCAACATTCGAGCAACTGCGGGCTGAGACGTTCTACGAACACTTCGATCGTTCCGCCGCATGCCAATCCAACTTCCCAAGCGATTTCATCAGCGACGCCAAAGTGAAGGAGTTGCGGGACTCCGCTTGCAAGCACCTCCTCGCCTGCCGCATATACGGCGCTCTCGACGCAACCCCCACTAACGCTTCCAGTGATTTGTCCGTCCGCCGTCATGGCCATTTTGCTGCCTACGCTCCGTGGCGCGCTTCCCCAAGTTTGGACAACCGTGCCGATAGCCACGGTTTTGTTATTGGTTACCCAACGGTTTACATCAGGCAGTATGTCGCGCATGCTATAGACTTTTTAGCTTGTTTGCCAGGTCTTCCAAGCTGGCAAGATTATGCACCGGGAGAAAATCATGCACATGCGGAAGCGCCGCAACCATTCCTCTGGTCAATGGCTCATAATCCGCCTGACCAAGCAACGGATTTAACCAGATTAATCGGGAACAATTTAGCTCCAGGCGCTGCATTTCAGCGGATAACAATTCGGGCTCCCCACGATCCCAGCCATCCGAAATTAGCAGTACAACAGCGCCATGGCCCAGGACCCGTCGAGCCCAACCGAAATTGAACATCCTGAGGGACTCGCCGATGCGGGTGCCACCATTCCAATCTAGTACCGCCTTACCCACGTCATTCATGGCCACGTCAATGTCCTTTTGTTGAAGCTCCCGGGTGATGCGCGTCAGGCGTGTGCCAAATACAAATCCTTCCACCTTCTGATTCAGGGCGAAGCTAATTGCATAGACAAAACGCACGAGCAGCCGGGCGTATCGCTCCATGCTGCCGCTGATATCTGCGATGACCACGAGTGGTCGCGGCTTATATTTTTGCGTTTTCCAGGACCATTCGAGTATTTCGGCGCCATACCTTAAATTTTTTCGCAAGGTTTTCCTGAAGTCGGTGCTGGCGCCGCCGCCGCGTTCGTAGCGACGTGTACGTCGTTTTGCGAGATTCCAAACGAAGTCAGCCATCATGGCCTTTACTTCGTCCAATTCATCCGGACCCAATTCTGAAAAATCCTTGTGGCGAAGAATTTCGCGGGCACTATACGTCTGCGTAACCTGGACAATGGGTGGCTGTACATCTGCTGAATTGTCATCTTCATTATTTTCAGGCTCGGGCCTTTCCTGCAGTGGCGGTGCCGTGACAATGGGTTTCTTTCGCCTGCGTGTAATTTCGAGGGCCGGCAGATCAACTTTGCGCCACTCGCCTGGCGTTTTTTTCCAAAACATTTCAAAGGCCTGATCAAACAGTGGACCGTCTTCGGGTGCGTGAACAAGCAGACAGCGTGCCGTATTCTTGACGTCCGCTTTGACGGTAATGTCAAC
>JANXLU010000052.1 GCA_025354985.1 Chloroflexota bacterium
TTCAAATCCGCCGACAAGTTGTATTTCATAAACACCGCCGACGACCGTGAAGACGGCGTGCCCGTGCCGGCGTATCTAATAAAGTCTGGACCGCACACTATTCTGGTGGATAGCGGATTCCCGGAGGCGCAGATCGGTCAGGTGCACTTTGGCTGGCGGGTGAGCCGCGAGCGGTTTATCCTGACGCAATTAGCGCGGATCGGCGTGCGCGCTGAAGACGTCGACCTGCTGATCGCCACGCATCTGGACCCCGATCACGCGGGCAACCACCAACTGTTTACCAATGCCACGGTGATTTGCCAGCGGGCGCATCACGCCTGGGCCTCGTTGCACCTACACGAGCGCACGGGTGGGCCGGGCGCGGAGTGGACCAGCCCGGCGATTCACTGGCAGCTGGTCGAGGGTGACACCGACGTGGCTGATGGGGTGCGGGTGATCGTGTGTGGCGGGCACGTGCCGGCGCATCAGGGCGTGTTGGTGCGGCTGCCGGGCATGGCATTCTTGCTGGCGATTGATGCGATCCCCAACGCGGGCGTGGCCGATCCGCTTACCCGGCATGTTACGCGTGCGGACTTTGGCCTGCTGGATGAAGTGCGCGCGGGCACGCGCAGGCTGATCGAGGTGGCTGAGCTTGAACACGCTACGGTAATTTATGGCCACGATGGCGAACAGTGGGGCGGACTAAAGACGTTGCCGGAGGGGTACGGATGATGGGCGTGCGGCCAGTCGCCTGACTCCATGCGGTTCAAGCGGATCTGGTCACCAGCTTGGCAATCACCTGCCCAACCTGGGGGTATGACGCCGCCTTGTGATCGCTTCGCACACGCTTACAATGCTCCCTCAAGGGACTCCAATACCAATGTCACAACCTATTCCAGAAAAATTTCTAGATCTCTTCAGCCGGCCCATCCTGTGCGGCATCACCACCATCAACCCGGACGGGCATCCCCACAGCGTGCCGGTGTGGTGCGATTACGATGGCACGCATGTGCGCGTCAATTTTCGCATGGGCACCAAAAAGGTGCGCAATATCCAGGCTAATGGCGCGCTCTGCCTGCTCGTGATCGATCCGCAAAATGCCGGCCACTGGATTGAGATTCAGGGGCGCGCCGCCGAGCTGATCGGTGAGGAGCAAGGCGCGCGCGCGCACATCAACCAGCTGGCCCAAAAATATACCGGCAACCCGGTCTACAAGGCGTATGGCGCCGGCTCAAGCCAGGACCGACTCATGGTGGTGATCGAGGCGGTCAAGATCAACGGCGCCTAGGCGGGTCCTGGAATAGGCCCACCGCACACCCGCTCGTTGACCGTCTTCGCTTTGTACGCCCGGCGTTTTGGAGGGGCGATCTTTTCATGCCTGCCTATATGATGTATTTGGTCGCCGCCACAGGCTCTTCGACCATCTATAGTTTTCTGCATGTGGCGGAGTCGAATTGAGACAAATCCCAAGGTAATGCTTGGCAAGCCGGTCATAAAGGGAACGCGCATAACGCTCGAGCATATTTTGCGAAAGTTGGCGCGTGGTGTGACCGCAGCCGAAATCCTCGACGATCACCCACATATTGCACGTGATGATGTTTATGCCGCGGCAGAGTACGCGGCTGAGCACTTTGCGGGTGAAGACTTAATCTTCACCGCTACATCCGGCTCATTGCCTTAGCGTTTCGATGAATCAATGGCTGGCGCCGATGGCAGCTGCTCCCCGGCCATTTGGGTTGGCTGGCCGCGTTGGCCCTCAAGGCGCAGGAAGAGCAGGGTGCATGGCACGGCCACGATGCCGCGCAAGATGACGATCTCCATGATCGGGAAGTCTCCGCCGATCCACTTGATCGCGATGTCCTGGAGCGAGAAGATGAACATGCCCAGGACCAGGAAGCTGACGCCGCGCACCGCGCTGCGCGCGTCGGTCAGCATTTGCGGGCCTTGGCTTGGGTTGATGTGGCTGCGATGCAGGTCATGCGCTCCAGTTTACCGCCGAGGCATGTCGTGCGCGGGCCGGTCACGCCAACCACGAAGATCAGTACATTTGCACCATTGCCAGAACGCGACTGGATGCTACACTAGGTGTGCAACACTATTCCACCCGTCATGGACAAACGCAGCCTGCAATTCCCCGAACTAACGATGGCCGTAATCGTGGGCGTGCTGCTGACGCAGACGGCCGCGGTGGCCGTGGAGAACCCCAGCTTCACCAATGCCCGGCTCATCGTGTTGATCCTGGCCATCTTGATCTTCCTTGAAATCTACGTCGTGCTGGTGCGCTATCACGAGCAGATCGGCGTGCCATACGTACAGGCCTACCTGTTCCCGGATGTCTTTATTTGTTTCATCTTCGTGGTCTTTGTCGAGCTCATCCGCGTCGACAAAGTGCCCGGCGCGATGCTGGTCATAGCCGGTTTGTTCCTGATATTG
>JANXLU010000079.1 GCA_025354985.1 Chloroflexota bacterium
GGTTGAGGAAAGCGCCGAGGTGAATGTCTGCCGCCTCTACCTTCGGGAGAGGTGTGATGTGAGGGATAAACATCCGCATATTGTAGACCGCGATCCCCTCACTCCCGCGCCGTGTGAATGGCATCCCATTCTGGCCCTGACATGGATCCGAGTGAGTCATTTCACCTCCTTTCGGTAACCCACAAAATAACATGAAGCTCGAAACCCCATCAGGACGAATGTGGGCCAAACCCATACATCCAACCGCGCCCGCGGCGCTCCTCACGGCTCTCATAACCTCGGCCAAATCGCTGCAAAAATGGCCTGCGCCCACCTTGTTCCTTAACGCTTGCTTGGAAAACTTCGGTTCTACGACCCAAAAATCTGCCGCATACTTGGCCCCTCTATGAATATTGGAAATGACTTGTCGGGGAAGGTGGCGCTTATTACCGGGGGTTCGCGGGGAATTGGCGCGTCTATCGCCCACGCGTACGCGCAGGCGGGTGCACGCGTGGTGTTGGCGAGCAGAACGCTCGCCAGCTGCGAAGCCGTCGCAACCGAGGTGCGCGCCGCCGGCGGCCAGGCCCTCGCTATCGCCTGTCACACCGGTGATCGCAAGCAGATCGACGCGATGGTGCAACGGGTGCTGGCGGACTATGGGCGCATCGATATATGCGTCAACAATGCCGCGACCAATCCGCATTTTGGCGCACTGTTGGACGCTACGGATGAGATGTGGGACAAGACCCTGCAAGTCAATATCAAGGGGTATTTTGCCGTGGCGCAGCTGTGTGCCCGGGCGATGTTGCAGCGGCGGGTCGCCGGCTCGCACGACAGCATTGGCAAGATCATCAACGTGGCCTCGGTGGCCGGGCTGACGCCCGGTCGGCACATGGGGGTGTATTCTGTTACCAAGGCGGGCGTGATCATGCTGACCAAAGCCCTGGCTCAGGAACTGGCCACGCAGGGCATCCAGGTAAATGCCATCGCGCCTGGCGTCATCCAAACCAAATTCAGCAGCACACTTTGGACAAATGAGGCACTCACCACTCAGGTGACCGACAAGACCGGCCGGTTGGGCCAGCCCGACGACATTGCGGGGGCGGCCCTGTTTTTGGCGACATCTGCGTCGGATTACGTAAATGGGTCCGTCATGGTGGTGGATGGCGGTCTCGAAGTGGCCGGGACGTTTTAATCATGATCAACTTGGATGAACTCAATCAGTTTGTGCGTGCCGAGATCGTGCCTCTTGAGCAAAGGTTTTTGCAGGATGGGTTTGGCGCGGTGCTACCCGCGGTGGAGCATGTTCGCACGATGGTTCAACAACGCGGTTGGTGGTGCCCGCCAATGCCGGTCAACCTTGGGGGCATGGGCATGCCGCTGACCGAGTTTGCCCATGTAAGCGAGGCGCTTGGACGTACGCCCATCGGGCATGTTTGTTTTAACGTGCAGGCGCCGGATATTGGCAACATGGAGCTGCTCCATGGGCACGGGTCCACCGCACATCACGCTGATTGGTTGGCCCCGCTCGCCGCCGGGCGCACGCGAAGCTGCTTCGCGATGACCGAGCCTGAGTTCGCGGGCAGTAACCCTGTGCACATGGCTACGCTTGCCCGCGACACCGGTGATCACTACGAGATCACCGGTCACAAATGGTTTACCAGCGCAGCCGATGGCGCCGCCTTCGCTATTGTCATGGCGGTGACTAACCCGGACGCCGCGCCCCACCTGCGGGCCAGCCAGATCATTGTGCCAATGGACGCGCCGGGGATGACCATCGTGCGTAATATCAAAGTGATGGGTGAGCCGGGTGAGGGCTGGGCCAGCCACGCCGAGTTGCTGCTGGATCGGGTGAAGGTGCCCAAGACCAACCGCATTGGGGCCGAGGGCGCCGGGTTCACGCTGGCCCAGGAGCGGCTGGGGCCCGGGCGGATCCACCACTGCATGCGCTGGATTGGCATTTGCGAACGCGCCTATGCGCTTATGTGTGAGCGGGCCGCGACGCGTGCTCTGGCGCCCGGGCGGATGCTGGGCGAGAAACAAAGCGTGCAACACGCCATTGCGGATAGCCGTGCGGAGATATCCGCTGCGCGATTGTTGGTGCTGGATGCCGCGGAAAAAATCGAGAAGCGCGGTCAGCGTGAGGCGCGGATTGAGATCGGGATGATCAAATACTTTGTGGCCGGGGTGCTGCAACGTGTGTTGGATCGCGCAATCCAGGTGCATGGCGCGCTCGGCGTAACCGACGATACGCCGCTGTCTTATTGGTATCGCCATGAACGCGCAGCGCGCATCTACGATGGCGCGGATGAGGTGCACAAGAACGTGGTCGCACGACACGAGCTGCGCAAATTTGGTCTGGATGTGCGATCGGAGGCTTAGCCGCCATGATGGATGAGGCAACACGGGTGCGCCCTGGCGAGGAGCTGGATATTTCCCGGCTGGAACCATACGTGCGGTCAAGCCTGGGTACGGGCGCCGGATCCACCTTCGCCGTGTCGCAGTTCCCCGGTGGCTTCAGCAATCTGACGTATGCGCTGAACCTGGACGGCCGCGCGCTGGTGCTCCGACGCCCGCCATTTGGTGCGCACGTAAAGGGCGGACATGACATGTCCCGCGAGTTTCGTATTTTGAGCGGGCTGGCGCGGGGTTATGGCAAGGCGCCCAAGCCCGTGCTGATGTGTGAAGACGTCACCGTTATTGGTGCGCCGTTCTACGTGATGGAACGTGTGGCGGGTGTGGTCTTGCGTGCCGGCACAAAGCAACCGCTGGACCCAACCATGATGCGCAACGCCAGCGAGGTGTTGGTGGACACCCTGGCCGATCTGCATACCCTTGATCCGGGTGCGCTCGGTCTGGGTGATCTTGGGAACCCGGTGGGCTACGTGGCTCGTCAGGTGAGCGGTTGGGCCGGGCGCTATGACCGGGCGCAAACCGATGAGATCCCCGAGTTGCACGCGTGTGGCCGTTGGCTGGCCGATCACATTCCCGCCGCAATCGCGCCACCCGCGCTTATCCACAATGACTTCAAATATGACAACGTCATGTTTGACGCTGCGGATCGCATCCGTATTGTCGCCGTGCTGGATTGGGAGATGGCCACGATTGGTGACCCGCTGATGGATCTGGGCACCACGCTCGGCTATTGGTCTCAGGCGGAAGATGACGGGGTGTTGCGGGCGTTTAACCTGACCAGCCTGCCTGGCAACCTGGATCGATCCCAGGTGGTCGCGCGGTATGCCGCGCGCACCGGAGCAGAGGCCGGCAACATCGTCTTCTATTACGTGTTTGGGCTGTTCAAGATTGCCGTGATCGTGCAACAGATTTACGCCCGATACCGGTGTGGTGCCACGACTGACCCACGATTCGCCCGGCTGGGTGCGCTTGTGGTCGCGATGGCGCGTCAGGCCACGCGGGCGATTGATTCGGGGCGCTTGCAATAGCGGCCCGCACCTTACGGTCCCAACCCTATCCAGGCTGGATGCGTCGACCGACCAGCCGGTTGATAAGCTGGAAGAAAAGAATCAGTACGATCAACAACAGCATGACGCCTGCTGCGTTCAACAGCGCGCGCGGATAGCCGATGGTGGTCACGTCGATAAAGAAATACGGATACGAATTCAGGATCGCGCCCCGCACAAACACATACGCCAGATAGAACAACGGATACCACATGAGGGTGGGCCAGCTGGCTGGCATCAGGCTGATGCCACGCCGGGGAACTGTCAGCCACCAAAACACCACCGTGAAGAACGGAACAATGTAGTGCAGCGCCAAATCGGCCCAGAATTGTGCGCCTTGCAAGCCCCCTGGTTTTCGCAGGACAAAGTGATACACCGACCACACCACCATGATGGATGCGGCCGCCGCAGTAAGGTTCTGTGGGCGCCGCAGAAACCGCCAGACGCCGGGAGCGATGGACGCCAACCCGTGTGCGGCAAAGATCAGCGCCGCGAACATATTCGTGAGGATGGTGAAGTAGCCAAGATATTCGACCAGACCCGCGAAGGCGCCCGCGCCGTTGACAATAGCGGCGGAAATGGTGAGGTAGGCCTGCAACAGCAGCGCGAGCGCGGCAAATACCGCGGCGGCGGGGCCGATTCGGTGCGGCAGGGTGGATGTGCGATGTGTCATGGTGTTGGCGCAAAAGCCCCGCTACAATATTACTTGACAACAATACCGGCCACATGGTTCAATACATTCTCCGCCGCGTGCTCATCAACATACCGGTTTTAATTGGAATCACCCTGGCGGTATTCCTATTGATCTCATTGGCTCCCGGTGATCCTCTGTCGGCCTACATCAGTCCGGAGCTGGGTCGCGACCCGGCCACGATTGCCGCGCTTAGAACCAAGTTCGGCTTTGACCAACCGCTCCCGGTGCGCTATCTGAATTGGCTGGCGCAAGCCCTGCAAGGGAATCTGGGCTATCGGATCAAGACCTATGACCCGGTCTGGGCGGTTATCCTCCAACGTATTCCAGCCACGCTGATGCTGATGGTGACCGCGCTCGGCATTGGCATCGTTGTGGGCGTGCCGCTTGGCATCTTCTCCGCGCTGCGAAAATACACGCTGCCGGATATGGTCCTCACGGGTGGGGTCTTTCTCGGTATCAGCACGCCCGCGTTTCTGGTTGGTTTGGGGTCGTTGTTTGTCTTTTCGCTTGGGTTGCGGCTGTTTCCGGCTGGCGGGATGCATACGCTCGGTCGGGACGAAAGCGTTATTGACACAATTCATCACCTTGCGCTGCCAGCACTGATACTGAGCGCCAACTACATTGCCAGTATGCTTCGCTACACGCGCGCAAGTATGCTGGATGTGATTGGTGAACAATACGTAATTACGGCGCGGGCCAAAGGGCTGCCCGAGCGGATGGTAATCCTCAAGCACGCGTTGAGCAATGCCTTGATCCCAATCGTCACGGTCATTGGTTTTTCGATTCCCAATCTGCTCGCTGGCGCGGTCTTCACCGAAACCATCTTCGCCTGGCCGGGCATGGGCTCACTGTTCGTCGATGGCGTCAACTCGCGGGATTTCCCCCTGATGATGGGTGTAACGCTCGTCACCGCCACGGCAGTCCTGTTCTTCAATTTGTTGACCGACATCGCCTATGCGTTGATCAACCCCAAGGTTCGCTACGCGTGAACCGGGCGAAAACCAACATGCAATCACCAGCTTCCGCCCAAAACCTGGCGACCGGCAATTCAACCAGCCGACGCGCGTGGCGGCGCTTCCGGCGCAGCAAGCTCGCCTTTGTCGGCCTCGTCGTTGTCGCGCTCATGGCAATTCTCGCGCTCGCGGCCCCGCTTGTGGCCCAACAGGATCCGCTAAAGAATGACCTGCTAAACCGGTCCAAGCCGCCTTCCGCCGAGCATATTTTTGGCACGGATCGTACCGGTCGGGATGTCTTCTCGCGCACGATTTATGGCGGGCGCATCTCTCTTCTTGTGGGTCTCGTGGCCGTCACGCTATCGGTCTCGATCGGAACCGTGCTTGGGCTCGTGTCGGGCTTCTACGGTGGTTTGGTCGATAACATCGTGATGCGGCTCACCGACGTCATCATGGCCTTTCCGCCGATCATCATCATCATGGCCGCGGTCCCAATTGTCGCCAACTTGCTCCCGAGCGAAGCAACCATCTACGGCATCATGGCGGTTATCGGCTTGCTCACCTGGCCGCAATTGGCCCGCCTGATCCGCGGCCAAACGCTGGTGCTCCATGGCGCCGAATATGTAATCGCTGCTCAAGGCTTGGGCGCGAGCAAGGCCCGCCAGATGTTCGTGCACATCCTTCCGCAGACCCTGGCCTCGTTGCTGGTGTTTGCCACATTTGGAATTGCCAGCGCGATTCTGCTCGAAGCCGGCTTGAGTTTTCTTGGGCAGGGCGTGCAGCCACCCACCCCCAGTTGGGGCAATATGGTCGAAACCGCACGCAGCCTCGACATTCTGGAAAATCTGCCTTGGACCTGGGCTGCGCCGGGCATGGCGATTGTTATCACGGTAATATCAATCAACTTTATCGGAGATGCGCTGCGCGATGCAGTCGACCCCAAATCCAAATGAAGACATACAAAGCTGCCGTTATCGGCCTCAGTCACATCTCGCAGGCGCGCTCGCCGAGCCCTCTGTCGCTCCCTTCGGTTGATCCCATGCCACGCTCGCACGTCGCCGCATATGCCGGGCATCCGAGGGTTACGCTGGTTGGCGCCTGTGACCTGATGCCCGCCGCAATCGACAGGTTTAACGCCACCTGGCGCGATGTCCATCCCGCTACGCGGATGTATACGGATTATCGCGAGATGCTGGACAAGGAGAAACCGGATATCGTCAGCGTTATCACCCCCGATGACCGGCACGCCGATATCGTCGTAAATGTCGCCAATGCCGGCGTCGCGGGCATTTGGTGCGAGAAGCCGATAGCCACCACCCTCGCTGACGCCGACCGGATGATCGAGGCGGTGGAGCGCAATGGCACGGCCATGACGGTTAGCCACACCCGGCGCTGGATGCCGCTGTATCACAAGGCCCGCGAGCTGGTGCGCGACAAGACGTATGGCGAGCTCAAGGTGCTTACCGCAACCATGTACTACGCGCGGGCAATGCTGTTCCGCAACGGCACTCATATCTTTGACATGCTGTGTTTCCTGGCCGATGCCCGCCCGGAGTGGCTGATCGCCGAGCTTGAAGACGGCTTTGACGGCTTTGATCGCTATCGTGGTGACGGCGGAAACGAGATCTCGAGCGAACCATCGGCCAACGCCTACATCAAGTTTGCCAACGGCGTGCGTGCCAATTTGATGATGCAAAAGAGCAATAACCTGACCAATGTGATCGAGATGGTGTTTGAGAACGGAGTTGCCCGCATCGTGGGCGACGGGCAAATCATCATCAACCGTGTGGACGGCGGCCCATCCACCTCAACCCGCAGCGCGATCAGCATCGCACAGACGCTCGGCCATGAAGATTGGGTGGCCGACCGTGAATTGGGCATCCTGTCGGAAATCGTGCATGCGCTGGACACGGGAACCAAGCCAATGCTTTCTCCACCACGGGCAGCCCGTCAAACCCTGTCGATTCTGCTGGCCATTCTCGAATCGCACGCCAAAGGCAATGCCAGGGTCACAATCGATGCCGGTCCCGCGTCCATCGCGTCATAATCAATTACTATGAAGGCTTTGCTGGTCGGTCCAGAGAACCCGCATTTTATCGGGCATTTGCGCACGTTGCAGTGTCTTGACGAAGTGTCCGAGATCCACCTCGCGGCCTGCGATGATGGCGACGCGCCGCTGCTCGAAGAAGCACGGCTGGCACATCCCGCCAAGGTGATGAGCACGGGCGCGGATGTGGCGACCATGCTCCAGCATCATAAGTTTGACTTTGTGGTTGGTTGCCCGCGTAATGACCGCTGCGCCAGTGTTTACGAACGCGTGCTCGGGGCGGGCATACCCTTACTCGCCGAAAAACCCATCGGGCGCAATGCGGCTGAAGTAGTGCGTGTGGTTGAGCAGGCCCACCGCGCCGCTGTGCCGCTCGGCGTCTTCTATGTAAATCGCCTGCATCCGGCGGTCCAGGCCGCGCGCAACTTCGTGCGCGATGGCTTGTTGGGTGAGCTCATGGCGGTTGAGTTGCGCTGGTATACCACCCAGCCAAAATTTCGTGATCCGAAGCACTGGCTCTTCAATCGTGCACAGTCGGGTGGCGGCATCGTGCAGTGGCTGGGCTGCCACCTGATCGATTTGGCGCACCACGTAACCGGCGAGGAGATAACCAACGCGGCGGGTGCGCTGGCAACGCGCAGCGGTGAAGCTATTGATGTTGAAGACGCGGCCGCGATTATTATGAAGTTTTCCGGTGGCGCGGTTGGCAGCCTTGATTGTGGTTTTGTGCTCGCCCAAAGCGGGGCCGGTTATTACAACCGCGCGGGCAACGATACACATGTGGCGTTCATTGGCACACAGGGCCGGGTATGGTGGACGCCCACCGAATCACCCTGCGTGGTGCATTTTGAGAGCACCCAGGCAAGCTGGGCTCACACGCCGCGCCGTGAGCTTCAGTTTGAGTTGCCGGAATCGCCCGCTTACGGCGGGGTTCACGGCCTCGCGTTTGTCCAGGCTTTTATGCGCGCAACGCAAGGCGCAGGCGCGCCCGTCGCCACCGGCGAAGACGCATTGCGTGTTGCGCGTATCACGGATTTAATTTATGCCAATGCGATTACTTGACAGTCTAATGGACTTTTATGCCAGGTCACTGCATTAAAACAAAGGAGAACACATGAAATTTGTCACATTTAAAACCGCAACAACGCCGGCGCGTGCCGGCATGGTGCATGGCGGCATGGTCTATGACCTTGCCAACACCGCGGAGGCCGTGGGTGTTCAATTGCCCGCGAGCGTGCTCGCTTGGTTGCACCTGGGCGCGCCCGGGCATCAGCTCGCTGCCAAGGTTCTGGCGCTTGCGCTAGACCGCGGGTTGCCGGGTTGTCCCATCACTGAAGCAGTGATGCTGGCGCCTGTCACCGATCCGCCCAAGATCCTGGCGCTGGCGGGCAACTATCAGGCCCATATCCAGGAGGCCGGGCACAAGGCGGTTGACAAAAACGCCATCACGCCGCGTGTGTTTATGAAGCCGATCACCACGCTGGTTGGCACCAAGGCGCCCATTCTGCTGCCACCCATCTCCAGGCACGTGGATTATGAGCTCGAGCTGGCGATTGTGATCGGCGCCCAAGGCAGCCGCATCCCGGTGGCAAATGCCCTGGATCATGTCGCGGGTTATGCCGTTTATAACGATGTATCCAGCCGCAAGTTGGTGATCTCCGAGGGTCGATCGGTGCGCGATGGTGATGGCTTCTACGACTGGTTGATGGGCAAGTGGCAGGATAACTCCGGCCCTATGGGGCCGTATCTGGTGACCAGGGATGAGGTGCCCGATGGCGACAATTTGGATATGAAGCTGTGGGTAAATGGCGAGTTGCGCCAGAACTCAAACACGTCCAAAATGATCTTTAACATCCCGGAGATCGTAGCGTTTTGTTCCACCCTGGTCACGTTGCAGGTGGGCGACATCATCGCAACGGGCACACCAAGCGGCGTGGGTGATGCCAGCGGCACCTATCTAAAAGCCGGGGATGTGGTTCGCTGCGAAATCGAGATGCTGGGTGTGCTGGAGAACACCGTGCAGGGCGGATAGCACCTTGTTTGACAGGACCCCTGCGATCACTATAATGAAAATCGGTCAACTATGGTCAACCACAGTATGAACAATATGACAACAAAACTTTTTTCCGTTGCTGCGGCAACTGCACTGCTGCTGGCCGCCTGTGCACAGCCAACCGCTGAGCCCACCAAGGCGCCCGCACCAGTTGCAACGGTGGCGCCGGCTGCACCCGCGGCCACAACCGCTCCTGCGCCGGCGGCGGCGCCTGCAAATTCGGGAAACATCATCATCGGTGCTTTTGATCAGGGCCCGGGCGGGTTCCCTGAGCGTTTTAACAATTTCCAGGCTGGCGCCGGGCACTATGTGTTTGAGCTGTATTTCAGCAAACTCGTGCGTTACTGCGACACCTCGCTGAGCAAAATGTGTGGCGATATGGCGGAGAAGTGGGAAGTGACGCCGGATGGCAAGACGGTGACGTTCAGCATCCGCAATATGAAGTGGCACGATGGCAGTGCGGTCACTGCGGATGATGCGGCTTTTACGATTGAGCGCCAATTCAACAAAGTTGACAGCCGTTATTCGGGTAACTTTGCCGCAATCTCAGGCTCCGCCGGATTTGATCCCGCGAAGGGCAAACTGTCCGGCCTGACCGTTGTCGATGCGAAGACGCTCAAGATTTCGCTCGACAAGCCGCAACCGGCGCTGCTTGACACGCTGTCATTTATCGCCATCATCCAGAAGAAGCAATGGGAGAAAGTCGCCCCGGGTGACATGAACGGCAGCGATATCTGGAAGAACGGCATTATCGGCAGCGGCCCGTTCGTGTTCAGCAAGTATGTCCCCGGGCAGTACACCGAGTTCCTGCCGTTTGCCGACTACTACGGTGGCAAGCCCAAGGTTGACAAGCTGATAAACCGCTACTTCCCCGAGGCCGGCACCGCCCTCATCGCTGTCCAGAAGGGGGAGATCGATTTCACCTATGTAACGGTCGACGAGTTGGACAAGATCAAGACCAACGCCGATCTCAAAATCATCGAGGGACCATCCCTGGTCGGCCAGTCGATGTATTTCAATCTGCGCACAAAAGGTTTCGACAACGTCAAGGTCCGCCAGGCAATCATGTTTGCGGTTGATCGCGATCTGATCATCAAGACCCTGTGGAAGGGCACCGCGCTTCCGAGCAACTGCTTCTTCTCTCCCGCCGGCCCGTATAACTACAAGGATTCGAACCCATATAAGTTCAATCCGGATAAGGCCAAGGCATTGTTGAAGGAAGCGGATTTCGATCCTGCCTCGCTTGGCGAGCTACAGTTCTTGACGTACTACGGCGATCAGCTCACCAAGGACATGTTGGCCGTCATTACCGAGCAGCTTAGCGCCATCGGCTTCAAGACCAAAATGCGCTATGTGGACGTGCCGACATTTAATAGCGAGTTCTACACCGCCGACCCGAAGTGGACATTTGGCTGGGTGGGCGCTGGCAACGGCCCGGAGCCCGACAACGTCTACACCTCCCACCACTCGTCTGAAGAGTGGCCAAAGGGCATAAACATCAACGTGATCAAAAATGCTGATCTTGACAAGCTCCTCGACGCCGGTCGCATTGAACTGGATCCGGCCAAGCGAACTGAGATATACCAGAATGTGTGCAAGCTGAGCAATGACCTGGCGCTTCGAGGATACATGCTGGAGAGCACGCGCTACGGCACGGCCAGCAAAAAGCTCGGCAACTTCATCTACACGCCTTCCCCGGGTGGTGGTCGTTACCTGGCTTTCCCGGAGAAGTGGACCAAGGGCTAAAGTATCATTATTACCATGCAAGACCCAAACAGCCCGCCGCCGTTTCCGCCTCCTCCGCCACCGATGGGCGACCCGCCCGAAAATATGCCACCCGTGGGCATTCCCCCGGTTTCGGTGCCGCCCATGCCCAACATGCAGCCCATGCTGGGCACGCCGATTTCGGTTCCGACCAATCAGAATGCCATCATCGCCTTGGTGGCCATGATCGTGTCCTGGTTCATCCTGCCTGTGATCGCCGCCATTGTGGGTGTCATCATTGGCAACAATGCCAAAAAGGAAATTGCCGCCAGCAATGGCACCCAATCGGGTGACGGCATGGCGAAGGTCGCCGTGATCGGTAGCTGGATCAACATCGGGTTCTGGGTTCTGTTCGGTTTGTGTATGTGTGGATTGATTGCAACCGGCACCATCGCCGGGCTGAACAACTCCCGCTAACGCAGGTGACTTCTCCCCTCCCCGGCGCATGCGCCGCGGAGGGGAGTCTATTTTTCATGAGCAACGCCATAACGCGACAGAAAGTCAACCAAGCCATTGGCTTGTTGCAGGCCACCGATATCGACGTCTGGCTGACGTTCGCCCGCGAAACATCGCAAACCCCGGATCCGGCGCTTGATCTAATTCTGGGGCATGGCGTGACGTGGGACTCGGCGTTTATCCTGGCTCGAACGGGTGAAAAGATTGCAATCGTCGGGCGCTATGAAGCCGACAATGTGCGCAATACCGGCGCCTATGACGAGGTGCAAACTTATGACCTGGGTATTGCGGATTTGTTGCGGCAAACGTTGACGCGCCTGGGTCCAAAGAAGATCGGGTTGAACTATTCGCTGAGCGGTAGCGAAGCGGATGGTCTGACGCATGGCAATTTCCTGCGATTGACCGCGATGCTCCACGAGCTCAACGTTGATTTTGTAAGCGCAGAGGACATCATCCGGCGCATCCGTGAACAAAAGAGCGCCGATGAGCTGGCCTTGATCGCCGCCATAACCAAGACCCAGGAGCGTGTATATGCGGAGATGTTCAAGCTGCCACTGCGCGGGATGAGTGAGGTCGAGATTCAAACACGCTCCCATGCGATCATCGCGGATCATGGGTGCGAACCGGATGGCGGAGCGAATGCCAATCCAATTGTCAACGCAGGTCCGGATTCTTCGATCGGCCACGGCATGCCAAATCCAAACCTAACCGTGCAGTCGGGCCAGATTTTGCACTTTGACATGTGGCTGCGAGACAAGCAGGGTTATTGTGCTGATCTGCAGCGCTGCGCCTATGTGTTGCGCGCCGGTGAGACGGAGGCGCCGGACCTGGTGCGCCGGGCATGGGATGCCTGTTGGATTGCGTTGGAGGCCGGGCGCGCCGTGTTGAAGCCGGGTGTTCAGGCGTTTGAGACTGACTTGGCGGCGCGTGAAGCGCTGCAGGAATGCGGCTATCCGGAATACATGCACGCGCTGGGTCACCATATTGGCCGCAAGACCCACGATGGCGGCAGCGTGCTTGGTCCGCGGTGGGAGCGCTATGGTGACCGGCCGTTTAAGCGGATCGAGGCGGGAAACGTCTTCACGCTTGAGCTGGGGACCATCGTGGAGGGGTACGGCTATATCGGCTTGGAAGAGATGGTGGTGGTGACCGATAATGGCACGGCATGGCTGAGCACCCCGCAGCGCCACATCGCGCTGATTTAGAGCGGTTGCGCGAAGCGCCAACACCCATCCAACGCCTCGTTTCACATAGTTCGCGGCGCGTAGACGTCGGCGTTATCGCTGCGCTGTGCATCGGCCTGTTGGCCTCGCAGCCCCTGTTTTTTGGCGGGTTGGCGGCCGGGCCCGACACGTCGTTTCACCTGAATCGCCTGTGGCAGGTGCTGGAACTATGGCGGCACGGAATCCTATATTCCCGCTGGGCCCCGGACCTGCTATTTGGTTTTGGCTATCCGGTCTTTAATTACTACGGGCTGCTGTCCTACTTTGTTGCCGGTGGGTTTGCGCTTGCGTCCGGCAGCATCGTGGGTGGCATCAGTGGCGCGTTTGTGTTGGCCAACCTGCTGGCGGCATCCGGCATGTTTGTCTGGCTGCGCCGTGTGTTTGGCGATTCCGGTGCGCTTGTGGCGTCAGCCGCCTATGTGTTTTCACCGTATCTGGTGGGAAATATGCACCTGCGTGGCATGCTCCCGGTCGTGCTGGCTGTCGCGTGCGTGCCGTGGGTGATGGCGGGGCTGCGCGGCTATGTAACAGACGGATCGCATAAACACGCGCTGCTGTTGGTCATCTCGTTTGCGGCCACCTGTCTCACGCACAACGTCACCGCGCTGATGCTCGCGGTGGCATACGCGCTGTATGGCGTGATTCTTTCCGGAGCGTCACCAAGGCGTCTGGCCGCCGCCGTGTGCCTGGCGCTTGCAGGCTTCGCTTTGGCGGCTTTTTACCTGCTTCCCGCACTGTTGGAAGCCAATCAGGTGCAGTTGTCGTTGATCTACGCCAATCCGAACTATGACTACGGCAACAATTTTCTGTCGTTGACCAATATCTTCGACGGTCCGGTGGCCTTTGATCCGAATGCAATCCGTGGCTACGAGAAGGTCTTTGTTGGAATCGTCCCTGCAGTTCTTTCGGTTGTGGGGTTGGCCGGCTTGGTTGCTTGGAAGCGTCTGTCGCGTGACCATGTTCATCATGTGGTGTTTGGACTGCTCGGATGCGGGTTGTGTATTTATCTCTCCGCTTCGGTGTCGCGACCGGTGTGGGATGCGCTGCCGTTTATGCGGGTGCTGCAGTTTCCCGATCGTTGGCTTGCCCTGAACAGCCTGTTCCTGGCTGTCCTGGTCGGCGCGGGTGTAGGTTGTGTCGCCCGGCTTAGTGCTCACGTGTGGCCACAGGTGTTTGCGGGCGGCCTTGGCGTGATTCTGGTCAGCTCCTATGCCTTTCCCATGATGTTTGTCCCTTCGCGCGTGGACAAGAATTACACGACCGATGCCCGGACGATTACCGCCATGGAGAAGCAATTTGAAGTGTTGGGCACCACTAATACGGGCGAATATCTGCCTGTTGCGGTAAAGGCGGTGCCTCCACTGGCACTCAGCCCGCAGACGCGCAACTTTGATCCATTTGACCCCGCTTCGCTTCCGGTGGGCGCCACGGTAGCTGATGCTGAATACCGACCGCTGGCATATGCGCTCACTGTTGATGCAACGCGCCAGTGGCGGGCGCAGTTCGCCACGTTTTACTTCCCTGGCTGGCGGGCCACGGTCGATGGCGCGAGCACGACGATTGATCCAAGCGACCCATACGGTTTGATTCAAGTGACTGTCCCTGCGGGTCGGCATCGCCTGGAAGTGTGGTTTGGTTCCACGCCCCTGCGCACTGTTGCATTGCTGATTTCTGTTGCCACTTTGGTCGGGTTGGCACTCGTCACAGTTTTTACCTTTCGCGGGAGGAACACAGTCACCGACGCGCGACAGGGTGCAGAGCAAGCGCGCCCGGTTACCGGGCTTTTCATTGCGGCCGTTGTGATTGGGCTCTTTGCATTAAAAACGTCTGTCGTTGATAACTTGGATACGCCATTCAAATTCAGCCGGTTTGACGGCCAAAAAGTGACTGCGCTTCAACATCAGGCTGACGTCAATTTTGACAACCGCATCGTCTATCTGGGCTCGGAATTCGCACCAAAGGTTGAAAGTGGCTCACAGGTATTCATTGCCGCGTTTTGGCGCAACCCGGCTCCCGGTGGAACCGTGGACACAAGTTTGGCTTACGAATTGCTGGATCTCAGCGGTCGTGTGGTGGCTCAATCGACCCGGCAACATCCTGCGGATACCCCATCACATGTATGGCAGGCTCACCAATATGCCCGGGATGCCGTAACCCTCTTGGTGCCCGGCGGGACGCCGCCCGGTGACTATGAATTGCGCGTGGCCGCGTTTGGCTATGACGCGTTTGCCGCGCCGCTATCTGTCCGCAACACCAGCGGTGGCGTGTCCGGCGTATACGCCACCATGGGTCGTGTGCGGGTGGAACGTGGCATCTTTGGCGCCGGAAGCGTCACCCCGCCAGTAGTGGCACGCGTTGCAGCCACGGCGTCCAGCGAGAGCGTGCTGCTAATGGGTCAGGATGCCTTGCCATCATCGGTGCACACTGGGGATCGGCTGCAGCTGGTCTTATATTGGCGCGCCCGCGTATCCCCGTCCGGCGACAGTAACGTGAGGATCACCGTGGTTGGGAGCGACGGAACCAGCGTTGCGCTTCCTCCCATGTCGCTTTCTCCCGGCTTTCCAACCAGCCAATGGCGCGCAGGCGACGAATGGCGCGTCCCGCTAGACGTCATTGTCCCGGCCACGCTCGTTAGTGGGGAGTATCGTCTGCGGGTGCAGGTGGATAGTGGGCAAAGCTATGAGCTTGGTTCGGTCGCGGTGCAATCGCCCGCGCACGTATTCTCTGCGCCGGACGAACTGGCTGAGAGGACCGGGCAGGCGGCCCAATTTGGCGATCTGGCAGAACTGGTCGGCTATGCGGTTTCGGGCACAATCAAACCTGGGCAGACGCTGCCGCTTACATTGGTTTGGAAGGCGCTAGGAGCATCCGCCACCACGTATAAGGTGTTCGTGCATCTGCTGGACGATCATGAAACCCTGGTGGCCGCCGATGATCGCGGGCCGGCCGGATGGTCCCGCCCGACGACCGGCTGGGTGGCTCCAGAATATATTGTCGACCATCACGACCTGGTGTTGCCGGCTTCCACACGGCCCGGTCGTTACGTCGTTGAAGTCGGACTTTACGAGGACGGTGGCGCGGGCGCGCGT
This sequence comes from Chloroflexota bacterium, assembly GCA_025354985.1. Taxonomy (GTDB): domain Bacteria; phylum Chloroflexota; class Anaerolineae; order J036; family Brachytrichaceae; genus AQU-03. The sequence continues at coordinate 15,720 of JANXLU010000079.1, forward strand.
TTGCCGCTGACCAATGGCGCCACGTCTATCCGACTTGCGACTACTGTATTTGTGGGGTCTTGACCAGCGGCACGGGCGCAATCGGCGTCACGGTTTCCGTCACAGACATGCGGTCATCGCTGCTGTTTACAATCTCGTGGATATCCACGGTAACCGTGCGGGTCTTGACGTCTTTGATGGAAATAGTAAGCGCGTTATCCTTGATCGATAGCACGGTGGCGCGCTCGGTCAAGATTATTTTGTTCGCGCGGTGACGCCACAAAATTGATCCACCAACCTTGATTCCGCGCTGTTCGGGCGTGCGTGAATCGCGTTTTTGGTCGCTTTGCCAGTCTTCAAACGTCTTGTACACACGGGGTTGATAACCTCGTTTTAACGCAATTGACTTTGGTCGGGGCTTGGTTGGAGGTGCAGGCTGGGGGGCTAACGGCACCACAGGCTGCTCTGGGGGTGGTGTGGCGGTGGATCGAGGCATATTTACGTCATCCTAACACAAACCGGGTCAAATCTTCTTAATTCCACTAATAGTAGCGCTAATGCGCTTCTTTCCAGAGGTGTCAAAGAACACCTCCACCTCTTCATCATCCCGCAGTTTGACTGACTTCAGCACCACGCCTTCCCCAAACTTTTGGTGATAAATCCGGTCGCCTGGTTTGAAGGCCGTTTGCGCGGCAAAGTCGGTTGTGCGTGGAGACACGGGTTTTTGCCAGCTTGCGGGTGACGTAGATGATGTGGATGACCTCGGGGTTTGCGATGATGGCCACAGAGACATGCTGTCTATCGCGCCCGCGGCTCTCTTGATAACGCCGTCCACGAGTGCCATGGGTAAATCCGCCAAAAAGCGCGATGGTTCGCTGTAGTCCGATGTTCCCCATTGCCCACGACGAAATGCCCGCAACAAATACAGGCGTTCCTTCGCCCGGGTGATGCCCACATACATAAGCCTTCGCTCTTCTTGCAGGGCTTCCGGATCATCCAGGGTTCGGCTGTGCGGCAGCACGCCTTCCTCTAATCCAACCAGGAACACCACGCGAAATTCGAGACCCTTGGCGGCGTGCAGGGTGAGCAGGGTGGGCGCGCTGGCACCTTCTTCATAATTGTCTGTTTCGCTGACCAGGGCCAGTTCGGCCAGAAATTCCGGCAGCAAGGTGTCACCCGCGCCAGCAGTAACGTTGCGCAATTCAACCACGTTGCCCCACCGTTCCAGACCCTCGTCGGTGCCGTCGTTCAGGTGGGTTTGCAGATCGATGTCCTTGAGAACGCGATCAAACAAGTCGCCCACGTTCAGCTCATCCTTCGTGGCCACCCAGGTCCGCCACATCGCGCCAAATCCGGCCATGGTTTTTGCGGCGCGCCCCTCAAGGTTGCCACGCGTGAGCGCGTCAAAACAGCTGATTCCGGCCGAGCGCGCGGCGGTCTCAAGCTGCTCGAATGACTTCTCACCTATCCCGCGCGCTGGCACGTTGATGATTCGCTTCAGGCTCACCGCATCCGCGGGGTTGTTGATGACTTTGAGAAATGCCAGCGCGTCCTTTACTTCCTTTCGCTGATAAAACCGGGTGGCGCCCACCAGCCGATACTTCATTTTGCCGCGCACAAACGCGTCTTCCATGGCGCGGCTCTGGGCATTGGTGCGATACATCACCGCAATGTCGCCGGGTTCCGCGGCTTTTTCGCGCGCGAGCTCGCGAATGGTGTCCACCACATACTGTGCCTCTTCGGCCTCGTTAAACAGCTCGCGCAGCACAATTTTTGGCCCGTGACCACGGTTGGTAAAGAGATTGACGTGCACCCGATTCGGGTTCTTCTTGATCACCGCCATCGCGGCATCCAGAACGGTCTGGGTGCTGCGGTAGTTTTGCTCCAGCGGGATCGTGGTCAGATTGGGATAGTCGTCCTTCAGGCGAATGAGGTTGCGATAGTCCGCCCCGCGCCAGCTGTAGATGGATTGATCCATATCGCCCACGCAGAAGATGTTTTTGTTGCGTGCGGCGATCTGGTTTACAAACTCATATTGGGCCTGGTTTGTATCCTGAAACTCGTCAACCAGCACCTGGGCATATCGCTCCTGCATCCGTTCGCGCACGGATGGCACGGTGCGCAACAGCAGCACGCTTTCCATAAGCAGGTCGTCAAAATCGACCGCGTTGTTGGCCCGCAGGATTGCGTTGTATCGGGCATAGACGCGCTTGACGATTTCGTCAAAGTAACTGCCGGCCACAAAATCATCGGGTGATTGCAGTTCGTTCTTGGCGGTGCTGATCCGGGCATGCACGGCCTGCGGCTTGTATTTTTTGTCGTCCAGGTTCTGCTCGCCCAACACCGTCTTGACCACAGCCACCTGATCGTCACTGTCATAAATCGCAAAGTTGCGATCCAGACCGACGTGCGCCGCCTCGCGCCGGATCAGCCGTCCGCAAATGCTGTGAAAAGTGCCAAGTGCGACGTCGTCCGCCGCGGTTTGGCCGATGATTCGGCCCAGCCGCTCCTTCATTTCGCGGGCGGCCTTGTTGGTAAACGTGACCGCCATGATCCGGTATGGGAACACGTTGCGCTGACCGATCAGCCAGGCAATCCGCTGAGTCAGCACCCGGGTTTTACCGCTGCCCGGACCGGCAATCACCAAAGTCGGGCCGTCGGCGGCCTCAATCGCCTTGCGCTGGGCGCTATTAAGTGTGTCTGAGGATTGGGTCCCCGCGCTCATCTCTACCCTTTGGCCGCCTTGTTGGCCTTGGCCCGGTCATCCTTGCGCAGGATCTTCTTGCGCAGGCGAATATTCTCCGGCGTCACCTCAACCATCTCGTCTTCGTTGATAAATTCGATGCAATCATCCAAAGACATCTGACGAATCGGCGGCAACCGGCTGGTGTCATGATCCACCGCACGGGTGCGCACCGCACTCAGCATCTTGGTCTTGCAGATGTTGATCTCCAGATCGCCCGGCCGCGCCTGCTCGCCAATGACCATTCCCTCATATACATGGGTGCCGGCCTCGATAAACAGTTGTCCGCGCTCCCATGCCACGCGCAGACCATACGTCACGGCTTCGCCGTCTTCCCAGGCGATCAGCGAACCGCGATCGCGCTTGCTGATCTCGCCGCCGGCAAGCGGCTCGTAGCCGCTAAACAGGGTATTCATGACGATGGTGCCGCGGGTGGCCGTCAGCGCCGCGCCGCGGAAGCCAAGCAACCCACGGGTTGGGATCTTGTAATGCATGGTCACGATGTTGCCCAGACTGCCCTGCGCGCCGCTGTGCTTCATGTCCTGCATTTGTCCGGCGCGTTGCGCCAGCATCTCAACCATCGCGCCTAAATACTCCTCGGGCACTTCCACATACAGGTCTTCGAATGGCTCAAGGGTGTGACCCTGTGCGTCGGTGTGATAAATAACTTCGGGCTTGCCAACTTCAAACTCATACCCTTCGCGGCGCATGGTCTCAATCAGCACGACAAGGTGCAGCTCGCCGCGACCACTCACGATAAACCGGTCGGCGCTTATGCCGTCCTCTACCTTTAGCGACACGTTGCTCTCGAGTTCCTTATACAGGCGCTCACGCAGCTTGCGGCTGGTGCTCCAGGTCCCTTCTCGCCCGGTAAATGGGCTGGTGTTCACGCCAAATGTCATGCGCACGGTCGGCTCTTCCACCCGGATTGGTGGTAATCCGACCGGGTTCGAAGGATCGGCGATTGTTTCGCCAATAAAAATATCCGGTAGTCCGGTCACTGAAACAATGTCGCCGGCCTCAACAAAAGGCAGCTCGACGCGTTCCAGACCAACGTGGGTAAACACCGATGCCAGCTTGGCTTTGAACTGTTGTCCATCCGTGCCAATCCGCACCACTTCCTGATACTTGCTAAATTTGCCGGCAAACATCCGACCGATCGCGATGCGACCCTTGTAGTCGTCATAACCCAGGGTGGTCACGAGCATTTGACCGGTGGCGTCCGGGTCTACCATCGGTCCCGGCAGATAGCTGATCACCGTGTCAAACAGCACGTTTAGGCCCTTTTCGCGGTCGGCTTCGGTCAGCACCGGGGCCAGGCTTGCCACGCCTTCAATGGCGTTTGTGTAAACAATTGGAAACTCGGCCTGCGCATCGCTGGCGCCGAGCTCGATAAACAAGTCAAACGTGGCGTTGGTCACATAGTTTGGCCGGGCGGTGGGCCGGTCAATTTTGTTGACGACTACGATCGCTTTGCGCCCAAGCTCAAGGGCCTTGCGCAGCACAAACCGTGTTTGGGGCATTGGGCCGTCAACCGCGTCCACTAGCAGCAAAACGCCATCGACCATATTCATAACGCGTTCCACTTCGCCTCCAAAGTCGGCGTGCCCGGGTGTATCCACGATGTTAATCTTGATGTCGTGATACGTGACCGAGGTGTTTTTGGCCAGGATCGTGATACCGCGCTCGCGTTCGAGATCGTTGCTGTCCATCACGCGCTCGGCCACCACCTGATTGGTGCGGAAAACATGACCCTGTTTCAACATGCCGTCCACGAGCGTCGTCTTTCCATGGTCTACGTGGGCGATGATCGCGATGTTGCGGATGTCCTTTCGTTCAATTAATGCCATAAGTCAAAATACACAATAAGTGCCCGGCACAGTGGGTGATCTGATGTCACGCGGTGCCGGGCACGCCAATTACTAAAATCTGCGGACAACTATTGTACCGTGCCGTCAGAGCCCGGTTCATGCTTGGTTAATGTGGCGGGCGTTCGTTGTCGCTTCTTATCTCTGCAAATCCTCCAGCGTCCTCACCACCGCGATCCGATCCACAAACTCATGGAGCGTGGCGCTCCGCGCCCGCAACGCCTGAACCGCCGGGCCAATGGGATCCCGTCCGCTGGCCGGCGAGCCCCCGGCATCCGCGTTATATGCGCCATAAAAGGCAAAATATGCTTGGTTCAACTTTCGAATGGCATAGCCATTTTTGACAAACAGCCCGCGCCGCGTCTCCATATACTGCTCGGCCTCACCAATGCGACCAGCGTCCAACAGTTCATCCGCCCGCACCCGCGTCTCGCGCATCTCCTTGCGAAAGTCAAACGCGGTTTGCCCGGCCGGGCTCGCCACCCCCGCGCCCCGACCCTCGCGCTCGGCGGCCGGCAGATCCGGGTAATATCTGGCGAGCACTTTCGGCGCAATTTCACGCTCGGTAATCACCGCCGTGGTCTCGTTGATCGTCTGCGCCAGCGGATTACTCGTATAGTTCACCGCCACCCAGGCCAGCCGCCACACCAAATAGTTGTGCAGCCACTCGTGCGTTGCCACTGAAATTGCAAATGGCAGCGCGGGCGTCTCGGGCAGCATGGTCGGATAGGCGCCCAACCCGCCGATCGCGGTCACAAACGACGACACGCCAAATTGCCGGTCGGTCTCGCGTTCGATCCGGTCCTGCTCGTCCACGGGCAGGTTGGGTTCAAGAATACGCTGGTCTATCCGCTGGATTTTGTCACGCCGGGAGATAATCATCACGTCCGGCAATCCCGTAAATTTAAACCGGTTTGGCGGCAGCACCTGACCGCCAAACGCAAACCCATTGTCCCGCAACACGCTCTCAATCTGTTGCTGGATAATTGCCTCGGTGATGGGCATCCGTGCATCAAGCGTTGCCTGCAACTCATCGCGCTGGGCGCGCAGTGCCGCCGTGGCCTCCCGGGCATTTGGATTACGCACAAATGCCTGCTTCATTTGATCGTCAAGACTTTGTTGCCGCTGAACCACCGCGAGCGTGTCACGCACAAACGCCGACCGTGCCTGATCGGTCATCCCGGCCTCTGATTCCGTCAGCTGCTGACCAAGCTTTTGCAGGTTTGCCCGGGCCATCCAACCCACAATCCCGAAAACGCGCCATCCAAGTTGCCGATCCAGCATGGCATCACGGTCTCCAGTTATAGGCACGTCATACGAAAGATTGATAAACAACAATCCAATGAAACATAGTTGCAGCAGCCTGAATCCCAACCTCAACTTATGCACACCCATTTCCACAATGCGTTCTACTATATCCTTATGGAAAATCCACGTGTCGTGCCATCGTTGACATATTTAATGTACCGGCAATTGACAAATGTGGACAAACCCTGCCTTATAGGGGATAACTGACTGACTTTGGGGACAACTCCCGTTTACATAACAATCGATGAAAGCCTTAATCGACTGCCGCCTGATGTATTACCGCAAGGCCGGCATCACCCAATATACCCGCAGATTGGTGCGCGCCATGTTCTCCACAGGCGTGCACCAGCCTTTTTTGCTCCTGGATCGCCGAGATAACAATTTGGGTTGGGTACCCGCAGCTGCGCGCGTGGTGCGCGCGATAACACCGGCACATCATCGTCTGGAACGGTGGGCGCTCCCGCTCGAGCTCCGGGTCCTAAACCTGCGTCACCCGTTTGACATTCTGCACTCGCCGGATTTCATCACCTGCGCAGGTCGCTTCAAAAAGGTCATCACAATCCACGATTTGTACTTTATGCACAACGCGTCGGTCATGGATTCGGCGGGTGCGGGTTACTATCACGCCGTCGGTCGCTCGGCCCGGGTTGCGGATCAGGTTATCGCGGTCAGTGACTTTACCAAGTCCGACATCGTCCAGTTGCTGGGCGTGCCTGCGACAAAGATCATGGTTGTCTACGAGGCCGCCGATGAGCCGCGATCCCGCGAAACCATAAGCGATGGTCCGGCCGCTGCGGGGAACCAACCCGCCGAACCTTATGCCTTGTTTCTGGGTACCATCGAACCGCGCAAAAACCTGCCGACGTTGTTGCGTGCATTGGCACTTGCACCGGGCGTGCGCCTTGTGTTGGCCGGGGCGGCAGGGTGGGGCGATGACAACTTGGATGCGCTTGCCCGCGAATTGCGTGTCGTTGATCGACTCACGTTTGTTCCGCAGGTCGATGACGCCGAACGCGACCGCTTGCTGCGCCATGCCCGCTGCCTCGTACTGCCGTCGCTCTACGAGGGGTTTGGCCTGCCGCCGCTCGAGGCCATGGCGCGCGGTGTGCCGGTCATTTGCAGCAACGCGGGTTCATTACCCGAGGTCGTGGGTGACGCCGCATTCATGCATGATCCGTTGGACCATGCCGCCTTGGCGGCGCACCTTGCGTTGCTGTGGTCCGATCCCGGCGTACGCGACAACCTTGCCGCCAAGGGACGCGCCCAGCAGGCTCGCTTCTCGTGGGAGCGAGCCGCCGGGCTGACCGAGGCGGTCTATCGCAGAGCAATTGGCGCTCCGTAAACCGCCGGATCTTAATGCACCGCTTGCGGTCCGCGCTGCCGCATCACTTCAAACGCCAGCACCCCGGTTGCGCCGGCCGCCCCAAGGCTGTGCTTAAAGTCCCGGGCGTAGGGGATGCGCAGGATGCCATCAACCAATTCAAGCGTGGCGCGCGAGATGCCGCGACGTTCGCCGCCAATCAGCAGGAACAGCGGGACGGTGAGGTCGGCATCATAAAGTGCGCGCGCGTTCTTTTCATCGCCGGTTGCCAACACGGCCAGCTTAAGCCCACGGAAGTATCGCGCCGCTTCTTCCGGGCCATCCATCAGCGCGGTGGGCATCAGCTCGCTGGCCCCGGCGCTGGCTCTGGCCACGGTGCCGGCCGCGCTCATCCAGTTGCGTCTGCGCACGACCAGCCCGTGGCAGCCCGCGGCATACAACGCACGGGTGGCCTGGCCAAAGTTAAACGGGTCTTCAATGCCATCCAGCATGGCGACAAATGGCGCTTGCCCCCTGGGCGCGCCAAGCGTCAGCTGATCTATGGGTATGAACGTGCGCGCACCCACATGGGCGATCATCCCGCCGTGGCTGCTCCCGCTCACCACCGCGGTGATCGCGTCCGTATCCTCCCGGCGCACCCGAATGCCTGCCCGTCGCGCCGCGCGTTCCAGCATCAATGCGTCATGGTCGCGCTTGTCATGCGCCAGCACTAGCTCATGGATCGGCCGGTTTCCCGCCTGCATCGCCGCCTGAATCGATATGGCGCCCTCGAGAATAGCGCTGTCTTGCTCCATTTGGGTATAATCTCATAAACGTCCGCGGGCATAGCTGAGCGGTACAGCGTCTGCCTTCCAAGCAGAAGACCACGGGTTCAAATCCCGTTGCCCGCTTTACAAACCAAGTCTTATCCTGTTCCCCCTCCTTCGGGAGAGTTGCTGGCCGGTAGACCGGGTTGGGGTGAAGCTTATGTTGACTGGTGCAGATTCCCCGCTATTTGCTCACCTGCGAATCTGAATTAGTGCTCCTGTTCTCACCAGCACGCCTTTAAACACGTATACTTATTGCGCGTTGCCCCACGCCATTGAATTTTCTTGGATTTCAGTTCGGGTTCACACAGATAGATGTGCGCTCGGCGCCTGCCTTTTGCTTTGCGTTGGTCTGGCGTTTGCACCCGGTCCTGTCAGTGGTGTTGAACCACAACTCATTGCTGGCGATTGCACCGCGCTCGCTGCCCCCGGAGTAGATTGGTCGGGCTGTGACAAAAGCGGGGCTGTTCTGCAAGCAGTGGACTTTACAAATGCCACGCTGATTGGCACAAATTTTGCCGGCGCGTCGCTGTTTGGCTCCCGGTTTGCCGGCGCAAATATGTCCAATGCAAATTTGTACCAGGCGAATATGTCGCGCACCTATCTTGCAAATTCAAATCTGGCAGGCGCGAATCTGACAGGTGCCACAATCTTCACCGCCACGCTCGACTTCATGTCGCTCACCGACGCCAAATTGGACGGCGCAAATTTCAGGGCGAGCAGCGGCGTGCCAATCGGAAATGGCGTAAGTGCGGGGTATAACAACACTACCTGTCCAAATGGCACGGTCGTGTCACTGCCCGTCTGTTGGCCTGCCAATGGCCTGCCTACGCAAACACCCACTGCAACCCAGACCGGATCATCAACTCAGACCCCTACGCCAACCATTCACGCCACTGCGACAGCCACACCAATGATCACGATGACCGCCGTGGTCACGCCGGTTCCAACAGGGGAGAAACAACCGCCCCACATCGTTTATCTTGCAGTGGTTGTTCGCTAGGTGCACCCACTCACTTTCTAAAGGCGGATGAAGCCCGAGCACACCCTCGTTATACTAAATCCACTTTGCACCCAGTTCTGGCCATCTCCGTACGCACGCTCCGCATCGTTCTTGTAATCGCCATACTCACGGCGTGCGGCTTTGCCACCGCGCTGCTGCGGGGTAACGAGCCGGTTGAGGCCAGGCAACCAAGTGTTGCGGCCGTATGTTTGCCAGTACCTGCACCTAATGTGGATTGGTCCGGTTGCAACTTTGCCAACATGGCGTTTATTGGGGCAAACCTGTCCGGTGCAAATCTGTCCGGCACAATCCTTACCGGCGCAGACTTGACCAGCGCAAATATGTCCAGCGCCAAAATGGCTGGCGTAAATTTGTTTGGCGCAAAGCTCGGTGGTGCAAACATGACCAATGCCACAATGACCGGTGCTGATTTGGAAAATGCCACCGCCAGCTCGGCATCATTTTTGGGCGCCGACCTTACGGACGCCAAGATGGGCTTGGCCACCCTGACCGGGGCAAGCTTTCGCATTGCGATCATGCTTCGGGCAAACCTGACGCTGGTCAACGCGGGCAAGGCGGACTTTGGTGGCGCCAACCTGGATACCGCACTGCTAAACGGCGCGTCGCTGGTCGGCGCCAATATTCATGTCGCGAACTTAGCCAACGCTACGCTCTCGCAAACCGATTTGTCCGGTGCCACCGGATTGCCGTCGGGATATTCCACCGCAACCTATTTTCACACCACCTGCCCCGACAAGGTTATGGTCGATGCGCCCGCGTGTTGGCCATCCCGCGGCATAGGTACTCAGACGCCCACTGCCACCGCCACCGTTACCCGCACGCCGACAAACACGGCCCAGCCAACCAACCTGCCCACCCGAACACACACGCCCACGAATACTCCGACGCAAACCGCTACGCCAACTGTCACCAACACACCAACCCAAACCGGCACGCCCACCCAAACCGGCACGCCAACACAGACGCCGACTATCACACAAACACCCACGGTGACCTCTACGCCAACGGTCACCAGCACCCCAACTCAAACACCGACCGCGACCCAGACAAGCACCCCCACGCAAACGCCCACCATTACGCCAACCCCGAAACCGGCCTCCCACCGCGTATTTATCGGAATCGTCCTCCGCTAAAAATAGCTTCGATCTCGTCGTTCAGTGTGGATGGCCCAAATCATCATGACCATAGGCGTTCGTGTTTCAGACCCATGCCCTGGTCCGAGACCCCGCCGCGGTCGCTGAGCGGAGCCGAAGCGACCCTGCTGACTGGGTGACGTAACCTCTATCTCACCAATCCCCCAACTTAATTTACTTTTAGCATCTCCAAGCTACGCTAACCTCCGCTAACCTCCGCTAACCTCCGCCCTATAACGCCTCGATGCCACGTATCAAACTCCTTTTCACACCCGGCCCGCTGACCACCAGCCGCACCGTCAAGGCCGCTATGATGCGCGACCTCGGCTCGCGAGATGCCCAATTTATTCAGATGATCCGCGACATTCGCGCCCGCCTGCTCGCCCTTGGCCAGGTTTCCGCCCCGGAATATGGCACTATCCTGATGCCGGGCAGCGGCACAAATGGCATCGAAGCCGTGGTGTCATCCACCATTCCGCGCAGCGGAAAGGTGCTGGTCGCCATCAATGGCGCCTATGGCCGGCGCATCGCGCAGATCGCGGAGACCCTGACCATTGATGTCGCGACGATCACGGTCGAGGAAAACTGCAAAATCACACCCGAGGCGGTTGACCGCGCGCTTGCCGCCGACGCCGCGATCACGGATGTTGCGGTGGTTCATTGCGAGACCACGTCGGGCATCCTAAACCCGGTCACTGAAATTGGCGCAGTTGTAAAGCGCCATGGTCGGCGCTACTTTGTGGACGCCATGAGCAGCTTTGGCGGTATCCCGCTAAATGTGGATGCGGCGCACATAGATTACCTGGTCTCATCCGCAAACAAATGCGTGCAGGGGGTTCCGGGCTTCTCATTTGTGCTCGCCCGTCGCGCCACGCTCGAGGCAACCGCCGGCTATGCCCGCAGCCTAAGCATGAATTTGCTGGCTCAGTTTCAGGGGCTTGAGACCGATGGGCAGTTTCGCTTCACCCCGCCGACGCACGCCCTGTTGGCCTTTCACCAGGCGCTCAACGAACTTGACGCCGAGGGTGGGGTGCACGCGCGCGCCGTGCGCTATGAGAGCAATCATCAATTGTTGGTGGCCGGTATGCGCGCGCTGGGTTTTGGAGAATACCTGGCGCCCGTGGATCAAGGCCCCATCATCACTTCATTCCGTTATCCGGCCGATCCCAAATTTGACTTCAAGACGTTCTATCAGCGCCTGAGTGACCTGGGCTGCGTCATCTACCCGGGTAAGCTCACGAGTGCGGATTGCTTTCGGATTGGTCATATCGGCCATCTGGGTGCACGAGAAATAAACACGCTGCTCACGGCTGTACGAACCACCGTGCACGACCTGGGTCTGCAGATGCGAGCATAGTAATCAATGGACATATTCTTTCATAGAACATATCGTGGCAAAGTGCAGGCGGCAATACTGGACTGGGCCGGCACAACCACGGATTTTGGCTGCTGCGCACCTGTCGCCGCGTTTATGCGCGCGTTTGAAAAGCATGGCGTTCCCATCAGCGTGGCCGAAGCCCGCGGCCCGATGGGCATGGGCAAACGGGATCACATTCGCACCATTCTGGCCGCCAAACCGGTCGCCGCCAACTGGCAAAAGCGCTTCGGTCGCACCGCCACCGCCACCGATGTGGAGCAACTGCATGACGATTTTGAGGCGTTTCTGACCAGCTCGATTGTGGAGTATGCCGACCTGATCCCCGGCACCGTCGAGGCTATTCACGGTTTTCACGCCCGAGGCATGAAGATTGGCACGACCACCGGCTACACCCGTGCGTTGATGCAGCACGTCGTGCCTGCTGCCGCCGCACGTGGCTATGCGCCCGACTGCGTGGTGTGCGTGGATGACGTCGCGGCCGGCCGCCCCGCGCCGTGGATGGCCTTGCGCGCAATGACCGATCTTGGCGTCTACCCGGCGGCCTCGGTTGTCAAGATCGGCGACACCATCCCGGATATCGAAGAGGGTCGTAATGCCGGCATGTGGACCGTCGCCGTTATTGAAAGCGGCAACGAGCTGGGTCTGACCAAGGCGGAGCTTGACAAGCTCTCACCGGCCGATCGCGCCATTCGTCGCGAAGCGGCCCGGGCGCGCCTCGCCACCGCCGCGCCGCACTTTATCGTAAATAGCATTGCCGATTGCGACCCGGCGCTCGACGAGATCAATGACTTGTTGATCCGCGGCATGTATCCCTGAAGGCACAGGGACGGTTACCCTGATCATGGAAGCAGGCTAGGGTGCCGGAGTAGCGACGTTTGGTCGTAGTTGGGAAAATTTCAGGAATGCTTGACGGGCTTTGCGGCGACACCTGATGCGCTGTCCGGGGTTTCGCGCGCGACAGGTTGGTTCGCAGAAAAGCGGGGCTTGCCCCAACGGTAAACCAGGACGGTTGCGGTGAGCCAGACACTGCCCAGCAAATAGGCTGCCATGACGTCACTGGGCCAATGCTGGCCCATATAGACCCGCGACACGCCAACCAGCGTTACCATCGCGCCGAGTACAAGCAGTATTGCCGACCGCCACCAGGAAGGTTTAAGCAGGGTGTAGGCCAAAAACATCTGAAATCCAAAGAACACAGTAAAGAACAACACGTGACCGCTTGGAAAAGAGAAATCATTCAACTGGCTGAGGACGTTTACCAAATCCGCGCTCGGACGAGGGCGGTCGACCAAAACCTTAAGGGCGAGGCCAAGAGCAGTGCTGCCAGCAACGCTTATTGCCGATACCGCAGACTCCCACTTTAAGCCGCTTACAAAGAGGGCCACCAACACAAGCAACGTGATCACGTAAGCCTGGGGTCCAAATCCGATCCAGGTCAATGTGCGCATCAGCACGTCAAACCACGCAGGATGGAATGACTGAATGAGCTGGGCGATGGACAGGTCGAACGTGAAATATGCGACCGTTTTCGCAAGCACCGCCAGGACCAGAAAGACGATCACGGCGACAACCAGGTAGGCAAGGAAGATATTGGCACGATAGCGTCGCCATGGTTTCCCGACGACCGCGCCTGCCTCGCCAAGAATCCTGCGCCATTTGTTGACGGGCTCGGTGACCACCTGTACGGCAACGGCCACTGGTGGTACTACTGGTTCGTTTTGTTTAGCCATATTATGTTTCCCCGCTCCCGCGCACCGCGAATGATCGCAGGCGATGGATCAGTTTGATATGTCGTTCAGGGCTGTGGGACCGGTCCTTTCCCGTCCATGCTGACTTCCGCTGGTGGTACCGCGTGGCCGGCGGGGACGGGCAGAACCTTGATGGCTTCTGTTTGCGGTTTTTCGATACCCCGGCCTGGTTTTGGCGCGATTACCCGGAGGGCACCAGCGCGCACCTTAATGGTCACCTTGCCTTTGCCCAGCATGACTCCGTCAGCCATGACCTGCATTTTGGGATCGGTCTTTATGGTCAACGTGCTTGAGCGATAGCGCTGTATGCCCTCATCCATGGTCTTGCCCTCGTGCACGGTTTTTGCAAAGTAGGCAGCGAGTTGGGTCTTGCTGAATTCTGGATACACGGAAATATCCAGAAGTCCATCATCAAGGCAGGCATCCGGAGCCACCAGGAAATTCAAACCAATGAGCGGAACGTTTGAGACCGTCACCATCATCGTCTCAACCGTGATCTTGCTGCCACCGTCCATGGTCAGCGACACCTTGGGCGTGGTTTCTGCCTGCAAGAGGGTGGACACCACATCTTTGATCTTCAACAGGCTACCCTTGCGGATATCTTCCGCCGCCGGGTAAATGGCCGCTGCAATTCCGATAACCGCCAATTCGAAGAAGTGAAACTTCTTGCCATCTTTTACCCGTATCTGACCAAGATCCAGCTTTCGCACGTGACCCGAAGAAATCACTTCACACGCCTCTTCCAGAACATCCGGGATCCCCAGGCTTTTGGCAAGATTATTGGCTGTGCCGGCGGAAATGATGCCGAGAGGCGTTTTTGAGCCCGCCAACCCCCGGATAATGGCTTCGATCGTGTCATCCCCCCCCATCGCGATCACCACCTTGTAGCCATCCTTGACCGCCTTTCTTGCGATGCCAATGGCTTCCTCCTTGGGCTTGGCAATTGCCACATCCAGCTTGACGCCATTTTGTTGCAGGCAGCGGGTGGCTTGTTCAATAAGCGCGGTCCTGCTGGAGGCGGTGCCTGAACCGGGGTTGGCGATCAGGAGGCTCGTCTTGTTTTTATTGTTCTTTGACATGTGAAACGATCCTTTTCTTAAAAATCAACTCGACCACTGTGTAGGCCAGTCCGCACCAGGCAATACCAAGCGCATAGCCGGCTAAAACATCCGTTGGATAGTGGTCACCAACAAAGACGCGACTAAATCCGATAAATAAAACGATGAGCCCGGCGGCCATGATTACAGCCGCCTTCCCCATCCGCCCGGGCACCAGCGGTACCAGCAAATACGCGAGCAGACCAAAACACATGACCGCACTGATGCTGTGACCACTGGGGAACCCGGGTGCGGTCATTTGACGCCACACCGATACATCAAACACGGGCCGTTGGCGGTGAAAGTATCCCGAGAGCACGAGCCACATCGAGGCTTCACCGGCCCAGGCGACGACTACCATGATCAGCTCGGGCCAGAAACGCTTGTAAATAAAGTACACACAGAGGGCGGCGCCAATGAGCGCGATGGCATGTTCGCCCAGGTAAAAGCCAAAAATCATGACATCACGCACCCAGGGTGCACTTTGTAGCGCAATTGCATGGAGACCATTGGCCACCAGGACATCCATCTGAATGAGCAGCCCATTGGTTGTCAGGCTCAACGCCAGCACGCCGAATAAGCTTCCACCCAAAATGAGCATCACGAGCCCGATCATTGGCCGCCGTGCGAAGACCCCCGGGGAATGCAAACCTCCGCGGATGGCCGCGCCAGGTCGCGTTAGATGATCGGGTGTTGTCGATGTCATTGTGCTCATTTTTCCATTTATTCCAAGCTATCAACACGGCGCATTCATTTAGCGCTTTAGCCGGAGCCAGAATCCGCTCATGATTGAATACGCACCGAAGGCAATCAGGCCCAAAGCCACGATGCCCAGCAACAACGGCCCGACCGGTGCGTGTAATATTGCCGACAGCACACCATCCAGATTCTGCACACGGCTGGCATCCCGCGTATAGGCCGCCAGCAGCAGGAACGCACCCACGAGGGCAACCACCAGACCGCGCGCGGCCATGCCAAACCGGCCAAGTCGCATAATCCATTGTCGTTGGTTACCTGTCAGCGCGTACATATTGAACTGCTGACCAAATTCCATCCGGAATCCCTCATACATTTGCGCCAACCCGACCCCCACGATGATCACCGCCACCACGCCTAGCACCAACATACCCATCGGTTGGGCGAGGACAGCGGCTGCCGCCCGCTGGGCTTGGGCGGGTTGCGCCGCCGCCCCTCCGAAGATCAGCGAAAAGGTTGCCAGCGCCAGGAGCAGGTAGGACGCACCGCTCAGCGCGTAGCCAATGCGCTCCGCGATACCCTTGGGTTGGGTTCCCTTGTGGAGTGGGTCGGCAATGGCGCGTACAAAGCCCCATAAGCCATATCCAAATAGACCGACCAAAATGAAGTATAGCGGGAACTTACCCAAGCCTGTTTGTCCCATGATGATGATCGCACCCTGCGGGTTTGTGAGCGCGCCACCGCCACCCAGCACCAGTTGGAGCGCCAGGAGGCCAACAACACCATAAACCAGGCCACGCGTAACATATCCCAGCCGCATAAGACTTTCCATCACTTGGCTCGTCGACGCAGACCATGCCATTCCACTGCCTCGTTGCTTCAAATCATGCGTTTGTTTTCGGACCCTTGTCGATATGCTCACTTGTTCATCCTCCGTTCACCCTTAAGCCCTTCTTTTTCAACTGCCGACCAGACATCCATGGAATCAGCCGCCACGCAGTTGCAATCGCCAACGCCGATCGGCATCGCGCCCGGCAAACTCAGGAAGGCAGACTTGAGTGCAGCGAGTACCCAAGTGCGCAATGTGTCCGCAGTCGGCAAACCGTGGCCAATCCATCTGCCGAAATCTCAACCTGATTATTTCGGGTTTGATCCAATATAAAGAATAGATTAAGTCTTACATTGACAGTAACGGCCATCCGTTGGCCGAGCAATAGGAAGACAGCGCGATGGGTCGTATCGGATTCTTACAGCCAACGGAATTTGGCCTATACCGCACTAAGAGGGTTCAACGGTTGGATTGGGACGTGGGGTGTGGGTCCTGACGTGCAGGGGCGGGGGATGCGCAACGCGAACTGCATGTGATAATTCCAGCCGTGGTCCTGACTTCTTTTGTAGTCGGGCGGGTTAACACTTTCGGAGCTTCATCAAAACACATGACACTACCAATCGATTACGTTCAACGCGTCTATGCCGGTGTGTTGGGCAAAATAATCGGTGTGTATCTGGGCCGGCCATTTGAGGGTTGGTCGAACGAGCGGATTGAGCGCGAGCTCGGCCAGGTTGACTACTACGTCAACCAGCGCATGGTCGGCCGTCCGCCGCTGGTGATCACCGATGATGACATCAGTGGAACGTTTACGTTTTTGCGCGCATTGTCCGACTATGGTTACGACAAACTCATTACAGCTCGGCAAATTGGGCAGACCTGGCTGAACTACATCATTGAGGACAAAACCATCCTGTGGTGGGGCGGCATGGGCAACAGCACCGAACACACCGCCTATATTCGGCTGAAGCACGGCGTTCCCGCCCCGCATAGCGGGTCAATCGCGGTCAATGGCAAAGTGGTTGCGGAACAAATCGGCAGCCAAATTTTTATCGACGGCTGGGCTATGGTGGCGCCGGGCAATCCCGGGCTGGCAGCGGACCTGGCGCGGCGCGCAGCCAGCGTCAGCCATGATGGGGAGGCAATCCACGGCGCCGTCATGATCGCGGCCATGGAAGCCCAGGCTTTTGTTGAGCCCAACCTGAACCGCCTAATCGAGACGGGTCTGTCGTTTATTCCAACCGACTCCGTCATCGCGACCATGATCAAAGATATTCGCGAGTGGCACGCTGAAATTGGCGACTGGCGCGCAAGTCGCACGTTGCTGGATAAATACTACGGCTATCACAAATACGGCGGCAATTGCCACATGGTGCCCAATCACGGCGTCATCCTGCTGAGTTTGCTGTATGGCGCGGATGATTTTCAGAAGTCGTTGATGATTGCAAACACCTCGGGCTGGGATACCGACTGCAACAGTGGCAACGTAGGGTGCTTGCTGGGTATCAAGAATGGCTTGACAGCCATTGATTCCGGCCCGGATTGGCGTGGTCCGCTGGCGGACCGACTGTATTTGTCAACCGCCGAAGGTGGCCGCGCAATTACCGATGCGGTGATTGAAACCTATCACGTGGTTAACACGGCACGCGCCTTGCAGGGCGACACCGCGCTCTCGCCCAAAAACGGCGCCCGGTTTCACTTTGAATTGCCGGGCAGCACGCAGGGCTTTGAGGCTGCGCCCGGGGCGCTCGGTGCGCGCGTCCGCCTGACCAATGAGGTCGGGCACAGCCGGGATGGCATCCGCAGCCTTGGAATCCACTTTCAGGACGTGGCCATGGGAACACCGGCCCGCGTGACCACACCCACCTTTATCCCGCCGGAAGCGATCAACATGACCGGCTACAGCCTGGTGGCCACGCCGACGCTTTATGCCAGCCAAACCGTGCACGCCCGGCTTGAGGCAGGCCCTGCGAACGACTTGCCGATCAAAGTTGGTCTGGTCATTGACGTTTACAACGGCGCCGACACACTTACACCGATCTACGGTCCGGTGGCCACACTTGCGGCGGGGCAGGCGATTGAGTTCGCCTGGGAGATTCCCGACACGGACGGTCAGCCAATTGCAGCCATTGGGTTTGAGCTTAGCTCCGACGTGCGTTGCAACGGCAGTGTGTTTCTGGATCAGCTTGGTTGGAGTGGGACGCCAGACATCACCTTTAAGCGACCCGCGGATGCCGGCAGCATGTGGCGCAGGATGTGGGTGGACGCCACCGACCATTTTGATCGCTGGTGGACCGAGTCGTATCGGGTGGTGTCGGATAAAGGCACGGGTCTGCTGCTGACCGGTTCGCGCGAATGGACGGACTATGACGTTCGGGCCACGTTGACCCCGCACATTTGCACACGGTTCGGGATTGCCGCGCGCACCCAGGGGCTGGAACGCTTCTATGCGCTGCTATTGTGCGCGGATGGCATGGCGCGGCTGATCAAGGCGCTTGATGGCGAGACCGTGTTGGCTGAATCACCGTTTGAGTGGCAGCTCGGCGACGCTTACGCATTTGAGCTAACCGTCGTGGGTTCGCGGATTCAGGGTTGCATCAATGGCCGGGTGGCCGTCGCAGCAACCGACGAACTGGCACCCCTCCGCGACGGCGGGATCGCGCTGGTCTGTGCCGATGGCCGGATGGGCACGAACGAGGTGATCGTCAGCAGGCGGCAGGCAGAGTAGGTGGGCGCTGCTGGCGCCGGGGTTCTGCTCGTGCAGGAATAGCGTGCAGGCTTTCGCCCTGTAGGGTTACAACCCCGCGTTTTCATGCCTTATCAGGTGCCGGATTACGCCAGTTCCAGGCCAGCCAAACAATAACCAGCGTCGACGCAATTTCGATCACGCTGTAGAACACGTAGTACATGGCCGGCGGGGTCACGAACAGCGTGATGGCCTGTACGATTGTCATAAAGATGCCGACGATGATAATGCTTCAGCAACCCGGAATCCATCATCGAGATCACATCGCAATAGAGATGGTTGAACACCACAAAGATCCAGATGGTTGAGAGCAGCACTTGGCGTGGGT
>JANXLU010000009.1 GCA_025354985.1 Chloroflexota bacterium
CGGCGTCCCGGCCATCCCAGCGCAGATTCAAATTCCGACCCGTGCCGGTGAACACCCGGCCCGCAATATCGAACTCCCATTCAGCGCGGTCGGGGGGAAGCGCATAAAGCGCCACTGGCAGGGTGACGCTCACCAGCGCACCCGGCGCGCCGGCGTCGAGCGAGTGATAAGTCGCGCCGACCGCGGTGACCGCCCCGCCCGCGCTGGGCAGCCCCAGCGTGCCAATGTCCTGCGTCAGCTCGTCATTGAGCAGGTTGACCCCGCTGCCTTTCGGGCATTTGCCGTTCGGGCACTTCGGGTTGTCCTTGGGCCGGTTGGTGTCCGGCCCGGCTGCGCTGCCCGGTGCAGTGGTGAGGGTGATGGGCATACCGCCGGCGGTGGGTGGAGGCCCAATCCGATAGCCATAGGCGCTGAAGTGGGGAAGGGTGGTGCTCAGGATCTTGGTACCGCTCGGCCCGGCAATGACTTCGGCCGGCTCGGGTGCGCCCCAGCGCGCCTCGGCCTCGAGCCAGTAGTCGCAATACAAGCCGTTGGTCCAGTTCGTGCCGATCGGGAGCGATCCGGTGTAAATGTTTTGCCAATTTACCCGCCCATCAAAGTGCGTACCATCCGGCTCGAACATGACAAAGGCCAGCGGTATATCACCCTCGGTGAACGGCCCGGGCAGCGCCGAGTAATCGCCGCCATCGGCAAACTCATCGGTCGGCAACACCGTCAAGCGTATGGCCTTCGTCACGCTGACCGCGCCACTTGCAAACGTAGCGCTGGTCTCGCCCGTGCTGTTAATTACTGCGCCCCCGGCATTGCCGATGGGAGCGACGTTTGGATCCAGAGGCACGAGATCAACCGTCCCGACTTGCATTGGCGTAAACGCCTCCACCCGTGCCTTGCGATTGGCAAATGTAAAGCCATTGGCGAACATCGCCAGGGTGTATTCGCCACCCGGCAACGTCAGGGTGTAACGTCCACTCCCGTCGGCGATAGTCTCGTGGACCCCCTCGAGCGTTTTGACATGCGCGCCAGGGATGCCTTGTTTGGTGGCATAGCTGCGCACGATGCCTCTGGCGCTACCTTCAATCAACAGCGGTTCCGGGATGACCAGAATTGTGGCGGAGGCAGTGACAAAGCCCATATCTGTGACGGTGACATTGCCTGTCCTGGTAAATGTGATGACCAGGCTTTGGCCAGCAGGAATGGAAACGTTGCGGACACCACTTGTGGTGAACGAGCGAGCCAGTGATTGCGCAGGAACCATGCGTGCTTGTGCCGCCTGCGAGGTGGCACCACGAAACACCAGCGGCAATGAAACGCGTTTCATTGCCGCGCTTGACGGGGTTGGTGTGGCGCTTGGTGTAGAGGCACCTGTACTGGTCGCGGTTGGCGTGCGTGTTGCTGAACTGGTCGGGGTGAATGTAGGCGATGCCGTGCTCGTGCTTGTCGCAGTTGCGCTTGTTGTTGGCGTTGGCGTCGAGGTTGGCAATGCGCCGTCCACGGGTCCACCATCAATGTTCAGGTTGCGCGCTATCGCGTCGTTGTTTACAAAGGTCACAGGTTGGTTTACAACCACCTGCAACATGGCTGGTGCGACCTGCCCTATGGAGCTCAACTCAATTGAGTTTGGACCAACTGCAAGTGGCTGTGCGGCGGTGGTTTGCAGGGCACCCATCCCAAAGGCACTTTGTGCGGCCTGCGGGATCGCTGCCATCGGCAGGATCTGGCCTGACGGAAACGCCAGCGCGCACGCCAAAACAGACAATAAGACCCGGTGAGTTCTGGAATGTAAGTTAATCATGCGACGTTTTTTCCTTCTGTTATTTGTTGTAGGTTCATTGCGAAACCTCGAGCTCGCGCGTAGCAATATCACGCACAGGCACATTTGTTTTCTGGTTGAGTGCAACCTCGGCAAAAGCGGGTGACACGTCACGATAGCGCAGACTTGCGACAACCCGTGTGGCACCGGCGGGCATGCGAAACTTCAGGGCGCGCGCTTCATCCGGCGCCAGTCGGGTGTCTTGTAGTATCGTCGTGGCCAGCCAAAATCGATGCAGTGCGATGGGTTGTCCGCGTGTGTCACCCAGTACCTTGCCAAATCGAACTGCATCAGGCGGTAACGCGCCATACCGATCCAGGATGCCGGACTGCCACAATACGGCACCGCTGGCATCCAATGCCCGGACCTCCAACCACACTTCACGCAGATCATCCGCACCACTTGGCAGGTAGTGACCCGTGCCTGTGTTGGCAACGGTTACGGTGATGATGTCCGTGCTTGCCGATATATTCAACGCCGCTGCGCGCGTGAGCAAACTGCTGCCGCCATCTACACCACTCAGTGATGATGGCGCACCCGGTTGGCCACCGTGCGCGCGCACCATGCCGGGCAGCGCGCTATCCACCTTGCGCGCAATGGTCTGTGGCATGTGGCATCCCTGACACGTTATGCCCTCACGAGCGTATCGACTGCCGCGCCATTCATCAAAGGTGGGTTCCAATAGAATCCCATCCGGGGTGCGCAGGTTGTGACATGCGCCGCATAAATCGGCTTGTTGCAGAACGTCGGGGCGCAGCTCAGCCCGATGCGCAGCCGGTGCGGCCTGCAACGCCAATTGTGCCTGACTTCCCTTCGGCAGCACCACTTCAAGGCTATTCACAACCATCGCGCCATTTACGGCATTTGCGCTAATAGCGCGATGACACATGGCGCAGGTTACCCCCTCGGCGGCACGCGCGCTTGATGACATGTTTACGCCCAATCCGCGCACTTCGTATGCGTTTGTACCAGGCTGGTTCGTTTGAGCAAGCCGCGGGTCAATTTCGCCCTCCATCAATCCAATTGGGTTGTGGCAGGTGGCGCAATAGCGCAAGGCCTCGGCACCACGTTCCTGTCCGAACATGCCAGCCAGACCCGCGTAGTATTTATCGTTGAGCGCATTTGCGTGTGCACTGCCTCGCCATTGGGTTCCAAAATCCCCATGACAAGTTGCGCACTCGGTGGCGCTGGGCAATGCGCCGGGTTTGATGGTCGCGTGCGCAACCAACGCCGAACCAGCCGGCATCGTTTGTGATGGATACGGTTGCGGCACAGGCTTAAAGGCCACCGTGCTCCACCAGCCGACACCAGTTGCACCTGCCATCAAAGCAGCGAATGCGAAGGGCATGACACGCGGTTCATGAAGACTTCGAGCAGTGCGCCAACGCCACGCAGCGTGCCAGAGCAGAAACAATCCTAGTGCCATGCTTGCCGCAACGTGCACCATGCGCAATATGGTTTCGTTCGTCCAAATGAGTAATGCAACGCCGCTAACCCATAGTGCGGCCATGCAACCCAGCATCGCCCGCCCGAGATGGGCATTTCCGTGTTTTTCCACCCGATCACGACGGATCCACCAGTGCCGTTTGAGGAATGCCGCCAGCGCAATTGCGCTGAGCACATTGAGGGCATAATGCGCAATCAGGGCAACATCCGCTTGAATGCGTACCGCGAAACCGCTGGTAAGGACGCATGCGAGCAGCAAAAGCGAAGCCCTCATCCAACGCGGCGTACCGATCTTCGCTAAGGAAGGGATTCCAGGCCGAACACCCCGCACCTGCATCAAATGCTATTGTTCAATATGCCGCCGTTAAATATCAATTTGCCGCGAGTTTTCAGTTTTTACCCGATTCTGGTGCGTTGAGATTTGAGATTATTCCCGTACGTCTGAACAGTTATCTCATATTACCTATCCAGAAAATGCCAAAAGGCAATTAGGACGTTAATCGTACGCACGCCAAGAGTGCCGCGCTATGAGTTATTTCATAGCATCGCCCGTGAGAAAAGTCATTGTAGCATGGAGAATCGCCTCACAACAATCGCCGCCAGCGGGTCCGAGCAAACGCATCAAATCTTCAAGGCAAGTAAGTCGAAAAGGTAATCGTCGATCTAACTGGCCATTTTGCGACGGCCTTTCACACCGGTTTCCGTTATGGAATCCTGCTTTAGGAACAAAATAGTGCTGTGGCGAAGAATCACAAGGCTGTGGGCGCTGTTACTGCCCGAATCCTTCTGCGATCTTCGTCAAGTGGAACGTCCAATTCCCAATTGTGACCGCAATCAAAATCTTGTTTAATCCCGTCCACGCCACAATTACCCGCGCCCATCCCCCTGTCCTCGTTCCGAAATATTTTTTGTTTTTGAGGACATCTGAGGACATTCAAAACCGCGCCGAACCCCGCAAAAAGCCCTGTGACCATGAAAATCAAGCCAGGCCCATACAAATGTCCTCGAACAGAAAAAAGACGTTATCCGCAGGACATGCGGGGACATAAACCTCGGATATTGAGACGTCAATCCAAATGAGCCATCCAAACCCTAGAAAAACGCCTGAATCCCGGTTTGTGCGCGCCCAAGGATCAATGCGTGGACGTCGTGCGTGCCTTCATAAGTGTTGACGGCCTCCAGGTTCATGACGTGGCGAATAACATGAAACTCATCCGAAATGCCGTTCCCACCGTGCATGTCGCGGCTCATCCGCGCGATGTCAAGCGCCTTGCCGCAGGCATTGCGTTTGATCAGAGAGATCATCTCGGGCGACTCGCGACCCTCATCCATCAACCGCCCCACCCGCAGCGAGCCCTGCAGCGCCAGGGCGATCTCGGTCTGCATATTGGCTAGCTTCAGCTGGATCAGCTGATTGGCCGCCAGCGGTCGCCCAAATTGTTTGCGGTCGAGTGTGTATTTTCGGGCAGCGTGCCAGCAAAACTCGGCCGCGCCCATCGCCCCCCAGCTGATGCCATAGCGGGCGCGATTGAGACAGCCAAACGGCCCCTTGAGACCCTTTACATTAGGCAGCAGGTGGTCAGCAGGCACCAACACATCGTCCATGACGATCTCGCCGGTGCAGCTTGCGCGCAGGCTAAATTTGCCCTCAATCTTTGGTGCACTCAAACCCGGCATGCCCTTGTCCAGGATAAACCCCCGAATGTCACCGTCATCCAGCTTGGCCCAGACCACAAACACATCCGCGATCGGAGAATTGGTGATCCACATTTTGGTCCCGTGCAGGCGATAGCCACCCGGCGCGGTGCGCGCCCGGCTCTCCATGCTGCCCGGGTCGCTGCCGTGGTTTGGCTCGGTCAGGCCAAAGCACCCCACGAGCTCGCCGGTCGCCAGCCTGGGCAGATAGGTGGTTCGCTGCGCTTCGCTCCCATACTGATAAATTGGAAACATCACCAGTGAGCTTTGCACGCTCATAGCCGAGCGATAGCCGCTATCCACCCGCTCCACCTCGCGGGCGATCAAACCATAGCTCACATAGCCTAACCCGGCGCAGCCGTATTCCTCGGGCAGGGTGCTGCCGAGCAGACCCAGCCCGCCCATCTCGCGCAGGATGTCGCGATCAAACACTTCGTGACGATTTGCCTCCAGGATGCGGGGCATCAGCTCGTTTTGGCAGTATTTGCGCGCGGCATCCCGCACCGCGCGCTCTTCGGCGCTCAGCTGATCTTCGAGCAGAAACGGATCTTCCCACGCAAAGGCGGGGGGACTGATGGGCTGTCCTGACGTGTGTGCTGGCATGTTTAACGCTAATTATGCCCCTCACCCCAACCCGCTCCCCCTGATCTACGGCCGGGACGCGGCTCTTACCCCCTCTCCC